>NZ_FNTD01000004.1:1371666-2057500 GCF_900104815.1 Streptomyces misionensis
GCCTCCGCGAGCTTGCGGGCCTCGCTGGTCCTGCGGGACGGCCTGCCGCCGGAGCCGCCCTTCGCGGCCTTGGTGCTGCCGAGGCCGCGGAAGGGGGCGTTGTGGTTCTTGGGGCGCGGTGCGGCCGGCCCGCCGTCGAGGGGCTTGCCGGAGGGGGCCTTGGCGCCGGTGATCCGGCTCAGTTCCGCCTCACCGGAGCGCACTTTGGTGACCTGGGGGGTGACGCCGGCGTCCGCCAGGACCTGGCTCGTCTCGCGGCGCTGTCCCGACAGGACGAGGGTCACGACGGTGCCGGAGCGGCCGGCCCGGGCCGTGCGGCCCGCGCGGTGCAGATAGTCCTTCGGATCGGTGGCCGGGTCGACGTTGACCACGAGGTCGAGGTCGTCGACGTGCAGGCCGCGGGCGGCGACGTTCGTCGCCACCAGCGCGGTGACCTGCCCTTCCTTGAACTGGGCCAGGGTGCGGGTGCGCTGCGGCTGGGACTTGCCGCTGTGCAGCGCGGCGGCGGCCACCCCGCCGGCCCGCAGGTGCCGGGTGAGCTGGTCGACGCCGTGCTTGGTGTCCAGGAACAGCAGGACGCGGCCGTCCCGGGCGGCGATCTCCGTGGTCACGGCGTACCGGTCCGGGCCATGCACGACGAGGACGTGGTGGTCGAGGGCGGAGACCGCGCCGGACGAGGGGTCCACGGAGTGCACGGCGGGGTCACGCAGGTAGTCCCGGACCAGCTGGTCGACGTCGCGGTCGAGGGTGGCGGAGAACAGCATCCGCTGCCCGTCGGCACGCACCTGGTCCAGGATCTCGGTGACCTGCGGCAGGAACCCCATGTCGCACATCTGGTCGGCCTCGTCCAGGACCACGATCCGCACCCGTCCCAGTCGGCAGCTCCCGCGCTCGACGAGGTCGTGCAGCCGGCCGGGCGTGGCGACGACGATCTCCGCGCCGTCCCGCAGCACGGCGGCCTGCCGTCCGACGGACACTCCGCCCACCACGGTCGCGAGCCGCAGCCGCAGCGCCTCGGCGTACGGGGTGAGCGCCTCGCCGACCTGCTGCGCCAGCTCCCTGGTGGGCACCAGGACGAGCGCGAGCGGCTCCTTCGGCTGGGCGCGCCGCCCGGCCGTACGGGCGAGCATCCCCAGGCCGAAGGCGAGCGTCTTGCCCGATCCGGTGCGGCCCCGGCCGAGGACGTCCCGTCCCGCGAGCGCGTGCGGCAGCGCCGCCGCCTGGATGGGGAAGGGCACCGTCACACCCTGCTCGCGGAGCACCCGCAGGATCTCGGCCGGCAGTCCCAGCCCGTCGAAGGACGCCGCCTCGGGCACTGCCGAAGTGGTGGCGCCCGGCGCGTCGTCCGGCCGCCGGGTACGCGCACGTGCTGATTCGCTCACGAGGAGAGCCTTCCTCCGAAGGGACCGTACCGAGGAAGGCGCGGCAGGGACACGGCCGCCGGCCAGGGCACCGAACGGGACACCGGCGCAGCGACGCTGCAAACCCGCAACACTAACAGAAGGACCTCCTACCCGAGGCCGTGGCGTCGGCGGAGGCGGGTGAAGGCGGTGGGGCTGGGGCGGTGCGGGAGGAAATCCTTGATCCGCTGTGCGCACGCGCGCGGACTCGCCGTGCCGGTGTCGCACTCCAGGTCGTAGTCGCCATGGCCGTGGACCAGGTCGTACTGGTGCGCCGCGGTGCCCGGTGTGCGGTCGCCCCTGGCCAGCTCGCGGCGGGTCAGCTCGTGCAGCGGGCAGTGCACGCCGACGAACACGACGTCCTCGGGCCGCAGCACCGTCAGGCAGTCGAGCAGCCGCCAGGGCTCGCTGAGCACGTGGTCGACGACGATGTCGTTGCCCACCTCGGCCATGGCCGCGATCGAGCGGTGGAAGCCCATCCTGGTCCGCCGCAGCGCGGCGTCGAGTTCCTCGGCCCCGAGCTCCCGCTTGCTGCGCATCGCGTTGAAGCCGTCGACCGCGAGGTGGAAGAAGACGCCGTCGTCCAGGATGCCGAGGAGTTCCCGGGCGATGCTCGACTTCCCCGAGCTGGAGGTGCCGTTGAGGAAGATGATCCGACCAGATGTCATGTCCGCATGATCACATGGCGGTGCCCGGGTGAACTCCGGTGTCCTCGGGAGCGGCCTCGAAGGAGCCGCCCGTCTCGGAGGACCTGCCGGTGTCGTGCTCGTCACACCGTCGTCCCGGCGCTTCCCGCAGAATCTGCGTCAGGCGCCCCCGGGATCGCGGGGGCCGGTGAGGAAACGGTGGCAGATCGTGGTCGCGTACGTGGTCATCCCCGGGATCGACGGCTCGGACGAGCGGCACTGGCAGAGCCTGTGGGAGCGGCAGTGGGGGACCTCGGCGGTGCGGATCGCGCCCGCCTCGTGGTCCGAGCCGGACCTCGGGGACTGGGTGGAGGCCGTCGGCAGGGCGTACCGCGAGGCGGTCCGGCACGACGAGCGGGTGGTGCTGGTGGCCCACAGCCTGGGCTGCTGGGCGGCCGCCGCCTGGCTGGCAGGGAACCCGTCGAGTCCGGTCGCCGGAGCTTTCCTGGTCGCGCCGCCGGACCCGCACGGGCCGGCGTTCCCCAGCGCGGCCGGGACCTTTCTGACGGTGCCGGCTCGGCCGCTGCCCTGCCCGGCCCTGGTGGTGGGCAGCGACGACGACCCGTACTGCACCCCCGAGACCGCCGCCGGCCTCGCGGACCGGTGGGAGGCCCACTGGCATCTCGCGGGCGCGTACGGGCACCTGAACTCCGCGAGTGGTCTGGGCGCGTGGCCGTACGGCCGTGAACTCCTGGACTCGCTGATCCGGTGATCCGCCACCGCGCGGCCCCTCCCCTCCCCCGACCGGCCCAGGTCCGGGGACCGAACGCGGACACGCCCCCGGACCGACGCGTCCGGGGCCCCGCTGTTCCTAGGCTCCGGGGTGACGGGACGTCATCGACCACCACCGGAGGTTCCCATGCCGTCGTCGAAACCACCCTCGCCGGTGCGGGGGCGGCACCTGCCGATCTGCCGCACCTGCGCGGTGCAGTACCCGGAACCGCGCGAGGACTGCCCGATCTGCCTGGACGAACGCCAGTACGTCGGCTGGGACGGCCAGCAGTGGACCACCCTCGCCGAACTGCGCGACGCGGGTCACCGCGGCCGGCTGGAGGAAGAGGGTCCCGGGGTGGTCGGCATCGGTACGACGCCGTCCGTGGGGATCGGCCAGCGCGCCCTGCTGATCCGCTCGCCGGGCGGCAACGTGCTGTGGGACTGCCTGGGCTATCTCGACGACGAACTCGCCGCCGGGATCGAGCGGTTGGGCGGGATCAGCGCGGTCGCCGTCAGCCATCCGCACTTCTACGGCACCATGACCGAGTGGGGCCGCGCCTTCGACGCCCCGGTCTACGTCCACGCCGCGGACCGCGAGTGGGTTCCCCGGCCCGACGGGGTGGTCGAGTACTGGTCCGGTGACACCCACCGGATCGCGGACGGACTGACGCTGATCAACGCGGGCACGCACTTCGCCGGGGGCACCGTGCTGCACTGGGCCGACGACCCGGACGGGCGGGGCGCGCTGTTCAGCGGCGACATCTTCATGGTGGTGGCGGACCGCCGGTGGGTGAGCTTCATGTACAGCATCCCGAACTTCGTCCCTGAGCGGCCGCGCACCATCCGCCGCGCGCTCGCCCTGGTCGAACCCTTCGAGTTCGCGCGTGTCTACGGGGCGTTCTGGGGGCGGGTGGTCACGGGCGGCGGGTCGGAGGCCGTCCGCCGCTCCGCGGAGCGCTACCTGCGCTTCGCGCTGGACGACGGCCCCCGCTGACCGCAACGCGGGCGGCACCCGGGGTGCCCGCGCTCAGGGCCGGAACCAGCGCCGGACGGCCGCACGCAGGTCGGCGAGTTCCGCGTGGTCGGGGCGGGGCGAGCCGATGGCCCAGGCCACATAGCCGTCGGGGCGGACCAGCAGCCCGGTGATGCCTTGCGGGCCGCGTCGCGCGCCGACGTGGTCGACGGCGTCGCCGTCCTCCGCCAGGGACGCCGCCAGCGACTGGTCCTCGGTCAGGTCGAGGAGCAGCGGACGGGCGTTCCTGGCGAGTTCGGCGAGCCGGACCTTCTCGGTCGCGGTGACCAGTTCCAGTTCGGGGGCGAAGCGGCCGACCGCGGAGTGGGGGTCGGTGAGGCCCATGTCGTAGCGCACGTCGCTGCCCGCGACGAGGGCGGCGAGGTGTCCGACGACCTGCTCGTGGGTGAGCAGTTCGGCGAACAGTTCGCGCAGGGCGGTGGTGTCGCCGCCGAGCGCGTCGAGCGCCGACTGCGCCTGCGCGTTGAGCACCATGCGGCGGGCGGCCTGACGGCGTTCGGTGTCGTAGGTGTCGAGCAGGCCGGGCGGGGCGGTCTCGTGCAGCGCGGCCGCGAGTTTCCAGCCGAGGTTGACGGCGTCCTGGAGGCCCAGGTTCAGCCCCGGTCCGCCGCCGGAGGCGTACACGTGCGCGGCGTCGCCGACCAGGAAGATCCGGCGGTCGCGGAACCGTTCGGCGACCCGGGTGTTGCCGCCGTCCAGCCGCCGCAGCACATGCGGGCCGGGCCCGGCCGGGGGGCCGAGCGGCACGTCGGCGCCGAGCACCCGGTGGACGCTCGCCCGCAGCTCCGCCAGGGTCATCGGCTCGCCGCCGGCGGGCTGGTCCCACTCGGTGGTGCTGACGAGCGGGGGCAGGCCGGGGAACGGCGCGTACGAGAAGCCTCCTCGTTCGGTGCGGTGCGGCAGGAAGGGCAGCACCGGCCCGTAGCCGGGAACGGTGAGCGCGCCGCTCGCCGGGTCGATCCAGTCGGCGGGCACGGTGGCGTGGGCGGAGCGGTTGGTGCGCCGGTCGTAGCTGACGCCGGGGAAGCCGATCCCGGACAGTTTGCGGATCACGCTGTGCGCGCCGTCCGCACCGGCCACGAAGCGGGCGCGCAGCCGCCGGCCGCCGTCCGGGCCCTCGGCCTCCACCGTGACGCCGTCCTGGTCCTGGGCGACGGAGGTGACCCGGTGGCCGCGCCGTATCTCGACGCCGAGTTCGCGGGCGCGTCGCTCCAGGACCTCGACGATGCGGTGCTGCGGCGCGGCCAGGCCGAAGACGGGGCTGTCCGCCAGCAGCCCGAGGTCGAGGCCCATGGCGGCGAACATGAAGTAGGCGGAGTTGGGCTTCGGGGGCTCCGCGCTGCCGCTGAGCGGCTCGTACAGGCCGCGGTGGTCGACCAGGCGCACCACCTGTCCCAGCAGCCCGTTGGCCTTGGGCTCGGCGACGGGCTCCGCGTGCTGCTCCAGCACGAGGGGGCGGATGCCGGCCAGGCCCAGCTCGCAGGCCAGCATCAGCCCGTTGGGGCCGCCTCCCACGATGATCACGTCGGCTGTCACGGTCGGGCTCCTTGCGGTGAAGGGGAAGAGGTGCCGCGGAAGGCCGGTGGCCCGCGCGTTCGATCAGGGGACGGGCAGGCCCGCGGACAGCTGTGCGAAGACCTGGGCCAGGACGGCGCCGAGCGGCGTGGTCTCCTCGGCCCGCAGGCTGTGCTCCACGGCGACCGCCGTGCCGGCCGCGACCGCGGCCGCGACCAGCTTCGGGTGGAGGTCGCGTTCGGCGTCGGTTCCGGTGCGTTGGGCGACGGCGCCGGCCAGTGCCTGCTGGGCGGCCGCGTTCGCCTTGACGATCTCGCCGGCCAGCGCGGGCTCGGTGAGCATCAGCCGCACCCCCTCGCGCCAGCGGTCGTTGTGCGCCGCGGGCGCCTGGTCGGCCCCCGCCGGCACGAACTGGCCGAGGACGGCGTGGAGCAGCGCGTCCCACAGCGGTTCGCCGGCCGGGCGGGCGAGCAGGTCGTCGGCGACGCGCAGCATCCGCTCCACGTGCCCGGCGGCGATCGCCTCGGCCTTGCCCGAGAAGTAGTTGCGGAAGGTACGGACGGAGACGTCGGCCTCGGCGGCGATCTGCTCGATCGTCACGTCGGCCCAGCCGCGCAGGACGCACAGCTGGATCGCCGCCTGGCTCAGTGCGGCCCGGGTCCGCCGCTTCTTGCGCTCGCGGAGCCCGGGCTGTTCGGTCGTGCGGTCCTCGTCTGCGGGTGCCATGCGAGCACCCTAGACTGATTGTTGCCGCTCCGGCAATCTTTCCCGATCGGCAATTTTAGACCACCGCGCCGTGTGGGAAGCGGCTAGAGCACGAATCCGTGCGGGAACGGATCGCTCGGGTCGAGCAGGTAGTTCGCCGTGCCGGTGATCCACGCCCGGCCGGAGAACTCCGGTACGACCGCGGGCAGTCCGCCCACCTCCGCGGCGCCGACCAGCCGGCCGGTGAACCGGGTGCCGATGAACGACTCGTTCACGAACTCGGTGTGCAGGGGCAGTCGGCCCCGCGCGTGCAGCTGGGCCATCCGGGCCGAGGTGCCCGTGCCGCACGGCGAGCGGTCGAACCAGCCCGGGTGGATGGCCATGGCGTTGCGGGAGTGCCGGGCGGTGGAGCCCGGGGCCAGGAACTGCACGTGCTTGCAGCCGGAGATGCGCGGGTCCACCGGGTGCACCGGCCGGTTCCGCTCGTTCACCGCCCGCATGACGGCGAGGCCGGCGGCGAGGATCTCCTCCTTGTGCGACCGGTCGAACGGCAGCCCCAGCCGGTCGAGTTCGACGATGGCGTAGAAGTTGCCGCCGTAGGCCATGTCGTAGCGCACGTCCCCGACGCCCGGCACCCTCACCGTGGCGTCGAGTTCGAGCGCGAACGACTCCACATTGCGCAGGGTGACCCGCTCGGCGCGGCCGTCGCGGACCGCGACCCGGGCCTCGACCAGCCCGGCGGGTGTGTCCAGGCGTACGACGGTCTCCGGTTCCGTGACCGGCACCATCCCCGTCTCCACCAGGACGGTGGCCACCCCGATCGTGCCGTGTCCGCACATCGGCAGGAAGCCGCTGACCTCGATGTACAGCACGCCCCAGTCGGCGTCGGGGCGGGTCGGCGGCTGGAGGACGGCGCCGCTCATCGCGGCGTGGCCGCGCGGCTCGTCGACCAGGAAGCGGCGCAGCTCGTCCAGGTGCTCCACGGCGTGGCGGCGCCGCTCGGCCATGGTGTCGCCCGAAACCGGTCCCACGCCGCCGGTGACGACGCGGGTGGGCATGCCCTCGGTGTGCGAGTCGACGGCACTGATCGTACGGACGGACCGCATCAGCCGGCCCGCTTGCCGAGGGCGTCGACGGCGCGGGCCATGTCGGCCCTCACCTGCTCGCGCATCCGCTCGCTCAGCGCGCCGCGCGGCGGGCGGCAGGGGCCGCCGAACCGGCCGACCTCGTCCATGCCGAGCTTGACGGCCTGGACGAACTCGGTGCGCGAGTCCCAGCGGAAGGCCGCGATCAGCGGCTCGTAGAGGGCGCGGGCCTCCTCCACCTTGCCGGCCAGCGCCAGCTCGTACAGGCGGACCGACTCCGCGGGGAAGACGTTCGGGAAGCCTGCGAACCAGCCGGTGGCGCCCATCAGCAGACTCTCCAGCACGACGTCGTCGGCGCCGCTGACCACCTCCAGGCCGGGCGCCTGCTCGCGGATCTCCAGGACCCGCCGGACGTCACCGGAGAACTCCTTCACGGCGACGACGTTGTCGATGTGGGAGATCTCGGCGAGCAGGTCCGGCGTCAGGTCGACCTTGGTGTCGATGGGGTTGTTGTAGACCATCACCGGCAGGCCGACGGAGGCGACGGCCTCGAAGTGGGCGAGGACCTCGCCGCGGTTGGCGCGGTACATGGTCGGCGGCAGGCACAGCACGCCGTCGGCGCCGTCCTCGGCCGCCGCCTCGGCCCACTGCCGGGCCTGGTGTGAGCCGGCGCCGTGCACCCCGACGATCACGGTCCCCGAGTCGCCCACCGCCTCGATCGCCGTACGGGCCACCCTGCGGCGCTCCTCGTCGGTCAGCGAGGAGTACTCGCCCAGGGAGCCGTTCGGGCCGACGCCGTGGCAGCCGCCCGCGATCAGCCAGCGGCAGTGCTCGGCATAGCGGTCGTAGTCGACGGCCAGGCCGGCCGGGGCGGAGGCGTCCTCCCGGTAGGGCAGCGCGGTGGCCACCACGACGCCGCCGAGGGTCGCGTGCCGCTGCTTCTGCGTGTCGCTCATCAACTCTGCTCCGTCTTCGGGTGTCGGGTGCGGGAGATGGACCGGTCGGGGACGGGTGCGGGGGCGGCGGCCAGTTCGCCGAGCCGGATGGGCTGGGCGATCGGCCGGTGGTGCGGGCCGCCGGACGCCGGGGGCCGGGGTCCGGTCGCCGGTGTGCCCTCGGCGGGGCGGCCGGCCGGCCGGGCGGTGAGCTGGGCGACCGTGGGGCCGCAGATCCGGCCCTGGCAGGGGCCGAGGCCGGCCCGCGACTCCAGCTTCCCGACGTGGGAGCCGCGGCCGACCGCGTTCCCGGCGGCCCGGCACAGCGAGGCGTAGTCGGTCTCCTCGCAGCGGCAGACGACCGTGTCGGGGCGCAGCCACCCGGGCCACGCGGCGCCGACGGGGTGTGCCTCGGCCAGCCGGGCGGCGAAGGCGCGGCCCTGGTCCCGGGCGCGCCGCAGCGGGCGCAGCGCGGGGGCGTCCACCGCGCCGCCGGCCGCCAGCCATCCGGCGAGCGCGCCCTCGGCCCGTGCGGCCGGTGCGCCCGCGACACCGGTGATCTCACCGGCCGCGTACACGCCGGGGCAGCTGGTGAGCTGGTCGTCGTCGACGGCCACGAACTCGGCGCCCGGCGTGCCGCGCAGCGCGCATCCGGCGGCCACCGGCAGTTCGAGCTGCGGGCTGAAGCCGTGGCCGACGCAGAGCGCGTCGACGGCGACCGTGCGCTCGGTGCCCGGCACCACCGACCAGTCGGGGCGCAGCCGTGCGGTGACGACCTCCTCCACCCGGCCGTCACCGCGCGCCGCCACGACGGTGCGGCCGACGCGGCAGGGCACCCGGTGCCGCAGCAACAAGGCGGTGTACCCGGCGAGTTCACCGGCCTTGCCGCCGTGGGCCGCCAGTTGCCACGGGCGCCGGGCCCAGCCGCGGGCCACGGTGCCCGCCGGGTTGGCCTCCAGCAGTTCCAGCACGCGGGAGCCCGCCTCCAGCAGGGAGGCGGCGACCGGCAGCAGGAAGGGGCCGGTACCGGCGATGACCACCCGGTCCCCGACGACGACCCGTTCGCCCTTGGCGAGCGCCTGCGCGGCGCCCGCGGTGAACACCCCGGGCAACTCCCAGCCGGGGAAGGGCAGTACGCGGTCGTGGGCGCCCGCGGCGAGCACCAGCGCGTCGGGGTCGAGGACCAGACGGCCGCGGGCTCCGCCGTCGGCCGGGCCGCGCAGCAGGTGCACCCGTGGCACCCCGGGCTCGTCCGGGCGTTCCAGGGCCCAGACCGAGGTCTCGGGCCACCAGGCGCAGCGCGGGTGGCCGAGCACCCGGCGGCGCCGCCGGTCGAAGGCCCGCCAGCCGTGCTGGAGCCGTTCCGGGCGGGTGGCCCGGTAGGGCTCGGGCAGCATGCGGTGGTACTGCCCGCCGGGCTGGTCGGCCGAGTCGAGCAGGGTGACCCGGGCGCCGGCGGCGAGCGCGGCCTGCGCAGCGGCGAGACCCGCGGGTCCCGCGCCGACCACGGCCACGTGGCGCGTGCTCATGTGCCCTCCTCGGCCGGCGGGGCGGGGTGCCGCCGCTGCGCGTCGCCGGGCCCGGGGCGCCGGCTCTGGGTGGTGACCACGTCGCCGTCGCAGACCCGGCGGCGGCAGGCGCGGACGTCGCGCTCCTCCCCCACGGTCACCAGGCAGTCGAAGCAGACGCCGATGCCGCAGAAGACGCCCCGCGGGGCGCCGGAGCGGCCCTGCCGCCAGGCGAGACGGCCGGCGGCGAGCAGGGCGCCCGCGATGGTCTGGCCCTCGATGCCGTCGACGGGTTCGCCGTCCACGGTGAACCGCAGCGGCCGGTCCCGCCGTCCGACGCCGTCGCACTCGGCGCGGACGCGTCTGGGGCTCATGCCGTCTCCTCCCTGGTGGTGCTGGTGTGCTCGCCGAGCACGGCCGGGCGGTCCACCCGGAACGGGGTGGTGTCCATGTCCGTCGGCTCACCGAGCAGCAGTTGGCGCAGCAGCCGTGCGCTGCCCACCGACAGGCCGATGCCGGCGCCCTCGTGGCCGCCGACGTGCCACAGTCCGGCCATGCGCGGGTCGGCGCCGATGACCGGCAGGTGGTCGGGGACGTAGGGGCGGAAGCCGCCGTAGGCGCGCATCACCGGGACGCCGGCCAGCGCCGGGAACAGGCGCAGCGCCTTGGCGGCGACGGCCGACAGGACCTCGAGGCGCAGCCGGTCGTCGAACCCGACGCGGCGGCGGGAGGAGCCGATGAGCACGGTGCCGGCGCGGGTGGACTCCACCACCGCCGAGGTCCGCAGGTCGGCCGCGCCGCTGCCGACCGCGCCCACGTAGTCCGCGTCGTAGACCTTGTGGAAGACCGTCGGCGGCAGCGGCGTGGTCACCAGGACGTCGCCGCGCCGGGGCCGGATGTCCACGGGGGCGCCCAGCCGCGTGGCCAGTCGGCCGGACCAGGGGCCCGCGGCGTTGACGAAGCAGTCCGCCTCCAGGGGGCCGGCCGAGGTGCGGACCGCGGTGATCCGGCCGCCGCGGGTGACCGCGCCGAGCACCTCGCAGTCCGTGCGCAGGGCGGCGCCCGCCGCGAGGGCGTCGGTGAGCAGCGCGGCGGCCGCGGCGGCCGGCTGCACCTGGGCGTCCTGCGGGTAGTGCACCGCGGCGGCGGCCTCGCGGGTGAGGTACGGCTCGGCCGCGGCGAGCGCGTCGGCGTCGAGGTCCTCGGTGTGCACGCCCGCGGTGCGCTGGGCGGCGGCGAAGCGGGTCAGCTCGCGGGCGCCGGCGTCGGTCGTCGCCACGACGATGCCGCCCTTGGGTTCCCACTCCACCGCCCGTGCCGCGTGCGCGTTCCGCTCGGCGGCGGCCGCCAGCACCCGCGGCCACAACGCCCGTGACAGCTGGGCGAGTTCGAGTTCGGGGCCCGGCCCCTTGTCGGAGACGAGGACGTTGCCCTCGCCGTGCGCCGTGGTCGCCGAGGCGGGGGCGCCGCGTTCGACGACGGTGACGTCGAACCCGGCCAGCGCCAGCTCGCGGGCGCAGGCACAGCCGACGATCCCGGCGCCCAACACCACAGCCCGTGTTCCGTACATCGAACCGTCTCCGTTCGTCATAGCGAACGACGGAAACGTAAGACCGGGCACGGGGTCTGTCAACGGTCGCGCCGGGGGCGGTTCCCCCGGCCGCGCCGCGGCGGGTCACTCCGCAGCCGGGTGGGTGCCGCCGAGTCCCGGGTCGGACAGGTGGAGCCGCTGCTCCGCCCGGTACTGGAGCAGCAGGACCGAGCGGACCTCGCCGTCCAGCGCCGTGTAGGCGTGCGGCCGCGAGGCGTCGAAGCGCACGTAGTCGCCGGGGCCCAGCTCCACCTCCTCCCGTTCCACCCGCACGCCGAGCCGCCCGGCCTGCACGATGGTGTGCTCGGTGCCCACGTGGCCGAGCGACTGCTGGGTGCGCCCGGCCCGCACCCGCTGGTCGAAGACCTCGATCACGGCGTCGCCGGACTCGATCCGCTGGAGCGGGCGCAGATCGACGCCCTCACCGCTGAGCACCTCCGTCTCGGCGGCCCGCACGACGGTCAGCTCGCCGGCCGGCCGCGCGTCCAGCAGGTCGGAGATGGGCACCTGAAGCACCCGGGACAGGCTGAAAACCGTCTCGATCGTGGGATTTCCCGTCCCGGACTCCAGCTGCGACAGCGTCGCCTTGCCGATCTTCGACCGCCTGGACAGCTCGGAGAGCGACAGCCCCCGCCGGGTCCTGGCCCGTCGCAGGTTGACCGCCAGCATGCGCCGGACCGAACCCTCACAGACGCTCACCATCTCACCCCTACCCTTCCACTTCCGTTCGGTATAGCGTACGGACGTTCTCGGGTCGCGTTCGCTACACGGATCAGGATCGGGCATCGTCGGGCGCCGCACCATCTCCGCCGTGCGGAGCCGGGCGAGGGCGCGTGCCGGGGTGGCCGACGGCGCCTCGCGACGTGGCCTGCGCGGTGGTCAGTCCCGCTGTGCCGCGAGCACGCGCCGCGCCGCGATCGCCGCCGAGTGGACGGCCCCCTCGCTGTTGGGGCGCAGGGCCACCCAGTCGCCGGCGTAGTCGACGCGGCGCAAAGGGCGGTCGAGGAACGAGCGGCGCAGACGCAGGGCGGCCGGGGTGGCTTCGGGGAGCCCGTTGGGCCAGCGGACCACGAGGGTGGTGTGCGTGGCCTCGGTCAGGCCCGGCAGGTAGCGCTCGGCACGGGCCCCGACCTCGGCCGCGATCTCGGCATCGCTGCGGGTCAGCAGGCGCGTCGACGCGTAGGGGGAGGCGAAGAGGCTGACCAGGCCCCGGCCCGGGGGCACCCGGCCGGGGGCCTTGATGTGGTCGAGGATGGCGCCGGCGAACACCCGGTCGTCCACGGCGGGGACCTGGAGGGCGTAGGAGGGGCGCGGGGTGGGGCTCGGCAGCGGGCGGTCCAGCAGGCACAGCACCTTGAGCATCGGACGGTAGGTGCTCGCCGTCAGGAACGGCTGCTCGTCGTCGGGGAGTTCGGCGTGCAAGGCGAGGGCCACGGGCGCGGGCACGGCCAGTACGGCGCGGCCGGCGGTCACCGTCGTGCCGTCGGCCAGGTCGAGGCGTACCGTGCGCGGGCCCGGCTTGACCGCGACGACCGCGTTGCCGGTGACCACGTCCAGACGGCCCGCCAGTTCCCTGGCCAGGGTGTCCATGCCGTCCCGGTAGGCCACCCAGCGTTCTCCGGCGCCGCCGACGGCGAGCAGCAGCGAGGCCATCGGGGCGATCGCCGAACGGTCCGGCCGCCAGCCGAAGAACGCGCCCGCCAGCGGCTGCAACAGGCGGTCGTGCAGGTCGGGGTGGTGGCGGCGGGCGTACTCCTCGATGGTCGCGTCGCCCAGGGGTGTCGCCTCCGGGTGGGCCTGGTCGAAGCGGCTCTTGTGCAGCGCGAGCGACGCGGTGAAGCGCAGCCAGGACAGCCGCCCGCGCCAGGACATCCCGGCGCCGGTCAACAGGCCCGCCGGATGGCCGAAGTCGGCGTGGGCGCGGCCGTCGCGCCAGATCGCGATGCGCCCGCCCACCGGGACGACGGCGTCCGCCGCCAGGCCGACCGCCCGGATCAGCCGCCAGGTGGCGTCATAGCCGCGGGTGGCGATCTGCTCGGCGCCCTCGTCCAGCACGTATCCCTCGTGCCGGCGGCCGGCCATGCGCCCGCCGACCCGGGCGCACGCCTCGAACACGCGTACCGTCCGGCCGGTCCCGGTCAGGTGGAAAGCGGTGGCCAGGCCGGAGATCCCGGCCCCGACCACGGCCACGTCGACGTCCGTGTCGGGCATCAGCGGCGCTTCCTTCGTCTGGGTGTCGATGTGAACGGGACGGGACCGGCTCAGGTCCAGTGGCCGGTGCCGTACGGCGCCGCGCCGTCGAGCAGTCGGTCCCGCAGCTCCTGCCGCCGGACCTTGCCGGTCCCGGTGAGCGGCAGCCGGTCCAGGGGCACGAGCGCGGGCTCGGCGAGCGGCGGCAGATCGGCCACGGCCCGGCACCAGGCGTCGCGCGCGAGCGTGCCGTCCCGGGTCGCCAGGACCGGCAGCGGGGGCCCGCCCGCCCGGCCGAGCACCACCGCCTCGACGACCTCCGGCAGCCGGTCGTGCAGCACGTCCTCGATCTCGGCGGCGCTGCCGACCGGGACCGTGTCCACCTCGCGGTCGAGCAGCCGCAGCCGGCCGGACCGGGTGACGACGCCGAGGTCCCCGGTGGCGAACCAGCGGCCCGCCGACTTGGCCCGCAGCCGCTCCTGCTCCCCGACGTACCCCGCGCACAGCGCGGCGGTACGGGCCATCACCAGGCCGGGCTCGCCGCGCGGCACCGGCCGCAGGGTGGCCGGGTCCACCACCCGGAGCCTCGTCCTGCCGGGCACCGGGCGGCCCAGGTCGCGGGTCGTGGGGTGCCGCTCCCCGAGCGGGCGCACCGAGCGGCGGGTGAGGCAGCGGAAGGTGAGCGGCCCGGTCTCGGACTGCCCCCACACCTGCACCCACAGCGGCAGCCGGCGGCGGGTGGCGGCGAGGTAGGCGCGCACCGTGGGCGGGTGGATCGCGTCGAAGGTGCTGATGTAGAGGCGCACCCGGCGGAACGGGTTGTCCGGCGCGGCCGCGAGCGGCTGCCAGCGCACGTAGGCCGAGGGGGTGGCCTCCAGGACGGTCGGGCGGTGGGCCCGCAGCACGGGCCCGGCGCGTTCCGGGTCGAAGCCGTCGAGGAGCACCACCGTGCGCGGGGCGAGCCAGAACGCGCTCAGCGTCCAGGTGAGGCCGCGTCCGTGGGCGTACGACGTGGCCTGGGCGACGGTGTCGCCGGGCCTGCTGCTCACCAGCGGCCAGCGCCGTGCCTCGGCCGCCGCGATCCGGTGGACGAGCGAGGCGGTCGTGTGGCTGACCAGCTTGGGGACGCCGGTGGTGCCCGAGGTGTGCATGATCGCCAGCGGGGCGTCGCGGTCCGGGCGTCGGGGCGGAGGCGGCCGGTGGCCGCGCACGTCGGCCACGGTGACGGCGCCGGGGGCCGGGCCGTCGAGGGTGAGGGTGCGGCGGGCGAGGGCGGTCGGGTCGGTCCCGGCGGCGCGGACGGCGGCCAGCGTGTCCGAGGTGGTGACCAGGGCCGCCGCGTCGAGGCGCTTGAGCAGCAGCCGGAGGGTCTCCGGCGGGAGGCTCCCGGAGATCAGCGCGGGCACCGCGCCGATGCGGGCGGCGGCGCAGGCGAGCAGGACGTAGTCCCAGTGGTTGGGTTTGATCACGGCGACCCGGTCGCCCCGCGCGACACCGAGGGCGGCGAGCCAGCCCGCGGCCCGTGTCACGAGCGCGGCGATCTCTTCGATCCGGTACTCGGTCCGGCCGCCGTCCGGGATGTCCAGCGAGCGGCTCAGGCACACCCGCGTCGCGCTGCCGCGGTCGGCCAGGGCGTCGAAGAACAGCCCGGGTTCGAGGGTTCTCATCTCATGTTCCCGTCTGTGCGGAGCAGGCGGCGGCCAGCAGATTGGCCGTCACCAGCGCGGCGACGAGCACTCGGTGCGCCCGGATCCCGATCAGCCGGCCGCGCAGGACGTCGCCGCGCACCATGCCGACGGTGAACTGCGCGGCGCGGGCCGCCGTCACGGGCAGCAGGACCAGCGGGAACCACCACGGCGCTGCCCCCAGCAGGGCCGCCGCGACGATCACCGCGGTCTCCAGGACGGAGAGCGCGGCGATGAGGGCGGCGTTGCCGCGGCGGGAGAGCAGGCAGGCCGCGGTGGGCCGGCCCACGGCGCGGTCGCCGGCGATGTCGTTGGTGTTCGAGTACACGCCGAACAGCAGCGGGCCCAGGCCGAACAGGAACGCCTCGACGGCGGCGAGGCCGGTGGCCGTGCCGGTCAGCAGGCCGTGCAGCGGCAGTACGAAGGCCCAGCCGACGGCGGCGAGGAACACCTCCTGGAGCCCGTGGTGGCCGAGCCGCAGGCCCCACGAGTACTGGGGGACGAAGAAGGCGGCGAGCACGACGCCGAGCACGGCCCACACCGGCCGGTGGGGCGCGAGCGCCAGGACCGCCGCCCAGAGCAGGGCACCGGCGGCGAGCGCCGCGCGGGCGAAGCGGAGGGCGTCCCGCTCGGTCAGGACGCCGGCCAGCAGCGGCTTGCGGGCGAGCCTGCGCACCAGCGGGTCCGTGCCGTAGTTGGCGGCGTCGCTGCCGTCCCGGTACCCGGTGATGTCGTCGTACGCGACGGCCGCGCTCACCAGGCACACCTCGCCGAGCAGGAACGCCGCCGACGCCCACCATGACGGAGCGTCAAGTCCTGGACAGCTCAGAGGAGTCAGCGAGATCACGACGAGCAGGCTCAGGTAGTAGTCGACCATGCCGAGCTTGGCCAGCCGGGCGTAGGCGGCCAGCCGGGCGCGCGCGGGCCGGCCGGGACGGAGCGCGATGACGCGGGCCGGGTCCGCGGTGGGGATGCCGGGATGCAGCTCACCGGCCATGGCGGTCTCCTGACATGGGGAAGTACGGGTCCGTGTCTGTGCGTGACGCTGAGGCCGGGCGGCGGCCGCTCGGCCTCACCTGTCGCCGGGTCCCCTCAGGAGGAGAAGGCGCCGGAGAACTGCCCGGTGTGCGCTCCGTATCCGGGCCTGACGGGGAGTCCGGGGGTCAGGCAGAACGGGTCCGCGTGCAGACGGACCGTCCGCGAGGTCTCGTTGACCAGGACGTGCGAGACGGCGGGCAGGGCGTGGCAGCCGTGCGGGTCGCTGTAGACCGTCAGCGGTGTCAACTCGTTGCTGAAGACGACCACTTGCTCGGTGCCGACGCGGTCGTCCCCAGCGGCCCGCGCGAGGGCGGAGTTCGCGGAGCCGAGGAGGAGACCGGCGGACAGCACCGCGATGAGCGCGCTACGACGCATGGGATACACCTCTCGGGAAGAGGAGGAGCCGCAGGACCGCTCCGGCGGCTCCCCGACGAACGGCTCAGGGCGTCACTTGAAGCGGACGTCGACCTTGTAGACGCCCGGTCGCTCGGCGGTGACCTTCGCCTCGCCCTGGGCGCCGTCGTACGCCCCCGTGCCGCCCTCGACCACGGCCTTGAACGTGTACGGGTAGTCGAACGGGTTGGCGTCGATGACCGCCTGGGTGCTGAGGTTCAGCTCGTCCCCGTTGTTGAAGATGACGTACGCGCCGCAGTCCGCGTCCATCTTCGAGGGGCCCTCGATGCCGTCGATGCCGCAGGTGTCGAAGGTCCTGCCGATCTGCTTGCCCGACGCGTCGAGCACCGGGCCGTTGCCCGCGAAGCCCCCGCCCAGGTGCGGCGTCTGGGGGATCGAGGTGTTCTTGGTGTAGTCGATGGTGAAGCTCAGCGGCGCGGGCGCCGCCGCCAGGGCCGGTACCGCGCCGGCGACGCCGAGGGCGCCGACGAGGGACGCGGTGGCGACGGCGGAGGCGAGGCGCCTGCCCACAGCAAGTCTGTGCATGAACTCTCCTTGGACATCTCGGGCCCGTTGCCCGACGACCGCGCATAGTTGACCACAAATGGTCACCAATCGATTACGAACTGTAATCGGTTCGATATCGCGGGAACACGGAACATCGACGGCTCGAACGCCCGGCTCCCGCCGCGCGGAGTCACCTGCGCGGGACACGCCGGATTCACCTCAGGGGGTGAGAGCCGTGCTCCGGTCGGCGGCACGGTCGCGCCACGCGGGCGGCAGGGTGAGGGCGATCAGCGCGGCGGTGCAGACGAATCCCCAGGAGTACCCGGCCCGTTGGGCGAGGAGGCCGAAGCCCACGGCACCGACGCCCATGCCCGCGTCGTAGGCGATGTTCCACAGGGCGCTCACGGTGCCGTACCCGGACCGGGGGACCCGCTTGTACATCAGGGTCAGCGTGGCGTTCTGGGTGACGCCGAAGCCGATGCCGAAGAGGGCGACACCGACGACGACCGCGACGGCGCTGTGGGTGTACGCCGTGACGAGCATCCCCGCGGCCGAGACGGCGAGCCCCGGCACGACCAGCCGGGACGGTCCCCTGCGGTCGCCCTGCCGGCCGGCCACCCAGCGGGCCGCGGTCGCCCCGGCGGGCTGCACGAACAGGGCGACGGCCACCACCCCGGCCGACCCGGAGGGCACGGCGAGCGGCAGGAAGGTCACCACGATCCCGGCGGCCAGCGCGGTGACCGCGAACAGGGCGGCGGGCCGGACCAGGGCGGGGTCGCGCAGGCCGTCGCGGATACCGATCCGCGGTCCCGCCGTCACCTCCCGCTCGGGCAGCCCCGGCACCGACAGGATCGCCAGCAGGGCACACGCGCCGGCGGCCACGCCCACCGGTCCGTACCCCACCCGGGAGACCAGCCAGACGCCCAGGGGCAGTCCCAGCAGCGAGGGCACGCTCGACACGACGCCGACCAGTGCCAGCCCTTCGCCCCGGCGGGCGTCGGGGATCAGCGAGGCGGTCAGCGCCCCGCCCGCCACGACCGTCAGGGCGAAGCCCGCGCCGCGCAGCAGACAGACCGCCGTGATCCAGCCGATGCCGGAGTACAGGGTCAGGGCCAGGGCGGGCGCGCCGAGCAGCAACAGGCCCGCACCGAGGGCGACTCGGTGGCCGAGGCGTCCGATGAACCACGGCGCCGCGAACTCGCCGACGACCGTGGCCAGCATCAAGGCGCCCGTGGTCGTCCCGGCACCGTTGCCGCCGGACCCGGAGCGCGTCGCGTAGAGGGGGACGACCGACAGCAGGAGGTAGTAGCTCGCCGAACCCCCGACCAGGCTCACGAAGCGGAGCAGCAACGGGCGTGTGATCAGCGGGGGTTGGTCGTTGGGGCGGCCCTTCGGCGAGGCCGGGCGCCGCGGCTGGGTGGTGGTCATGGTCGGACTCTAGGAACGAACCAGCTCACCGGTAAGCTCCAATTCCATGTCTCCCGAGTGGTCCAATGCGCCGTCGGAACTGCTCGTCGCGCTCGACCGTGACAGCGGGGAACCGCTGCGGACGCAGGTGGAGCGCCAGGTGCGCGAGGCGGTGCGCACCGGCCGGCTGCGGGTGGGCGAGCGGCTGCCGCCGTCGCGTGAACTCGCCGTCGCGCTCGGGCTGTCGAGGGGGCTGGTGCAGGAGGCGTACGCCCAGCTGCGGGCCGAGGGCTATCTGGTGGCGCGGGTGGGCTCCGGCACCCGGGTGGCCGCCGGTGCCTGTCCGCCGCCCGCGCCGTCGTCGCCGCCCGCCGAACGGCCGTCGCTGCTGGCCGACTTCCGCTGGGGCGTACCGGACCTCGGTGCCTTTCCGCTGTCCGACTGGATGTGGGCGCTGCGGGAGGCGGCCCGGCGGATGCCGGTGGCGGAGTGGGACTACGGCGATCCACGGGGCAACGTGGTGCTGCGGGAGGTGGTCGCCGGGTACGCGCGCCGGGTGCGCGCGGCGGCGGCCAACCCGGAACACACCGTCGTCTGCTCGGGATACGCCCAGGGTCTGTCGCTGACGTTGCGGGCCCTCGCGCGCGACGGGGTGCGCGTGGTGGCCTACGAGGACCCCGGCTCCCCCGCCACCGTCCGGGCGGCCGCGTCCGCCGCGGGACTCGACGCGGTCCCGGTGCCGGTGGACGAACAGGGCCTCGACGTGGGGGCGTTGGCGGCCACCGGCGCGCGTGCGGTCGTCGTCACTCCGGCGCACCAGTGGCCGACCGGGGTGGTGCTGGGGCCAGAGCGGCGACGGGCCCTGATCGCCTGGGCGGCGGCGCGGGACGGCGTGGTCGTCGAGGACGACTACGACGCCGAGTTCCGCTACGACCGGGAACCGGTCGGAGCCCTTCAGGGCCTCGCGCCGGACCGGGTCGTCTCCATCGGCACCGTCAGCAAGTCCCTGGCGCCGGCGCTGCGGATCGGCTGGCTGCTGTGTCCGCCCGCGCTCACGGACACGCTGGTGTCGCTCAAGCACGTCAGCGACCGCGGCTCACCGGTCCTCGACCAGCTGGCGCTCGCCCGGATGATCGAGTCGGGCCGCTTCGACCGGCATCTGCGGCGGATGCGGACGGCCTACGGGGCTCGGCGCGCCGCGCTGCTGGCCGCCGTCGCGGAGCACGCCCCCGGGGTGGCCGTCACCGGCCTCGCCGCCGGCTTCCACGCCGTGGCCCAGCTGCCCGAGGGGGCCGACGAGGACGCGGTCGTCGCCGCCGCCCGCGCCCGCTCCGTCGGCCTCTACGGCATGGGTGCCTGCCGCGCCGCGCGGACACCCGCCCCGCCCCGGCTCGTCCTGGGCTTCGGCAACGTGGGCGAGCGCGCCGTCACCGCGGGCATCGCCGCGGTCGGCGACCTGCTCACCGGTCGCGGCACACCGGGCCGCAGCTGAGACCCGGCAGGGGGCTCACGCCTGGAGGAGCGGATGCCTCCCGGCGGTCGGGGCGCTCAACCGGACGGCGTGCGCGGGGGCCGCATGCCGAGCCACTGCTCGGCTTCCCAGGCCTCGAACCGCTCCACCTCGGTGAACCCCAGCCGCGCCGCGAGGCGCATCGAACCGGCGTTGGCGCTCTGCGTGGTGAGCACCACCGGCTCGCCGGGCAGCGCGTCGGCGAGCCAGCCCAGTGCCGCCGCGCACGCCTCGGCGGCGTACCCGGACCCCCACGCCCGCGGCAGGAACAGATAGCCGAGGTCGGCCTTTCCCGCGGCTGCCGGGCGCCGGTGTCCCGTCGCCCTCCGGAGCAGGACCTGACCGATCATCGCCCCGCCGAGATCGACGACGAAGCTGCCGGGCCACCGCTCGGGCACCTCGGGCAGTTCGCGCTCCAGCTCGGCACGCGGCCGGGGGCCGCCGAGGTAGGTGTGCACCTCGGGTGAGGAGAGCAGTTCGACGAACGCGGGACGGTCCCGTGCCTCGGACGCGCGGAGCACGAGCCTGTCGGTCCTGATCGGCGCGGGCGGCCATGGCACGGCTCCCAGGTCTTCCATGCGGGCACGCTAACAGGGCGCGGTCAACTCCGTTGCCTTACGCCCGCGTTGTCGGCCGCCAGGGGTGCGGCGGCGGCTGGGGCGAGGGTGGCGCGGAGGCGGCCGAGACCGGTGACGGCGGTCAGGAGGGCCAGGGCCGCGGCGCCGACGGGCAGCCAGTAGCCGGAGCCTGCGCCGAAGCGTTCCACCGCCCAGCCCGCCAGCGTGCTGCCGAGGGAGGAGCCGCCGAGGAGGCCGGTCACCGCCAGGGTCATGCCCTCGTTGATCCGGGCCCGCGGGATCAGTTCCTGGACCAGGCCCATGCCGGTGATCATGGTCGGTGAGGTGGCCATGCCGGCGATGAACATCAGGGGGACCAGCGAGGCCATGCCGGTGGCGAGCGTCAGCGGGAGCATCAGCAGCGCCATGCCCCCGACGCCCAGCAGGAACCGGGCCGGGCCGGAACCGCGCAGGGTGAGCAGCCCGAAGAGCAGCCCGGACAGCGCGGAGCCGACCGCTTGCAGGGCCAGCACCGCACCGGCCGCGGACTTGTGGCCCAGGGAGTCGGTGAAGGCGATGGTGACCACTTCGAGGGAGCCGAAGAGCGAACCGGTGAAGAGGAAGACGGCGATCATCACCTGGAGGCCCCGGTTCGCGAGCGGGGAGCGTCCGGCCGACGGGTCGGCGGGCCGGACCGGGGGCTCGGTGCCGCGTTGCAGGCAGAACAGGACGGTGCCGGCCAGGGTCAGTACCAGCGGCGCCACCCGGCCGGCTTCGGGGGCGACCCCGGTGGCCAGCGCGACCACGACGACGGGGCCGAGGACGAAGCACAGCTCGTCCAGCACCTGCTCGAACGAGTTGGCCACGTGCATGCGGTCGTCGTCGCCGTACAGTTCGGCCCAGCGCGCCCGCGCCATGCCGCCGACGTTCGGCGCGGTGGCGGACAGTACGTTGGTGACGAACAGGGTCCAAGTGGGTGCGTCGGTGGCGAGGCAGACGACCAGCGCCGCCGACATGAGCGAGGACCACAGGGCCGCCGGGATCGCCGTGCGGGCCTGTCCGTAGCGGTCGACCAGCCTGCCAAGGAGCGGGATCGTCACCAGGGTGGCCGCGAGGGCGGCGCCGCCCACCGCGCCGGCCAGCGCGTAGGAGTGGCGCACGGCGGCGATCATCACCACGGTGCCGACGCCGGACATGGACAGGGCGAGCCGGGCCAGGAAGCCGGTCGCGGTGAAGCCGAGGGCTCCCTTGGCGGCGAACAGCCGGCGGTACGGGGCGAACATGCGTCTCCAGTGGGGCGAGTGAGCGCGGACGCGGTCACCGCTGGGCGAGGAGACTCGGCGGCTCGGCGCCGATCGCCGTCAACGCCCCGCCCGGAGACCGGGGTTGAGGATAGCCCCGGGTGCCCGGCGGGCCATGGTCATTTTTTTCGGCGGGGGGCGGGGGCGGGGGCCGGTCGGGCTCAGACCGGGGGCGGTCCCGTGACCTCCACCGTGGCCGGACGCAGCAGGTGGGGGCCGGTGCGGTAGCCGGGGCGGAGGATCTTGGTGCAGGTCAGCCGGGTGGCGTCCGCACGGACATGGTGGACGAGGGCCTCGTGGCAGGACGGGTCGAAGGGGTCGCCCTCCTCGCCGAAGGCTTCCAGGCCCAGGGCGCCGAGCCGGGAGCACAGGGTCTCGGTGATGTCCTTCAGACCCGGCGTCGGCGGCTCGTGCTCGCGGGCGCGGTCCACGGCGTCCAGCACGGGCAGCAGGGTGCGCAGGACGTTGGCCGCCGCGATCTCCCGCACGGCCATCCGGTCCCGGTGCACCCGCTTGCGGTAGTTGTCGTACTCGGCCTTCACCCGTTGCAGGTCGGCCGTGCGCTCCCGGAGCAGATCGCGCAGTCGCGCGGGCTCCGTGTCCAGCCGGCCCTCGTCCATCGTCAGCCCGCCTCCGGCTTGTCGTCGTCCACGATCTCGGCGTCCACCACCTCGTCGTCGGCGGGGCCACCGGAGGCGGAGCCGCCCGAGTCGCCGGGCCCGGAGGCGCCCGTCGCCGTCTGGCCCTCGGCGCGCGACTGCTCGTACAGCGCCGTGCCGATCTTCTGGGCGGACTGCGCCACCCGGTCCGTGGCCTGGCGGATCGCGGCGGTGTCCGCGTTCTCGTCCTTGAGCTTCGCCTTCAGCTCGGTCAGCGCCGCCTCGGTCTCCTGCCTCGCCTCGGCGGAGATCCGCTCGGGGTTCTCCCGGATGAGCTTCTCGGTGGAGTAGACGAGCTGTTCGGCCTGGTTGCGGGTCTCGGCGCCCTCGCGGCGCCGCCGGTCCTCCTCGGCGTGCTGCTCGGCCTCGCGCACCATGCGGTCGATGTCGTTCTTCGGCAGGGCGGAGCCGCCGGTGACGGTCATCTTCTGTTCCCTGCCGGTGCCGAGGTCCTTCGCGGAGACGTGCATGATCCCGTTGGCGTCGATGTCGAAGGCCACCTCGATCTGCGGGACGCCGCGCGGCGCCGGCGGCAGACCGGTCAGCTCGAACATGCCGAGCTTCTTGTTGTAGGCCGCGATCTCGCGCTCGCCCTGGAAGACCTGGATGGACACCGACGGCTGGTTGTCCTCGGCGGTGGTGAAGATCTCCGAACGGCGGGTGGGGATCGTGGTGTTGCGCTCGATCAGCTTGGTCATGATGCCGCCCTTGGTCTCGATGCCGAGGGACAGCGGGGTGACGTCGAGCAGCAGGACGTCCTTGACCTCGCCCTTGAGGACACCGGCCTGGAGCGAGGCGCCGATGGCGACGACCTCGTCCGGGTTGACACCCTTGTGCGGTTCCTTGCCGGTGAGTTCCCGTACCAGCGCGGAGACGGCGGGCATCCGCGTGGAGCCGCCCACCAGCACCACGTGGTCGATGCCGGACACCTGGATCCCGGCGTCCTTGATCGCGTTGTGGAACGGCCCCTTGCAGCGGTCCAGCAGATCCGCCGTCAGCTGCTCGAACTGGGCGCGGGTCAGCTTCTCGTCCAGGTGCAGCGGGCCCTCGGCGGACGCCGTGATGTAGGGCAGGTTGATCGTGGTCTCCGTGGAGGAGGACAGCTCGATCTTCGCCTTCTCCGCCGCCTCCCGCAGCCGCTGCACGGCCATCTTGTCCTTGGCGAGGTCGACACCGTAGTTGTTCTTGAACTGCTGCACCAGGTGGTCGACCACCCGCTGGTCCCAGTCGTCGCCGCCCAGGTGGGTGTCGCCGTTGGTGGCCTTGACCTCGATGACGCCGTCGCCCATCTCCAGCAGCGACACGTCGAAGGTGCCGCCGCCCAGGTCGAAGACGAGGACCGTCTGGTCGTTCTCCTTGTCCAGTCCGTACGCGAGCGCGGCGGCGGTCGGCTCGTTGATGATCCGCATGACGTTCAGACCGGCGATCTCCCCGGCCTCCTTCGTCGCCTGCCGCTGCGCGTCGTCGAAGTAGGCCGGTACGGTGATCACCGCGTCCGTGACGTCCTCGCCGAGGTACGCCTCCGCGTCCCGCTTCAGCTTCTGGAGCACCCGGGCGGAGATCTCCTGGGCGGTGTAGTGCTTGCCGTCGATGTCACCCTGGTCGGGGAAGCGCCAGGAGTGGTCGCCCATGTACCGCTTGACGGAGCGCGCGGTGCGCTCCACGTTGGTCACGGCCTGCCGCTTGGCCACCTCGCCGACCAGGACCTCGCCGTTCTTGGCGAACGCCACGACGGACGGCGTGGTCCTGGCGCCCTCCGTGTTGGTGATGACGGTGGGTTCGCCGCCCTCCAGGACCGAGACCACCGAGTTGGTCGTCCCCAGGTCGATACCGACCGAACGCGCCATGGCGGACCTCCTTGTCTCGTCGCTCCCCCACCGTGTTCCCCGAACCCCCTTGCCTATAGAGCCTGAATAAAACTTGAGTCGCCTGCTGTCAAGTCCGTGCCGGTTCGGCCGCGCCGTCCGGGGTACCGGCCATCGCCGTCCGCCAGTCGGCCGCGGCCGCGATCGCCGCGCGCCACGGGCGTAGGGCGCGCGGGGGCATGCCCACGGCGAGCGCTCCGGCGAGCCGGTCCCCCTTGCGGTAGGCGACGAGGAAGCGGCCCTCGGCCGAGGTGCCCTCGACCACCCGGGCCTCGTCGTGGCCCCGGAGGTGTCCGAATGCCTGGATCCTGAGGCCGTACTGGTCGGACCAGAAGTAGGGGACCGGGGCGAACGGCCTGGCCCGCTCCGGGTCGAGGAGGTTGCGGGCGGCGGCCATGCCCTGCTCGGCGGCGTTCGTCCGGTGCTCGACGCGCATCGTGGTCCCGAACAGCGGGTTGTACCAGCGGGCCACGTCCCCCGCGGCGTAGACGCCGGGCGCCGCGGCGCTGTACCGGTCGCACTCCACGCCGTCGCCGACCGCCAGGCCGCTGCCGCGCAGCCAGTCGGTGTTGGGTTCGGAGCCGATGGCGACCAGCACGTCGTCAGTCTCGACCGAGGTGCCGTCGTCGAGCCGGACCCCGGTGGCGCGGCCCGCCTCGGTGGTGATCCCGGTGGCCTTGGTGCCGGTGCGCAGGTCCACGCCGTGGTCGCGGTGGAGCCGGGCCAGATGCGCGCCGGCCTGCGGGCCGACGGCGTGGGCCAGCGGGACGGGGGACGGCTCGACGAGGGTGACGGCCGCACCGAGGGACCGGGCGGCGGAGGCGACCTCGGCGCCGAGGAACCCGGCACCCAGCACGACCAGCCGGCCGCCGGCCGCCAGCCGCTCGCGCAGGGCGAGGGCGTCCTCCAGGTCGCGCAGGACGTGCACGCCCGGGGCGCCGCACCCGGGCAGCCTGCGCGGCCGGACCCCGGTGGCGATGATCAGGCCGTCGTAGCCGAGTTCCGTGCCGTCGGCGAGCGTGACCGTGCGCGCGGCCGGGGTGAGGGCGGTGGCGGGGACGCCGAGCCGCAGGTCCAGGCCGAGGGCCTCCAGGTCGTCCGGGCGGCGCAGCCGCACCCGTTCGGGTTCCCAGCTGCCGTCCAGGATCTGCTTGGACAGCGGGGGGCGGTCGTAGGGCGGGTGGGGTTCGCGGCCGACGAGGACCAGCGAGCCGTCGTAGCCCTGGCGGCGCAGGGTCTCGGCGGCCGACAGACCGGCCGCCGAGGCGCCCACGACGACGATGCGGCGCGGGGGCGCGGCCGTCACTCCCGGACCAGCCGGATCGCGGCGGCCGGGCAGATGGCCGCCGACTCCCGTACGGCCTCCTCGTGTTCGGCACCGGGTTCGGTGTCCAGCAGCAGCACGATGCCGTCGTCGTCCTGGTCGAAGACCTCGGGGGCCACCAGGACGCACTGCCCGGACGCGACGCACTTGGGCTGATCGACTTCCACACGCATGGTCTGTTTTCCTCGATTCGCTCGAAGTGCGAGTGCTACCAGGTGACGGGGAGTTCGTAGACGCCGTAGACGAACCCGTCGTGCTTGAACTCCAGTTGGTCGATGCCGGTCGCCAGCGCCAGGGTGGGGACGCGGGAGTAGAGGGTGCTGTAGACGACCTGGAGCTCGATGCGGGCCAGCGGCTGGCCCAGGCACTGGTGGACGCCGTAGCCGAAGGCGACGTGCCGGCGGGCGTCGCGGCCGAGGTCGAGCCGGTCGGGGTCGGGGAAGGCGTCCGGGTCCCGGTTGGCGATGTCGTTGGCGAGGATGACGCCGTCGCCCGCGCGGATCAGCTCGCCGCCGATCTCGATGTCCTCCAGCGCGACGCGGCGCCGCCCGGAGTGGGTGATGTTGAGGTAGCGCAGCAGTTCCTCGACGGCCGCGGCGACCTGTTTGGGGTCCGCGCCGTCGCGCAGCAGCGCGAGCTGGTCCGGATTCTCCAGCAGCGCGAGGGTGCCCAGCGCGATCATGTTGGCGGTGGTCTCGTGTCCGGCCGCGAGCAACAGCACGCCGGTCTCGGCGGCTTGACGGCGCGTCAGTTCACCGGTGGCCACGCGCTGCACGGCGAGCATGGACAGCAGGTCGTCCTCGGGCTCGGCCTGCTTGGCGACCAGCAGGTCGTCCAGGTAGGCGGTGAGCGCCTCGGACGCCGCGCGCACGTCGTCCTCGGTCGAGGTACGGCGCACCAGGACCTGGGTGTTGCGCTGGAAGAAGTCGTGATCCTCGTAGGGCACGCCGAGCAGGGCGCAGATCACCAGACTGGGCACGGGCAGCGCGAACGCCTCGACCAGGTCGGTGGGGTTGGGGCCGGCGAGCATCCGGTCGATCAGATCGTCCACGATGCGCTGGACGGACGGCCGCAGGGCCTCCATCTTCTTGATCGTGAAGGGGGATGTCACCATGCGGCGCAGCCGGGCGTGCTCGGGGTCGTCGAGGGTGAGGAAGGTGGCGCGGATTCCGTCCCGTGCCCTGGTGGCGGCGGTGCGATGGGGGTAGCCCGGGCGCCTGGGGTCGGCGCTGATGCGCGGATCGCCGAGCAGGGCGCGCACATCCTCGTGACGGGTGATCATCCAGGGGCTGCTGCCGTCCCAGATGCGCACCCGGGAGACCGGCCGCCGGGTCTGGAGGTCGCGCAGGGCGGGGGGAGGGTCGAAGGGGCAACCGGCCGCGCGGGGCATGGGGTGCTCGGGGAGCGCGGCGGGCGCGTGCTCGACTGTCTCGGTCATACCTGCCTCCTCGGCAGAGGGACCACCCAACACTCCTAACAGCGTTAGGTGCTTCAGGCAACTTTAGGGAGCGTGGTGGACGCGTCAACGGTGCCGAAGGGTTCGCCGTCGCTATCCGGCCACGATGCGGGCGAGCAGTTCGTCGGCGCGCCGCGCGAGCCCGTCCCCGTCGGCCTCGAAGGGCAGGGCCATGGCGATGGTGACGATGCCGTGCAGCGCGGACCACAGCAGCAAAGCGTCCTGTCCGCCGTCCACCTGGCCCCGGCGCCGCGGCGGGAGTGCGGCCAGCGCCTCCTGCCAGGCTCCGAGCACCAGCGTCACCGGATGCCCGGCACCCTGTTCGCGGGGCCCGGCGATCCGCTCCACGCCGAACATCAGCCGGTAGCGCCGGGGGTTCTCCAGCGCAAAGGCGCAATACCGCCGGCCCATCGACCGCAGGGCCTCGCGGGGTCCGTGGTCCGCCGTGCGCGCCCGGGTCTCGCGCAGTTCCGCGACGAGTTTCTCGCAGGCCCGGCGTGTGACGGTCGCGACCAGTTCCGAGCGGTCCTCGAAGTGCAGATAGACGCTGGGCGCGGAGATCCCGGCCTCCCGGGCCACCGCGCGCAGCGACAGCGCCTCCTCCCGGCCCGACTCGGCCAGCAGCCGCGCGGCGGCCGCCAGGATCTCCTCCTTCAGGGCCGCGCCCTCGCCCCACTGGCTCGGCGCGCGGCGCTTGAACGTCTCGGCCACCGGTGCTCCCTCCGTCTGCGCCCGTCGGGGTGAAGCTTTACCGGAGGTGGCCGGATCCTGTCCGCCCCTTCGACGTACGGGTTTCGGCGCCCGGTCGGCGGGCCGGGCGCCGAAATCCCCTCATGTCACACGCGCGCGCCGAGGTGCCGGGCGAAGAAGCGGACCGCGCTGTCGGCCTCGGACCTGGGCAGGTCCTTGTGCCGGCCGGCCGCTGTCGGCGTGCAGCGTCTTCTCCGGTGAGGCGAAGGCGTCGAACAGGGCGAGTCCGGACGCGCGCGGGATGTGCTCGTCGTCCCACTCAGCGCGTACACGGTGACCTGCCCGGCGGCCTCGGCCAGGGCGTCGGGCCGGTGGAGGCCGAAGACGGCGGCGGTGATCCGGGGTTCCGCGGCCGCCAAGCGGGACGCCGATGGCGGTGGCTATGTCGCAGTTCACCACGCAGTCGTCGTCGGACGGCATCGTCGAGCGCGACTTCACCGTGGGCGACATCCCCGGTGTCCTCTGGTCGCCCGAGCCCGCCGCAGGGTCGCGACCTCCCGCTCGTCGGTGGCGGTGCGGGGCCGCTCGCCGTGTGATGGGGCACGGCGGCGGCACCCACAAGAAGTGGCCCGGCATGGTGGGCCGCGCCCGCCGTCTTGTGACCGCGGGCGGATTCCACGTCGCCGTCATCGACGCGCCCGGTCAAGCCGGTTCCCACCGCGCGCCCCTGGTCCTCGCAATGCACGAGGTGTTGCCTTTCAGGAGTGCCTTGTGGTCGAGGCACTCCCGGCGGCAGCCGTGTCAGCCGCCCGACCGTGGCGGAGGGGGGCGCACCCACGCTGATACCTCGGTCATGGGTCTCACCTCCTTCTGCTGTCACACGGTCGGTCACAAGCCAACAGCGCGAACGGCCCGGGGCTCAGCGGTTTTTGGAACTCCGGTCAATCCGACGCGAAGGAGAAGCTGTTCCACTGACCGGCCGACCTCGCGACCTGGTCCGTCGCTCCGATGTCGAGGTACACGCTCTGGCCGCCCGCCGGGGCGGTGCAGTCGGGCGTCGTGTACAGCAGGAGCCGGTTCTGGGTCTGGTTGGTGACCTGGGTGACGCCCTCGGGGAAGCGGTGGCATCCATGGCTCGGCGGGTTCGTGAGGCTCTGCACGATGCGTCCGTCGCGCCGGGCCACGATCTGGCCGGACGCCTGGTCCTGGCAGGCGGTGAGCGCGACGCCGAGCAGTGCGATGCCGGTGAGCGCGGCCAGCGACCGTGAAGCGGGCATCCGGGCCTCCTGTGCCGGGACGGGCTGCTGCCTGGGACCTGGTCCCCTCCCCACTATCCGACAGACCGCCCCGGCCCGCCCGGCGAGGACGCCCGCACCTGGCGGATCGCCTGTTCAGAGGCGTTCGAGAGTCCTTTCGGGTGCCGGTTTCGGCCGGGTGTCGCACCCGGTGTGCGGGGCCCGGCCGCCCGCCCTTCACTGAGCGGAACGCATCGCTTCGAGGGCACGGGAGTCACGCATGGCAGGGCACGGCGGGCGGGGTGCGGCCGGGGCGGCACTGGTCCTGGCCACGGTCGTGGCGGGATGCGCCCCCGGGCTCCCGGGCTCCGCCGGACCCGCGGGCCCGGCCTCCTCCGCGGCGTCCCGCGCCGCCCGGGACGCCGACGGCGCATTCGCCGGGGCCGGGGCCGAGGCCGAGCGCGGCATCGCCGCGGCCGGGGGCGCGGTGGACGCCAGGAACGAGGTGCGGCTCGGCGCCGTCACCCTCGACGGCGACGGCCGGGCCGCGACCAGGGTCGTCGTCCGCAACACCGCGGGCTCCGCCAAGTCCTTCGCCGTCCAGGTCGACTTCACCGACCGCGCCGGCAATCTGCTGGACGTGGCCGTGGTGTTGATCGGGAACGTCGCCCCCCGCTCCACCGGCCAGGGCACCGCGCGCGGCAACCACCGGCTGCACGGCGGGGTACGGGCGGCCGTCGGCACGACCCTGCGGTACTGACATCCCCCTGCCGCACGAGTGAACGCCCATTCGGGTGATCCGCGGCGCCCGCCAGGCCCCGAACAGCCAAGGAACACGGTTCCGTCGGGCATTTCCGGCGAGTCGGGCGATTGGTTCGAAATGACAGGCTTACGGTGCCCTGTCCACACTGAATTGGCGGTTGTTGATCAGGTATGTGCATCAGCGATCCACAACGTTCTCCAGGAGATCGAATGGTGGAGCAGTCCTCCGAGATCGATATAAGCGGGCCGGACGCACCAGCCCTCACCGTGAGCGGCGCCGGCCCGGACGGAACAGAGACCGAGAGCAGACTCGCGGATGCGCTGGCCGAGCTCGTCGAAGCCGAACACGTCCCCTTGGACAGCCACTTCTTCACCGACCTCGGCGCCAACTCCCTGGTCATGGCCCAGTTCTGCGCCCGGGTCCGCAAGCGGCCGGATCTGCCGTCCCCGTCCATGCGGGACATCTACCGGTATCCGACCATCCGCAGCCTGGCCCAGGCCCTCGCCCCGGCCGCTCCCCCGCCGGCCGCACCGGCCGCGCCGGCGGCCCCGTCCCGACCGGCACCGGCGGCAGCCGTCGTAGCGCCCGAGCCGGTCACCCGCGCCGGCAGGCTGACCCATTTCCTGTGCGGCACCTTCCAGTTGCTGGTCTTCCTCGGCTACTCCCTCGTCTCGGGGCTGGTCACCGCCACCGGCTACGAGTGGGTCTCCGACGGTTCGGGCATCGCCGATGTCTACCTAAGGTCGCTGGTGTTCGGCGGCACCGGGTTCGTCGCCCTGTGCGCGTTCCCCGTCCTCGCGAAGTGGGTGCTGGTCGGCCGCTGGAAGGCGGGCGAGTTCCCCGTCTGGGGGCTCGCGTACATGCGCTTCTGGCTGGTCAAGGTGCTGCTGCACGCGAACCCGATGATCTTCCTCGCCGGCACCCCGCTGTACGTGCTGTACCTGCGGGCCCTGGGCGCGCGGATCGGCAAGGGGGTCACGATCCTGACGCGCACCCTCCCCGTCTGCACCGACCTGGTGACCATCGGCGCCGGGACGGTGATCCGCAAGGACTGCTTCCTGCTCGCCTACCGGGCCCACGCGGGACGCATCCAGACCGGCCCGGTCACCATCGGCCGGGACGTGTTCGTCGGGGAGAAGACCACCCTGGACATCGACACCTCGATCGGTGACGGGGCGCAGCTCGGGCACGCCTCGGCGCTGCACCGGGGCCAGTCGGTCCCGGCCGGCGAGCGCTGGCACGGCTCCCCCGCGGAGCCGACCCGGACCGACTACGTGCGGGTCGCGCCCGCCCCGTGCGGCACCTTCCGGCGGATCTGGTTCGGCTTCGGCACCCTGGCCCAACTCCTCCTCCTGTACGTGCCGTTGGGTGTCGGCGGCATCTACATGCTGTGCATCGAGGTGCCGCTGTTCGACAAGCGGATCGACCCGGACACGGACTCGCTGACCCCGCTGGATCTGCTGTCGGACGCGGCGGTGGTCTCCCTCGTCATGTTCGCCGGCTTCCTGGTGCTGGGGCTGGCCGCCCTGTACACCGTGCCGCGGCTGCTGGGGCTGTTCCTCCGGCCCGACCGGGTCTATCCGCTCTACGGCTTCCACTACGCGCTGCACCGGGTGACGGTCCACATGACCAACATCAAGTTCTTCGCGTGGCTGTTCGGTGACAGCTCGTACATCGTGCACTACCTGCGCGGCCTCGGATACGACCTGTCCCGCGTGGAGCAGACCGGCTCGAACTTCGGCACCGAGGTGCAGCACGAGACCCCGCTGCTGGTCTCGGTCGGCAGGGGCACCATGGTGGCCGACGGGCTGTCGATCATGAACGCGGAGTACTCCGCCACGTCGTTCAAGCTGTCGCGGGTGTCGATCGGCGCGCGCAGCTTCCTGGGCAACAACATCGCCTATCCGGCCGGCGCCAGGATCGGCGAGAACTGCCTGCTGGCGACCAAGGTGATGATCCCGCTGGACGGCGAGGTCCGGCAGGGCGTGGGGCTGCTCGGTTCGCCGTGCTTCGAGATCCCGCGCTCGGTCGACCGCGACGCCCGCTTCGACCATCTGCGCGAGGGCGACGAACTGCGCCGCCGGCTCGGGTCGAAGAACCGCTACAACCTGCGCTCGATGGCCTGGATGCTGTTCGCCCGCTGGCTGCACGTCTTCGGGCTCACCCTGCTCGCACTCGCCTCGGTGGATCTGTACGGCACGGTCGGGAACGTGGTGATAGCGGGATATCTGGCGCTGACGCTCACCTTCTCCACCGTGTACTACATCGTGCTGGAGCGCTGCCTGACGAAGTTCCGGGGCCTGCGACCCGAGTTGTGCTCCATCTACGACCGGACCTTCTGGCAGATCGAGCGGCTCTGGAAGGTGCCCTCGCAGTGGCTGAACATCTTCAACGGAACGCCCTTCAAGAGCCTGGTGTGGCGGCTGATGGGCGTGCGCGTGGGCCGCATGGTGTTCGACGACGGCTGCTACGTGACCGACCGGACCCTCGCGGTCATCGGCGACCACTGCACCCTCAACGCCGGCAGCAAGGTCCAGTGCCACTCGCAGGAGGACGGCACCTTCAAGTCCGACTACATCAGGCTCGGCGCGGGCTGCACGCTCGGCGTCTCCGCCCACGTCCACTACGGCGTGACGATGGGCGAGGGCGCGGTGCTGGCCGCCGACTCCTTCCTCATGAAGGGCGAGGAGGTCCCCGCGCACGCGCGGTGGGGCGGCAACCCGGCGGTGGAGATGCCGGTGGCCGACGGCCCGCCCGGTGCCCCCGCCCCCGCCACGTCAGACGTCAACGCCGCTTCGGCGACCGTGAGTTGAGGAAGGCCTTTCGATGGGAACGCGCGTGGAAGCGGACCGGGAGTTCTGGCAGCGGGTCTTGACCGCCGGGGGTGCCACCACGGTGCCGCGCTGGTCGGCGCGCCCGGCCCCCGGGACGGCCGAGCAGGAACTGCCGGTGCCGGACGAGGTGGCGACGGCGGTGCGCGACCTGGTGCACGGCCAGGGGGTGCCGGTCGGCGCGCTGCTGCTGGCCGCGCACGCCAAGGTGCTGGCCGCGCTGTCCGGCGAGCCGGAGGTGGTGACCGGCTACACCACCGGGGTGCGGGGCGAGCCGCTGCCCTGCCGGCTCGCCGTCCGCCCGGGGTCCTGGCGGGAGCTGGCGGCGGCGGCCGAGCACGCCGAGGCGGAGGTGCTCGCGCACCGGGAGTTCCCGGTGGAGAAGCTGCGCCGCGAACTCGGGCTGGCCGAGCCGCCGTACGAGGTGGTGTGCGGGCCGATCGGCGCCGACGAGGACCACGCTGACGACGGTGTGCTGCACGTGCGCTGGTCGGAGCGGGGCGGCCGGCTGGTGCTGCGGCTGGCCCACCGCACCGACGTACTGGACGCGGCGGCCGCCGCCCGGATCGGCGGCTACCACCTGACGGCGCTCGGCCTGCTGGCCACCGACCCGGACGCCGATCACGACGCGGGCAGCCTGCTGTCGGCCGACGAGGTGCGCGAGCAGCTGGAGGGGCTGGCCGGACCGCACCGGCCGCTGCCCGACGCCCGGGCGCACGAGCTGTTCGAGCAGCGGGTCCGGGCGCACCCCGGGGCCGTGGCGGCCGTCCAGGGCGAGCGGGAGTGGACGTACGACGAGCTGAACCGGCGCGCCAACCGGCTGGCGCGGGCCCTGCTCGACCGGGGTCTTGGCCGCGAGGACGTGGTCGCCGTCGTCATGGAGCGCGACCTCGACTGGCTGGCGGCGACGCTCGCGGTGTTCAAGGCGGGCGGCGCCTACCTGCCGATCGAGCCGCACTTCCCGGCGGGCCGCATCGCGGCGACGCTGTCGCGCGCGGGCTGCCGGCTGGTGCTCACCGAGTCCGGCAGCACCGGCACCCTGGACGAGGCGCTGGCCTCGGTCCCGGGCGCACGGCGGCTGCTGGTGACGGAGGCGTACGCGGAGCCGCACGCCGAGGACGACCCGCGGGTGCCGGTGGACGCCGGCCAGTTGGCGTACATCTACTTCACCTCCGGCTCCACGGGCGAGCCGAAGGGGGCGATGTGCGAACACGCGGGCCTGCTCAACCATCTCTTCGCCAAGATCGACGACCTGGGGATCGGCGAGGGCTCGGTGGTGGCGCAGACCGCGCCCCAGTGCTTCGACATCTCCCTGTGGCAGCTGGTGTCCGCGCTGCTGGTCGGGGGGCGGACCCTGCTGGTCCCGCAGGACGTGATCACGGACGTGGAGCGGTTCGTGGACACGCTGGCCGACGGGCGGGTCGCGGTGGCCCAGCTCGTGCCCTCCTATCTGGAGGTCGTGGTCTCCTACCTGGAGCAGCACCCGCGCGAACTGCCGCGGCTGCGCTGCGTGTCGGTGACCGGCGAGGCGCTCAAACGGGAGCTGGTGCAGCGCTGGTTCGCGATCCAGCCGGGCATCCGGCTGCTCAACGCCTACGGCCTGACCGAGACGTCGGACGACACCAACCACGAGGTCCTGGACCGGGTGCCGGAGCGGGTGCTGCTGGGGCGCGCGGTGAACAACGTACGCGTCCTCGTCGTGGACGAGCGGCTGCGGCTGGTGCCGCTGGGCGCTCCGGGTCTGATCGCGTTCTCCGGTGTCTGCGTGGGCCGCGGATACGTCAACGACCCCGAGCGGACCCGGGAGGCGTACCGCACGGACCCGTACCGGCCCGGTGAGCGGCTCTACCTGGGCGGTGACTGGGGGCGCTGGCACCCGGACGGCAAGCTGGAGTTCCTGGGCCGCCGGGACAACCAGGTGAAGATCCGCGGCTTCCGCATCGAGATCGGGGAGATCGAGAACGCGCTGCTGCGGGTGGCCGGGGTGCGGGACGCGGCGGTGGTGGTCACCGAGCGGGCCGGCGGGAGCAGGCACCTGATCGCCTTCTGCGCGGGTGCGCCCCGGCCGGCCGAGGAGCTGCGCGAGGCGCTCGGCGCGGTGCTCCCCGCCTATATGGTCCCCTCGGGCTACCACTGGCAGGACGCCCTGCCGCTGACCGCCAACGGCAAGATCGACCGCAAGGCGCTGACCGCCCTGGCCCAGCGGGCCGCGCCGGCCGTGGCGGAGGCCGGGCAGGCTCCGCTCGGCGCGGCCGAGCGGCGGCTCGCGGCGGCCTGGGCGAAGGTGCTGGGCGTGCCCGCCGAACAGGTCGGCCGCACCGACCACTTCTTCGAGTCCGGCGGCACCTCGCTGACCGCGGTCAAGCTCAGCATCGCGCTGGAGCGGGCGGTGTCCCTCAAGGACATCACCCGCACCCCGGTCCTCGCCGATCTGGCCGCCCTGCTGGACGGCACGGCCCGCCGGCACGGGGAGCTGCTGCAACCGCTCACCGAGGGGGACGGCGCGGAGGGCGCGCTGGTGTGCTTCCCCTACGCGGGCGGCAACGCGGTCAACTTCCGGCCGCTGGCGAGCGCGCTCGCGGACAGCGGGCTGACCGTTCTCGCGGTGGACCTGCCGGGCCACGACGTGGCCGCGCACCAGGAGCCGTTCGCCTCGATCGCCCAGGTGGCCGAGCAGGTCGCCGCGGAGATCGTCGCGCGCGGGCTGACCCGGGTGATGCTGTGGGGCCACTCCTCGGGTGCCGCGCCCGCGATCGAGAGCGCCCGGCGCCTCGCGGACCGGGGCGTGCGGGTCACCCGGGTGTTCATCGGGGCCCAGCTCCTCGGCACCGCCGAGCAGCGAGCGGCGGCCGTCGCGGAACTCGGCGGACTCGGTGACGCCGAGATCGCGGCCCGGCTCACCGCGGACGGCGGCTACACCGAACTCGCCGAGCTGAACGAGGCGCACGCCGAGCACATCGGCGCCGCCTACCGGCACGACTGCGTGGCCGCGCACCGCTACTTCCGCGCGGCCCTGGGTGCCCCCGAGCCGCCCAGGCTGTGCGCGCCGGTCACCGTGGTCGTCGCGGCCGACGACCCGCACACCGCCGGCTCCGCGGCGCTCCACCGGGACTGGCTGCGTCTGGCCGAACAGGTGGAGCTGCACGAACTCGCCGACGGGGGCCACTACTTCCCACGCACCCGGCCGGCCGAGGCGGCGCGGGCCGTGCTGCGGGCCGCCGTGCCCCTGGCCACGTCCTGAGCCAGCCGGAACCTCCAGACGGGCAACCGAAAGGAAACCGAGATGCCGTTCTCTTCCCTGGCAGCGCCGCTCGATGTGGAGCTGCGGCCGGACAGACCCGCGCTGCTGCGCGTCGACTCCCCGCCGGACGCCCCGGGCTGGGCCGCCGAGCACCGCGAGGCGCTGCGCGCCATGGTCACCGAGCACGGGGCGCTGCTCGTACGCGGTCTCGGACTGCGCGACGCGGACCGCACCGCAGCCGTCTTCCGGCGGCTCGCCGGTGAACTCATGCCGGAGCGCGAGGCGTTCGCGCCCCGCGAGGACTTCGGCGGGGGCCTGTACTCCGCCACTCCCTGGCCGGCCAACCAGCCGATGTGCATGCACCACGAGCTGAGTTACACCCTGGACGTGCCCGGCCTGATGATGTTCGCCTGCCCGACCGCGGCCGAGGAGGGCGGGGCGACGGCGGTGGCCGACGCCGCGCGGGTGCTGGAGGCGCTGCCCGCCTCGCTCACCGAGCGGTTCGAGCGCGAGGGCTGGCTGCTGACCCGCAGCTACAACGACGAGATCGGGGCGTCCCTGGCCGAGTCGTTCGGCACCGAGGACCGGGCCGAGATCGAGCGCTACTGCCGGGAGAACGGCATCGAGTTCACCTGGCGGGCGGACGGCTCGCTGCACACCACGCAGCGCCGCAGCGCCGTCGTACGGCACCCGGTCACGGGCCGGCGCTGCTGGTTCAACCAGATCGCGTTCCTCAACGAGTGGACGCTGGCCCCCGAGGTGCGCGAGTACCTGGTGGACGTGTACGGCGCGGACGGGCTGCCGTTCAACACCCGGTACGGCGACGGAAGTCCGATCGGCGAGGAGGTGGTCGAGCTGCTCAACTCCACCTACGAGGCGCACACCCGGCGCGAGCCCTGGCAGGCCGGGGATCTGTTGCTCGTGGACAACATCGGCACCGCGCACAGCCGGGAGCCGTTCACCGGCGAGCGGCAGGTGCTGGTGGGCATGGCCGAGCCGCTGCGGCTCGCCGACGGCCGCCCGACCCCGGAGGCGAGCGCGCGATGACCGATCTGCTGACGACGCCCGCCGAACGAGCCGACGACGGCCGGCCCCCGGTGCCGACGTTCTCCGTGATCTCCGGGCAACAGGTGCAACAGGCCCTGAAGGGCCGGGAGAAGGAGCTGGTGGCGCTGGTGGAGGCCACCTACCGGCTGCACGGCGCCGGGGAGTCGGTGAACCCCCCGTCGTACTTCCTGCGCTTCCCGGACCGCCCGTCCTCGCGGATCATCGCGCTGCCGGCCTCGATCGGCGGCTCGGTCGCCGTGGACGGCCTGAAGTGGATCTCCAGCTTCCCGGACAACGTGCGCTCCGGGCTGCCGCGGGCCTCCGCGGTGCTGATCCTCAACGACCCGCGGACCGGCTATCCGTTCGCCTGTCTGGAGAGCTCCATCATCAGCGCCACCCGGACCGCCGCGTCCGCGGCGCTCGCCGCCGACTGGCTCAGCCGCGGCCGGACCCGCCCCACCCGGGTCGGGTTCTTCGGCACCGGGCTGATCGCCCGGTACATCCACACCTTCCTGGCCGGCACCGGCTGGGAGTTCGACGCGATCGGCGTGCACGACCTGTCCGCCGACAGCGCCGAGGGGTTCCGGGGCTATCTGCGCCAGTCCGGCGCCGCCGGGCGGGTCACCGTGCACGACAGTGCCGAGGACCTGGTCCGGGCCAGCGATCTCGTGGTCTTCGCCACCGTCGCCGGCACGCCCCACGTCACCGATCCCGCGTGGTTCGACCACAACCCGCTGGTTCTGCATGTGTCCTTGCGGGACCTGGCACCCGAAGTGCTGCTCGGCGCCGCCAACTTCGTGGACGACGTCGACCACTGCCTGAAGGCCGACACCTCACCGCATCTGGTCGAACAGCTCACGGGCGACCGCGACTTCCTCAGCGGCACGCTGTACGACGTGCTGCTGGGCCGGGCCGCGCCGCCGACCGACCGGCCGGTGATCTTCTCGCCCTTCGGACTCGGTGTCCTCGATCTCGCCGTCGGCAAGTACGTCTACGACGAAGTATCCCGGGCGGGCAGTCTCCGCCTCATCGACGACTTCTTCCACGACCTGCGCCGGTACGGCTGAGGACCCGTCCTCGGCCCGGCACCAGGAGGTCCGCCGTGCCTGTCATTACCGCTCCCTATGCCTTCAACGAGGGCCAGCTCTTCGTCGACCTGGAGTCGATCTGCGGACGACCCCTCCATCTGAAGTGCGAGGGCTTCAACTTCGCCGGGTCCATCAAGCTGAAGGCCGCGAACGAGATGGTGGAGAGCGCCGAGCGGGACGGACTCCTGACGCCGGAGTCCATCCTCGTCGAGTCCTCCTCCGGGAACCTCGGCGTGGCGCTCAGCATGATCGCCGCCAGCAAGGGCTACCAGTTCCTGTGCGTGACGGACTCCCGTTGCAACCTCTCGACCAGACTGCTGATGGAGGCGCTCGGCAGCGAGGTGCACGTGATCGCCGACCAGGACTCCAACGGCGGTTTCCTGGGGACGCGCATCGAGTACGTCCGCCAGCTGTGCGCCTCCGACGACCGGTACGTGTGGCTCAGCCAGTACACGAACGCCGGCAACTGGCGGGCGCACTACCGCACCACGGCCCCGGAGATCGCGGGCCAGTTCCCGGGTCTCGACGTGCTGTTCATCGGGGCCGGCACCACCGGCACCCTGATGGGCTGCGCGCGCTGGTTCCGCCAGTGGCACCGGCCGGTGCGGATCGTCGCCGTGGACAGCGTGGGCTCGGTGGCCTTCGGCGGCGAACCGGGCCGCCGGATGATCCCCGGCCTGGGCATGAGCATGCGCCCGCCGCTCCTGGACGAGTCCTTCGTGGACGAGGTGATCCGGGTGGAGGAGGCGGACACCATCCGCATGTGCCATCGCATGGCGCGGCGCGGGTTCCTGTTCGGCGGCTCCACCGGGACGGTGGTCAGCGGGGCCACGGACTGGCTGGCCCGGCATGACGCCGAAGACCTCACCGCGGTGGCCATCGCACCGGATCTCGGCGAGCGCTACCTCGACACCGTCTACCAGACCAACTGGCTCCAGGACCTGTACGGCGATCACGTCCTGGACGAAGAGGGGGTGGGCTCCGTCGCCGAGGAGGTCGAGCCCGTGACCCGGACATCGGAGCGCAGGCGCAGACCGTAGCGGTGCGCTCCGTCCGTGGAAGGGCGCCTGTCCAGGGCCGTTGCCCGGGAAGGCGCCCTTCACGGCGCTTTGGAGGGGCGCGCGCGCCTGCGTGCGCCCGCTCGTGCACCGGTCACCCGCACCACGGGTGGGGAATAGGCCATTCCGTCCCGGGCCGCACGCACGGGCGGCCCGCCGACCGCGGAGGGCAGGCCACGCATTCCCAGGCCCTCGGCGCTGAGCTGCACATCTTCTGCACGGCTCGCCGTGGAATCGGTTTTCGGACGGACTGAAAGTCTCCCCTTCCCTCACAGGCCACACCAGGCGAACTATTTTCAGAAAAGCCGCCTCAGCCTGCGATGTCCGCGAGCACGCCGCTCACGTTCAGCACCTCATGGCACTGCCGCGCCTGCTGTCCCGTGGCGGGGGTGCCCGGCTTCGCGCAGGTGACGTTCGCGGTGACGGTGGCGTTCGCGGGGATCTCGATGGGGGTGACCCAGTGGTAGTCCTGGTTGCGGAAGGTCTCCAGCGCGATCGTGGTGATCTTCCGGTCGCCGAAGGTGATGGTCATGACCCCCTCGTCGCCCTGGAAGTTGGCGACCACGATGTCCGTGATCCGGAACGTCTTGCCCGCCGGCACCGTGTAACTGCCGGTCTTGGTCTGCCCGCCGGACGTCTGCACGTCGATGGTGGTCGAGCTCTGCCCGCCGCCGCCCGACGCGGTACCGGGGCCGGTGCCGCCGGGGCCGGAGCCCGCGGGCGCGCCGGGTCCGCTGCCGCCCTGCTCCTTGCCCGTGCCGGCGCCGCCGCCGGTGCCGGTGCCGGACGTCTGTCCGTTCGTGCCGCCGGGGGTGGGCCGGGGCTGGACCACCTCGTCGGCGGCCTGCCGGGCCGCGCTGCGCACCGCGGGCCGCACCAGCGCGAACCACGCCAGCAGCAGCGCGATCAGGGCGGCGAGCAGCGCCAGCAGCCACTTCGGGAAGATCGGGATCTGGACGAACTCCGCCTCCAGCGGCGGCCGTACGAGCGTGCCCGCACGGGCGCCCGCCTCCGGGTCCTCCTCGGCCGCGCGGTCGGTGGCGTGCACGGTGAACGGCCAGACGGCGGGCTTGCCGAACCACACCGGTTTGCCGATGCGCACCCGCAGCCGGGTCTCGGCCGACTCCCCCGGCGCCAGGTCCAAGGTGCCCGGCGTGAACCCGAACCGCAGTTCCTCACCGGCCTGTTCGGGCCGGAAGGCGACCTGCGTCGGGGTGTTGCCCTCGTTGCGCACCGCCACCCGGTAGCGGCCCCGCAGCCAGCCGCGCCGGCGCCGCGGGAGGATCTCCGTGCGCAGCTCGTGGAACTCCTCGACGTGCACCGTGGTCTCGGGCACGGTGACCGACTCGGGGTGCTCGGCCGGCAACACCCTTACGCCCAGCGGCACATCGCCAGCGCGCACCTCCGGGGAGCGCGGTGGGGCCAGCCGGACGGTGACCGTCTCGGAGGTGCCGGGGTAGAGCGAGACGCGCTCGGGTTCCACGACGGCCCAGGGCGCGCAGTCGCCCACGACCTCCAGGGTGTACGCCTCGACGATGTCGCTGTCGTTGCGGACGGTCAGGCTGGTGGCGGCGGTGCCGCCCGGGGTCACCGTCACGGCCGGCATGTCGAGACCGGGGGCGCCGGGACCGGAAGAGGCTGCAGAAGGCGTCACGCCACGACGGTAGGACCGCTCCCGGCGTACCACGAGAGATGCGGGGGCAACATCCGGGCAGTCGACGTGCCCGCAGCGGCCAAGGTCATCTCCGATCCACGGCACGGAGGCTGATCGCGGGGCGCCGCCTTGTGCTCCGGCCGACAGTCGACGTGTGCTCGAACCCACCAGTCCTGGGCGCCACCGCCGTCGCCCGGGTCGCGTCCTGAATTTCGGAACGCCGCCATTCCGGCCTTGCGAAAGAAGAACCACTCATGATCGTCCAGATGCCCGGCGGGACCGCCCCCGCCACCGTCGGCCGCCCGGACCGGGTGACCGTCGCCGTCTACGCCCAAGACCTGGTCCTGCACATCGGAATCGTCCAACAGCTGCGCCAGCGGCCCGAACTGGAACTTGTCTCGGACGGCGAGGCGGACGGGGCGCAGATCTCGCTCGTGGTCGTCGACAGCGTGGACGACGAGGTGACGGCGCTGCTGCAACGGTTACAGCGCAACACGGGCACCCGTACCGGGCTGGTCGTGGGCACGTTCGAGTCGGCGGCGCTGCAACGGGTGATCGAGTGCGGGGTCGGGGCGGTGCTGCGGCGGGCCGAGGCCGACCAGGACCGGCTGCTGCACCTGGTGCTGGCGCTGGCCAAGGGCGAGGGGGTGCTGCCCGGCGATCTGCTCGGCAAGCTGCTCACCCACGTCGGCGGCCTCCAGCGTTCGGCGCTCGATCCGCGGGGGCTGTCCCTGTCCACGCTGACCGCGCGCGAGGCGGACATGCTGCGCCTGGTGGCGGAGGGGCTGGACACCGCGGAGATCGCCGCGAAGACCTCGTACTCCGAACGGACCGTCAAGAACGTGCTGCACGAGGTCACCACGCGGCTCCAGTTGCGCAACCGGGCCCACGCGGTCGGCTACGCGCTGCGCAACGGACTGATCTGAGGACCGCCCGGGCACCCGGCCGCTGCCCGAAAGCGCAAGCCGGGCTTCCCCCGGGACGGTCCCCGCCGCCCTGCCGCGCCGCGCGCCCGCGGCGCACAGTGGCCGGGCACACCCCTGTGTTCCGAGACTGCGAGGTGGACCGTGAACGGCACCGCTGGCCCCGGCGGGCAGCGCCCGCTGGGGAGATTCGGCGCCTCGTTGCTGCTGGTGGTCCCGCTGATCGCGGTGACCGCGGCCTCGGGACCGAGCGGCGCGGACACCGCCACACCGGCGGCCGCCCAAACCGCCCCCGCCCGGGTGACGTACGCGGGCACCGGTCATCGCAGCCTGGGCCGGGTCACCGGCACCGACAAGAGCGATCCCCTGTTCGGCTCGGGCCCGGCGCACTACGACGTCCAGGCGACGGCGCTCGGGAACACGGTGGTGTTCGCGAGCCGCCGCGACGAGAAGCGCCCGCAGATCTATCTGCGGGCCCCGGACGGTTCGGTGCGCAAGCTGACCAGTGGCCGGGACGCGGCGCACCCGCGGCTGACCCCGGACGGCGGTTCGGTGGTGTTCGACTCGGCGGAGCCGGGCGGCCCCGACGGCAAGAAGCAGCGCGACCTGTGGCTGGTGCACACCGACGGCGGCGGACTGAAACGGCTGACCGACACCCCGTACGACGAGCAGAGCCCGACCGTGTCGACGGACGGGCGGCTGGCCTACAGCGCGAACCCGGACGCGGCCGGGCCGCAGATCTACGCGCGCCCGCTGGCCGGCGGCTACCCGACCGCGCTCACCGGAGCGCTGGGCGGCAAGGCGACCGAGCCGGTGTTCAATCCGGTCGACGACGCGGCGCACCGGGACCTGCTCGCGTACACGTACACCGCCGATTCCCGCACCGGGCCCCGGCTGCGGCAGCTCGGCGGACCGGGCGGGGACCAGCCGCTGCTCGCGGGCACGGCGGCCGGGTGGCGGACCCACGGGGCAGCCTGGATGCCCGACGGGAACGGCGTGCTGTTCCTCAGCGTCGACCACACCTGCTCCTGCGAGGGCGACTGGAACCATGTGTGGCGGTCCACGGCCGACCCGGAGCAGGCCCCGGACCCGACGCTGGTGCTCAGCGAGAACCGCGACGTCTCGTCGGTGACCTGGGTCGGCCCGCCGGACGGCGGCTACCCGGTGGTGGACCGGCTCTCGGAGCCCGCGCCCGCGGTGAAGGGCGTGGACGCGACGCCCGACCAGCGCGTGGCGACCTTGCAGGACGTGCGGATGGACGGCTCGGATCCGCGCGATCTCGGGGTGCCGGTGCTTCAGGAGGACCCGGCGGCCGGCACCAACACCGATCCGGCGAAGGACCCCTTGTTCCAGCCGGCGCCCGGATACGATCCGTGGACCGAGCGGCAGAACTACACGCCGGACGGGCGGCGCATCGTGGTGACCCGGTTCGAGAACGGCGGCCAGGGGCGGATCGAGCGGATCTGGACGACCGACGCCGACGGCACCCACGCGGTGGCGATGCCGCTGGCCGGGCGGGGGCCGGACGACTGGGACACCGATCCGACGTTGTCGCCCGACGGCAGGTACCTGGCCTTCACCCGGGTTTCGCCGGGCGGGGTCGGCTCCGCCTCCCATCCCGGGCGCATCCTGATCGCCGACGCCACCACGGGCGCGATCGTGCACGAGATCGTCCCGCCGGCCGGACAGCAGACCGGGGGCGACGCCCAGCCCACCTGGTCCCCGGACGGCACCGTGCTCGCCTTCACCCGCAACGAGGTGATCGGCGGCAACGGCGGCAACAAGCACATCTGGACCGTGCCGGTGAACGACCTGGGCCGGCAGCGGGACCTGAGCGCGTCGATCTGCCCGGGCGACTGCTCGGTCATCGACGACAGTCCGGCGTTCTCCCCCGACGGCCGCTCGATCGCCTTCAACCGCAAGAACGGCGGCGGCCTCGTCGACGAGCGCAACGGCCTGGTGCTGACCTCGGTGTCCGGCTCCGACTGCCGGGTGCTGCTGCCCCAGTCGGCCCGTGACACCGCCGGCGCCTGCCACCAGGAGCTGCCCGACACCACCCTGACCGGGCCGCACCAGCCGCGGGACGCGGCCTGGACGGCGGACGGCAGCCGGATCGTGTTCAGCGCGCGCGACGACGCGCCGGTCTACTGCCCGGAACACCTCTATGTGCTGACCGTGGCGACCGGCCGGGTCACCAACCTCACCGCGCAGCTGCCGGGCCGTCAGAAGGAGCCCGGTGTGCAGCAGTCGGTGGACCTCGCGGTGCACGCGCCGGACACGGCTTCCCCGGTGCCCGTGGGCAGCTCGACGGACGTGCGGGTGGACGTCGTCGACAACGGCCCGGCCGCCTCCCCCGGCACCCGGCTGACCGTGGCACCGCCGACCGGGGTGACCGTCACCAGGATCAGTTTCCCGGGCGGCGTCTGCGACGCGGCTTCGCTCCAGTGCGGGCTCGGGGTGGTGCCGCCGGGCGCGACGGTTCCGGTCACCGTGACCGTGCGCGGCGAGATCACCGGGGACCAGCCGCTGGGCTGGTCGGTCACCGGCAGCGTGGTCGACCCGGAGCCCGGCGACAACGCGGCGCAAACCGTGGTGCCGGTGCGCCCGCCGGCCCCGCCGACGCCGACCCCCACCCCGACGCCCACCCCCACCCCGGCACCGCCCCCGCCGCCCGCGCCGAAGGCGGGCCCCGGAGTGACGGTGACCGCCCAGCCCGACCCGGGTTATGTCGGCGGCCGGGTCGTGGTGACGTACACCGTGCGCAACGGCCGCAACGCGCTGGCCACCGGGCTCCGGCTGCGCATCGGGCTGCCGGCCGGCATCCCGAGCGGCGGGCCGCCGCCGGGCTGCGACCGCTCGTGGCTGTGCGCGCTGCCGGACCTGACGCCGGGCGACAGCACCGTGGTGCGGGTGGTGCTCGCCCCCGACCACGCGCTGACCGGACGGGTCACCGGCGTGCTGACCACCACCGGCACCGACGCCGACCCCGGGGACAACAGGGCCGCCACGACGCTGCGGATCCTCCAGCCGAAGATCGTCGCCGTGCCGCCGATTGGCAAGCCCGGGTTCGTCACCTCGGTGCGCGGCAAGGACTTCCCGCCGGGGGTGCCGGTGCGCTTCACCTGGAAGCCGGGGATCACCGCGGCCGCCGCGCCGACCAGGCCGGGGCCGGACGGCACCTTCATCGGCCAGCTGCTGATCCTCGCCAAGGACCAGACGGGACCGCGCACCATCACCGCGCGGGGCCCCGGCTTCTCCGCGGTGAAGACGGACTTCCTGGTGGTGACGGGCAGTGTGCAGCCGCCGGACGAGGTGAACCGCCGGTGATCCACGAGGTCGACGAGGCGCTGCGCGCGCTGCTCGCCGGGTCCGGGCTGGAGGCGTCCGGGGTCGAGGTGGTCTTCGACGCGCCGACCCGCGAGTGGGCGGCCCGCCGCAACGCGCCCACGGTGTGCGTCTTCCTGTACCACATCCAGGAGGACCCCACCCGGCGCGGCAGCGGCGCCGGGGAGGTGCACGACGCCGACGGCCATGTGGTGGCCCGGCGCTCCCCGCCCCGCTGGTTCGAGCTGACCTATCTCGTCACGGCGTGGGCGAGCCGCCCGCAGGACGAACACCGGCTGCTCTCCCAGGTTTTGGGCACCCTGGTGCACACGGACGTGCTGCCCGCGCCGCTGCTCACCGGTTCGCTCGCGGACCTCGGCCTGACCGTGTCCCTGGACACCGCCGGGGCCGGGCTCGACGCGCCGTCCGCGTCCGACGTGTGGTCGGCGCTCGGCGGGGAGCTGAAGGCGTCGCTCGGGGTGCGGGTGCGGGCGCCGCTCGCCGGGGTGGAACGCCCGGCCGGACCGCCGGTGACCGAGGGGCTCGTGGTGCGCACCGCGGCCGGGCCGGTGCCGGGCGGGGAACCGGCACCGGGCCGCCGGCTGCGGTACGCGGAGGTCGGCGACCCCGGCTCGGAGGGCTTCGCCGGACCGCGTGAGCGGCCCCCGGTCCCGGCCCGGCGCCGGCGGGGAAGGCGGCAGCCCTGATGCACGCGGTCGAGACCGAGGCGGACGTCCTGTGGGCGCGGCTGCGTCTGGTCGAGGAACGGGTGCGGCACGCGGTGGCGGCTCGCCGCGCCGTCGACCCGGACCCCGACGACCCCTACCGGGGCCAGTACCTGACCCCCGAGGCGGTCGAGCGGATCCTGGCCGGACAGGGCGGACTCGGGCTGCCCGGGCACGAGCCGCCGCCGCTGCCGCCCGCCTCCGCGCTGGGCACGCTGGCCGCGCGGTTCGACCTGTCGCCGCTGGACGCCGATCTGCTGCTGGTGGCCCTGGCGCCGGACCTCGACCCCCGGTTCGAGCGACTGTACGGCTACCTCAACGACGACCTGACACGCCGTCGGCCGACGGTCGCGCTCGCCCTGGAGCTGTGCGGACTGCCGGCGGCGTCGGCGGCCCGTTTCCGGCTGTCTCCCGGGGCGCCGCTGATCGCGGGCGGGCTGGTGGAGGTGACCGAGCCGGACCGGCCGCCGCTGTCCCGGGTGCTGACGGTCCCGGACCGGGTCACCGCACAGCTGCTGGGCGGCACCGAACCGGACGCGCGCCTGGCCGGACTGCTCGGCGAGGCCGCCGCCGACCCCACGGCCGAGGCGGCCGACGTGGACCGGGCGGCCGGGGCGGTCCGCTCCGCGCCGGGCCTGGTGCATCTGCTGGGCCGCGGCGGCGACGCGCCCGGCCTCGCCGCCGCGGCCCTGCGCGCGGCCGGGCTGCGCCCGCTGGTCCTGGACGCGGCGGCGCTCGCCCGGCGCTCCGCCGAGGTGCCCGCGCTCGCCCGGGTGGCGGCGCTGGAGGCCAGGCTGTCCGGCGCGGGCGTCGTCCTCGGCCCGCTGGAGGCGCTGCCCCCGGAGCCCGCCGCACGCGCGGGCGTCGTCAGGGACATGTGCGCCGCGCTGCGCGGCCTGCCCCTGTTCACCTACGGCACGCAGGGCTGGGACCCGGCCTGGGCGGCCGACACCCCGGTGGTCCTCACCGTCGCCCCGCCCTCCCCCGAGCGCATGACCACGCGCTGGCGGCACGCCCTCGCCCGGGCCGGCGCCGACGCCGTCGCGCCGGCCGAGGCGGAGGAGCTCGCGCTGGCGGTGGCCGCGCACCGCCTGGACGGCGGGCAGCTCCGCCGGGCCGCCGCCGGGGCGGTGCGCACGGCGGCGCTGGCGGGCCGCCCGGTGCTGGCCGACGATCTGCGGGCCGCCGTCCGCGCGCAGAACGGCGCGGGGCTCGCCCGGCTGGCCCGCCGGGTGGAGCCGGCCGTCGGCTGGGACGACCTGGTGCTGCCCGCACCGACCCACCGGCGGCTGCGGGAGCTGGCGGTGCGTGCCCGCCATCGCGAGCAGGTGCTCGGGCAGTGGCGGATGCGGCCGGGCGGCGGACGCGGGCGGGGTGTGATCGCGCTGTTCGCGGGGGAGTCGGGCACCGGCAAGACCATGTCCGCCGAGGTGGTCGCGGCCGACCTCGGCATGGACCTGTACGTGGTCGACCTGTCCACGGTGGTCGACAAATACGTCGGGGAGACCGAGAAGAACCTGGAGCGGATCTTCACCGAGGCCTCCGCGGTCAACGCGGTGTTGCTGTTCGACGAGGCCGACGCGATCTTCGGCAAGCGCTCGCAGGTCAAGGACGCGCACGACCGGCACGCCAACATCGAGTCGGCGTATCTGCTCCAGCGCATGGAGTCCTTCGACGGGATCGCCGTGCTGACCACCAATCTGCGGGCCAATCTGGACGAGGCGTTCACCCGCCGGCTCGATGTGATCGCGGACTTCCCGGTGCCCGACGCGGAGCAGCGGCTCGCCCTGTGGGAACGGTGTCTGGGCGGGCGCCTGCCGCGCGCCGCCGACCTCGATCTCCGGTTCTGCGCCGACCGCTTCGAGCTGGCCGGGGGCTCCATCCGGGCGTGCGCGGTGACCGCCGCGTATCTGACCGCCGAGTCCGGACGGCCGCTCGCCATGCGGCAGTTGATGGCGGCGGTGGCCCAGGAGTACCGCAAGCTGGGCAGGCTGGTGCTGGAGAGCGAGTTCGGGCAGTGGACGCGGGACGTGCTCGCGGACCTCTGAACCGGCCGCCCGCCGCGGGCGGGCGCCCCCGGTGACCCCGTTGCCCGAAAGGGAAGGCCCGGCCGGACGCGGGCGCCCCGAGGGGCAGTGGGGTTGCCCTCGCCGAGGTCCGTGCGCCCCTGTCGCCGTGCCGCACCCGCCTCGGAGACTCGACGTCGACGCAGGTGACACCGATGGGACATGAAGGAGCGAGCATGCCGACGTACCTCACCCCGGGCGTGTACGTGGAGGAGGTGCAGTCCGGTGCCCGACCGATCGAAGGGGTCGGCACCGCCGTCGCCGCGTTCGTCGGCTTCGCCCAGACCGGACCCTTCCACGAACCGACGCTCGTCACCAACTGGGACCAGTACACCCAGCTGTTCGGCGGCTTCACCGAGGGTGCCTATCTGCCGCACGCGGTGTACGGCTACTTCGCCAACGGCGGTGGCGCCGCCTATGTGGTGCGCATCGGCGGCTCCGGCCGGGACTCCTCCGCGCCGGCCGCGGGCGTGCCCCGGCAGGGCCAGGCGCCCGAACCGGTCGCGCTCGGCGGTTTCCTGGTCGCGGCCCGCCCCGGTGTCACCGGGGTGTCGGTGGAGGTCGCCGACCCGGAGGGCGAGAACCCGCCGGAGGACCGCTTCCGGCTGCTGGTCCGCCGCGGCGACCAGGTGGCCGAGACGTACGACGTCTCCACCCGCAAGAACGTCAAGGGCTATGTGGTCGGCCAGGTCCGGGCGTCCAAGCTGATCGAGGTCACCGAGCAGCGCGACGCCGCACAGACCCGGCCCGCCGCCCAGACCGTCGCCGTGCCGGACGCCCCGGCCGCGCCCGCCGCGCCCGCGTCCGGCGAGGTGTCCCGGCTCGACCCCGCCGAGTACGTCGGCGACGCCGGTGCCCGCACCGGCTTCGGCGGCCTGGAGGCCATCGACGAGATCACCATGGTCGCGGTCCCCGACCTGATGGGCGCCTATCAGCGCGGCGACATCGACGCCGAGGGCGTGCGCACCGTGCAGCTCGCGGTGATCTCGCACTGCGAGCAGATGGGCGACCGGGTGGCCGTGCTGGACGCCCCGCCCGGACTCACCGCCCAGCAGGTGCGCACCTGGCGCAACGACGAGGCCGGTTACGACTCCCGGTACGCCACCCTCTACTACCCCTGGGTGCGCGTCTTCGACCCGGCGTCCGGCCGCAACACCACGGTCCCGCCGAGCGGTCACATCGCGGGCGTGTGGGCGCGCAGCGACGCCGAGCGCGGTGTGCACAAGGCGCCCGCCAACGAGGTGATCCGCGGCGCGGTGGACCTCGAACTCCGGCTCAGCAAGGGCGAGCAGGACCTGCTGAACCCGATCGGCGTGAACTGCGTGCGGGCCTTCCCCGGCCGGGGCATCCGGATCTGGGGCGCCCGCACCCTGTCCTCCGACCCGGCGTGGCGCTACCTGAACGTGCGCCGCCTGTTCAACTACCTCGAGGAGTCCATCCTGCTGGGCACCCAGTGGGTGGTCTTCGAGCCGAACGACGACCGGCTGTGGTCGAGCATCCGGCGCAATGTCACCGCGTTCCTCACCGAGGAATGGCGGCGGGGCGCGCTCTTCGGGCGCACCGCCGAGGAGGCGTTCTACGTCAAGTGCGACCGCGACAACAACCCGCAGGAGTCCATCGACCAGGGCCGGGTCGTCTGCGAGATCGGTGTCGCACCGGTCAAGCCCGCCGAGTTCGTGGTCTTCCGGCTGGCCCAGTTCTCGGACAGCACCAGCCTCATCGACGAGTGAGACCAGTGACCCGCGGGTCGGTCAAGGAAAGGTGACGAACAGTCATGGCAGAGGGCGATGCTCTTTCCACCCATGTCTTCGGCGTGCAGCTCGGCGGCTACATGGTGGAGTCCATCCAGGAGATCAGCGGCCTGACCGTCGAGGAGGAGGTCGTCGAGGTACGGCAGGTCACCTCGGAGGGCAAGCAGATCATCCGCAAGCAGCCGGGCGCCCGGCAGGCCGGCGAGATCACGATCACCCGGGGGCTCGACAAGTCCAGCGAGTTCACCAAGTGGATCAAGGAGACCCTGAACAACGGTGCCGTCGACACCGCCCGGCAGAACCTGACCATCGAGATCAAGGACTCCAAGGGCGACACGGTCCGCCGCATCCAGCTGATGCAGGGCTGGGCCTCCCGGTGGGAGGGTCCCTCCCTCAAGGCGGGCGAGTCCGCGGCGGCCACCGAGACCGTCACCATCGTCTTCGAGGAGATCGTCGTCGAATGAGGCGCCGTACGGTGACGGCGGGCAGCCTGGAGGAGATCCTCGACGCGACGGCGCCCGCCCCGGCCCCCGAGCAGGCGCAGGCCCCGGCGCCACCGTCCGGCCCCGCGGCCACGCGTGAGCACGGGCTGCGCACCGAGTTCGAGTTCGAGCTGCCGCGCGGATACGTGGACGAGTCGGGCACGCTGCACCGCAGCGGCTCGATGCGGCTGGCCACGGCCCGCGACGAGCTGCGCCCGCAGATCGACCTGCGGGTCAAGGAGAACCCCGCGTACCTCAGTGTGGTGCTGCTGAGCCAGGTGATCACCCGGCTCGGCACCATCACCGATGTGCACGCGGGCGTCGTGGAACGGATGTACGCCACCGACGTCGCCTTCCTCCAGGACTTCTACCGCCGGGTCAACAGCGAGGGCCACACCCGCGCCGCGGTGACCTGCCCGCACTGCGAGGGCGCCTTCGAGGTCGACCTCTCGGGTGGGCGCCTGGGGGAATCGTGACGTACGCGCTTCCCCGGCTCCGGGAGGAAGTCGCGTACATCGCCTATCACTTCCACTGGCAGCGCGCGGACATCCTCGACCTCACCCACGCGGAGCGCCGTCAGTGGGTGGGCGAGATCGCGCGCATCAACGCCCGCATGAACGAGGGTGGTTGAGTCATGGGCTGGTGGGAGGGGGTCCGGCGCCGGGTGGGCGGGGGCACGGCGGGCACGGCCCCGGCCGGCGCCCCGGCGGGTCCGGCTGCCGCCGGGGGAGCCCCGGGGGCGGGTACGGGCACGGAAGGCCCGGCCGCGTCCGTGCCGGCTGACTGGGACGGCGGCTGGCGCCGGGTCGCGCCGGTCGTGCCGACCGTCTCCCGCGCCCCGCTCGGCGTCAGCGACGGCCTGACCTTTCGCTCGGGCCTCGCCTCCTGGCAGAACCCGTCCTTCGACCGGGGCCTCGGCCACGGTCTGCTGCCCTCGGCCCCGGCCGGTCTCGTCCATGGTGTGACCCGGCCCGCGGTGCGGCGGTCGGCGCCCGCCGAGGGCGGGCCGTTGCCGCTGCGTGCGGTGCGGCGGGACGCCGCCGAGGGTGACGAGGGCGCCGGTCCCGAGGCCCGGATTGTGTCGGCGGCCCGGCCGTCCGGCCCTCGGGCGCCGCGTCCGGCAGGAAGTGCCGCTCCCGGCTCAGCGGCCGGGGCCCGGCCCGTCGCGCAGGCGCCCGTCCAACGGGCGGTGGCCGACGGCGCCGGACCGGTGAGCGGGCCGGTGACCGGTCCGGTGCTGCCGGTGGTACGGCGCGTCGCCGTCGTACCGCACACCGCGAACGCCGTACCCGCGCCCGGTGCCGGGGAGTCCGGACCGGTACGGGCCCAGGCCGCGCCCCGTACGGCGCCAAAGGCCGCGGCACCGGTCGTGCGCCCCCGGCCGGTCGGGCCCTCGTTGACCGTCGCCCGCCGGGCGGCCCGGCCGGTGCGCCGGGTCACCGCGCTGCGGCCGAAACCGCTGCCCGGCGGAACGCCCGCGCGGGCGGAGCCCGTGGTGCAGCGTGCCGCCGCTCCCGTGCGCCCCGGTAGCCGGTCCCCGCTGGGTGCCGCGCTCGGCGCCCCGCTGGGGGAACTCCCGCCCACCGCCGTCCCGGCGGCCTCCGACGCGCCCGGCCCGGCAACGGCCGGCAATCGGCCGGGGAACGATCCTTCGCTCCCGGTGGTGCAGCGCCAGGTGGGGGCTTCGGAACCCGCGACGACGGGCACGCAGGCCGCCGGACCGCGTCCGACGCGGGGGGCCGACGCCGACGGTGCCGGCTCCGCCCCTCCGTCCGTCCGGCGCCGGACGGACGCCTCCGGCACCCCCGCCGGCTCGGCCGACTCCGGGCCGCGCCCCGCCGCGCCCGGCAGCGGGCGGGCCACCGGCACGACGGCACCCGTCGTCGGGCACCACCCGGACGCCACCGGCCCCGCGGCAGCCGACGCCCGGGCGGCGGCAGGCCCCTTGCTGCCCGCCGTACAGCGCCGGGCGGACGACACCACCGCGGCCGGTGCCGGGGCGGCGTCCAGGCCGGTGCTGCCGGGAGCGCGCCCCCGGCCCGACGCCTCCGGTCCGGCCGGTGACGCACCCGCACCCCCTGACGCCCGGACGGCGACCGATCGCCAACTCCCCGTCCTACAAGGGCGCATGGCCGACGCCGCCCCAGCCGAAGCCGGGCCGGCGTCCAGCCCGCTGCTGCCGGCGACCCGAGCGGACGCTTCCACCCCGGCCGGAAACGAATCCGCGCCCACGACCACCCGCCCCACCGCACCCGACGCCCGGATGGCGAGTGATCGCCAACTCCCCGTCGTACAACGCCAAACGACCGACACCGCCCCCGCCGAAGCCGGGCCGGCGTCCAGCCCGGTGCTGCCGGGAACCCGAGCGGACGCTTCCGCCCCAGCCGATGCCGGGCCGACGCACCGGCCGGCGCCGTCGGCCGTGCGGCGCCCGGCGGACGGCGCCGCCCCGGCCGAAGTCCGGGCGGCGTCCGGGCCGTTGCTGCCCGGTGCCGAGCACCGGGCGAAGGCTCCCGAGTCCGCGGAGCCCCCGGCCGCGGCCCGTCCGGCCACGCCCGGCGGACGGCCGGCCACCGCGCCGGAACTCCCGGTCGTGCAGCGCCAGTCGGCGGCTCCCGGTGCGACTGGTGCCCTCCCCGGGGGCGGAAGCCCGGCCGGTCCGGCGGCCGCCGGGGAGAGGGGCGGCTCACCGCACCGCGCCGGCGGCGCCGCTCCCTCCGGGGCCCGTGCCCGTGGCGGTCTGGGCGCGCCCCTCCCCGCGCTGCCGCCGACCGCCTCGCCGCGCGGCCCGGCCCCTGCCCGGCCGGACGGCCGGCCCGCGGCCGCTCCGCTCCTGGGCGCGCGTCCCGGGGCCGACTCCCCCGTCCCGCCGGGCGTCTCACCGTCCGGTGCGGGTGTCGCGCGGCCCCCGGCCGCACCGCTGGTGCCCCGGCTCGCACCGCCCCCGACCGGCGACGCGACCGGCACGACCGGCCCCGGCCGCACGACCGCCGCGCGCCCCGCCGCACCGACCAGCCCCACCGCCCGAACCAGCCCCACCGCGCCGACCGGTCCCGTCGTCGTGGCCCGTGCCCTGGCCGGGACCCGGCCCACCGTGCCCGCGCCTGCCCCTGCCCTCTCCCTGCTCGCCGCCCGTCCGCTCGCCCTCAGCACCCGGGTCCCGGACGGCACGCCGCGCGCCCGCCAGGACGTGCCGGCCGGGCCGCCCGTGGTCGCCGCGTCCTGGCGGCGCGAACCGCCGCCCCCGGCTCCGCACGACCCCGTGCGGCGGGCGTCCTCCGCTCCCGGGCCGTCCGCCACGGCGGCCCGGACCGAGGTCCCCGTCGTCCGCCCGGCCGCCCCCGTCCAGCGGGCGGCGTCCGGCGCCGCCCCGGGGACGCGCGCGCCCGCGCTGCCCCTGGCCGAGGCGCAGGCACCGCCGCTCCAGGGCGCCCCGACCCCGCAGAGCGCGCCCGGTCTGCCCGTGCCGGTGGTCCGCGCGGCCCGGCCGGAACAGTCGGCTCCCGTTCCCCCGGGGGCCGTTCCGGTGCAGGTCGTCCAGCGGGACGCGACGAAGGCCGCGCGTGGCGGCCGGCCGCGGTCGGTCTCCGCGCCGCCCTCCTTCCCGGCGGCGGCCACCACTCCGGACGTCCAGGAGGAAGCGGCGCCGCAGGAGGCGCCCGCGATCGACCTGGAGGACCTGGCGCGCCGCCTGCTGGACCCGCTGTCCCGGCTGCTCCGCGCCGATCTGCGGCGCGGCCGGGAACGCGCCGGTCGGCCCTACGACGGACGCCGCTAGAGGACACACCGAAGGACGCGCTGAGGACATGGAACGGATGGCCCACGGATGACGGACAACATCTTCGCGACGAGCGTGTTCTTCCGGCTCTCGATCGGCGGCAACGATCTGGGGGCCTTCCACACCTGCTCCGGGATGGGCGCGCAGGTGGAGCTGGAGAGTTACGCCGAGGGCGGCAACAACGGCTTCACCTGGCAGCTGCCGGGCCGGGTCACCTGGTCGAACATCACGCTCACCCGGCCGGTCACCGCGGACACCGTCAAGATCGGCCGCTGGCTCGACCAGACGCTGCGCCGGGTGGAGCCCAAGGACGGGGAGATCGTGGCGCTGAAGCCGGATCTGTCCCGGATCATCAGCTGGCAGGTGCTCGGCATCGTGCCGGTGCGCTGGCAGGGCCCGTCGTTCGATCCGGCGTCCTCGCAGGCGGCGGTGGAGACGCTGGAGATCGCCCACGAGGGGCTGCGGCCCTCCTGATCCCACCCCCGCCCCCGACGCCCCGATCCGTTCGAAAGGAGTTCCCGGTATGTCCCCTGCTGCCCGCACCAGCCGTGCCCGGGCCCAGCTGACCCTGAGGGAACCCCCTTCGGTGGTCGGCGCGAAGCCCGGCGGAACCATCGCGCGGCTGAACCTCCAGTTCAACCCGTCCACCTTGCAGTTGCGCAAGACCACCTCGTGGCGGCGCACGCCCTCGCGGATGGCCGGGCAGTCGGCGCTGCCGGAGTTCGTGGGCAGCGGGCCGCGGGAGCTGAGCCTGGAGGTGTTCCTCGACGCGACCTCGACGCACGACGACTCGGTCGAGCAGGCGGTGGAGAAGCTGATGAAGGGCTGTGTGCCGACGCCGGCGAGTCTCGCGCGGAAGAAGCCGGCGAGCCCCTGGGTGCGGTTCGAGTGGGGCACCGCGCGCACCACGTCGTTCGACGGGGTGCTGTCCAGCCTGTCGGTGACGTACACGCTGTTCGACGTCGACGGCAAGCCGCTGCGGGCGACCTGCGCGCTGTCGGTGGAGGAGGCGAGCGTCGACCCGGCCGGGCAGAACCCCACCTCGGGATCGCGCACGGCCCGCAGCACTCACACGGTGGTGGCCGGGGACAGCCTCGCGCTGCTGGCCTGGCGGGAGTACGGCAACGCGACGGCCTGGCGGGTCATCGCGGAGGCGAACGGGATCGACGACCCGATGGACCTGCCGCCCGGCACCGAACTGGTGGTGCCGGCGCTCGGGGACGCGGGCGGTGAGGAGGAGCGGTGAGCACACCGGAGGCGCGGGGCGGCCGGTCCTTCGCGGCGGACCCGATCGTGGAGGCACCCGGCGAGCTGCCGCAGGTCTGGGCGGCCCAGCTGGTCAGCTGTCTGGTGGACGAGAACGTGGGCCTGCCGGACACCGCGGTGCTCACCTACCGCGATCCCGACAACGAGTTCCTGGGGGCGAGCGGCATCACCCTCGGCACGCCGTTGCGGGTGTCGGTGATGACGGTCTCCGGGCAGTCGCGCGAGACGTTGTTCGACGGCGAGGTCACCGCGGTGGAGATCGACCGGGACGGCACCGGGTCGTTCACGGTGGTGCGCGGCTACTCCAAGGCGCACCGGCTCCAGCGGGGCCGCAAGGTGGTGGCGTACCGGAACATGACCGCCGAGGCCATCGTGCGCAAGGTGGCCGCGGGCGCGGGTCTCGCCTGCGGGAAGGTGGAGGCCGCGCCGGTCACCTACAAGCAGTTGTCGCAGGCCAACGTCTCCGACTGGGACTTCCTGCAGTACCTGGCGGGCGAGAGCGGCGCGCAGGTGCGGGTGGACACCAAGGGGGTGCTCCAGTTCACCCGGCCCGAGCCGGCGTCGGGGGCGCCCGCGCCGTCGACCCCGGCCACGCAGAACCCGATGGTGCTGGAGTACGGGCGCAATCTGCTGGCGTTGCGGGCGGCGCTGTCGGGCGCGGACGGCGCGTCCTCGGTGGAGGTGCGCGGCTGGGACGTCACCACCAGGACCCCGCTGGTGGCCCGGCAGCCGTCGGTGGCCAGCAAGACGGTGCTGCCCGGCCTCTCCCCGGCGCTCGCCGCCACGTTCGGGGCGTCGGCGAAGCTGACGGTGACGGACACCCCGTACCGTACGCAGGCCGAGACGACCGCGGCCGCGGCGGCGATCTCCGCGCAGGTGGCCGACGGGTTCGCCGAGCTGGAGGTCGTGGCGGAGGGCAGTCCGAGGCTGCGGGCGGGGCTGCCGGTGGCGCTCGGCAACGTCGGGCCGGCGTTCTCCGGCCGGTACACGGCGACGGCCGTGCAGCACAGTCTGGACCCCGGCGAGGGCTACCGGACCACGGTGTGGGTCAGCGCCAGCCCGGACCGGTCCCTGGCGGGCCTGGTGACCGGCGCCAACGCGCCCGGCCGCGGGCCGCGCATCCCGGGTCTGGCGATCGGCGTGGTGACGGACGTGCGGGAGCCGGGCGGCGCGCAGAACGGCGCGGTACGGCTCAAGTTCCCCTGGCTGGACGACACTTACGTGACCGACTGGGTGCGCACGGTGCAGTGGGGCGGCAAGGGCGGCGGGGGTGTGGTCAGCCCGGAGGTCAACGACGAGGTGCTGGTCGGCTTCGAACAGGGCCTGCTGGACTGCCCGTACGTCATCGGCGGCCTCTACAACGGCGTGGACGGTCCCTCCCCGCACGACGTGCCGCTGGTCGACGGCACCAGCGGCAAGGTCAACCGCCGTTCCGTGGTGTCGCGTTCGGGGCACCGGGTGGAGCTGCTGGACGCGCGGGCGCCGGGTCCGTCCGGGGTGCGGCTGCGGACGGCGGACGAGCGCATGGAGGTGCTGCTCGACGACCGCAACGACCGGATCGAGCTGACCGTGTACGCGGCCGGCGGCCGGCGGGCGCTGTCCTCGGTGCGGCTGGACGAGCGCGGCATCACGCTCGACGCGGGCACCGGCAAGGTCACCGTGAAGGGCGCCGATGTGGACATCGACGGCACCAATTCGGTGAAGGTGCACGGCCGTTCGGCGACCGTCAACGGGCAGACCGACCTCACGCTGGACGGCGGCCTGCTGGGGGTGCTGAAGGCGGACCTCGTACGCATCAACTGACCGACCGCACTTTGTGTACGCACGTACTTCGAGGAGGAGCCCGCCATGTCCGGCGCAGCTCGTACCGGCGATTCCACCAGTCACGGCGGTGTGATCGCCACCCCGCCGCCCGGCGCCGCCGCAGCGGTGGCCCGGGTGCTGATCGGCGGCCGTCCCGCCGCCGTCGTGGGCAGTCTGCACACGTGTCCGATGCCGCCGCACGCGTTGCTCGGCCCGGCCAATGTGCTCCTGCCGAGTCCGGCCTCGCTCACCTCGGGCATGGTCCTGATCGGCGGGCTGCCGGCCGCGCGGGCGGGCGACACCGCCGCGTGCGGCGCGAAGGTGCTGCTCGGCGCCCTGAACGTGCAGATCGGAGGGGTGTGATGAGCGAGCGGTTCATCGGGCGGGGCTGGGCGTTCCCGCTGCGGGTGGGGCCGACCGGCGGGATCGCGCTGGTGGAGCGGGAGCGGGAGATCGAGGAGGCCATCCGGCTGGTCCTGGGCACCGCCCCCGGCGAGCGGCCGATGCGGCCGGAGTTCGGCTGCGGCATCCACGACTACGTCTTCGCGCCGGGCGACGGCGCCACGGCGGGCCGGATCGCCCAGCAGGTGCGCGAGGCGCTGGAGCGCTGGGAGCCGCGGATCGCGGTGGACGAGGTGGTGGTCGCCTTCGACGAGGTCGACGCCGGCACTCTCTACATCGACGTGCGCTACACCATCCGCTCCACCAACGACCGGCGCAACCTGGTGTTTCCCTTCTACACGATCCCCTCCGAGGAGGGGGCCGAGGAAGCGGTCGCGGACTGATGGCCCTGCCCTCCCCCAATCTGGACGACCGGCGCTTCCAGCAGCTCGTCGACGAGGCGAAGCGCTATGTGCAGCAGCGCGCGCCCGAGTGGACCGACCACAACGTGTCCGACCCGGGCGTCACCCTGATCGAGACGTTCGCCTATCTCGTGGACCAGCTGCTGTACCGGCTGAACCGGGTGCCGGACAAGAACTACACCGCGTTCCTGGACCTGTTGGGCATCCGGCTGTTCCCGCCCGCGGCGGCCGGCGCCGAGGTCGACTTCTGGCTGTCGGCGCCGCAGCCCGAGGCGGTGACGCTGCCCGCGGGCACCGAGGTGACCACCGCGGACGGCGAGGCCGAGGAACCGGTGGTGTTCGCGACCACCGGTGAACTGCGCATCGTGCCCAGCGAGTTGGTGCGGCTGGTGACCGCGCCCCGGTCCGGTGAGCAGACCGACCGGACCGGTGAGCTGGCCGAGGGCCGGGACGTGCGGTGCTTCCAGGCGGCCCCGCAGCCGGGCGACGCGCTGCTGTTCGGGCTGCCCGCCGCGGTGCCCCGGTGCATCGTGGCGGTACGCCTGGACAGCCGGGTGGAGGGTGTCGGCGTGGACCCGCGCCAGCCGCCGCTGGCGTGGGAGGCGTGGGACGGGGGCCGCTGGCAGGAGTGCGAGACCGGCTCGGACAGCACGGGCGGTCTGAACCGGCCGGGCGAGGTGATCGTGTACGTGCCGGCCGGGCACACGGCGTCCGTGATCGGCGGCACCCGGGCGGGCTGGCTGCGCTGCCGCGTCACCGAGGCCGAGCCGGGCCAGCCGTTCTACTCGGAGTCGCCGACGGTGCGGGAGGCGACGGTGTTCACCGTCGGCGGCACCACCCCGGTCGAGCACGCCGAGACCGTCACCGATGTGCCGCTCGGCACCTCGGAGGGGGTCGCGGGCCAGAGCTTCCGGCTGGGTCGCCCGCCCGTGCTGCTGGACGGCGAGCCCCCGCTGGTGGAGGTCTCCTCGGCCGACGGCTGGCAGCGCTGGGAGGTCGTCGAGCACTTCGGCCGCTCGGGGCCCGGCGACCGGCACGTCCGGGTGGACGCCACCACCGGCGAGTTCCTCTTCCCGCCCGCGCTGCGCGAGCCGGACGGCACGCTGCGGCTGTGCGGCGCGGTGCCGGAGAAGGGCGCCCACATCCGGGTGACCCGCTACCGCACCGGCGGCGGCCCGGCCGGCAACGTGGCCCGCGGCGCGATCTCCGTGCTGCGCAGCTCGGTGCCGTACATCGCGCGGGTCGTCAACCGGGAGGCGGCGCGCGGCGGGGTGGACGGCGAGACGGTGGAGAACGCCAAGCTGCGGGCCCCGGACGCGCTGCGCATGCAGGAGCGGGCGGTCACCGCGGAGGACCACGAGATCATCGCCCGGCAGGCGGCCCCCTCGGTGCGGCGGGTGCGCTGTCTGCCCGCCGGGGAAGGGGCGGGCGCGGTGCGGGTGCTGGTGGTGCCGGACGCGGTGGCGGACGACGGCGACCGGCTCCGCTTCGAGCAGCTCATCCCCTCGGACCAGGTGCTGGCCGCGATCACCGGGAGTCTGGACGAACGGCGGCTGATCGGGACCCGGTTGGTGGTGGAGCCCCCGGTCTACCAGGGCGTCACCGTGGTGGCCCGGCTCGCGACCGCGCCCGGCGACACCGACCGGGTGCGGGACGCGGCGCTCGCCGCGCTGTTCCGGTACCTCAACCCGCTGCGCGGCGGTCCGGACGGCACCGGGTGGCCGTTCGGGCGGCCGGTGCAGTACGGGGAGGTGTTCGGCGTGCTGCAACGCGCCACGGGCAACGCGCTGGTGGAGGAGATCCGGTTGTTCGCCGCCGACCCGATCACCGGGCGGCGGGGCGCGCCGGTGGACCGCATCGACGTGGGTCCGGGCGCGCTGGTCTTCTCCTACCAGCACCAGGTCGTCGTGCAGCCGATGGAGCCGGAGGCCCGCCCGTGAGCCGTGCCGCCGTACCCGGACTGCCGAGCCGGCACCCCATCGGGGGGCTGCTGCCCGCGCTCTACGCCGACGACGACTTCGCCCAGCGGTTCACGGCGGGCCTGGACACCGTCCTCGCCCCGGTGTTCTCCACCCTCGACAACCTCCCCGCGTATCTCGATCCGCGGGTCGCCCCGGCGGACTTCGTGGCCTGGCTGGCGTCCTGGGTGGGCGCCGCCGACGACCCCGAATGGCCCGCGGAGCTGCGCCGCGAGGCGGTGGTGCGGGCGGTCGAACTGCACCGCTGGCGCGGCACCCGGCGCGGTCTGGTGGAGCGGCTGCGGCTGACGCTCGGGGTGCACGCCGAGGTCAGCGGCGACGGCGGCGCGGTGTGGTCCCGCACCCCGGGCACGCCCCTGCCGCCCGCGCCGTCCGGCGAGGTGCTGGTCCGGGTGTGGCCGGACCGGGAGCCGGAGGTGGACGCGGTCCGCGTCCGGGAGGTCGTCCGCGCCCACTGTCCCGTGCATGTCCCCTGCCGGGTGGAGATCCTGTCCGGCCCGCCCGCCGACGAAGGGAGGTGACGCCATGCGCGCCTGTCCCGCGTGCGGGGCGTCCAACGGCCCCGACGACGATTTCTGCGGCAACTGCGGGGCCTACCTGGGGTGGTCGGCGGAGGCCGGCCGCTCCGTGGAGGAGCCGGACCCGGCCGCCGATGCCCCCGCGCCCTCTCGGGAGCCCCGTTCGGTCCGCCGCGAGGGGGACGACCGTACCCCCGGTGCCGACGACGACCCGCCGAGCGCCCCGGCCGGGTCTGCCCCCGGTACGACTCCCGGGGCGGCCGGTACGACTCCCAGGGCGGCCGGTACCACTCCCGGGAGCGCAGACGCCCCGAGTACGCCCGCCGCACCTCCGGCATCAGCGGCACCACACGCACCGCCGGACCCGTCGACACCACCGACACCACCGGTCTCTTCCGCACCGACACCGGCCGCGCCCCCGGCACGCCCGGCGCCTCCGGCGCCCCGCGCGCCCGAGCCCGCCGAACCCGATCCGCGGCAGCCCGCCCCGGTGCAGCCCGCCAAGGCGGTCGCGCCGCGGCCCGTCGTGCGGCCGGTGCCGGAGCGCGAGGAGGTGGTGGGGCCGCCGTGCCCCGCGTGCGGGACGCCGAATCCGCCGGGGCGCCGGTTCTGCCGCCGCTGCGCCACCCCGCTGGACCCGCGGGCGGCCGCGGAGGCGCTGCCGTGGTGGCGGACCGTGTGGCCGTTCCGGCGCCGGGTGCGGGCGGGCTCCGGACGCTGGGTGCGGCTGCTGGTGATCCTGGTGGTGGTCGCCGCGCTGTGCGTGGGCGGGTTCCTGCTACTGCCCGCCGGACGCTCCCTGGTCGAGGACACCCGGGACAAGCTCGGCGGCACCAAGGCGGTCACGCCGGTGCACGTCACGGCGAGCGCCTCGGTGAGCGGGCATCCGGCCTCGAACACCACGGACGGCCTGAGCAACCGCTACTGGGGCGCGCCGGGGCCGGGGGCGTCGGTGACGTACACCTTCGGCAAGCCGTTCCGGCTGGTGGATCTCATCATCACCAACGGCGCCTCGGACTCGCCGCAGCAGTACGCGACCGAGGCCCGCGCCTTGCAGATGGACATGGAGGTCACGTCCTCCGACGGCAAAGTGCACCACAAGTCGGTGTCCCTCGGCGACAAGGCGGGACCGCAGACCGTCGCGACCGGGATCGACGACGTGGTGGGCGTGCGGCTGGTGCTGCGTTCGGTCACGGGCCTGACGGCGGGCCGTCACGTCGCCCTCGCGGAGGTCGAGTTCTTCCAGCGGAGCTGAGCGTCCGGCCGGCGCACCGTCGTCCGGGCTACCCGGCCGGGGAGGAGCGCGGGCGCAGCCGGGCGGCCAGGACGGCGACGTCGTCCTCCGTGTCGCGGACGTCGAGGCGGGTGACGACGGTGTCGAGGATCTCCTCGGGTCCGGCGCCGGCCCCGAAGCGGATACCCGCCAGCCGGTCCAGGGAGCGGTCGATGTCCTCGCCGCGCCGCTCTACCAGACCGTCCGTGAACAGCACGAGGGTCTGCCCGGGCGCCAGCCGGCAGGTGGCCGGCTCGTAGCCGCCGAAGCCGGTGCCCAGAGGCGGCCCGACCGGCACCGGCAGCCGGGTGGCCCGCCCGTCCTGATCGATCACGAGCGGCGGCAGGTGTCCGGCGCCGGCCAGCGTCACCATGCCCCGGTTGGGGTCGACCTGCGCCAGCAGGCAGGTGGCGGGCCTGCGGTCGGGTTCCTCGGCGGCCATGCCGTCGAGCTGGCGCAGCACGCGGTGCGGGGGCAGGTCGGCGGAGGCGACGTAGCGCAGGGCGGAGCGGTAGGCGGTCATGTCGACGGCGGCCTCCAGGCCGTGCCCCATGACGTCGCCGACGACCAGCAGGGTGCGGCCGAAGTGCAGTCGTACGGTCTCGCACCAGTCCCCGCCGACCAGCGTGCTGTTCCCGACCGGCAGATAGCGGATGGCGACGTCCAGATTGGGGTGCGGCCGGCCCGGCTCGGCCAGCAGGGCCCGCTGGAGTTTCCCGATGATGCCGCTGACCGCGTGGTGCTCGCGGGCGTGCCGGATGTGGGAGGCGGCGCGCTCGGCGAGGAACCGCAGGAACTCGGTCTCCGGCCCCGGGTACGGCTCGTTCCCGCGGGCGCAGACCAGCACGCCGTAGCAGTGGCCGCCGGCCGTCAGCGGCACACAGAGCGCGGCGCGTTCGGCGCCGGGTCCGGCCGCGATCCACCGGTCCTCGTCCGGGTCGGCGCCCGGCCGGACCGCCGCCGCGATCCGCCGCGCCTCGGGCAGCAGCTCCGGGTCGCCGCCGACGGCCGCGTAGCCCACCGCGGCCTCGCGGCCCCAGCTGAGCACGGCCGCGGCGCCGCCCAGCCGGGCCGCGGCGGTGCGGGTCAGCTCGGCGCAGGTGGTGTCCTCGTCCAGGGTGGTGCCGATCCCGGCCGCCACCGCGCGCAGCTCGGCCGGGCCCGCCGGTACGCGGGTCTCCTCCCGGGCGGGTCTGCCGTATCCGGGCTCGACGGCGTCCACCGTCGACTGACGGAACGGGTGAAACCAATCCACCACAGCACTCACCTTAGAGGGGGATCCCCGCACAGTCCCGCCATGACCACATCAGCACGCACGGGTCCCCGCCCGGCGGCCGGCGACCCGCTCCAGGACGGGCCGCCAGGTCTCCGGCGCCGCCACCCGGGCGCCGGCCACCTTGCCCGCGTCGTCGGCGCGGCGCAGCGCGAGGGCCGCCGCGAAGTCGGGGTCGGCCGCGAAGGCGGCGGCCTCCTCCGGGGTCATGGGGCCGCCCTGCCGGCCCAGCGTGCGCTCGCTCTCCGGGGACAGCGCGAGGTGCGGGTCGGTCGCCGCGAGACAGCGCTTGGCCGGAATGTGCAGGGCGACCAGGCGGGCGACCCGGGAGCTGAGCAGGCCCTCGACCGCCGCCGCGGCATGCGCGCCGTGTCCCGCCTCGTCGCCCGGCACGAGGCGGTGGCCGAGGTCGTGCACGAGCCCGGCCGCCTGCACCTCCTCGTCGTCCGGGTGGCTCGCGGCGAGCAGGGCGGCGACCTGGAGGCCGTGGTCGAGGATGTCCACCGGGTCGCCGGAGCGGTCCGGGGTGTCCCAGACGCCGGCGCAGCCGGCCAGCAGGTCCATCAGCGCGTCGACGGACGGGACGGGGCGGATCGGGTGGTGCGTCATGGGGCCACGCTGCCCCGGCGGGGTGTACGGCCGGGTGTACGAGGGGTGGCCGGGGGATGTCCGGTCCGTTCTTTCCCGCGCGGTCCGTGCGGGCATGGGCGTCGGCGTGCCGGGCACGCGATCCTGGTGGGGGTGGAGACCCGCGAGGAGGCCAGGAGGCGCCGCCGGTGATCGCCGTCAACCCGATGGACAGCGCCTCGGTGCTGGCGGCCTTCGGCGCGCTCGGGGTGCTGACGGTGATCTTCGCGGAGTCCGGTCTGCTGGTCGTCGGCTTCTTCCTGCCCGGGGACACGCTGTTGTTCCCGGCCGGTGTGCTGTGCGCGGGCACCGCCCAGCAGCCGCCGCGGCTGGCGTTGTGGCAGGTGCTGCTGTGCGCGGCGGTCGGCGCGGTGGCCGGGGGCCAGGTCGGCTATCTGATCGGGCGGCACGGCGGGCGGGCGCTGCTCGCGCGCACCTCCAGCCGGCGGGTGAAGGGCGCGGCGTCCCGCGCCGAGGAGTTGCTGGCCCGGTACGGCTACGGCAAGGCGCTGGTGCTCGGCCGGTTCGTGCCGCTGCTGCGCACGGTGCTGCATCCGGTGGCGGGGGCGCTGGAGGTGCCGCTGCGGCCCTTCACCCTCTGGCAGAGCGTGGGCGGGGTGCTCTGGTCGCAGGTCCTGGTGCTGGCGGGCTTCACCCTCGGCGCCTCCGTGCCCCGGGTGAACGACTATCTGCTGCTGCTGGTCGTGGCGGTCGTCGTGCTGTCGCTGCTGCCGCTGCTGCTGGAGGCCGCCCGGACCCGCCGCGAACGGCGGGGCACGCAGGGCCGGCAGGGCCGGCAGGAACGGCGGGACAGGCAGGAACGGCAGGAACGGCAGGACCGGCAGGAACGGCAGGACCGGCGCCGGCCCTGACCCGGTCCCACGCCGCCGGGGCGGGCGGTTACAGCGCGGCTCCCCGGTGTGTCACGCGTCCCGCCAGCACCGTCGCCACCACCGGCACCTGCGCCAACTCCGTGTCCGCGACGGCCAGCGGGTCCTCGGCGAGCACCGTGAGGTCGGCACGGTAGCCGACGGCGAGCCGTCCGGCGATCCCCTCCTCCCCCGCGACCCAGGCCGGGTTCACGGTCATCGCCCGCAGGGCCCGCAGCGGGGTGAGGGCCTGGTCGGGGCCGTGCGGCGGCAGGGAGAGGTCGGCGGGACGGCGGTGCCGGGCGCCCGCCATGACCTCCAGCGGCGGGTACGGCGCCACGGGCCAGTCGGAGCCGAGCACCACCCGGGCCCCCGCGTCCCACAGGTCACGGCAGCGGAAGGCGTGCCCGGCCCGCTCCTCGCCGAGCCGCCGCGACCAGTTGTCGGTGTGGTCGGCGCGGGTGAACTCGCAGCAGTGGGTCGGCTGCATGGACGCGGCCACCCCGAGCGGCGCGAACCGCCGCACGGTGTCGTCCGGCACGGTCTCGATGTGCTCGACGCGGTGCCGTACGGCGCCGGGACCGTCCGTCTGCGCCTGGGCCACGGAGTCGAGCACATGCCGTACGGCCGCGTCCCCGATGGCGTGGGTGGCGGTGGGCACCCCGGCCCGGTGCAGGGCGGCGATCACCCCGGTGTAGCGACGCGGGTCGGGCCAGAAGGCGCGGGTGGACTCCCCGTGCCGGTCGGGCGCCTCCAGCCAGGCGGTGCCGTTGTCGATGGTGCCGTCCATGAAGAGCTTCACACCGGCCACCCGCCACAGCGCCCCACCGGTGCCCTGGAGCCGGATCAGTTCGGCGACGGCGTCGTCGTCGGCCTCCGGCGGGCACCAGGGGTGCACCCGCAGCCGCAGCGGGAGGGCGTCCTCGGCCTCCAGCGCGGCGTAGACGGCGAGGGTGTCGCCGTTGGCGTCCATGGCGTGCCCGCCGGTGAGGCCCGAGGCGGCCATCGCGCGCAGCACCTCGGTGGCCCGGGCGCGGACCTCGGCCTCGGTCGGCCGGGGCGCGACGGCCTCCACGAGCGCGCAGGCGGCGTCCTCCAGCAGGAGTCCGGTGGGCCGCCCGTCCGCGTCGCAGACGATCTGCGAGCCCTGCTCGAAGGCGCGCGGCCCGTCGATGCCCGCCAGCTCCAGGGCGCGTGCGCCGGCCAGGGCGGAGTGGGCGTCGAAGAGTTCGATGAAGGCGGGGACGCCGTCGAGGACGGGCCCGAGGGCCGCGTGACCGACGGGCGCGCCGCCGAAGGCGTTGGGGTCCAGACCCCAGCCGCGCAGCCAGCCGCCCGGCGGCAGCGCGCGCACGGCGTCGGCGAGGGCGGCGCGTACGGCGTCGAGGTCGCGGCAGGCGGAGAGGTCCACGCCCATGGTGCGCTCGGCACCGGAGACGGGGTGCAGGTGCCCGTCGGTCAGGCCCGGCAGGACCACCGCGCCGCGCAGGTCCAGCACGGTGCTGCGGGGCCCGGCGAGGGCACGGGCCTCCCGGTCGTCCCCGAGCAGCACGATGCCGCCGTCCCGCGCGGCGAGCGCGGTGTGCGGCAGGAGGGCGCCGGTGCCGGGGTCGAGCAGCCGGGCGGAGAGCAGGACGAGATCGGCGGGCACGGGGCTCCTTCAGGAGGGGGACTGTTCGGTGGGCTCGGGGTGATCCAACGCGCCTGCGGACAGGCCGAGTTCACGCTCGGCGGTGCTGTGCGCCATGCGCAGCACGGCGGCGGGCCGGGCGGGGGTGACGGTGTTGACGTGGACGCCGAGGCCGTCGAGGACGACGAGGATCTGGACGGCGGCACCGAGGGGATCGGCGGTTCGGAACTCGTCCGCGGCCACGCCGTCCCGGATCAGCTCTTCGAGGCGCCCGCGCCAGGCGGCCTCCTGCCGGGCCACCCGCTCGCGCAGCAGCGGCCGGTAGCGGCTCAGGTGCCGGGCGTTGATCCACAGCCGGCTGATGGCGTCGTACTCCTCCCCGGTCGTCCGCCCCAGGAACCGCCTCAACCGGACGAGCGGCCCGGCCGCGGATCCGGAAGGCGCAGTGCCAACGGGCGTGGCACCGTCGGCCGCGGTTCCGGCGGTCGCGGTATCCGGCTCCGGTTCCCCGGTCGCGCCCCCCGCGTCCGGCAGCAGGCGGTCCAGTTCCGCGGTCGCCGCGTGGCCGAAGGCCTCGGCGACCAGTTCCTCGGCCGACGGGAAGTAGTGGCTGATCAATCCCGGGCGCACGGCCAGTTCCTCACCGATCCGGCGCAGGGTGACGCACTCCAGGCCCTCCGCCAGGGCGACGGCGGCGGCCGTGGTCACGATCTCCGCCCGCCGGGCCGCCGGATCCTTGCGGATCCGCTTGCGCTGAACGCTTGACGACATGACAGCGATGCTATTGAGTGTGCGACCAATAAGCAACTGGTCGCGTGCCCAACAAGCGCCCGGCCTCCCTTCCCCGCCGCTTCCGGAGGGCCCCATGGCGTCCACGCTCCCCGATCCCTGTCCCGACGCGCAGACCGCGCCCGGCGAGGGGCCCGCCCCCTCCCCCCGGGACTTCGGCGGCGTGGAGACGCACGGCATCGACCACATCCCGGACTCCGAACGCCGGGGCAGACCACGGGAGTTGTTCTCGGTGTGGGCCGCCGCCAACGTCAACTACCTGAGCCTGGTGGTCGGCGGCGCGCTGGTGCTGATGGGCCTGAGCCTGTGGCAGGCGCTCGCGGTGACCGTCGTCGGCAATCTCTTCTGGCTGCTCACCGGGCTGCTCGCGGTCCCGGGCCCGGCCGCGGGCGCGCCCAGCGAGGTCATCACGCGGGCGCTGTACGGGGTGCGGGGCAACCGGGTCAACAACGCGGTGACCGGCTGGCTGATCTCCGTCTGCTACTTCGCGCTCAACCTGGCCGCCGCCGCCACCGCGGCCTTCTCCCTGGTGGCCCGGACCGGCCTGCCCGTGAACTCCGCGGTCAAGGCGGTCGTCGTGGTGCTCATCGCCGCGGTCACCCTGGCCATCAGCGTCTACGGCCACTCCGCGATCGTGCGTCTCTACATGCCGATCACCCTGGTGCTGACGGTCGTGTTCGCCGTCCTCGCGGTCGCCGTGCTGCGGCACACGGACTTCTCCTACGCCCCGCACCGGCCTCTGAGGGGCGACGCGCTGTGGGCGACCGTCCTGGCCGGCGTCGCCCTGATCGCCTCCGGCCCCCTCTCCTACACCACCAGCGCCGACTTCTCCCGCTATCTGCCGCGCACCACCTCACCCTGGGCGGTGGCCGGCTGGACGGCGCTCGGCGGCTTCCTGCCCGGCGTGGTGGTCTGCGGGCTCGGCGCGTGCGCGGCCACCGCCGTCGACATGAACGACCCGCAGTCGGCGCTGCAACCGCTGCTGCCCGCCTGGTTCCGGCCGCTGTTCCTGCTCGCGCTGGTCCTCGGCACCGTCGCCCTGAACGCGCTGACCGCCTACAGCGCCGGTCTCGCCCTCCAGGCCGTCGGCATCCGCATCCGTCGCTCGCTCAGCGTCCTGGTCGACGGCACGGTCTCCGTCTCGCTCACCCTGTACGCGCTGCTCGTCTCCGACTTCCTGGACACCGTAGGCAATGTGCTCCAGCTGACCGTGGTCCTGCTCGGCCCCAGCACCGCCGTGTACGCCGTGGACATCCTGCTGCGCCGGGGCCGCTACGACGGCCCCGCCCTCACCGACGAGTCCCCCACCGGCCGCTTCTGGTACACCGGTGGCGTCAACTGGCGTGGGGCGCTTGCCCTTTCGGCGGGCGTCGCCGCCTCCGCGCTGTGCGTCGACACGGTCTACACCGGCCCGGCGGCCGCGGCCCTCGGCCATGTGGACCTCGCCCTGCCCGCGGGCCTCCTGGTCTCCGCCGCCGCCTACGCCCTGCTGATGCGCGGCCCGGGGCGCACAGGCGTCCGAGTCCCGCCGCGCTCTGGACGGCCCCCCGGCCATCCGTGAGACTGGGCCGGGACGGACGCCCCGGCCTCCAGGACGGTGACATGGAAGTAGAGGAAGTCCCCCGCGTCGAACTCACCCCGCGCGCCGAGGAACTGGTGCGCCGGCTGCGCGCCGCGCACGGACCGCTGATGTTCCACCAGTCCGGCGGCTGCTGCGACGGCAGCGCGCCCATGTGCTACCCGGACGGCGAGTTCCGCACCGGCGACTCGGACGTACTGCTGGCGGAACTGGACGTGACGGGGGTGGCCGAGCCGGTCACCTTCTGGATGTCCCGCAGCCAGTACGAGGCCTGGCGCCACACCCGGCTCATCGTGGACGTCGTGCCGGGCCGCGGCAGCGGATTCTCCCTGGAGGCACCCGAGGGGGTGCGTTTCCTCACCCGTTCTCGCGTAGTCGACGCCTAGTCCTCCCGCTGTCCGCGACCTTCTGGTGCACTGCCCCTGACCACAGGGACGGTTGACGAGACATCAGGGGGCACGGTGACCAGACGTCGCGGGCGTTCGGCAGCGGGCAGAGCGGTTCTCACGGTTGTCACGGCGTTCGGTGTACTGGCCGGCGCGGCCCTCGCGGGGGCGGCGCCGGCCGGTGCCGTTCCGGAGGGGAGGAGCATCGCCCCGGGCGTCACCTACCGGGAGTTCGACGTGCCCGCGGCCGCGGGGACGGCGCACGCCCATCTGCTCACGGTCGACCTCGGCAATCCGCACGTCCGCGTCGGCCTGCTGCACCCAGGGGCGGTGGCCGCCCGGGCCACGGTCTCCGCGATGGCGGACGCGGGCAAGGCACTCGCGGGCGTCAACGGGGACTTCTTCGACATCACCGAGACCCAGCACCCGGGCGTCGACGCCACCGGCGCGAGCGTCGGCCCGGCCGTCGCGGACGGTCAGGTGCTCAAGGCCGCGGTGCCCGGCGGCCAGCGGTTCGGGCCCGCGCTGCCGCCGGGCACCACCACCGAGGACGTCGTCGGTGTGGGCACCGACCACCGGGCCCGTCTGGACCGCCTCTCCCTGACCGGCTCGGTGCGCACCCCGGCGGGCACGCTCCCACTGAAGGGGCTCAACCAGTACGCGCTGCCGCAGAACTCGATCGGCGCCTACACCACCTGGTGGGGCGCCGCCTCCCGTGAGCGGGCCGTGTGCGGCACCGACACCGACCGGGGTGCGGGCTGCACCACGGACGCCTACGAGGTGACCGTGCGCGGCGGCCGGGTGGTCTCCGCCGCGACCGCCCCGGGCAGCGGCGCGATCCCGGCGGACACCACGGTCCTGGTGGGTCGCGAGGAGGGCGCCCGGCAGCTGCGCGCGCTCGCCGTCGGGGACGCGGTGACCGTCACGCACTCCCTGACCGCGGCCTCCTCCGCGGTCGCCTACGCCTTCGCGGTCGGCGGCTTCCCGGTGCTGCGGGACGGCAAGCCGCTCGCCGGGCTGGACGACACCGCCTCGGCGGTGCGCACGGCGGTGGGGTTCAACGGCGGCGGCCGGCGGCTGCTGATCCTCGCGCTGGACGGGGCCGCCGCCTACCGATCCGGCCTCACGGTCGCCGAAGAGGCCGCCACCATGCGGTCGTTGGGGGCGTCCTACGCGTTCAACCTGGACGGCGGCGGCTCCTCCGAGATGGTCACCCGGGACCCGGGCGCGGCCTCGGTGACCGTCCGCAACCATCCGAGCGGCGGCGCCGAACGCCCCGTGGCCAACGGGGTCGGTGTCTTCGAGACGGGCTGACCCGGCCGTGGGCTCAGGGCCGCAGGCTGCTGACCAGGTCGGCCGTAGCGTCGAGCCCGCTGTGGATGGTGGGCGCCATGCTCGTGCACGCCAGATAGAAGCCGAGCAGCATGCAGACCAGGCCGTGGGAGACCTTCAGCGAGCCGTTGCGCATGAAGATCACGGCCAGGATCAGGAGCAGCAGCACCACTGAGATGGAAATCGCCATCGGAACCTCCTCCGCCACGCCCAAATGGGGCATTCGGTCGCAAGTGTGGCGTAGCGGAGGGTTCCGTCGGGCGGCTGGCGTGTCCGCCGAACGTGTGGTGTCTCGGCGGTGCGGCTCAGGGCGCCCGCAGGTCGACCAGTTCGGCCAGCGCCTCGCGGTGGGCGCCCGCGGTGCCGTAGGCGAGGGAGCCGGCCTTGGCCCGCTTGAGATACAGGTGCACGGGGTGCTCCCAGGTCATGCCGATCCCGCCGTGCAGCTGGAGCGCCTCCTCGGTGGCGTGGACGGCGACCGGGGCGGCGTAGGCCTGGGCGACGGCCACCGTGATGTCGGCGTCCTCCCCCGTGGCCAGCGCGTCGGCGGCGGCACGGGCGGCGGCCCGCAGACTGACCACCTCCAGCCAGAGCTGGGCGAGCCGGTGCTTGAGCGCCTGGAATCCGCCGACCGGCCGGTTGAACTGCTTGCGCTCCTTGAGGTAGCGCACCGTCTCCGTCAACGCCCAGTCGGCCACGCCCAGTTGTTCGGAGGCGAGGAGTCCGGCGGCGGCCCGCAGCGCGCGCCGCACGGCGGGTGCGGTGTCACCGACCCGGCGGCCGGGCGCGCCGTCGAGGGTGACGGTGGCGAGCGGCCGGGTGAGGTCGAGGGAGGGCACCGGGGTGCGGGTCACCGCGTCGGCGGCCACGGCGTACAGTCCGCCGTCGTCGGCCGGTACCAGCAGCACGTCCGCGGCGGTGGCGTCCGCGATGCCGGTCAACTCGCCGTGCAGCACGCCGTCTTCGACCCGGACCGTGCGCACCTCGGCGCCCGGGGCCACGTGCAGCCCGACCGCCAGCACGCCGATGGTGCGCCCGGTGGCCAGCCGGCCGAGCAGCTCCGCGTCGCCGCAGGCGAGCAGGGCCTCGGTGGCCACGACCGCACTCGCGAGATACGGCACCGGAGCGACGGCCCGCCCCAACTCCTCCAGGACGACGGCGACTTCCCGGTGGGAGGCGCCCTGCCCGCCCTGTTCCTCGGGGATCAGGAGTCCGGCGAGGCCCATGCTCCCGGCGAGGGACTTCCACAGATCGAGGTCGTGCGGGGTGCCGGACTCGATCCGGGCGATGACGTCGGCCGCGGCGCAGTGGTCCGTGAGCAGGTCCCGCACGGCGGCCCGCAGCGCCTCTTCCTCCTCCGAGTACAGCAGGTCGGTCATCGGGCCAGGTCCTTCCAGGCGACGTCCTTGTCGGTGCGCGGCTCGGCGGGCAGCCCGAGGACGCGCTCGGCGACGATGTTGAGCAGGACCTCGCTGGTCCCGCCCTCGATGCTGTTGCCCTTGGCCCGCAGATAGCGGTAGCCGGCGTCGCGGCCGGTGAAGTCCACCAGTTCGGGGCGGCGCATGGTCCAGTCGTCGTACAACAGGCCTTCCTCGCCCCGGAGTTCCACTTCCAGGCCGCTGATCTCCTGGTTGAGGCGGGCGAAGGCGAGCTTCATGCCGGAGCCCTCGGGTCCGGGCTGGCCCGCGACCAGCTGCTGGCGCAGCCGCTCGCCGGTGAACCGGGCGACCTCGGCCTCCACCCAGAGCCTCAGCAGCCGCTGGTGCAGGTCGTGGGTGCGCGCCTCGGGCCGTTCGCGCCAGGTCCGGGCGACCGGGCCGATCATGCCGCCCTCACGGGGCAGCCGCATGCCGCCGATGGAGACGCGCTCGTTCATCAGCGTGGTCTGGGCGACCCGCCAGCCCTCGCCGACCTCGCCGAGGCGGCGGGTGTCGGGGATACGGACGCCGATGAGGAAGACCTCGTTGAACTCGGCCTCACCGGTGATCTGCCGCAGCGGCCGCACCTCGACACCGGGGTCGGTCATGTCGCAGACGAAGTAGGTGATGCCCTGGTGCTTGGGCAGGTCCGGGTCGGTGCGGGCGATCAGGATGGCCCAGCGGGCCAGGTGGGCGCTGGAGGTCCACACCTTCTGCCCGTCGACCACCCACTCGTCGCCGTCCCGGACCGCCCGGGTGCCGAGCGCGGCCAGGTCGGAGCCGGCGCCCGGCTCGCTGAACAGCTGGCACCAGACCTCCTCGCCGGTCCACAGGGGTCGCAGGAAGCGCCGCTTCTGCTCCTCGGTGCCGTACTTGAGGATCGTGGGCGCGGCCATCCCGAGTCCGATGCCGATCCGCCGCGGGTCGTTGTCCGGGGCGCCCGCCGCCGCCAGCTCCGCGTCCACGGCCGCCTGGAGCGAGCGCGGCGCGCCGAGGCCGCCCAGCCCCTGCGGGTAGTGCACCCAGGCGAGCCCGGCGTCGAAGCGGGCGCGCAGGAAGTCCAGCCGTTCGGTGTGCTCCGGCGGGTGTGCGGCGAGGAACTCCCGTGTGCGGTCGGCAAGTTCGTCGGCGCGGCTCACGACGCTCCCTCCAGGACCACGGCGACCCGGCCGGTGGTACGGCCCGCCGCCACCTTCTGCACGGCGGCCGCGGCCCCGGCCAGCGGCACCCGCTCGCTCACCAGCGGCTTGATCGCGCCGCGCGCGGCCAGTTCGGTCAGCTGCTCGTGGCAGCGCAGGACCAGCTTGGGGTTCTTGGTGTTGTACAGGCCCCAGTGCAGGCCGACGATCGAGTAGTTCTTCACCAGGGCGTGGTTGAGCGCCGGGGTGGGGATGGTACCGCCGGCGAAGCCGACGACCAGGATGCGGCCCTCGAAGGCGGCCAGTTTGGCGGACTGGGCGTAGGCCTCGCCGCCGACCGGGTCGTAGATCACATCGGCGCCGCGCCCGCCGGTGGCCTCCTTGACGGCGGCGACGACGTCCTCGGTGCGCCGGTCCACCACCACGTCGCAGCCCAGTTCCCGGGCGACGGCGGCCTTCTCGGCGCCGCCGACCACACCGATGACGGTGGCGCCGGCCGCCTTGCCGAGCTGCACGGCGGCGCTGCCCACACCACCGGCCGCGGCGTGCACCAGCAGGGTCTCGCCCGCCTCCAGCCGCGCCCGCCGGTGCAGTCCGAACCAGCCGGTCTGGTAGCCGATGTGCAGGGCGGCGGCCTCCGCGTCGTCCAGCGCCTCGGGTGCGGGCAGCACGGCCGCCTCGTCCGCGACGGTGTACTCGGCGAAGCCGCCGTACGGCAGCGCCGGGGTGGCGATCACCCGGCGGCCGTCCTCGGTCTCGCCGCAGATCTCCACGCCCGGGGTGAACGGCAGCGGCGGGCGCACCTGGTACTGCCCCCGGCACAGCAGCGCGTCCGGGAAGTTGACGTTCGCCGCCCGCACCCGCAGCAGCACCTGCCCGTCGCCCGGGGTGGGCCGCGCGGTCTCGGCGAGACGCATCACCTCGTCGGGCTCGCCGTTCTCGTGCACCTGCCATGCCTGCATACGGGGCCTCCACGCGACCGCATCGTCCGACCGGGTTCCGCCCGCATACTAAGCGGTCGCTTGCCCGTGAGGGAACACCCCCCGTGGAGGGCTCACCTCGGCGCCGCCGGGCGCGCCCGCACATGCATCCGCTCCCCCTGCGGCCCGAACAGGCTCAGGAACTCCGCCGGCCCCTCCCCCGTCGACCCGAACCAGTGCGGCACCCGGGTGTCGAACTCGGCCGCCTCCCCGGCCGACAGCACCACGTCGTGCTCCCCGAGCACCAGCCGCAGCCGCCCGGAGAGCACGTACAGCCACTCGTACCCCTCGTGGGTGCGCGGGTCCGGCTCCTCCTGGCGTCTGGGTTCGAGCACCTTGAAGGCCTGGAGGCCGCCGGGCTGGCGGGTCAGCGGCCAGAACGTGCGGCCGTACCGCCGCACGGGCTCGGCCCGCACCCGGGGATCGCCGACCGGCGGGGCGCCGACCAGTTCGTCCAGCGGGACCTGGTGGGCCTGGGCGATCGGCAGCAGCAACTCCAGGCTGGGCTTGCGCAGCCCGGACTCCAGCCGGGACAGCGTGCTCACGGAGATGCCGGTGGCCTCGGACAGCGCGGCCAGCGTCACCTCCCGCTCCTTGCGGATCCGCCGCAGCCGGGGACCCACCTCCGCCAGAACGTCTTCGGTACCCATGAGTCCATTGCAGTTTCGGCAAAGATGTTTGTCAATCCCGCGGGCTTCGGGCGACCGTCGGGGGCGGAGGTGGTCACATGACCGAGAACATGGCCGCGCGCCACGAGGTGATCGTCGTCGGCGGCGGGGCGGCCGGGCTGTCCGCCGCGCTGGTGCTGGGCCGGGCCCGGCGCCGGACGCTGGTCGTGGACGCGGGCGAGCCGCGCAACACGCCGTCCCCCCACATGCAGGGCTATCTGACCCGGGACGGCATGTCCCCGGCGGACTTCCTGACCGCGGGCCGGGAGGAGATCGCCCGGTACGGGGTGGAGCTGGTCCGCGACCGGGTCGTGGACGCGAGCCGTGACGAGGACGGCTTCACCGTCGTCCTCGCGGGCGGGGACACCGCGCGGGCCCGGCAGCTGGTGGTCGCCACCGGGCTGCGCGACGAGCTGCCGCCGCTGCCGGGGCTGGCCGAACGGTTCGGCCGGGATGTGCTGCACTGCCCGTACTGCCACGGCTGGGAGGCCCGCGACCTGCCGACCGGAGTGCTCGCCACGTCGGCGCTCAGCGTCCACCAGGCGCTGATGGTCACGCAGTGGTCGAAGGACGTCCGGCTGTTCCTGCACCGCGTGCCGGAGGCGGAGCTGGCGGACGAGGACCTGCGGCGGCTCGCCGTCGCCGGGGTCGAGGTGGTGCCCGGGGAGGTCGCGGGGCTCGTCGTCGCCGACGACCGGCTCACCGGCGTACGCCTCGCCGACGGCACGGTGCACGACCGCGAGGTGCTGTACGCCGCGCCGCGGCCCGTGCCGCGGAACGAACTGTTCGTCCGGCTGGGCGCCGAACTGCGCGAGACGCCCTTCGGCGCCTACCCGGTGATCGACGAGCGGGGCCTGACGACCGTGCCCGGACTGTGGGCGGCGGGCAACGCGAGCGGCTTCGCCGAGCAGGTGGTCAACGCGGCGAGCCGGGGGTACCGGGCGGGCGCGGCGATCAACGGGGAGCTGCTGTTCGCCGACCTGGACGCGGCTCTGGGGTAGCGCCGCTCTCGGGTGCCGGGCGCAGGTGTCGGGGCCGCCCGCGCGGTGCACTCTGAGGGCATGTTGCTGAGTCGGCTCGCGCAGGTGTCGGGTGAGGTCGCCGCCACGGCGGCGCGATCGCGGAAGATCGGGCTGCTCGCGGAGCTGTTCCGCGAGGCGGACGCGGAGGACGTGCCGGTCGTCATCCCCTATCTGGCGGGACGGCTGCCGCAGGGCCGGCTCGGCGTCGGCTGGAAGGTGCTGGGCCGCCCGGTGCCGCCCGCCGCCGAACCGGTGCTCACCGTCCGCGAGGTGGACGCGCTCCTCACCGACCTGGGCAAGGTCTCCGGACCCGGCTCCCAGGCGGAGCGCGCCCGGCTGGTCGGCGAGCTGCTGGGCGCGGCCACCGAGCCGGAGCAGCGCTTCCTGCGCGGCCTGCTCACCGGTGAGGTCCGCCAGGGCGCGCTGGACGCCGTCGCGGTGGAGGGCCTGGCACGGGCGACCGGCGCGGACCCGCACGACGTACGGCGGGCGGTGATGCTGTCGGGCTCGCTCCAGACGGTCGCGCGGGCCCTGCTGGGCGAGGGGACCGCCGCGCTCGACCGGTTCCGGCTCACCGTGGGCCGCCCGGTGCTGCCGATGCTGGCGCACAGCGCCTCCTCCGTCGCCGAGGCGGTGGGCAAACTGGGCGCCTGCGCGGTGGAGGAGAAGCTGGACGGCATCCGGGTGCAGGTGCACCGGGACGGCGACTCGGTGCGCGTGCACACCCGCACGCTGGACGACATCACCGCCCGGCTGCCCGAAGTGACCGCCGCCGCACTGGAGTTGAGGGGCGAGCGGTTCATCCTGGACGGCGAGGTGATCTCCTTCGACGCGGCCGGGCGGCCCCGCTCCTTCCAGGAGACGGCGGGCCGGGTCGGCTCCCGTACCGACGTGGCGCGGGCCGCCGGACAGGTCCCGGTCTCCCCCGTCTTCTTCGACGTGCTCGCCGTCGACGGCCGTGATCTGCTCGACCTGCCGTTCGCCGAGCGGCACGCGGAGCTGGCCCGGCTGGTGCCCGAGCCGATGCGGGTGCGGCGCACGGTGGCCGGGGGGCCGCGGGACATCCCCGAGGCGGAACGGTTCCTCGCCGAGACCCTGGCCCGGGGCCACGAGGGCGTGGTGGTCAAGTCGCTGGACGCGCCGTACAGCGCCGGCCGGCGCGGCGCCGCCTGGCTCAAGGTCAAGCCCGTGCACACCCTCGACCTGGTGGTCCTGGCCGCCGAACGGGGTCACGGCAGGCGCACCGGGAAACTCTCCAACCTCCATCTCGGCGCGCGCACCGCCGACGGCGGCTTCGCGATGCTCGGCAAGACCTTCAAGGGCATGACGGACGCGATGCTCGACTGGCAGACCGAGCGGCTCGGGGAACTGGCGGTCGAGGACGACGGCTGGACGGTCCGGGTCCGCCCCGAACTCGTCGTGGAGATCGCCTACGACGGCCTCCAGCGCTCCTCCCGCTACCCGGCCGGCGTCACCCTGCGCTTCGCCCGCGTGCTGCGCTACCGCGAGGACAAGAGGCCCGAGGAGGCCGATACGGTGGAGGCCCTGCTCGCGGCCCACCCGGAGGTCACACCGTGACGGTGCGAAGGACGAAGCGCAGTGCGGGGCTGCTGGTGTTCCGGCCCGCGCCCGGGGGGATCGAGGTGCTGCTCGGCCATATGGGCGGACCGCTGTGGGCGAAGAAGGAGGCCGGCGCCTGGACCGTGCCCAAGGGCGAGTACGAGGGCGACGAGCCCGCCTGGGAGGCCGCCCGGCGCGAGTTCCGGGAGGAGCTGGGCCTCACGCCGCCCGACGGGGAGGCGGTACCGCTGGGCGAGGTCGTGCAGAAGAACGGCAAGGTCGTCACGGCCTGGGCGGTGGCGGGCGACCCGGACCTGGCCGGTTTCACCCCCGGCACCTTCACCATGGAGTGGCCCCCGCGCTCGGGCCGGCGCCAGGAGTTCCCCGAGCTGGACCGGGTGGCCTGGCTCGGGCTGGAGCGGGCCCGTGAGGTGATCATCACGGCACAGGCGGAGTTTCTCGACCGGCTGGCGGAGCACTCGGCCTGAAACAGCGACCTGGCGTTGCGCTCGGACGGGCCGCGCGCGAAGGTCTAAGCACAGCCCGCTCCCAGGGAGGTCAGCCATGCCCATCGCGACGGTGAACCCGGCGAACGGCGAGACGCTCAAGACGTACGAGCCCATGGGCGAGGAGGAGCTGGAACGCCGGCTCCAGCTCGCCGAGGCCACGTTCCGCACGTACCGGACGACCACGTTCGCCGAGCGCGCCCGGCTGCTGAACAAGGCCGCCGACCTGCTGGACGAGGACCGGCAGGAAATCGGCAGGGTCATGACCACCGAGATGGGCAAGCCCGTCCAGCAGGCCCGCGCGGAGGCCGCGAAGTGCGCCAAGGCCATGCGCTGGTACGCCGAGCACGCCGAGGCCCTGCTCGCCGACGAGGAGCCCGCCGCGGCCGACGTAGAGGACTCCGGGGCGAGCCGGGTGCGGGTCCGCTACCGCCCGCTGGGCCCCGTGCTCGCGGTGATGCCGTGGAACTTCCCGCTGTGGCAGGTGGTCCGGTTCGCCGCGCCCGCGCTGATGGCGGGCAACGTGGGACTGCTCAAGCACGCCTCCAACGTCCCCCAGACCGCCCTCTACCTGGAGGACCTGTTCCACCGGGCGGGCTTCCCCGAGGGCTGTTTCCAGACACTGCTGATCGGCTCCGCCGCGGCGGACGACATCCTGCGCGACGAGCGGGTCAGGGCGGCCACCCTCACGGGCGGCGAGCCCGCCGGGCGCGCGGTCGCCTCCACCGCCGGGGAGATGATCAAGAAGACGGTGCTGGAGCTGGGCGGCAGCGACCCCTTCGTCGTGCTGCCCTCCGCCGACATCGACCGCGCGGCCCAGGTCGCCGTGACCGCGCGCGTGCAGAACAACGGGCAGTCCTGCATCGCCGCCAAGCGGTTCATCGTGCACACCGACGTCTACGACGCCTTCGCCGAGCGGTTCGTCGCGGGCATGAAGGCGCTGAAGGTCGGCGACCCGCTGGAGGAGGACACCGAGGTCGGGCCGCTCTCCAGCGAGCAGGGGCGCAAGGACCTGGAGGAGCTGGTCGACGACGCCAGGCGCAGCGGGGCGCGGGTGCTGTGCGGCGGCGAGCGGCCGGACGGACCGGGCTGGTACTACCCGCCGACCGTGCTCGCCGGCATCACCCGGGAGATGCGCATCCACCGCGAGGAGGCCTTCGGACCGGTGGCAACGCTGTACCGGGCCGACGACCTGGAAGAGGCGCTGCTCATCGCCAACGACTCGCCGTTCGGCCTGAGTTCGAACGTCTGGACGCGGGAGGAGAGCGAGATCGAGCGGTTCGCGCGGGACCTGGAGGCCGGGGCGGTGTACGTCAACGGGATGACCGCCTCGCACCCGGCGTTCCCCTTCGGCGGCGTGAAGCGGTCGGGGTACGGCCGTGAGCTGTCCGGGCACGGAATCCGGGAGTTCTGCAACATCACGACGGTTTGGCAGAGTGCGTGACGGCTGCGGGTCTACCATCCCCTTTTGTGAACCGCGAAGTGACTCTGCCTCTGATCGTCGACGACCGCGGGACCTTGCAGGTGGCCGCGGCCGATGTGAGCAAGTTGTTGCGGACCGTGGGCGGGCGCTGGCTGCGGTTGGTCGAGGCCGGGGAGCGAGGGCTGGACGAGGACACCGTCGCCGCGCTGACGATCGAGCTGGCGAAGCTGGCGGACCGGATCGACGTGGCGTGCATCGCGCACAGCAGCGGCCCGCCGTAGGAGCCCGCCCCGGAACACCCCCTCGTACGTTCGTAGCGGTCCCCCGTACGCACGGGCCCGCTCCCTGTCGGACGTCCCGGCGCCCCAGGGCCGCCTGACCGCCGCCGTCGCCCGCCGCTCCGGCTCGGGCGACGGCCCGGCGAAGAGGCCGAAGAAGGCGCAGGTGGTGTCCGGGAAGCCGTAGCGGGTAGCGGGTGAGCGGACCCGTGGCGGTCCGGGCGCAATGGCCGTCCCAGGCTGCGAAGTTGACGGCCGGCGCCACGACCGCGTCGGCGGGGACGCCTTTAGGGCGAGCCAGGCCGGACGGGCCTGGCAGCGGGCTCGGGGGCCTGCCCGTGGGCGACGTTCTCCGGTGTCGGCGCGCGCCGCGTTCGGCGAGCGGTACGACGGGGTGACCGAGGGGACCGGACCGACGGCCCCGACGGCGCTCCCCAGCAGGTCTTTCTCGCTAACGGCCGGCGTGGTTTTTTCGCTCGTCCGGCCTCGGAAGTCCTCCTTCGGGACTGACGCGGCGTCCCCGATTCGGAGTAACCCAACGCGAGATACTCGTCCCCCCGGGTGACGGTGGGTGAAGCACCTCCTGAGGTGAACCACCTTCTGACCGGTGGGTGAAGGCCCACCGGACACGCGGAAAGCAGGGACGGTTCATGGCGACTTTGTGCAGACCATCGGTGTCGGTCCCGGAGCACGTGATCACGATGGAGGAGACGCTGGAGCTGGCGCGCTCGCGCCACGCCGACCACCCTCAACTGGCGCTGGCACTGCGGCTCATCGAGAACACCGGCGTGAAGACCCGGCACATCGTGCAGCCCATCGAGGAGACCCTCAAGCACCCCGGCTTCGAGGACCGCAACAAGCTCTACGAGTCCGAGGCGAAGGCCCGGGTCCCCGCGGTGATCCAGCGGGCGCTGGACGACGCCGAGCTGCTCACCACCGACATCGACGTGATCATCTACGTGTCGTGCACGGGCTTCATGATGCCCTCGCTCACGGCCTGGCTGATCAACGAGATGGACTTCGACAGCACCACCCGCCAACTCCCCATCGCCCAGCTGGGCTGCGCGGCCGGCGGCGCCGCGATCAACCGGGCCCACGACTTCTGCACGGCGTACCCCAACGCCAACGCGCTGATCGTGGCCTGCGAGTTCTGCTCGCTGTGCTACCAGCCCACCGACCTCGGCGTCGGCTCGCTGCTGTCCAACGGCCTGTTCGGTGACGGCATCGCCGCCGCCGTGGTGCGTGGACGCGGCGGCAAGGGCGTCCGGCTGGAGCGCAACGGCTCCTACCTGATCCCGAAGACCGAGGACTGGATCGCCTACGACGTGCGGGCCACCGGGTTCCACTTCCTGCTGGACAAGCGGGTGCCCACCACCATGGAACCGCTCGCCCCGGCGCTCAAGGACCTGGCGGGCAACCACGGCTGGGACGCCACCGACCTGGACTTCTACATCATCCACGCCGGCGGCCCCCGCATCCTCGACGACCTCAGCAAGTTCCTGGAGGTCGAGCCGCACGCATTCCGGTTCAGCCGGTCCACGCTCACCGAGTACGGCAACATCGCCAGCGCCGTCGTCCTGGACGCGCTGCGCCGGCTGTTCGACGAGGGCGGCGCCGAGAAGGGGGCGCGCGGACTGCTCGCCGGCTTCGGCCCCGGCATCACGGCCGAGATGACGGTGGGCCGCTGGAGCGACGGGGACGAGGGCGGGGGCGGGCGATGACCGAGACCGAGGAGGCGACGCTCAGCGAGGCCGTGCCGCCGGTCCGGTACTGGCCGGCGCTCGACCTGACCGGGACGGACTTCGACCCGGTGCTCAGGGAGCTGATGGCCGAGGGCCCGGTCACCCGCGTCCAGCTGCCCAACGGCGAGGGCTGGGCGTGGCTGGTCACCCGCTACGACGATGTGCGGATGGTGACCAACGACCCCCGCTTCGGCCGTGAGGCGGTCATGGACAAGCCGGTCACCCGGCTGGCCCCGCACTTCATACCCGACCGGGGCGCGGTCGGCTTCCTGGACCCGCCCGACCACACCCGGCTGCGCCGTTCGGTCACCGCGGCGTTCACCGCGAAGGGCGTGGAGCGGGTGCGCGACAAGGCCCGCGCCACGCTGGACGAGATGGTCGACCGGCTCCTGGCCGACGGCCCGCCCGCCGACCTGACGGCGGCGGTCCTCAGCCCGTTCCCCATCGCGGTGATCTGCGAGCTGATGGGCGTTCCGGCGGCCGACCGGCACGACATGCACGAGTGGACCCAGCTGATCCTGTCGTCCGCGCACGGCAAGGAGGTCAGCGAGCGGGCCAAGCGCGAGATGAGCGCGTACTTCCGCGACCTCGTCGGGCGGCGCGTGGACAGCACGGACGAGGACGTCGCCTCGCTGCTGGGCGCCGCCGTGGGCCTGGGCGAGGTCACCCTGGAGGAGGCCGTCGGGCTCGCCGTGCTGCTCCAGATCGGCGGCGAGGCGGTCACCAACAACAGCGGGCAGATGGTCTATCTGCTGCTGACCCGCCCCGAGCTGGCCGAACGGCTGCGCTACGAGCCGGCGATCCGCCCCCGGGCCATCGACGAATTGCTGCGGTACATCCCGCACCGCAACGCGGTCGGCCTGTCCCGGATCGCCCTGGAGGACGTCGAGATCAGGGGCGTGCGGATCCGCGCGGGCGACGCGGTCTACGTCTCCTACCTGGCCGCCAACCGCGACCCGGAGGTCTTCCCCGATCCGGAGACGATCGACGTCACCCGCAGCCCCAACCCGCATGTCTCCTTCGGCTTCGGGCCGCACTACTGCCCGGGCGGTCAGCTCGCCCGGCTGGAGTCCGAGCTGATCGTCGACGCCCTGCTGGACCGGGTACCGGGCCTGAAGCTGGCCGTGCCGCCCGATGAGGTGCCCTTCAGGAAGGGCGCGCTGATCCGTGGTCCCGAGGCCCTGCCCGTGATGTGGTGAGGCCGCGATGACGACGATCGAAGGACTGACATCGGCATCGGTCGACGGGCTGCTCGTCCCGCCGGGCCACGGCCGGGTGGTGGAGACGCCCGCACAGCGGGTCACGTACAAGGTCACCGGCGTGCACTCACGGATGGCCTCCACCTTCGAGGTGGAGGTCCCGCCGGGCTTCGACGTCGGTGCCCATGTGCACACCCGCAGCGAGGAGTTGTTCTACGTCCTGGAGGGCGAGCTGGACGTGCTCGCCTTCGAGCCCCGCATCCGTACCCCCGACAACTGGAAGAAGTGGGAGTCGAGTTCGGGCAACAGGGTGGTCCGGGCGACGCCGGGCACCGTCATCGTCGTACCCCCCGGCTGCCCGCACGCGTTCGCCAACCCGACGGACAGTCCCGCCAAGATGTTCTTCCAGGCGAGCCCGCCCCCCGACCACGAGCGCTACTTCGAGGAGCTGCTGGAGATCCTGGGCGACGGCGGACCGCCCGACCAGGAGGCGATCGAGGCGCTGCGACTGAAGTACGACATCGAGCAGCTCACGCCGCTCCGGCACCGGTGACCACGGTCACCCCGAAGGGCGGGGGGACCGGGCGGCCGGCCGCGATCGACGGATCGCGGCCGGCCGCCCGGTTCGACGGTGACGTCAGCGAATGGACATCCCGGACAGCGTCCGCGCGATGACCAGCCGCTGGATCTCGCTGGTCCCCTCGAAGATGGTGTAGATGGCCGCGTCCCGGTGCATGCGCTCCACCGGGTACTCGCGGGTGTACCCGTTCCCGCCGAGGATCTGGATCGCCTGCGCGGTCACCTTCTTCGCGGTCTCGCTGGCGAAGAGCTTGGACATCGACCCCTCGGCCGCGGTGAACGGCTTCCCGTTGATCGCCATCCACGAAGCCCGCCACACCAGCAGCCGCGCGGCGTCGATCTGCGTCCGCATGTCCGCCAGCTGGAAGGCGACGCCCTGGTTGTCGATGATCGGCCGCCCGAACTGCTCCCGGGTCCTGGCGTAGTCGAGGGCGACCTCGTAGGCGGCCCGCGCGGTGCCCACGGCCATCGCCCCGACCGCCGGGCGCGACGCCTCGAACGTGGCCATCGCCGCGTTCTTCACCCGCTCGCCGCCCTGGGCCTTCGCCTTCTCGCGGGCGCGCGCGAGGCGCTCGTCCAGCTTCTCCTTGCCGCCGAGCAGGCAGGACCCGGGGACGCGGACGTCGTCGAGGACGACCTCGGCGGTGTGCGAGGCGCGGATGCCGTGCTTCTTGAACTTCTGGCCCTGCGTGAGGCCCGGCGTGCCCGGCGGGACGATGAAGGAGGCGTGGCCCTTGGACCCCAGCTCCGGGTCGACGCTGGCCACCACGACGTGGACGTTGGCTATGCCGCCGTTGGTCGCCCAGGTCTTCGTGCCGTTGAGCACCCACTCGTCCTTGGCCTCGTCGTAGACCGCGCGGGTGCGCAGGGAGGCCACGTCGGAGCCGGCGTCGGGCTCGGAGGAGCAGAACGCGGCGACCTTGACGTCGGTGGCGTCGCCGTACATCTGCGGGATCCAGGTGCCGATCTGCTCCTCGGTGCCGTTGGCGAGGACGCCGACCGCGGCCAGACCGGTGCCGACGATGGACAGCGCGATGCCCGCGTCGCCCCAGAACAGCTCCTCCATGGCCATCGGGATGCCGAGGCCGGTGGGGTCGAAGTACTGCTGCGCGTAGAAGTCGAGGGAGTAGATGCCGACCTTCGCGGCCTCCTGGATGACCGGCCAGGGGGTCTCCTCGCGCTCGTCCCACTCGGCGGCGGCCGGCCGGATCACCTCGGCGGCGAAGCCATGGAGCCAGTCCCGGACTTCCTTTTGTTCGTCGTTCAGCTCCATGGTGAACTCGGCCATGTCCCCTCCAGCGGCGTACGGTGTTACTAGCGGTAACGCGAGTCTGTTACCGACGGGTAGGAAAAGTCAACCTGCGATGGCCTCTCGGCAGCCCGTTCGATGCCAGGGCCACGGGCAGTGTTAGTTTGCGCAGGCGTCACCGATTCAGCACGGGTGGGGAGAGTACATGGACACCACGCAGCGGACCGATCAGCAGCGGTCCGCCGACCGCCGACGGCGCGAGCTGCTGGAGGCCGCCGACCGGGTGGTGCTCCGCGACGGCCCGCAGGCGTCGATGAACGCGATCGCCGCCGAGGCGGGGATCACCAAGCCGATCCTCTACCGCCACTTCGGCGACAAGGGCGGGCTCTACGCCGCCCTCGCCAAGCGGCACACCGACGCGCTGCTGTCCTCCCTGCGCGCGGCGCTGGACGCCCCGGCGGACCGGCGCGAGCGCGTGGAGTCCACGCTGGACACCTACCTCGCCGCCATCGAGGCCCGCCCCCAGGTCTACCGGTTCCTGATGCACCCGGCCGAGGGCAGCACCGGCACCGACCAGGGCTTCGACGTGGGCAAGCACAGCGCCCCGCTGCTGCGGCGGATGGGCGAGGACCTGGCCCAGGTCATCGAGGAGCGGGTGGACCTCGGCCCCGGCAGCCAGCAGCTCGCCCGGGTGTGGGGGCACGGCATCGTCGGCATGATGCACGCCGCCGGCGACTGGTGGCTGGGCGAACGTCCCTGCTCCCGCGCGGAGTTGGTGCGCTCCCTCGCCGACCTGCTGTGGGGCCGGCTGGCGGCCGCCGGGGACAGGGTGGGCGGACCCGGCTTCTGAGTCAGCGGCTCCAGGAGGCCCGCCGGATCCGCCGCTCCAGCAGGCGCCGCCGCCACCCCGTCACACGGTCCGCGTAGACCCGGCCCTCCAGATGGTCGCACTCGTGTTGCAGGCACCGGGCGAAGAAACCCGTGCCGTGGACGGTGACCGGCTCCCCCGTCACCGTGAAACCCTCGACCACCGCGTGGTCGTACCGCTCCGTGCCCGCTTCCAGGCCCGGCAGCGACAGACAGCCCTCGGGCCCCCGCAGCACGATCCCGTCCACCGTCACCAGCCGCGGGTTCACCACATGGCCGAGATGCCGGACGTCCTCGTCGTCCGGGCAGTCGTAGACGAACACCCGCAGGGGCACCCCGATCTGATTCGCGGCCAGACCCACTCCCCGCGCCGCGTACATCGTGGCGAACAGGTCCTCCACGAGCGCCGCGAGCGCGGGGCCGAAGTCGGTGACCTCCGCGCATCGTTCGCGCAAGCCGCCGTCGCCGAGCAGGGTGAGGGGCCGGACGCGCCCGTGGGCGCCCGCAATGGAACCGTGTCGCATGGCGGCAAGGGTACGGTTCGTTCAGCTCATGCCCGCCGCCATGGGTGCGACCGGGATTCGGGTGTGGGAATGGATCTCGATAGGCTGAGGGTTCACACCACGTTGCCGGATGGCCCCAGGCGCGGCGCGTACGCAAGGAGGATCGAGAACTGATGGCAGGCAACTCGGACCCGCTCACGCCGCGGGCCAAGCTGGCCGTGACCGCGGGCAAGGCGGTCGCTGCGGCATCGCGCGCCGCCGGGCGGGGCAGCGGGTCGGTGATCGGGGGACGGGTCGCGCTCAGACTCGACCCCGACCTCCTGGCGCGGCTCGCCCAGAACCTGGACGTCGTGCTGGTGTCCGCCACCAACGGCAAGACCACCACCACCCGGCTGATCGCGGAGGCGCTGCGCGCCGCGGGCCCGGTGGTGTCCAACGCGCTCGGCGCCAACATGCCGGCCGGCATCACCTCGGCGCTCGCGGGCGGCTCGGACGCCAAGTTCGGCGTCATAGAGGTCGACGAGAAGTACCTGGCCGGAGTGGCCCGGGACACCGACCCCAAGTGCATCGCCCTGCTCAACCTCTCGCGCGACCAGCTCGACCGCGCCGCCGAGACCCGGATGCTCGCCGAGAACTGGCGCGAGGGCCTGGCCGGCTCCAAGGCGGTCGTCGTCGCCAACTGCGACGACCCGCTGGTGGTGTGGGCCGCCTCCTCCTCCCCGAACGTGATCTGGGTCGCGGCCGGGCAGATGTGGAAGGACGACGCCTGGTCCTGCCCGTCCTGCGGTGGCGTGATGCAGCGCCCCGGCGACGACTGGTTCTGCGGCGAGTGCGGCTTCCGCCGGCCCACGCCCTCCTGGGCGCTGTCCGGGGACCACGTCCTCGACCCGCACGGCTCGGCCTGGCCGATCCACCTCCAGCTGCCGGGCCGCGCCAACAAGGCCAACGCGGCCAGCTCCGCGGCCGTCGCCGCCGTCTTCGGGGTGCCGCCGCAGGTCGCCCTGGAGCGGATGTACCAGGTGCAGGCGGTCGCCGGACGCTATGACGTCGTGCAGTTCCAGAACCGGGACCTGCGGCTGCTGCTGGCCAAGAACCCGGCCGGCTGGCTGGAGACCTTCTCCCTGATCGACCCGCCGCCCGCCCCGGTGATCCTGTCCGTGAACGCGCGCGGGGCCGACGGCACCGACACCTCCTGGCTGTGGGACGTCGACTACACCCGGCTGACCGGCCACCCGATCTTCGTGCTCGGTGACCGCAAGCTGGACCTCGCCGTCCGCCTGGAAGTGGCCAACCAGCACTTCCAGGTCTGCGAGAACCTCGACCAGGCCGTGCAGCTGTGCCCGCCGGGCCGGATCGAGGTCATCGCGAACTACACCGCGTTCCAGGACCTGCGCCGCCGCGTCGGCAACTGATCTTCGAAGGGCGATCACCTCATGAGCGACAACCAACTGCGGCTGGTGTGGATCTACCCGGACCTGCTGAGCACCTACGGCGACCAGGGCAACGCCCTCGTCGTGGAGCGCCGGGCCCGGCAGCGCGGCCTGGACGTGGCCCGGCTGGACGTGCGCAGCGACCAGCCGATCCCGACCTCCGGCGACATCTATCTGATCGGCGGCGGCGAGGACCGTCCGCAGCGGCTCGCGGCCGAGCGGCTGCGCCGTGACGGGCACCTCCAGCGGGCGGTGCAGAACGGGGCCATCGTCTTCTCGGTGTGCGCCGGCTACCAGATCCTCGGCCACGAGTTCATCAACGACCTCGGCCAGCGCGAGCCGGGCCTCGGGCTGCTCGACGTCGTCTCGGTGCGCGGCGAGGGCGAGCGGTGCGTCGGCGACGTGCTCGCGGACATCGACCCGCAGCTCGGACTGCCCCCGCTGACCGGCTTCGAGAACCACCAGGGCGTCACCCATCTCGGCCCCACGGCCCGCCCGTTCGCCCGGACCAAGATCGGCCGGGGCAACGGCACCGGGGACGGCACGGAGGGCGCCTACAACGGGACCGTCTTCGGCACGTACATGCACGGGCCGGTCCTCGCCCGCAACCCGCTGATCGCCGATCTCCTGCTGAAGCTGGCGCTCGACGTCAACGCGCTGCCGCCGATCGACGACCGCTGGTACGACGCGCTGCGCGAGGAGCGCATCGCGGCCGCGCAGCAGCCCGCGTAGGCACCGGCGCGCGGCTCCCGCGAGCCGCGCGTCAGGACCTTCTCAGCGGTTTCCGGCAGGCTTGTGGCGGGCCCGACTGACGGCTCGTCCGCTCATCTGGGCGGGCGCGTCCAGCAGGCGGACGCCCGCTACGGAGCCACCCCCTCACGCCGGTAGGGTGATCGGGAATCCGCCGGACAACGTGGTCCGGTCTCCCGGCCCACGTTCGAGAAGGTAATTCGGGCTATGCGCATTGGTGTCCTCACGTCCGGCGGCGACTGCCCCGGCCTGAACGCCGTCATCCGGTCCGTCGTGCACCGTGCCGTCGCCGACCACGGCGACGAGGTCATCGGTTTCCGGGACGGCTGGAAGGGCCTGCTGGAGTGCGACTCCGTGAAGCTCGACCTGGACGCCGTGGGCGGCATCCTGGCGCGCGGCGGCACCATCCTCGGCTCCTCCCGGGTCCGCCCGGAGCACCTGCGCGACGGTGTCGAGCGGGCCAAGGGACACGTGGCGGATCTCGGCCTCGACGCGATCATCCCGATCGGCGGCGAGGGCACCCTGAAGGCGGCCCGGCTGCTTTCGGACAGCGGGCTGCCCATCGTGGGCGTGCCGAAGACGATCGACAATGACATCGCTGTCACCGATGTCACCTTCGGCTTCGACACCGCCGTGACCGTGGCGACCGAGGCGCTGGACCGGCTGAAGACCACCGCCGAGTCCCACCAGCGGGTGCTGATCGTGGAGGTCATGGGCCGGCACACCGGCTGGATCGCCCTGCACTCCGGCATGGCGGCCGGCGCCCACGCCGTCGTCGTACCGGAACGGCCCTTCGACATCGACGAGTTGACCAGGAAGGTCGGCGACCGGTTCGCGGCGGGCAAGCGCTTCGCCATCGTGGTCGCCGCCGAGGGCGCCAAGCCCCGCGCCGGCACCATGGACTTCGACGAGGGCGGCAAGGACGTCTACGGCCACGAGCGCTTCGCCGGCATCGCCCGCCAGCTCTCCGTCGAGCTGGAACAGCGGCTCGGCAAGGAGGCGCGGCCGGTCATCCTCGGGCATGTGCAGCGCGGCGGCACCCCGACCGCCTACGACCGGGTGCTGGCCACCCGCTTCGGCTGGCACGCGGTGGAGGCGGTGCACCGGGGCGAGTTCGGGATGATGACGGCGCTGCGCGGCACGGAGATCGTGATGGTGTCGCTGGCGGAGGCCGTGGAGACCCTGAAGACGGTCCCGACGGAGCGGTACGACGAGGCGGAGTGCGTCCTTTAGCCCGGCTGCGTGACACCCGTGCGCCCGGCCGTTGGTCCGGCCGTGAACTACCCGCCCCCGGTCATCGGCATGACCGGGGGCGGCTCTACTCTTGTGGGCGGACAGAATCGCACAACTCCCACGAATCAGGAGCCGCCGCATGGATCACATGGGTCACATGGATCACAGCGGACACGGCATGATGATGGACATGCCACCGTTCACGCTCGGGCGGGGGCTCCAGTGGTCGGCCGAACCCTTCTTCCTGGTGACCTGCCTGCTCGGGCTGGCCCTGTACGGGTGGGGGGTCGTACGGCTGCGCCGGCGCGGCGACACGTGGTCCATGGCCCGGACGGTCTCGTTCGTCACCGGTGTGCTGACGATCATGCTGGTGATGTGCACCAGGCTGAACGACTACGGGATGGTCATGTTCAGCGTGCACATGGTGCAGCACATGGTCATCAGCATGCTGTCGCCGATCCTGATCCTGCTCGGCGCTCCGGTCACGCTGGCGCTGCGCGCGCTGCCGACCGCGGGCCGGGGCCGCACGGGCCCGCGCGAGCTGCTGCTGATGCTGCTGCACAGCCGGTACATGCGGGTCATCACCCACCCGCTGTTCACCATCCCGATGTTCATCGCGAGCCTGTACGTGCTCTACTTCACCCCGCTGTTCGACTTCCTGATGGGGTCGAGGACCGGGCACATCGCGATGATGGTGCACTTCCTCGCGGTCGGTGTCGTCTTCTTCTGGCCGATCATCGGCGTGGACCCGGGTCCGCACCGGCCGGGTCACCTGATGCGGATGCTGGAGCTGTTCGCGGGCATGCCGTTCCACGCGTTCTTCGGCATCGCGCTGATGATGGCGTCGACCCCGATGGTGACGACGTTCCTGCACCCGCCCGCCTCGCTCGGCATCGACGCCCTCTCCGACCAGAACTCGGCCGGCGGCATCGCCTGGGCCTTCAGCGAGGTCCCCTCCGTGGTCGTGCTGATCGCGCTGCTGTTCCAGTGGTACGGCTCCGAGCAGCGCCAGGCCAAGCGCAAGGACCGGCAGGCGGACCGGGACGGCGACAAGGAGCTGGAGGCGTACAACGCCTACCTGGCCTCGCTGAGCACACGCCAGGGCTGAGTTCCGGGCTCCGCCGGGACTCGGCTCCGGGGAAATCCGGGGACCTGGTCGGGGGTATCCCCTACGGGCGGCGGCCGGGGCACCATGGTCGGGACGGACCATGAGGGGGGTTGCCGCGATGCCCGGTTCCACCAAGGCGATGGGCGCGCTCACGGCCGGCGCGCTCGTCGCCGTGACCGCGTACACGGTCGCGCTCGGCGGTGACGGCTGGCTCTGGTTCGGCTGGGTGGTGCTGGGGCTGCTGACCCTCGCCATGGCCGTCACCCAGCCGTAGCCGCGTCGCGGGTCCCGGCTGATTACAGTGCCCGCATGAACAGCAGGACGCCGTCCTTCGACGATCTCGACCGCAAGATCACCACCGCCCTGATGGCGAACGCCAGGACCAGCTTCGCCGAGATCGGCGCGGCGATCGGGCTCTCCGCGACGGCGGTCAAGCGGCGCGTGGACCGGCTGCGCGAGACCGGGGTGATCACCGGGTTCACGGCCACCGTGCGGCCCTCGGCGCTCGGCTGGCGCACCGAGGCGTACGTCGAGGTCTACTGCGAGGGCGCGGCCCCGCCCCGGCGCCTCGCGGAGGTCGTCCGCAACCATCCGGAGATCACGGCGGCCATGACGGTGACCGGCGGCGCCGACGCGCTGCTGCACGTGCGGGCGCGGGACGTGGAGCACTTCGAGGAGGTGCTGGAGCGGATCCGCACCGAGCCGTTCATCCGGAAGACGATCAGCGTGATGGTGCTCTCCCATCTGCTCCCCGACAGCCCGGAGGCGGGGGCCACCCAGGCGGCCCCGGAGTGACCCGCGGACGGCGCGCCGACGCCCCGAAAAGGGGCGTGCGGAGGGCGCACGGAGGACCCGGAAACGGGGTGTGGGCGGCCGTCGGCGGATGATCAGAAGTATGCGCAAAAAGCCTGCGTGATAGACGGGTACTACGCAGGAAAGCTGCACATCCGCGCAGCTTTCTTCGCTTGTCGCGCGTCCGGCTTCGTTCCTACCTTGGTGTCACCCATCAGTGACAGACGGAAACCGGAGGGAACCCTCTGTGTCCGAAAGCCGTGAATCGCGCCCTCGGCGCTTCCTTGTCTGTGAACCCAGGCACTTCGCGGTGCAGTACACGATCAACCCCTGGATGAACCCCGACCGGCCGGTTGACGTGGACCTCGCGCGGGACCAGTGGCAGGAGCTGATCCGCACCTACCGCGCCCACGGCCACACCGTCGACTCCCTGGAGCCGGTGCCGGGCCTGCCGGACATGGTGTTCTCGGCCAACGCGGCGTGCGTGGTCGAGGGCCGGGTCTTCGGCTCGCTGTTCCACGCGCCGCAGCGGCGCCCCGAGTCGGTGCACTACGACACCTGGTTCAAGGCGGCGGGCTACGACGTGTACCGCCCCGAGGCGGTGTCCGAGGGCGAGGGCGATCTGGTGTGGACGGGCCGGTACATCCTGGCCGGGACCGGGTTCCGCACCACCCGCGAGGCGCACCGTGAGGCCCAGGAGTTCCTGGGGCACCCGGTGATCGGCCTGACTCTGGTGGACCCGTACTTCTACCATCTGGACACGGCGCTGTTCGTGCTGGACGACGCCAATGTCTGCTACTACCCCGAGGCGTTCTCGCCGGGCAGCCGCGAGGTGCTGCGGCGCCTGTTCCCGGACGCGGTGCTGGCCACCCGCGAGGACGCGCTCGCCTGGGGCCTGAACTCGGTGTCCGACGGCCGGCACGTGTTCATCGCCCCCCAGGCCGAGGTGCTGTGCGAGCGCCTCGCCGACCGTGGTTACGTCCCCGTCCCCGTCGACCTGTCGGAGTTCCACAAGGCCGGCGGTGGCATCAAGTGCTGCACCCAGGAGATCCGCTGATGACCGCACCCGCGCGCACCCGTACGTCCGACGACCTGATCCGTGCGGAGGAGCCGGTCCTGGCGCACAACTACCACCCGCTGCCGGTGGTCGTGGCCCGGGCCGAGGGCAGTTGGGTGGAGGACGTCGAGGGCCGCCGCTACCTGGACATGCTGGCCGGGTACTCGGCGCTCAACTTCGGCCACCGGCACCCGGCCCTGATCGAGGCCGCCCACCGCCAGCTCGACCTGCTCACGCTCACCTCCCGCGCGTTCCACAACGACCGGCTCGCTGAGTTCGCCGAACGGCTCGCGGCGCTGACCGGCCTGGACATGGTGCTGCCGATGAACACCGGCGCGGAGGCCGTGGAGAGCGGCATCAAGCTGGCCCGCAAGTGGGCCTACGACGTCAAGGGCGTGCCGGCCGACCGGGCGACGATCGTGGTCGCGGCGGACAACTTCCACGGCCGTACGACCACGATCGTCAGCTTCTCCACCGACGAGACGGCCCGCTCGGGCTTCGGGCCGTTCACTCCGGGCTTCAAGGTCGTGCCGTACAACGACCTGGCGGCGCTGGAGGCGGCGGTCGACGACACGACGGCGGCGGTGCTGATCGAGCCCATCCAGGGCGAGGCCGGGGTGATCGTCCCGGACGACGGTTACCTCGCGGGCGTGCGCGAGCTGACCCGGCGCGAGGGGTGCCTGTTCGTCGCGGACGAGATCCAGTCCGGCCTCGGCCGCACGGGCCGCACCCTCGCCGTCGAGCACGAGGACGTCGTGCCGGACGTGCTGCTGCTCGGCAAGGCGCTCGGCGGCGGCATCGTGCCGGTGTCCGCGGTGGTGGCCCGGCGCGAGGTGATGGGGGTGCTGCACCCGGGCGAGCACGGCTCGACCTTCGGCGGCAACCCGCTCGCGGCGGCGGTCGGCACGGCGGTGGTCGAACTGCTGGAGACCGGCGAGTTCCAGCGGCGCGCCGCCGAGCTGGGCGTGGTCCTGCGGGACGGGCTGACCGAGCTGGTGGGCAAGGGCGTGCTCGGCTTCCGCTCCCGCGGTCTGTGGGCGGGCGTCGACATCGACCCGGCGATCGGCACGGGGCGGGAGATCAGCGAGCGTCTGATGCGGGAGGGCATCCTGGCCAAGGACACCCACGGCTCCACCATCCGCCTGGCCCCGCCGCTGACGATCACCGCCGAGGAACTGGGCTCGGCGCTGGCGGCACTGGAGCGGGTGCTCGGCTGACCGGACCGGGTTCCGTCCCCGCGGCCGGGAACGCTCCCCTCGGGGTTCGGTCGGGGCTTCTCCATCTCCGGGTGGAGAGGTCTCCATCGACCCGTGGGTGCTGGTGACGGGTGGGGTGCGGGGCGCAGCCTTTGGGACATGAATGCGATGCGTCCCGCACTCGCCGCCCTCACCGGTGTCTGCGTCCTGGTCTTCCTCGCGGCGTGGCTCCTCGGTGCCGCCTACTTCGGCATCCGGAGCCGCGCCGGCTCCCGCGGCCGGCCGCGCGCGTGGCGGCCGGCCCTGCGGCGCCGGACGGCGCTGACCGCGGGCGTGGTGGTGTTCGCCGGGCTGATACGGCTCACCGGGAGGTTCTGGGACGGCCTCCGCTTCTGGCGGCCCGAACTCGCTCTGCCCGGCGCGCTGCTGGTCGTCGTCTCCACGGCCCTGCTGCTCTGGTCCCGCTGGGTGCTGGGCACGATGTGGGCGAGCGTCCCCACCGTCCGGCACCACCACGAACTGCGCACGGACGGCCCGTACCGGCTGGTCCGCCACCCCATCTACACCGGCATGCTCGGCCTGATCACCGGCGGGATGCTGGCCTGCGGCTTCGGCGTGTGGATCGCCTGCCTGATCGTCGCGGTCCCCTGGCTGCTGCGCCGGGTCCGGGTCGAGGACGCCCTGATGGCGCGCGAGTTCGGAGCCGCCTACGACGCCTACCGGCTGCGCGTCCCGGCGCTCCTGCCGGGCATACGCCCCGCCGTCCGGACGTATCCGGACGGCGCCGACGGCGGCCGGCCGTAGCGGGGCAACGATTGCGCCAAGCTCCCCGGTCCGGTTGCCGCCCGGGGCCGGTGGCAGCACGCTGTCCTCGCGGCCGAGCCGGGCCGCCGGAGTGAGGAGCGGCACCTTGTTCTACTGCCTCCTGAAGTACGTGCTGCTGGGTCCCCTGCTCAGACTGGTCTTCCGGCCCCGGATCGAGGGCCTGGAGAACGTGCCTGCCACGGGAGCGGCGATCGTCGCCGGGAACCACCTCTCGTTCTCCGACCACTTCCTGATGCCGGCGATCCTGAAGAGACGCATCACCTTCCTCGCCAAGGCGGAGTACTTCACCGGGCCGGGGATCAAGGGCCGGCTCACCGCGTTCTTCTTCCGCAGCGCCGGGCAGATCCCGGTGGACCGCTCGAGCAAGGAGGCGGGGCAGGCCGCGGTCCGCGAGGGCCTCGGGGTGCTGCGCAAGGGTGAACTGCTCGGCATCTACCCGGAGGGCACGCGCTCGCACGACGGCCGGCTGTACAAGGGCAAGGTCGGGGTCGCCGTGATGGCGCTGACGGCGGGCGTCCCGGTGGTGCCCTGCGCGATGATCGGCACCTTCGAGGCGCAGCCGCCCGGCAGGCTGATCCCGCGGATCCGGCCCGTCACCATCCGCTTCGGCAAGCCCCTGGAGTTCTCCCGGTTCGCCGGGATGGAGGACCAGAAGGCCGTACTGCGGGCCGTCACCGACGAGATCATGTACGCCATCCTGACCCTGTCCGAGCAGGAGTACGTCGACCAGTACGCGGCGATCGTCAAGAGCCGGCAGGCCGGCGAACGGGGCGAGAGGGAGCGCAGGTTCCCCCGGGCACCCCTCGGCTGACACCGCGAGGACGCCGGGCCCGCCCGACGCGCGCGGCGCTCAGGACACGCCCGGGCCCCGGTATTCGGCCGCGATGCCGAAGCGCTGTTGTTCGCGCGGGGCGGACGGGACGTCGCGGACGCGGGACACCGTGCTGGTCACCTGTTCCTCGCCCGGCTCCTCCGCGCCGTCGAGGGCGTCGAGGCGCTCCAGGTCGGCGGCGGAGACCAGCGCGACCAGCGGCTTGCCGTGCCGGGTCACGACGACGCGCTCGCCGCCGTACACCACCCGGTTGATCAGGTCGGCCAGCTCAGCCCTGGCTTGGGTCACCGGAATCTCGTAGGCCATACCCCCATGATACCCACGCGTACGTAATGTACATTCTGTACAGAAGCCGGGAGCCCGGCTCTGCCGCGAGGAGGGGTGTGCCCAGATGTTCCGACCGTCTGCCCGTTATGTCCTGCCCGAGTTCACCGAACGCACCACCGGTTTCGGGGAGCGCAGGCTCGATCCGTACTCGAAGCTGTTCGAGAGCCGGGTCGTCTTCCTCGGGACGCCCCTGGACGAGGCGGCGGCGAGCGATGTGATCACCCAGTTCATGCACCTCGAACACCTGGCGCCGGAGCGGGACATCACGCTCTACCTGAACTGCCCGGGCGGCTCGTTCCATGCGATGACGGCGGTCTACGACACGATGCAGTACGTCACCTGCGAGGTGCAGACCTACTGCCTGGGCCAGGCCGCCTCGGTCGGTGCGGTACTGCTCGCCGCGGGCACCCCGGGCAAGCGGTTCACCCTGCCGGGCGCCCGCGTGGTCCTCTCCCAGCCCGCGCTCTCCGAGCCGGCGCAGGGCCAGCCGAGCGACCTGGTGATCCAGGCGGAGGAGCTGTCCCGGATGCGCGCCCTCATGGAGGAGATCCTGGTCCGCCACACCGGCCGCGGCGAGGAGCAGGTCCATCAGGACCTGGAGCGTGACCTCGTGCTGGACGCGCCGGGTGCACGGTCGTACGGCCTGGTGGACGGGGTGGTCCCGAGCCGCCGCGACCTCCCCGGCGAGCGGTGAACGGGCCGTGCTGCCCGAGGAGTTGCCGCCGCTGCCCGCGCTGACGCGCGCGGAGGGCGAGCTGGTGGACCGTTACCTGGACGTGGTCGACCAGCTGGGCAGGATCAACCCGGCGCGCGACGGGGACACCTATCGCGGGCTGCGCGCCGCGCAGGCGCTGGTGCGCAAGGCGGAGGAGCTGCGCGACGCGCTGGATCTGATGCACCGGCGGGGCGAGCGGGAGCTGCACGGCGGCACGCTGGCACGCGCCCTTCGGGTGCTGGACGGCGAGCGCCGGGCCGCGCGCGTCGCGCTCCCGCCACAGGCCTCGAACTGATCCGGACGGCCGTGGGGCCCGGCCGGTACCGCGCGTCTGCGCGCCCGGCCGGGCCCCCGCGCGAAACGGCCCGAACGATGTACCGCCGACCGGTGTATATCCGGGTCCGTTTCCGGCGCTTCCGAGTTGCGCCGCGACCCTGCCGTGCCGTGCTGCACGATCATCTTTTCCCAGGTCCGGGGCTACGTACGGGAACTGACGAGCTATCGAACAGAGCAGCTTCCACCCGAACGGGCGAGTGGTGAGTAACGCCACAAATCCCCGGTTCCGTTGGGATTTTCGGACAGCTGTGAGTGAAGATCCCTGTCTGACGACAAGACCCCGCCACCGCGGCGGGGCGATCCGGGCGGACGCCGAGTCCTGCCGCCGCCCGGATGACCGGTCGACAGGAGTGGATCGGCAGGAGTGGAGGACCCAGGCAAGGCGGGTCGCCGTAGCGGCTGGCCGTCCGTGAGAACGGACGGGCACACGCTCCGGGCCGACCCTTGGGGTGAAGCCGCGGCAACGCGGCCGGGCTACTTCGCCAGCCCGAATCCGACAGGTCATCCTTCACAGGCGGCTGACGAAGGGTTGCGCATGACTGCGCTCAATCGTGTCCCGTCGCTGATGGCCCGGGCCGGTACGGCCTCGGCCCTCACCCTGGCCGCCGTGGGCGGCTCGATCGCGGTGCCGGGGATGTCCTCCGACGCCTCGGCCGCGACCATGGCGACGAAGGCGCTGCAGATCGCGGCGTCCAAGAAGGGCGCCCCGTACCAGTGGGGCGCCACGGGACCGCGCCGGTTCGACTGCTCGGGGCTGACGCTCTACTCGTTCAAGAAGGCCGGCAAGAAGCTGCCGCGGACCGCCGCCCAGCAGTACAACAAGACCCACCACATCTCCGCCTCCAGCCGCCGGGCCGGTGACCTGGTGTTCTTCCATTCCGGCCGGAACGTCTACCACGTCGGCATCTACGCCGGTCACGGCAAGATCTGGCATGCGCCGAAGACCGGTGCGGTGGTGCGGCTGGAGAAGATCTGGTCCAAGAGCGTCTGGTACGGCCGGGTCAACTGACCCCCGTGCGCACACGGGAGCGTCTCCAGCCACCGGGCCGCTCCCCGTGTTCTCCTCCGGCACCGCCTCCAGCCCCCGGGCGGACCGGGACGGGCCCCTCGCCCGTTGGATGAACGTTTCACGACCTTGGCCGCGGGTCCGGCCGGCCCGCCGTCGGCACCGGCGCGACGGGGACGGTCCAGGGCAGTTCGATGGAGACCGTCTTGCCGCCCTCCCTGGTGGGCCGGACCCGGAGCCTGCCGCCGCACTCCGCGGTGAGCCAGCGGATGATCACCATGCCGCGGCCGTTGTCCTGCTGCACGGCCGCGGGCAGCCGCTTGGGGAAGCGCGGGTGACTGTCCGTGACACCGATGCGGAGCCGTTCGTCGCGGTCCAGCGCGATGTCGACGGTGAAGGTGGGGGACTGCCCGAGGGTGTGCTGCACGGCGTTGGTGGCGAGCTCGGAGACGATGAGCCGCACGGTGTCGGCCGCCTCGGTGTCCGACGGCAGGCCCCACTCCGCCAGCGTGCCGACCACGTAGGAGCGGGCGGCGGCGACCGAGGCGGGTTCGCTCGGCAGAATGACGGATGCTTCCAGATGGTCTGCCATGGCGACGTCGTCCCTTTCCCACGGGACCGAAGTCCGACATGGAGCGGATGGTTCGAGTACGGTCCCGGACTGGTGCTTCCTCGCCAGACTGCCACCACCGCGCCGGTCACGGGGAGCGATCCACCAAGATATGCATATATCTGTCGCTCGATGCGGTGAACTCTGCGACGGGAGACCGTATTCGGGCGGCCCGGAAGGAGTAAGGAGGAGCCCATGCAGAACGGGCCGGCAGTGCGCCGTCGCAAATTGGGTGCCGAACTGCGCACGCTGCGCACGGGGGCGGGACTCACCAGTGGGGAGGCCGCCCGGCTGGTCGGCTGGCACCAGTCGAAGGTGAGCCGTATCGAGACGGGCTCCAGTGGCGTGAAACCGGCCGATCTGCGCTTGCTGCTGGACGCCTACGCCGTGCGGGACGCCCAGCTGCGCGAGCTGCTGCTGATGCTGGCGGGCTCCGAGAACGACGGCGACCGCGACCGCTGGTGGCACGCCTACCGCGGGGTGCTGCCGCCCACCTACCGGGACTTCATCAGCCTGGAGTCGCAGGCCCGCGCGATGCGCACGCTGGAGACCACGGTGGTGCCCGGCCTGCTCCAGACGGCCGAGTACGCCCGCGCGGTGACCCGGGCGGCCGTCAAGGACCTGGACGAGGAGCGCCTGGACGCGCTGGTGGAGGTGCGGCTGGCCCGGCAGGACGTGCTGCGCTCGAACCCTCCGCTGGAGCTGTGCGCGGTCCTGGACGAGGCGGTGCTGCGGCGCGAGGTGGGCGGCCCCGAGGTGATGGCGCGGCAGCTGGAGCGGCTGATGGAGGCCGCGCTGCTGCCCCAAGTGCGGCTACAGGTACTTCCGTTCGGGGCGGGAGCGCATGTCGGCCTCACCGGCCCTTTCGTTATTTTCTCATTTCCGAGCACTTCTGATCTCGATGTGGTTGTTCTAGACCAATTGACGAGTAGCCTCTACCTGGAACGGAAAGAAGACCTCCGGGCGTACTCGGAGGCCTTCCAGACCCTCCAGGAACACGCTCTTTCCCCCCACGATTCGCTCGCCTACATCGCCGGGATAGGTGACGGCGCGTAAGGAGGCACCATTGTCAGCATTGCCTCGGAACGTCCCTGCCAGTACCGACCTGTACGACGTGCGCTGGCTGCGCAGCAGTTACAGCACCGGAGCCAACAACTGCGTGGAGACGGCCCGGCCGCGCTCCGGACCCTGGTCCGGACTGCTCGCCGTGCGCGACTCGAAGGACCCCGCGGGTCCCGCGCTGCTCTTCTCCGCCCCCAGCTGGGCCGGTTTCGTGGCCGCGCTGCGCTGAGACCCGGTCGGGTGCGAGGCACGGCCGTGTTCCGCCGACTCATGGTCGCGTTTCGCCGATGACCCCGACCGCGTGTGCGATCTGCGCGCCGGAGAGGTCCGCACGCGCGGTCAGCCTCAGCCGTGAGATGCCGTCGGGCACGGAGGGAGGTCGGAAACAGCCCACGGCCAGGCCGGCCGTACGGCAGTCGGCCGCCCAGCGCACCGCCTGCTCCGGGGACGGAGCCCGCACGGAGACCACCGCGGCGTCCGGACGCACCGCCTCCAGGCCCGCGGTGGTCAGCCTCGTGTACAGCTCCCCCGCCACCGCGCGGGCCCGCGCCGCCCGTTCGGGCTCGCGGGCGAGCAGCCGCAGGGCCGCGAGGGCCGCACCGGCCGCCGCCGGGGCCAGTCCGGTGTCGAAGATGAACGTCCGGGCCGCGTTGACCAGATGGTCGATCACCCGCGCGGGACCCAGCACCACGCCGCCCTGGCTGCCCAGCGACTTGGACAGGGTTGCCGTGACCACCACGTCCGGGGCGCCCGCGAGCCCGGCCGCGTGCGCCGAGCCGCGCCCGCCCTCGCCCAGGACACCGAGACCGTGGGCGTCGTCCACGACGAGTCCGGCGCCCCGTTCCCGGCACGCCTCGGCCAGCTCGGCCAGCGGCGCCCGGTCCCCGTCGACCGAGAACACGGTGTCGGAGACGACGATGGCCGCTCCCCCGCGCGTGGCCAGGGCCTTGCGCACCGCCTGCGGGTCGGCGTGCCCGACGACCTGGACCTCGCCCCGGGCGAGCCGGCAGCCGTCGATCAGCGAGGCGTGGTTGCCCGCGTCGGAGACGACGAGGGAGCCGTGCGGGCCGAGCGCGGTGACCGCGGCCAGGTTGGCGGCGTAGCCGGAGGAGAAGACCAGGGCGGCCTCGAAGCCGCAGAAGGCGGCCAGTTCGCGCTCCAGCTCGGCGTGGAGCGCGGTGGTGCCGGTGACCAGCCGGGAGCCGGTGGCGCCGCCGCCCCAGGTGCGGGCGGCCCGGGCCGCGCCCTCGGTGACCTCGGGGTGGCGGGCCAGGCCCAGGTAGTCGTTGCTCGCCAGATCGAGCAACGGTGACTCGGCGGGGCGCGGGCTGAGGCGCCGTACGAGCCCGGCGTCGCGACGCGCCCGCGCCTGCTCCTCGATCCAGCCGAACGCCATGAGTCCTCCGGTCGTTTTGTAGGTAGCGGACAGACCCTAGCGGCCCGGGCCGTCGTCCACCGTGTGGCGATACCCACACGGTGAAGCGTCTTCGTTGTGCAAACTCTCCTTGGCCCGGGGCAGTCTCGTAGGACAGGATCGGGCCTCATGGACCTGCTGAACACGCTGGTGGACAAGGGGCTTCGGCGCGAGCTGCCGACCCGCGAGGAAGCACTCGCCGTGCTGGCCACCTCCGACGACGACCTGCTCGATGTGGTGGCCGCGGCCGGCAAGGTGCGCCGGCACTGGTTCGGCCGCCGCGTGAAACTCAACTACCTGGTCAACCTCAAGTCCGGCCTGTGCCCCGAGGACTGCTCCTACTGCTCCCAGCGGCTCGGCTCCGAGGCGGGCATCCTCAAGTACACCTGGCTCAAGCCCGACGAGGCGTCCAAGGCGGCGGCCGCGGGGCTGGCGGGCGGGGCCAAGCGGGTCTGCCTGGTGGCCAGCGGGCGCGGCCCGACCGACCGGGACGTGGACCGGGTCTCGCAGACCATCAAGGCGATCAAGGACGAGAACGAGGGCGTCGAGGTGTGCGCGTGCCTCGGGCTGCTCTCCGACGGCCAGGCCGAGCGGCTGCGCGAGGCGGGCGCGGACGCGTACAACCACAACCTGAACACCTCGGAGTCCACCTACGGGGACATCACCACCACCCACACGTACGCCGATCGGGTGGACACGGTGCAGAAGGCGCACGCGGCCGGACTGTCGCCCTGCTCCGGTCTGATCGCCGGGATGGGCGAGAGCGACGAGGACCTGGTGGACGTCGTCTTCTCGCTGCGCGAGCTGGACCCCGACTCCGTTCCGGTGAACTTCCTGATCCCGTTCGAGGGCACCCCGCTGGCCAAGGAGTGGAACCTCACCCCCCAGCGCTGCCTGCGGATCCTGGCGATGGTCCGCTTCGTCTGCCCGGACGTGGAGGTGCGCATCGCGGGCGGCCGCGAGGTCCACCTGCGCACCATGCAGCCGCTGGCGCTGCACCTGGCCAACTCGATCTTCCTCGGCGACTACCTGACCAGCGAGGGCCAGGCGGGCAAGGCCGACCTGGAGATGATCGCCGACGCCGGCTTCGAGGTGGAGGGCGCCGACCAGGTGACCCTGCCGGAGCACCGGGCGGCCGGCGGCTGCCACGAGGGGGCCGGGGCCTGCGGCTCGGCGCCCGCGGAAGCGCAGCCGGTCGCGGGCGAGCCCCGGACCGATCTGGTGGCCGTCCGCCGCCGGGGCGCCGGAACGGACCTCGCGCCCAATGCCTGACGCGTTCCCGCCGGACGTCGCCGGGCTGCTGGAGCTGGACCGCCGGCACGTGTGGCATCCGTACGGCCCGATGCCCGGACGTGTCGAACCGCTCGTCGTTAAGTCGGCGAGCGGGGTCCGGCTGCGGCTCGCGGACGGCTCGGGCGAGCTGGTGGACGGCATGTCGTCGTGGTGGTCGGCCATCCACGGCTACAACCACCCCGTGCTCAACGAGGCCGTGACCGGGCAGCTTTCGCGGATGAGCCACGTGATGTTCGGCGGGCTCACCCACGAGCCCGCGGTCCGGCTCGCGAAGCTCCTTGTCGACATGTCGCCGGACGGTCTGGAACACGTCTTCCTGGCCGACTCCGGCTCGGTGTCGGTCGAGGTCGCGGTGAAGATGTGCCTCCAGTACTGGCGTTCGCTCGGCCGGCCCGGCAAGCAGCGGATGCTGACCTGGCGGGGCGGCTACCACGGGGACACCTGGCATCCGATGTCGGTGTGCGACCCCGAGGGCGGGATGCACGAGCTGTGGTCGGGGGTGCTGCCGCGCCAGGTCTTCGCGGACGCGCCCCCGGCGGAGTACGACGAGTCGTACGCGCGGACGCTGCGCGAGCTGATCGCCCGGCACGCGGACGAACTGGCCGGGGTGATCGTGGAGCCGGTGGTGCAGGGCGCCGGCGGGATGCGCTTCCACTCCCCCGGGTACCTGCGGGTGCTGCGCGAGGCCTGCGACGCGCACGACGTGCTGCTGGTGTTCGACGAGATCGCGACCGGGTTCGGGCGCACGGGGGCGCTGTTCGCGGCGGACCACGCGGCCGTCACGCCGGATGTGATGTGTGTGGGCAAGGCGCTGACCGGCGGTTACCTGACGATGGCGGCCACGCTGTGCACCGCGCGGGTGGCCGACGGGATCTCGCGCGGCGAGGTGCCGGTGCTGGCGCACGGGCCGACGTTCATGGGCAATCCGCTGGCCGCGGCCGTGGCCTGCGCCTCCCTGGAGCTGCTGCTGGGCCAGGACTGGCAGGCCGAGGTGAAGCGGATCGAGGCGGGCCTGCGGGCCGGGCTGACCCCCGCGGCCGAGTTGCCCGGGGTGCGGGACGTGCGGGTGCTGGGCGCGATCGGGGTCGTCCAGCTGGACCACGAGGTCGACATGGCCGCGGCCACGCGTGCGGCCGTGCGGGAGGGCGTGTGGCTGCGTCCGTTCCGGGACCTGGTGTACACGATGCCGCCGTACGTCACCTCCGACGAGGACGTGGCGAGGATCGCGCGCGCGGTGTGTGCCGCGGCGCGGGAGGGATGACATGCCGGTACTGGTGATCACGGGAACGGGCACGGAGGTCGGCAAGACCGTCACCACGGCCGCCCTCGCCGCGGCGGCGGTCGCGGCCGGGCGTTCGGTGGCCGTGCTGAAGGCCGCGCAGACGGGGGTACGGCCGGACGAGCGCGGTGACGCCGACGAGGTGGCGCGGCTCGCGGGGGCCGTCACGGCGGACGAACTGGCGCGGTATCCGGAGCCGTTGGCGCCGGGGACGGCGGCGCGGCGGGCGGGCATGGCGCCCGTGCACCCGCGGGAGGTGGCCGAGCGGGCCGCCAAGCTGGCCACGGAGCACGATCTGGTGCTGGTCGAGGGGGCGGGCGGGCTGCTCGTCCGGTTCGACGCGGAGGGCGGCACGCTGGCCGACGCGGCGCGGCTGCTGGGGGCGCCGGTGCTGATCGTGGCCACGGCGGGGCTCGGCACGCTGAACACCACGGAACTGACGGCGCGCGAGCTGCGCCGCCGGGACCTGGAGCCGGCCGGGGTCGTCATCGGCAGCTGGCCCGCCGTCCCCGACCTGGCCACCCGCTGCAACGTCGCCGACCTCCCGGAGGTCGCCGGCGCCCCCCTCCTGGGCGCCCTTCCCGCGGGAGCGGGCGCCCTGCCCCCGGCGGACTTCCGCGCCCAGGCCCCGGCCTGGCTGGCGCCACGCCTGGACGGCACCTGGGACGCGGCGGCCTTCCGGGCCAGGGAGGGGGCCCGGCTGGAGCCCGGAGGTACGGCCTAGGAGGGCCGGGGAGGGGGCCCGGCGAGGACTCCCCCTCCCCGGCCCTCGAAGCCGTCGAGGTCTCCCCCGGCCCTCTGCCAGCGGCGGCCCCCCGGCCTCTCGAACACCCGTGCCCGCCGCGCACGTCCGCCCGAGGGTGGCGCCCGCTCCCGCGGGGGACACTTCCCCTGGGCCCACGGTGTCCTGGAGGTCGGTATGCGGCTGGGGTCGAAGGCGGTCGGCGGGCGGCGGGAGCCCGGTGCGCATCCGGTGTTCGCCCGGTACTACGCGCGGGCCAGTGCCGGGGCCGAGACGCGGCTGGGGTTCGCCCGGGTGCGGGGACGGCTGCTGGCGGGGCTGAGCGGCCGGGTGCTCGAGGTCGGCGCGGGCAACGGGCTGAACTTCGCGCACTACCCCGGCACCGTCAGCGAGGTCGTCGCCATCGAACCGGAGCCGCTGCTGCGGCGGTTGGCGCTGGAGTCGGCGCTGCGCGCGCAGGTGCCGGTCGACGTCGCACCCGGCGCGGCCGAGGCGCTGCCCGTCAAGAGCGAGGCGTTCGACGCGGTCGTGCTGTCCCTGGTGCTGTGCAGCGTGCGGGACGTGGCGCGGACGCTGGGCGAGGTGCGCCGGGTGCTCCGGCCGGGCGCGCAGGTGCGGTTCTTCGAGCACGGGCGGGGCGGCGGCCGGCCGATGCGGTTCGCACAGCGCGCCCTGGACCTGACGGTGTGGCCGGCGCTCGCCGGCGGCTGTCACCTGTCCCGGGACCCGCTGGCCGCACTGCGGGCCGCGGGGTTCGAACTCGGGCCGCACCGGAGCCTGCTGGTGCCCGAGCGGGGGCCGAGGCTGCCGGCCTCGTACTGTGTGCTGGGCACCGCCTGGCGTCCGGACGAGGCGGGCGGGCGCTGATCACAGGCTCCAGCGGCGCAGCTCCCGGGCGATCTCGTCCACGCTCGCCGAGCCGTCCTTCACCAGCCGGGCGAGGTCGCGCACCTGTTCCGGCGTGGTGACCACCTTGACGCCGCTGGCGACCAGGTAGGCGTAGGCGACCGCGGAGGCGAACAGCGCGTTGGAGCGCTCCAGCGCCGGCACGTGGATGAGCAGCTGGAGGAGGGCGGCGGCCCGGGCGTACGGGGTCTCGTACACCGGCACGCCGAATATCTCCGCCCGGTGCCGGGCGACGGCGGCGATCAGCGCGCCCCAGTCGGCGACCTGCGGGTCCCCGGGCGTCTTCTGTTCGGCGAGCATGAGCAGCCAGGCGAGGTCGATGCTCAGCCCGTTGGGGGAATCGCTCAAGGGATCAGCTGCGTCCTTCGGCCGGACCGGTGCCGCGCGCCTCGGAGAACTCCTCGGCGAACACGGACTCGTACTGCTTCATGAAGTCGGCGGCCGCCTCCACGAACGTACGGCCGACTTCGCCGGTGTCCTGTCTGACCAGTTCCTCGATGTAGCGGTTCACGCTCATCCCCCGGGCCAGCGCGCGCTCCCGGGCCGCGCGGGCGGTGCCCTCGTCCACGCGCACGTTCAACTGGGTCTTCGCCATGTCTCGACGCTAGCGCCAAGCCGCTAGCACGGGCAAACGGGCGCGGGGGCACAGTGGGGGCGCACGGGAGCTTTCGCCGGGGGCTCGGCGCACCGTTCCCGCAGGTCCCCCGGGGCCCGCCCGGCCGCCCGGCCCGTCGTGGATTCCCGCTGTGCGCCCGGTCACATTAGGCTCACCCGGGACGGGTAGTACCGGTGACCGGGAGGCGGACTTGTCCACGGCCCCTGCCGCGCAGCACGCCCCGGGCCGCACGCCGGGCGAGGGGACCGCGGCCCGCGCCCGCGCGCTGACCAAGGCGTACGGCACCGGCGAGACCGCCGTCCTCGCGCTGGACTCGGTGGACGTGGACATCGCGCGGGGCCGGTTCACCGCCGTGATGGGGCCCTCGGGGTCCGGCAAGTCCACGCTCATGCACTGTCTGGCCGGGCTCGACACGGTGTCGGCCGGGCAGGTGTGGCTGGGCGACACCGAACTCACCGGCCTGCGGGAGCGGGAGCTGACCCGGCTGCGGCGGGACCGGGTCGGGTTCGTGTTCCAGTCGTTCAACCTGATCCCGACGCTGACCGCCGCGGAGAACATCACCCTGCCGATGGACATCGCGGGCCGCGGCCCCGACAAGGAGTGGCTGGACCAGGTCGTCGACAGGCTCGGGCTGCGCGATCGGCTGACGCACCGGCCCGGCCGGCTCTCCGGCGGCCAGCAGCAGCGGGTCGCGTGCGCGCGGGCGCTGGCCTCCCGGCCGGAGCTGATCTTCGCGGACGAGCCGACGGGCAACCTGGACTCGCGGGCGGGCCTGGAGGTGCTGCGCTTTCTGCGCGACGCGGTGGACGACCTGGGGCAGACGGTCGTCATGGTCACGCACGACCCGAACGCCGCCGCCCACGCGGACCTGGTGCTCTTCCTGGCCGACGGGCGGCTCGTGGACGAGCTGGCCCGGCCGACGGCGGAGCGGGTGCTGGAGCGGATGAAACGCTTCGACAGGGCGCGTGCCCTGCCGGACGCGCGGGAGGACTGAGCCGGTGCTCAAGGCGACTCTGAGGAGCTTCCTCGCACACAAGGGACGGCTCGCGCTGTCCGCACTGGCCGTGATCCTGTCCGTGGCGTTCGTCGCGGGCAGCCTGATCTTCTCCGACACCGTCTCCCGCACGTTCGACCGGCTGTTCGCCTCCACCGCCGCCGACGTGTCCGTGCGGCCGAAGCGGGACCTGGTGTCCGCGCGGGCGAGCGGCGCGGTGCAGACCCTGCCGGCCGCGCTGCGCGACCGGGTGGCCCGGGTCCCCGGGGTGGCGGCGGCCCGCGCCGACGTACAGGTGCAGAACGTCGTGGTGGTCGACCGGCACAACCGGTCCGTCGGGCCGACCAACGGGGCACCCACCCTCGCCGGCGCCTGGTACCCGACCCGGCACAGCCCGGTGGAGCTGACCTCCGGGCACGCTCCGCACGGTCCGGGCGAGGCCCTGCTCGACGCCGACACGGCCGGCCGCGGGCACGTCCGGATCGGCGACACCCTGACGGTGCAGGCGCAGCCCGGCACCTTCCGGGCGCGGGTCACCGGGATCGCGACGTTCACCACGACCAACTCCGGCGCGGCGCTGCTCTATCTGGACCCGGCGGTGGCCGGACGGCAACTGCTCGGCTCCCCCGCGCGGGCGACCGGCATCTCGGTGGACGCGGCCGAGGGGGTCCCCGCCGACCGGCTCAGGCAGCGGGTCGTGGCGGCGCTCGGCGCGGACGCCGGGGCGTACGACGTGCAGACCGCGCGGGAGCAGGCCAGGTCGGCGGCGGCGAGCCTCGGCACGTTCCTGGACGTCGTCAAGTACGTCATGCTGGGTTTCGCCGGGGTGGCGCTGCTCGTCGGGGTGTTCCTGATCGTCAACACCTTCTCCATGCTGATCGCCCAGCGCACCCGGGAGCTGGGCCTGCTGCGGGCGCTGGGCGCCGACCGGCGGCAGGTGCGGCGGTCGGTGCTGACGGAGGCGCTGCTGCTCGGTCTGGTCGGCTCCACGCTCGGGCTCGCGACCGGGATCGGCCTCGCGTTCGGGCTGATCCGGCTGATGGGCGTGTTCGGGACGAACCTGGCCGCCGCGCGGATGGTGATCGGCTGGGGCACGCCCGTCGCCGCCTATGTCGTGGGGCTCGGCGTGACCTTCGTGGCCGCCTATCTGCCGGCCCGGCGCGCGGCGGCCGTCTCCCCCATGGCCGCGCTCGCGGACGCCGAGGTCGCCGCGGTGGGCAAGCCGTTGCGGACCCGGGGGGTCGTCGGCGCGGTGGTCGGGACGGCGGGCGCGGCGGCGCTGGCCGGGTGCGCGGCGGCGACACGGACCGCGCCCGCCGCCGCCCTGCTGGGCGTGGGCGTGGCGCTGACGCTGGTCGCGACCGTGGTCGCCGGGCCGCTGCTGGTGCGGCCGGTGATCCGGGTGCTCGGCGGGTCCTTTCCCGCGCTGTTCGGGCCGGTGGGCCGGATGAGTCAGCGCAACGCCCTGCGCAACCCCCGCCGCACCGGCGCGACCGCGGCCGCGCTGATGGTGGGCCTGGCCCTGGTGAGCGGCATGTCGGTGGCGAGCGCGTCCATGTCGGCGTCGTTCGACCGGCGGATCGACAAGACCCTCGGCGCCGACTTCACCGTCCAGAACGCCAACTTCATCCCGTTCACCCGGCAGATCGCCGACCGGGTGGCCGCGACCGGGGGCACCGGGCTGGTCGTGCCGCAGCGACTGACCCGGATCGCGCTGCGGCTGCCCGACGGCGGGCGGGTGGAGACGGGCGCGGCCGCGTACGGCGCCGGGCTCGACGACGTCGTGCACATCGACTACGCGCGCGGCGGCTCGGCGGCGGCGCTCGCCGACGGGCACCTCGCCATGGACGCGACGTTCGCCCGGGACCACGGGGTACGGCCGGGCAGTGTGCTCCCGGTGGACTTCCCGGGCGGGCGCCGGGCGCGGCTGACGGTCGGCGCGCTCACCGAACAGGCCGCCACCGAGGGCTTCGGGAACCAGGGCGGTGTCTTCTTCGGCCTCGGCACACTGGAGCGGTACGCGCCCGGCGGCCAGGACTCCGCGCTCTACGTCGACGCCGCGCCGGGCACGCGGCCGGAGGACCTGCGGCCCCGGCTGGAGCGGACGCTCGCGCCGTTCCCGCAGGTCCAGGTGCGCGACCAGACCGACTACAAGAAGCTGGTCCACGACCAGATCGGCGTGCTGCTGTACCTGGTGTACGCGCTGCTGGGGCTGGCGATCGTCATCGCGGTGCTCGGCGTGGTCAACACGCTCGCGCTGTCGGTGGTGGAACGCACCCGGGAGATCGGGCTGCTGCGCGCGATCGGGCTGGGGCGACGGCAACTGCGGCGGATGATCCGGCTGGAGTCGGTGGTGATCGCGGTGTTCGGCGCGGTGCTCGGGCTGGCGCTGGGCCTGGTGTGGGGCGTGTGCATGCAACAGGTGCTGGCGCTGCGCGGGTTGACGGCGTTCGCGATCCCCTGGGGGACGATCGTGGCGGTGGTGGTCGGCTCCGCGGTGGTGGGGGTCGTGGCCGCGGTGCTGCCCGCGCTGCGGGCCTCCCGGCTGAACGTGCTGGCGGCGATCGCCCACGAGTGACGGTACGGCCCACGGCCCGGCGGCGGACGTGATGGTATGTCGGTCGAGGGTCGATACGCCGACGGTGGAGGAGACTTCATGCCACGCCCGTTCCGCTTCGGGGTCAACATGCTCACGCCCGCGTCCGGGTCCGAGTGGCGTGCGAAGTGCCGTCGCGCCGAGGAACTGGGGTACGACGTGATCCTCGTCCCCGACCATCTCGGCTGGGTGGCGCCGTTCCCCGCGCTGGTCGCGGCGGCGCAGGCGACCGAGCGGGTCCGGGTCGGCACGCTGGTGCTCAACGCGGGCTTCTACAACCCGGCGTTGCTCGCCCGCGAGGTGGCGACCACGGACGCGCTCACCGGCGGGCGCCTCGAACTCGGTCTCGGCACCGGCTATGTGCGCGAGGAACACGAGGCGGCCGGGCTGCCGTTCGGCTCGCCGGGCGAGCGGGTGGACCATCTGCGGCGCACCGTCGAGGAATTGGTCCGGCTGCTCGGCGCCGAGGACCACCAGCCCCGTCCGGAGCAGGCCCGGGTGCCACTGCTGATCGGCGGCAACGGCGACCGGATGCTGGAGCTGACCGCCGAGCACGCCGACATCGCCGCCTTCGCCGGTGCCCGGACGGGGAGCACACGGTCGCTGGAACCGCTCACGGCCGACGAGCTGGACGAGCGGGTGGGGCGCTACCGGGAGCTGGCGGCCGGGCGCGCGGAGCCGGCCGAGCTGAGTCTGCTGCTCCAGCAGGCCGTGGTCACCGACGACCCGGAGCAGGCGCTCAAGCCGCTGCTGGAGCGGCGGCCGGAGCTGACCTTGGAGTCCGCGCTGGCGCTGCCCATCGTCCTGGCGGGCCCGCTGGAGGACGTCGTGGCGCGGGTCGAGGCGCAGCGCGAGCGGTACGGGTTCACGAACCTGACCGTCCTGGAGCCCCACATGGAGGCGTTCGCGCCGGTGATCGAGCGGCTGCGCGCACGGTCCGCATGATGGAAACCCCGGCGAGCGGGGCCCGGTCGCGATCATGGTGGTTCGCATGACCGAGTTGCGCATACGTTCCGCCGGCCCCGACGACCTCGACACCGTGCTCGCCTTCTGGCGCACGGCCGCCGAGGGCACCAGCATCAGCGACGACCGCGCCGGGGTGGAGCGCCTGGTGGCGCGCGACCCGCAGGCGCTGCTCCTGGCCGAGCTGGGCGGTGAGCTGGTCGGGACGGTGATCGCGGGCTTCGACGGCTGGCGCTGCCATCTGTACCGGCTCGCGGTCCGGCCCGACCGGCGGCGCCGGGGCGTCGCCACGGCCCTGCTGGCCGCCGCCGAGGAGCGCTTCGTCCGGCTGGGCGGACGGCGGGCCGACGCCATGGTGCTGGTCCGCAACGAGCGGGCGCAGCACGCCTGGCGGGCGGCCGGGTACGGCCCCGAGGAGTGGTGGCGGCGCTGGGTGAAGCCGCTCACTGGCTGAGCCGTGCGCGGCGTCGTCCACAGGCCCCCGAGATTGCTTTGCCCATCCTTTACTCTGGAGGGAGCACTCGACCCTCTATGAAAGGTAGTGAGCGTCCGCCCATGGGCGAGCCTCCCGGCCCGCGACACCGCGCGCCCCACCGACCCCTGTCCGATCATGGGACGGGGGTGACCCGATGACCGAAGTGCTGCTCCTCCTGGTGGCGATCCTGCTGTCACTGGCATGTGGCGCGTTCGTGGCGGCGGAGTTCTCGCTGACCACCGTCGAGCGCGGCGCGCTGGAGCGGGCCGCCGAGCGCGGCGAGCGCGGCGCCCCGGGCGCCCTGAAGGCCGTACGGAACCTGACGTTCCAGCTCTCCGGCGCCCAGCTCGGCATCACCGTGACCAACCTGGTCGTCGGCATGCTCGCCGAACCCTCGATCGCCAAGCTGCTCGCCGGCCCGTTCCGGGCGCTGGGGCTGTCGGGCGGTGCGGCGCAGTCGGTGGCGCTGGTGGTCGGCACCGCGCTGTCCACGGTGTTCCTGATGGTCGTCGGCGAGCTGGTGCCCAAGAACTGGGCGATCTCCTCACCCCTGGCCGTGGCCAAACGGGTGGGCACCCCGCAGCGCTGGTTCAGCGCCGCCTTCCGGCCCTTCATCGCCCAGCTGAACAACACGGCCAACCACTTCGTACGCCGGCTCGGCTTCGAGCCCGCCGAGGAGCTGGCCTCCGCGCGCGGTCCGCAGGAGCTGGCCGCCCTCGCCCGGCACTCCGCCAAGGCGGGCGCCCTGGAGGCGGACACCGCCGAGCTGTTCGTGCGCACGCTCAACCTGGCCGATCTGACGGCGGAGAACGTGATGACCCCGCGGGTCCAGGTCATCGCCCTGGACGAGCAGGCGACCTGCGAGGACGTGGCGAACGCGACCCGGGCGACGGGCCTGTCCCGGTTCCCGGTCTACCGGGGCAGCCTGGACTCCGTCGTGGGCACCGTGCACATCAAGGACGTCCTCGCCATACCGGCCGAGCACCGCCGGCACCGCCGTGTCTGGCACCTGATGCGCGAACCGCTGCTGGTGCCCGAGTCCCTCACCGTCGACCGGCTCCTCGACCGGCTCTCCGGCCGCCGCACCATGGCCGTCGTCATCGACGAGTACGGCGGCACGGCGGGCGTGGCGACCCTGGAGGACATCGTCGAGGAGGTCGTCGGCGAGGTGCGCGACGAACACGACCCGCACGAGACGCCCGACCTCGCCCCGGCCGGCGCCGACGAGAGCGGCCGGGCCCTGTACTCGGCCGACGGCGCCGCCCGCACCGACCAGCTCAGGCGGGTGGGGCTGCGGGTGCCCGAGGGGCCGTACGAGACCCTGGCCGGTCTGGTCGCCACCGAGCTGGGCCGGATACCGGAGCCGGGCGACCGGGTCGAGATCGCGGGCTGGCGGCTGGACGTGGTGGACGCCTCCGGGCGCCGCGCCGCCCGGCTGCTGCTGCGCGCGCCCCTGGACGACGAGAGCGGCGACGAGACGACGGAGGGGGCGCGATGATCGCCGTACAACTGCTGATCGGCCTGGCGACCCTCGTCGTCAACGCCTTCTTCGTGGCCGGCGAGTTCGCGCTGATCTCGGTGCGCCGCTCCCAGGTCGAGCCCCTGGCACAGGAGGGCGACCGGCGGGCGAAGAGCGTGGTGTGGGGGCTGGAACACGTCTCCGCGCTGCTGGCCGCCGCCCAGCTCGGCATCACGCTGTGCACCCTGGTGCTGGGCGTGGTCGCCGAGCCGGCCATCGCGCATCTGCTGGAGCCGGTGTTCCACACGGTGGGCATACCGGTGGGCGTGGGCCACGTGGTGTCGTTCGTGATCGCGCTGACCCTGGCGACCTATCTGCACATGCTGCTGGGCGAGATGGTGCCCAAGAACATCTCGCTCGCGGAGCCGGTGCGCGCGGCACTGCTGCTCGGGCCGCCGCTGGTCGCGCTGTCCCGGGCGCTGCGTCCGGTGATCTTCACGGTGAACGCGTTCGCCAGCGGGCTGCTGAAGCTGCTCAGGGTGGAGGCCAGGGACGAGGTCTCGGCGACCTTCACGGACACCGAACTCGCCGAGATCGTCAAGGACGCGAGCGAGGCGGGTCTGATCGACGACCGCGCGCAGGAACGGCTGCACGACGCCCTGGAGCTGGGCAGCCGCCCGGTGCGGGACGTGGTGGTACCGCTGGAGCGGGTGGTGTACGCGCAGGTGGGCGTCACCCCCGAGCAGTTGGAGGGGCTGTCGGCCGAGTCGGGGTTCTCCCGGTTCCCGGTGGTCGACTCCGGCCGCCGGATCGTGGGCTATCTGCACGTCAAGGACGCGCTGGACGCCGCGCCGCGGGACGTGCCGTTCCGGCTGCGGGACATGCGGCCCATCGCCCGGGTGAAGGCGAGCACCCCGCTGGACGACGTGCTCACCGCGATGCGGGGCAGCCGCACCCACGTGGCCGCCGTGCTGGGCGACGACGGGCGGCTGGCGGGCCTGGTGACCATGGAGGACGTGCTGCGGGAGCTGTTCGGGCAGCCCGTGTGAACCGGACGTCCCGGACCTGACCGACCGCTGGGTATGCGACCGGGTTACCATCGCTGTCGCCATGCAGACGAATACCGTTCCTCCCCCGTACGCCAGCCTGGTCGCGGTCGGCGACTCCTTCACCGAGGGCATGTCGGACCTGCTGCCCGACGGCTCCTACCGGGGCTGGGCGGATCTGCTCGCCGCCCGGATGGCGGCGGACGCCCCGGGCTTTCGCTACGCCAATCTCGCGGTGCGCGGCAAGCTGATCGGGCAGATCGTCGACGAGCAGGTGGACGTGGCGGCGGCGATGAACGCCGACGTCGTCACGCTGGTCGGCGGGCTCAACGACGCCCTGCGGCCCAAGTGCGACATGGGCCGGGTGCGCGGACTGCTGACGGAGGCGGTGGAGCGGCTCGCCCCCTCCTGCGAACAGCTGGTGCTGATGCGCAGCCCCGGCCGCCGGGGACCGGTCCTGGAGCGGTTCCGGCCGCGCATGGAGGAGCTGTTCGCCTGCGTGGACGAGCTGGCCGCGAAGCACGGCGCCCTCGTGGTCGACCTGTACGGCGCCCCGGCGCTGGGCGACCCGAGGCTGTGGGACGTGGACCGGCTGCACCTGACGGGCGAGGGGCACCGCCGCGTCGCCGAGGCGGTGGGGCAGACGCTCGGCTACGAGCCGCTGGACGCACAGTGGCACGCACCGCTGCCGGCCGCGGTGCCGCCCGCGTGGCTGACCCGGCGGGTGGCGGACGTCCGCTTCGCCCGGCGGCATCTGCTGCCCTGGATAGGCCGCCGCCTGACCGGACGCTCCTCCGGGGACGGCCGGACGGGCGCCCACTTCAGTGCCGAGCTGGACAAACCCTTCTGGATCAGCCCCGCGGACGACACGAACCCGGGCCCGGTGACGGGCTGGCGGAAGGTGGGTCTCTGACCCCGGCCCCGGTCGGACGCAGGCCCAGGAGGGCTGTGACCCGGAGGGGCCGATCAGATCGACTGACCGGCCCGTCCACGAGTCATGCGTGCGGCGAGTGCCGGACGCCGGTCAGAAGGCGATCGACGCCTCGGCGCTGACATCGGTGGCCTGGAGCGGCTGGTAGCCCCGGGCCAGCAGTCGCGCCGTGACGGTGGCGGTGCCGTGCTCGCCGCCGCCGTTGCCGCCGCAGTCGTCGCCCTTGCCGTAACCCCCGTAGCCGCAGCCGTTCCCGCCGTCACCGGTGAAGGTGATGGTGAAGGGGACCGTGAGGGTGCCGCCGGGGAGCAGGCGGTCGGCGAGGGACCGCGGGAGCTGCGCCACCAGGTGGCCGTTCTCGCTGGTGACCTGCGCCGGGACACCGTCGATCGTCACCTGGACGTTGCGCGGGTCGAGGCCGGTGGTGGCGCCGATCGTCAGGCGGGCGCCCGGGGCGACGAACTCCGGCCCGTCGGCCGGGCTGTGGAAGACGGCCGTGCCGTCGATCCGGGCAGGCTCCTCGCCGGTGGACGCGGCGCGGAGGTCGACCCGCGCGGTAGCTGTGCCGTCGACAGCGAAGTCGTAGGTGGTGCCGTTCGCGGTCAGGTTGTCCATGTAGGTGTCCAGCGACGCGGTCGGGTCGCCGAGGCTGCCGACGTTGCCGATCAGCCCGATCACGCCGCTCGTGGCGCCGGTACACGCCTCGGCGAAGGCGCTCAGCGGTGCGTCGCCGCCGGCCGGGAAGCCGGCGACCGCGCGGGAGGTGCGCCAGATCCCCGACGGTCCCGAGACCCAGTGCTGCCAGATGTCCGGTACGACGCCGTGCCGCCCCTCGGCGTCGGTGGCCAGTTGGGGCTGGAAGCTCAGCGTGGTGAAGGCGCCGTCGCAGAACATCGGCAGCTGGAGGTTGGGGCCGGTGCCGGTCGCCGTCGAGTGCGCGCCGTCCACGTAGGAGTCGTAGGAGACCTCCGAGCCCATGACGGTGCTCAGCTGGACCGCCCCGGTGTAGAAGTGCGCGGCCTGCGACTGCTGGCCGGGGCCGATGGCCAGGTGCAGGCCGCCGTTCCAGTGGACGGGATCCGCGAAGGGCGACACTTCCTGGACGCCGGGCGGATGGGCCGAGGAGCCCTGGTCCTGGATGCGGAGCCAGGGGCGGCCAGGGCCCAGGTCGGCGGCGGTGACGCGCTGGGTGTCGGCCTGGGCGGACGGCGCCAGGCAGAGCACGGACGCACACGCGGTCAGCACCGCCGACGCGTACGCGGTCAGTCTGTTCATGCGCAACGAAGGACTCCCATCGGATACCGGGCAGGCGCTGCGGCCGGCCGCGGCCGGTTGGGCATACCTTGTCCCGGCGTGCGGCTCCGGGTGATCCGCGACACCCGCGGACCGGGCCGCCTCACCCGCTGGGCCTACCTGTATCCGGCCGCCCGCTCGCGGCAGCCGGCGCACCCCCTCCCGCGCCGCATCGCGCCCCGCGCATACGCTGGTCCGTGCGACGGGTTCCGGCGGAAAGTGACGAGGCTGTGATGAGTGAACCGACGAAGCCCGAGGTCGGCGTTCCGGACGGGGACGCTCCCACCGAGCTGACCGTCCGGGACCTGGTCGTCGGGGACGGGGCCGAGGTGAAGCCGGGCATGGTGGTCAGGGTCCACTACGTCGGTGTGACCTTCGAGACCGGGAAGGAGTTCGACGCCTCCTGGGACCGGGGACAGCCGTACAAGTTCGCGCTGGGCGGCGGCAAGGTCATCAAGGGCTGGGACCGGGGAGTGAGGGGGATGAGGGTCGGTGGCCGGCGCGAGATCATCGTTCCCCCGCGTCTCGGCTACGGCAACCAGTCGCCCTCGCCGTTGATCCCGCCGGGCTCGACCCTGGTCTTCGTGGTGGACCTGCTGGACTCGTATTCCCGCACCACCGGGTGGAGCAACTCCTAGCCTGACGGGCCGGACGCGCCCGCCCGGGCGGGCGCTCCCTCGGCGACGGGCGTCCGCCCGGGCGGCCGGAGCGACTGCCGTACGAGGCGTTCGAGGGACGGCGGAGCGCCGAGCGCGGGCTCTCGTAGCTTCCGACGAACACCCCGGTGGCGCTGAGCTGCACGAATCGCCAGTAGAATCCGGTTACGTGACTTCAGCGCCCGCCAAGCCCCGCATCCCGAACGTCCTCGCCGGACGCTACGCCTCCGCCGAGCTCGCCACGCTCTGGTCGCCCGAGCAGAAGGTGAAGCTGGAGCGGCAGCTCTGGCTCGCCGTGCTGCGGGCCCAGAAGGACCTCGGCATCGAGGTGCCCGACGAGGCGATCGCCGACTACGAGCGTGTCCTCGACACCGTCGACCTGGCCTCCATCGCGGAGCGCGAGAAGGTCACCCGGCACGACGTGAAGGCGCGGATCGAGGAGTTCAACGCCCTCGCCGGCCATGAGCACGTGCACAAGGGCATGACCTCCCGTGACCTCACGGAGAACGTCGAGCAGCTCCAGATCCGGCTCTCCCTGGAGCTGATGCGCGACCGCACGGTGGCCGTCCTCGCCCGTCTCGGCAAGCTGGCCGGCGAGTACGCCGAGCTGGTCATGGCCGGCCGCTCGCACAACGTGGCCGCGCAGGCCACCACCCTCGGCAAGCGCTTCGCGACCGCCGCCGACGAGCTGCTCGTGGCGTACGGCCGGGTCGAGGAACTGCTCACCCGCTACCCGCTGCGCGGCATCAAGGGCCCGGTCGGCACCGCGCAGGACATGCTGGACCTGCTGGGCGGCGACGCGGCGAAGCTGGCCGAGCTGGAGCAGCGGATCGCCGCCCACCTGGGCTTCTCCCAGGCGTTCACCTCGGTCGGGCAGGTCTATCCACGCTCGCTGGACTACGAGGTGGTCACCGCTCTGGTGCAGCTGGCGGCGGCGCCGTCCTCGCTGGCCAAGACGATCCGGCTGATGGCCGGCCACGAGCTGGTCACCGAGGGCTTCAAGCCCGGCCAGGTCGGCTCCTCGGCGATGCCGCACAAGATGAACACCCGCTCCTGCGAGCGCGTCAACGGCCTGATGGTGATCCTGCGCGGCTACGCCTCGATGACCGGCGAGCTGGCGGGCGACCAGTGGAACGAGGGCGACGTCTCCTGCTCGGTGGTGCGCCGTGTCGCGCTGCCGGACGCGTTCTTCGCGCTGGACGGCCTGCTGGAGACCTTCCTGACCGTCCTCGACGAGTTCGGTGCCTTCCCGGCGGTCGTCGCCCGCGAGCTGGACCGCTACCTGCCGTTCCTCGCCACCACCAAGGTCCTGATGGGCGCGGTGCGCGCCGGGGTCGGCCGCGAGGTGGCGCACGAGGCGATCAAGGAGAACGCCGTCGCCACCGCGCTCGCCATGCGCGAGCAGGGCGCCGAGCGCAACGACCTGCTCGACAAGCTCGCCGCCGACGAGCGGCTGCCGCTGGACCGCGAGCAGCTGGCGGCGCTGATGGCCGACAAGCTGTCCTTCACGGGCGCGGCGGCCGACCAGGTCGCCCAGGTCGCCGGCCGGATCGAGGAGATCGTGAAGCAGCACCCCCAGGCCGCCGGCTACACCCCGGGAGCGATCCTCTGACCCCGCGTTTCACCAAGGCGGACCTGGAGGCCGCCCGCGACCGTCTCGTTCCGGACGTGGTCGCGGGCGGCCTGCGGGTGCTCTTCTGCGGCATCAACCCCGGCCTGCTGACGGCGGCCACCGGCCACCACTTCGCCCGCCCCGGCAACCGGTTCTGGCCGGTGCTGCACCTGTCCGGCTTCACCCCGAGGCAGCTGAAGCCGGCCGAGCAGGAGGAGCTGCTGTCGTACGGCCTCGGCATCACCAATGTCGTGGCCCGCGCCACCGCCCGCGCGGACGAGCTGACCGCCGCGGAGTACGCCGAGGGCGGCCGGCTGCTGACCGAGAAGGTGCGGCGCCTGGAGCCGGGCTGGCTGGCGGTGGTCGGCGTGACCGCCTACCGCGCCGCCTTCGCCGACCGCACCGCCCGAGTGGGCCCCCAGGAACGGACCATCGGCGGCACCCGCGTCTGGGTCCTGCCCAACCCCAGCGGCCTGAACGCCCATTGGACGGCGGCGACGATGGCGGAGGAGTTCGCGAGGTTGCGGGTGGCCGCGCAGGGCTAGACCACCTTCGCCGGCCGGTCCGGCGGGCCCGGGGCGGCTACTCGGCGCCGGTGGCGGCGCAGGCCAGGGCCACCTCGGCCCACGTCCAGGCCTGGTCCTGCAGATCCGCGAAGTCCCCGGCCCGTTCCTGCCGCCGCGCCGCGTCGAGCGCCCGGCCCGCCGCCTGGACGGCACGGGGGGACGGGGCCGCGGCAACGGCCGTGCACGCCTGCGCCACCAGTGCCCACAGACGGGCCCGCGCCACGTCGCGGCCCGAGCCCGTCGTCCGCCCGTCCACGTGCACCGCCCACGCGTGGGCGCGTCGTGCCGCCTCGGCGGCTTCCGCGGAAAAGTCCATGCCGGCTCCCTGAACCCGGTTCCCGCCGTCCCGCGGAGCACCGGCCCGCACTTCGCGCTTCCAACGCCCTTCAGTATGCCGGGAGTTGTCCCGCGCCTCGGTCGCCAGGCGGGGCGCAGGCCCTCGATGCGCGAGCCCATGACCCGCCGGACCCGCCGACGCGTGCCGCTCCGGCCCGACGCGGAAGAAGGGCCCTGGCGGGCCCCGGGACCGCACCGGCCGTCCCGGTGTTCTCCTCCCGGCTCCGTCCGGCGCTCGCCCGGGATGGGGCCGGACGAGTACGATCCGGCCAACACGCCCGCGAGCTGGGAGGAGGGACGGTGGGGCAGCTGACCGGCGGCGATCCCTCGCTGCTGCGGAGGATCAACTCGGCGGTGGTGCTGCACGCGCTGCGTGCCGCGGACTGCGCGACGCTCACCGAGGTCGCCCGGCTCACCGGGCTGTCCCGGCCCACCGTCGAGGGTGTGGTCGAGGGGCTGATGGAGGCGGGGCTCGTGGTGGAGCGGGCCGCCGACGAGGGCATCGCGCGCCGGCAGGGGCGCCCGGCCCGCCGGTTCCGGTTCCGGGCGGAGGCCGGGCATCTGCTGGGCCTGGAGGTCGGGGCGCACCGGGTCGCCGCGCTCCTGTCCGACCTGGACGGCCGGGTGCTGGGCGGACAGTCCAAGAAGGTCGGGGAGACCGCCTCGGCGGACGAGCGTCTGGACCGGCTGCGCGGCGCGGTCGCCGACCTGCTGCGGCGCTGCGGGGTCCCCCGTGACTCGCTGCGCGCGGTGGGTGTGGGCACGCCGGGCATCGTGGCGGCCGACGGCACGGTGCGACTGGGGACCGCGCTGCCGCAGTGGACGGGACTCAACCTCGGTGAGCGGCTGAGCCGTTCGTTCAAGTGCCCGGTGCTGGTGGAGAACGACGCCAACGCGGCGGCCGTCGCCGAGCACTGGAAGGGCGCGGCGGACGGCACCGACGACGTGGTGTTCGTGCTGGCCGGGCTGAGCCCGGGGGCGGGCGCGCTGATCGGGGGGCGGCTGCACCGGGGCTTCGGCGGGGCGGCCGGGGAGATCGGCGCGTTGCACCTGCTGGGCCGGGAGGCCACCCCGGAGACGCTGCTGTCCACCACCGACGAGCCGTTGCACCCGCTGGACGAGCAGGCGGTGGCCGAGGTGTTCGCGCTGGCCCGCCAGGGCGATCTGCGGGCGCGGGCGGCCGAGGAGCGGTTCGTCCAGCGGCTGGTGCACGATGTGGCCGCGCTGGTGCTGGCGCTCGATCCGGAGCTGGTCGTGATCGGCGGCTGGGCGGCCGGCCTGGACGGTGTGCTGGAGCCGCTGCGCCGTGAACTCGCCCGCTACTGCCTGCGGCCGCCCCGGGTGGCGCTGTCGGCGCTGGGCGAGGCGGCCGTGCCGACGGGCGCGCTGCGGCTGGCCCTGGACCATGTGGAGGAGCAGCTGTTCGCGGTGGCGGGCACGGTCACGGCGCGCCGCTGACCGATCGGGGGTGCCTCCTTGTGGCCACGGCAGGGGGTACGTGAAACCCCCTGTGGGGGTGGGTGGTTCAGCCTGGCGAGCGGGACCGCCGGCTACGGCGGTCGGGCGGGCAGGAGCAGCGCCGAGGGCGGGTCCGGATGGCGCACGGCGGTCAGGGCGGCGGTGAAGGCGCCCATGGAGTGGCCGGTCGGCACCACGGGGGCCCGTGCCGGTTCCCCGACGACGGCGGCCATGTCGTCGGCGTGCGCGGCGATGCCGTAGGGGCCGGGCAGCGCTCGGCTGTGCGCCCGGCCGCGCAGGTCGGGGGCCGGCGGGGTGACCCGGCCCGCCAGGTGGTGGGCGACCCGGGCCCGCCTCCTCGCGGTGCGTGGTCGCCGGCGCGACGGGAGCGCCACCGGCGGCCGGTCAGGAGGCCCGCCGCTCCGGGTCGTGGTGGATCTCCACGCCGGCCGCGTCGCCGAACGTCAGCCGGCAGGTGTCGGCGCGGTAGGTCGCCACGGAGAGGGCGGCGGTGCGGCCCTCGGCGGTGAAGCGGGTGGTGACGACGAGCACCGGGGAGCCGGGCAGCCGGTCGAGTTCGCGGGCGTCGTCCGCGCGGGCCGAGCCCAGTTCGACGGCGCGGTCCTGGCCCTCCGGCTCCAGCCGGTGCAGCTCCCGCAGCACGGTGCGGGCGCGGGCCGGGCCGGAGGGCGCGTCGATCGCGGTGAGGCCGGGCACCGAGGCGGCCGGGATGTACAGCAGTTCGGTGGCGACCCGCTGGCCGCCCGAGGTGCGGGAGCGGCGCACGGTGTGCACGGGCTCGTCCGCAGCGGTCTCCAGGGCCGCGGCCACGGCCCCGGGCGGCACCTGCTGGACGCAGTCGGTGGCCTGCCAGGCGTCCCCGGACCCGCCCGGCCAGGCGTGCTGCTCGCCGCCGACGGCCACGCCCACGCGCGGCGGCGCGACGGTGGTGCCGACGCCGCGGCGGCGCTGCAACCGGCCTTCCAGCTCCAGCTGTTCGAGGGCCTGACGGAGCGTCGCCCGGGCCACGCCGAAGCGGGCCGCCAGGTCGCGCTCGTTGGGCAGGATCTCGCCGACCGAGAACTCCGAGTCCAGTGCCTCGCTGAGCACGGTCTTGAGATGCCAGTACTTCGGTTCCTGCACCGAATCCAGCTGCGTGGTCCCCACCCTGTCCTCCGCAAGAGCCGTTATCCGGCGGTTTTTAGCGCCCTTGTTTATTAAAGGTTGTTGCACTTCTCTGCGACCATAGGACGGCCGACACCCTTGGTCAAGACCAATCCTTCATCGCCGCGGGACCGCCGGGGCACGGCGCCGCGGAGCGTTCACGAGGCGTTCGCACGAGGTGATGCGGGTGACATCACGGCAAAGCCCCCGTCGCGCGACGGGGGCCCGGTGCCGTGCGGACGGCTCAGCGGCCGGTCAGATGGCGCAGCTTGTCGGGGTTGCGCTGGATGTACACGGACGTCACCCGGCCGTCCACGACGTCGAGCTGGAAGAGGGTGTCCGGCTTTCCGCCGGACAGGACCAGCGCGGCGGGGCCGCCGTTGACCTCCAGCGCCCGCACGGTCAGATCCGGACCGGCCTCGGGCGTGACGGCGGCCAGGAAACGGGCCACCTTGTCGACGCTGTGCAGGATGCGCAGGGCCGACCTGACCTTGCCGCCGCCGTCGGCGACCAGGCGGACGTCCGGGGCGAGCACCGACATCAGCCCGTCCAGGTCGCCCCCGGACGCGGCGATCAGGAAACGCTCCGTCAGCTCGCGCCGCTGTGCCGGGTCGACGTCGTAGCGCGGGCGCCGCTCCTCCACGTGCCGGCGCGCCCGCCCGGCGAGCTGCCGGACCGCCGGTTCGCCGCGGTCGAGCAGCTCCGCGATCTCCGCGTACGGGAAGCCGAACGCCTCCCGCAGCACGAACACGGCCCGCTCCAGCGGGGACAGCGATTCCAGGACGACCAGTACGGCCAGGGAGACGCTGTCGGCGAGGACGGCGCGGTCGGCGGCGTCGGGGGCGGTGTCGCCGTACTCGGTGAGACAGGGTTCCGGCAGCCACGGCCCGACGTACGACTCGGCGCGCGACTGTGCGAGGCGCAGCCGGTCGATGGCCAGCCGGGTGGTGATCCGCACCAGGTAGGCGCGCGGCTCGCGGATCTCCGTGTGGTCGGCGCGAGACCAGCGCAGCCAGGCGTCCTGGACCACGTCCTCGGCGTCGGCGACGCGGCCGAGCATGCGGTAGGCGACCCCGGTGAGCAGGGGCCGGTGCTCCTCGAAGACGTCGGTCGCGGGGTCGGCGGTCATGTCCTCATCCCATCCGACACGCGCGTGGCCTGTCCAGCCGGAATCGGACCCCGCGCGCCGGCCCCGGACCACAATGACCGCGCGGGCCGCCGGGGCCGGCGGCCGGGTGACGGGAGGTGGCCATTGCGGTACGGGGTGCTGGGCACGGGCGAGGTGGGCCGGACGCTGGCCGGACGGCTGGTGGAGCTGGGGCACGAGGTGACGCTGGGCTCGCGCACCGCGGACAACCCGGTGGCGCGGGAGTGGGCCACCGCGTCGGCGAGCCGGGCGCGCGCCGGGACGTTCGCGGACGCGGCGGAGGCGGCCGAGCTGGTGATCAACGCGGTGAGCGGGCAGGTGGCGCTGGACGCGCTGCGGGCGGCGGGCGCCGCGCACCTGAACGGCAAGGTGCTGGTCGACGTGTGCAATCCGCTGTCGTTCGAGGGCGGGCTGCCGCGGCTGGACCCGGTGGACTCGGACAGCCTGGGCGAGCGGATCCAGCGGGCCTTCCCCGGGGCGCGCGTGGTGAAGACGCTGAACACGGTCGACTTCAGGGTGATGACGGACCCGGGGCGGGTGCCGGGCGAGCACCATCTGTTCGTGTGCGGGGAGAGCGCGGCCGCCAAGGAGCAGACGCGGGCGCTGCTCGGGGACTTGGGGTGGCCGGCCGCGCGGGTGCTCGACCTGGGCGGCATCGCGGCGGCACGGGCTCTGGAGATGTACGTGCCGCTCCGGCTCCAGATGGCGCGGGCGTTCGGGCACGAGGACTTCAACATCGAGGTGCACCGCGCCGGTTGACGGGCGGATCGGTGCGCCTCCGGGGGCTACCCGTCGGTAGCGATCGCTGCCAAGCTGTGCACGGCGTCCGTTCGTGAGCAGTCCAGCCGAGGAGCACCCCATGTCCGCCACCGTCTCCTTCCCCGTCCCGACCCCGCGCGGCCCCGAGGACGTGACCGTCTCCTACGCGCGCGTGGGGCGCGGCGAGCCGCTGGTGCTGCTGCACGGCATCGGCCATCACCGGCAGGCGTGGGACCCGGTCGTGGACATCCTCGCCACCGAGCGCGAGGTGATCGCCGTCGACCTGCCGGGCTTCGGCGCCTCCCCCGCCCTGCCGGACGGCCTGGCCTACGACCTGCCCACCACCAACACCGTGCTGGGCGCCCTGTTCGAGGCGCTGGACCTGGACCGCCCGCACGTGGCCGGCAACTCGCTGGGCGGACTGCTCGCCCTGGAGCTGGGCCGCGAGAAGCTCGTACGATCCGTCACCGCCCTCTCCCCGGCCGGCTTCTGGACCCGGGCCGAGCGGCGGTACGCCTTCGCGACGCTGCTCGCGATGCGCGGCATAGCCCAGCGGCTCCCGCTGCCCCTGGTGACCCGGCTGAGCCGCAGCGCCGCCGGCCGCACCGCGCTGACCAGCACCATCTACGCCCGCCCCGCCCGCCGGCGCCCCGAGGCGGTGGTCGCGGAGACCCGGGCGCTGGTCGAGGCGACCGGGTTCGAGGCGACCCTGCGGGCCGGTGCCGCCGTCCGCTTCACCGACGACGTCCCCGGCCTGCCGGTGACGGTGGCCTGGGGCACCAGGGACCGCATCCTCATCCGCCGCCAGGGCATCCGGGCCAAGCAGACCATCCCGCACGCCCGGCTGATCCGCCTGCCCGGCTGCGGACACTGCCCGATGAACGACGATCCGGCGCTGGTGGCGCGGGTGCTGCTGGACGGCAGCCGGGACTGAAGTCCCCGAAGCGGGCGGACGGTTGTTCACCCGGGGTTCGCGTGCGCGTCTCGCGGCGGCAGTAGGTGTGGCTGTGCACACCGGCCGGATCCCGCCACTGGAGGCTCAGCCATGTCCCACCGTCCGCTCCCCGGTCGCCGCGGCGTTCTGCGCGGCTCCCTCGCCGCGTCGGCGGCGCTCGCCCTGCCCGCGGGGCTCGGCGCGGCCCCGGCGTTCGCCCGGTCCGGACGGCCCCGGGCCGACTGGGGCGTCCAGGCCGGTGACGTCACCACCGACTCGGGCCTCGTGTGGGTGCGTGCGGACCGGCCGGCCCGGATGATCGTGGAGACCGCGGCGACCGAGTCGTTCCGCAACCCGCGCCGCTTCACGGGCCCGCTGCTCGGCGCGGGCAGCGACTTCACCGGCACCACCCGGCTGCACGGCCTGCCCTCCGGGGAGCAGATCCACTACCGGGTGCTGCTCGCCGACCCCGACGACCCGCGCCGCACCGGCGAGCCGGTGACCGGCACCTTCCGCACCGCGCCCGCCAAGCGGCGCCAGGGGGTGCGGTTCGTCTGGTCCGGGGACCTGGCCGGGCAGGGCTGGGGCATCAACGAGTCGATCGGCGGCTACCGCATCTTCGACGCCATGGCGAGGACAGATCCGGACTTCTTCCTGTGCAGCGGTGACAACATCTACGCCGACGGGCCGATCTCCGCGACCGCCGCCCTGCCCGACGGGAGCGTCTACCGCAGCCTCACCACCGAGGCGAAGTCGCACGTGGCGATCACCCTGGACGACTACCGGGGCAACTTCCGCTACAACCTGCTGGACGCCGCGCTGCGCCGGTTCAACGCCCAGGTGCCCGGCATCATCCAGTGGGACGACCACGAGGTCCGCAACAACTGGTACCCGGGCGAGGTGATCGGCGGCGGCACCCCCTACCCGGCCGGCACCCGCCTGAACGACCTGGCGCGCAACTCCCGCCGGGCCTTCGCCGAGTACTTCCCCGTCTCCACGCTGGGCGCCCGCGGCGACGGCCGGATCTACCGCACCCTGCACCACGGCCCGCTGCTCGACGTCTTCGTGCTGGACATGCGCACCTACCGCAACGCCAACTCCCCCGACGACCAGACCACCGACCCCGTGGGCATCCTCGGCCGCGAGCAACTGGAGTGGCTCAAGCGCGAGCTGGCCGCCTCCCGCGCGGTGTGGAAGGTGATCGCGAACGACATGCCGCTGGGCCTGGTGGTGCCGGACCCGGTGGAGGGCAGGCCGAACTACGAGGCGGTCGCGCAGGGCGACCCGGGGGCGCCGCTCGGGCGGGAACTCCAGATCGCTGAACTGCTGCGGTTCATCAAGCACCGGCGGATCACCGGCACGGTGTGGCTGACCGCCGACGTGCACCACACCTCGGCGCAGCACTACGACCCGTCGCGGGCCGCCTTCAAGGACTTCGAGCCGTTCTGGGAGTTCGTCTCCGGACCGCTCAACGCCGGGGCGTTCCCGGCCAGCGCCCTGGACGGCACGTTCGGCCCGGACCGGGTGTTCGTCAAGGCGCCCACCGTCTCCAACGTGTCGCCGGCCGAGGGCTACCAGTTCTTCGGCGAGGTCGACATCGACGGCGCGAGCGGCGAACTGACGGTGAGGCTGCGGGAGTACGACGGCACCGTGCTGTTCACGCGGACCCTGCAACCGGGCCGGGTCGGCCAGTAATCGACCCCCGCTCCCCCGCTTCCATTACCCTTCGAGCCATGTCGCGCGCCGGCGTCATCCCCCGGCGCGCGGCAACGTCGAGCCCGGGGCCGCTTTCCCGCTTCGCCGGGCGCGCCGGCCCCCGCGGGGGCACGGGGAGCGGCCGTAGAAAGTCAAACAAATCGGGCGGAGCATGCTTTACCTGACGGTCACAAACAGTTCGTGATCACGCAACACGTTTCCTTCACAGTGGCTGTATGACTCCGGATATGTCTGATGTGACCCGGGCCCGGCACGGCCGGCCCGTCCACCACTGGCGGCGGGACCTCGTGGAGCTGGCCGCGGTCTTCACCGCCGTCGCCGTGGCCGACGCGGTGGCCAACCTCGTCGGGCACGGCCCCGACGGCCCGGCCCTGCTGGGCATCTCGGCGCTCGCGCTGGCCGCCACGGCGGGCTTCCACACATGGTGGGCACGGCGCCACGGGCATGCCCCGCCCGTCCGTGATACCGGCGCCCGGCCGGCCGCCGAGACGCGGCCGGCCGGGCCCGGCGTCCTGTGGCGGATGCGGACGACGGTCAGGGACGAGCCGGGTTCGCTGGCCGAGCTGTGCGGGGCGCTGGCCGGGCACCGGGTGGACATCCTGAGCCTCCAGACGCACCCGCTGGCCGACGGCACCGTGGACGAGTTCCTGCTGCGCGCGCCCGGGACGCTGTCGGCCACGGAGCTGACCCGGGCGGTGGCGGCGGCCGGGGGCACCTCCACGTACATCGAGCGGGCCGACGCCCACGATCTGGTGGACGCGCCGACGCGGGTGCTGGGCCTGGCCGCGCGCACCGCCGTCGACGCCGCGGAACTGCCGCTGGCGCTGCGGCAGTTGCTCGGCCGCTGCACGATCCGCTCGCTGCCCGGCCGCGCGGCCGACGGCGCGCACCGGGTGCCGGTCGAGGGCGTCCTGGAGGACACCGTCATCCGGCTGCGGGCGCCGGAGGGCGGGGTGCTCACCGTGGAGCGGCCGTATCTGCCGTTCACCCCGGCCGAGTTCGCGCGGGCCCGGGCGCTGGTGGAACTGGACGCGCGGCTGGGCCCGCGAATCCCGGACGGGCAGGACGTGCTGACGCTGCCCGAGGGCAACGACATCGCCGTACGGCGGATCGACACCGGCGACCTGGCCGCGGCGAAGGCGATGCACGAGCGGTGCTCGCCCCGCACGCTGTCGCTGCGCTACCACGGGCCGGTCGGCGACGCGGACCGCTACCTCAACCACCTGCTCAGCCCGCGCTTCGGCCGGACGCTGGCCGCGCAGACGCCCTCCGGGCGCGTCGTCGGCCTCGGGCATCTGCTCTGGGACGGCGACGAGACGGAGGTCGCGCTGCTGATCGAGGACGACTGGCAGCGCCGGGGCGTCGGCGCGGAACTGCTGCGCCGGCTGGTGGGGATGGCCCGCGAGGCCCACTGCGACAGCGTGTACGCGGTGACGCAGGCCTCCAACACCGGGATGGTCGCCGCGATGCGGGGCCTCGGCCTGCCGCTGGACTACCAGGTGGAGGAGGGCACGCTGGTGATCACGGCGCGGCTGACCGCGGAACCCTCCGCCCGGCCCGCGTTCGACCGGGCCCACCGGGACTGAACCGGCTCGCGGCGCCCGGCCCCGGGCCGGACGCCGCGCCGGCCGTCAGCCCACCGCCTCGCCCAGCGGCACCGGCGTCCGCACCCGCTGCCCCAGCGCCCGGTCCAGGTCGGCCCAGAGGTCCTCGACGTCCTCCAGCCCCACCGACAGCCGGAGCAGCTTGTCGCTCACCCCGGCGTCCTGCCGGTCGTTCGCGGCGACGATGCGGTGGCTGATGGACGCGGGGTGCTGGATGAGGGTGTCGACGCTGCCGAGGCTCACCGCCGGGGTGACGAGGCGCACCCGGGAGATGACCTCGTGCGGGTCGCCGTGCACCTCGAAGGCGATCATGGCGCCGCCGAGTCGCGGATAGCGGACCCGGGCCACCCGCGGGTCGGCGGAGAGCCGGCGGGCCAGTTCCGCGGCGTTCGCGGATGCGGCCCGGACCCGGACCGGAAGCGTGGACAGGCCGCGCAGCAGCAGGTAGCCGGCGAGCGGGTGCAAAACGCCGCCCGTGGCGAAGCGGATCTGCCGCAGCCGGCCCGCCGTCTCCTCGTCGCAGGCCACGACCCCGGCCAGCACGTCGCCGTGCCCGCCGAGGTACTTCGTCGCGCTGTGCAGCACCAGCCGCGCGCCCTGCTCGGCCGGCCGTTGCAGCACGGGGGTGGCGAAGGTGTTGTCGGCGAGCAGCGGCACCGAGCCGCAGGCGTGCGCGACGGCCCGCAGGTCCAGCTCGGCGAGGGTCGGATTGGCCGGGGACTCGATCATCACCAGACCGGTGTCCGGGCGCAGCGCGTCCGTGATGCCGGCCGGGTCGGTCCAGGTCACCTCGGTGCCGAGCAGCCCGGCGGTGAGCAGGTGGTCGGAGCAGCCGTACAGGGGCCGGACCGCCACGACATGGCGCAGCCCCGCCGCCGACCTGGCGAGCAGCACCGCGCTGAGGGCGGCCATGCCGCTGGCGAAGGCGACCGCGGACTCGGTGCCCTCCAGCCGGGCCAGCGCGGTCTCGAAGCGGGCGACCGTCGGATTGCCGAGCCGCCCGTAGACCGGCGGCCCCACCGGGTCCGCGCCGTCGGCGGCGAAGGCGTCGATGCGGGCGGCCTCGCCCCGGCTGTCGTAGGAGGGGTAGGTGGTGGACAGGTCGATCGGCGGGGCGTGCAGCCCCTGGCGGGCGAGATCGTCGCGGCCGGCGTGCACGGCCTCGGTGGCCAGGGCTCTCGGTGCGGGGCGTACGTCGTCGTAGGCACCCGTGCTCGCTGTGTCCATGGCCGGAAGGGTGAACATCGAACGGTTCTGCGGCGTGAAACCCCGTGTTATGTTCGGCCGATGGCCGATTCCGTCGTACTGGATCCGGTGGATCTCCAACTGCTGCGGCTGCTGCAGAACGACGCCCGGATCACCTACCGCGACCTCGCCGCCCAGGTGGGTGTCGCGCCGTCGACCTGTCTGGACCGGGTGACCCGGCTGCGCCGCTCGGGCGTGATCCTCGGCCATCGGCTGCGCTTGGATCCGGCCAAGATCGGCCGCGGGTTGCAGGCGCTGCTGTCGGTCCAGGTCCGCCCGCACCGCAGGGAACTGGTGGGGCCGTTCGTGGAGCGGGTGCGCGCGCTGCCGGAGGCCCGCACGGTGTTCCACCTCACCGGTCCGGACGACTACCTGGTGCACGTGGCCGTCGCGGACATGGCCGATCTCCAGCGGCTGGTGCTGGACGAGTTCACCGCGCGGCGCGAAGTGGCCCGGGTGGAGACCCGGTTGATCTTCCAGCAGTGGGAGTGCGGCCCGCTGCTGCCGCCCGGCAACGCCGACAGCTGAATCGTCCGTCACGCGGGTGACGCGGGGACCTGCGCCGTACGAGGATGGGCGGCATGTCTGAGACCAACAGCCCGCTGCCCCGCCAGGTCGCCGACGCCTACGTCGACGACCTCATCGCCCTCGACCCCGTGACCGGTACCTACCTGGGAGTACCGGAGAGTTCGGGCCGGCTGCCCGACTACTCCCCGGCCGGTCAGGAGGCGCTCGCGGAGCTGGCCCGGACCACGCTCGCCAAGCTGGCCGAGGCGGAGCGCCGGCCGGGCGCGGACAGCGACGTGGAGCGGCGCTGCGGGCGGCTGCTGCGGGAGCGGCTGACCGCCGAACTCGCCGTGCACGAGGCGCACGAACACCTGCGCGCGATCGGCAACATGCACACCCCGGGCCACTCGGTGCGCGACATCTTCACGGTGATGCCGGCCTCCACCGAGGAGGACTGGGCGGCCATCGCCGAGCGGCTGCGCGCGGTGCCGGGCGCGCTCGCGGGCTACCGCGAGTCCCTGCAACTGGGCCTGGACCGCAAGCTGTTCGCGGCGCCCCGGCCGACCGAGACGTTCATCGGCCAGCTCACCGAGTGGATCGACGCGGACGGCAAGGGCCGCGGCTGGTACGAGGAGTTCGCCGCCGCCGGACCCGACGCGCTGCGCACCGAGCTGGACGGGGCGGCCCGCTCGGCCACCGCGGCCCTGGTGGAACTGCGCGACTGGCTGCGGGACGTGTACGCCCCGGCCATCGAGGGCGCCCCGAACGTCGTCGGCCGGGAGCGGTACGCCCGCTGGTCGCGCTACTTCAACGGCACCGACCTGGACCTGGACGAGGCGTACGCGTACGGCTGGTCGGAGTTCCACCGCATCCTCGGCGAGATGGAGCGGGAGGCGGAGAAGATCCTGCCCGGCGCCGAGACGCCGTGGGTGGCGCTGGCCCACCTGGACGAGCACGGCCGGCACATCGAGGGCGTGGACGAGGTCCGCGACTGGTTGCAGGGCCTGATGGACCGGGCCATCGCGGACCTGGACGGCACGCACTTCGAACTCGCCGAGCGGGTGCGGAAGGTGGAGTCGCGCATCGCCCCGCCCGGCGGCGCGGCGGCCCCCTATTACACGGGCCCGTCGGAGGACTTCTCCCGGCCCGGCCGCACCTGGCTGCCCACCATGGGACAGACCCGCTTCCCGGTCTACGACCTCGTCTCGACCTGGTACCACGAGGGCGTTCCCGGCCACCACCTCCAGCTCGCGCAGTGGGCGCACGTGGCCGAGAACCTCTCCCGCTACCAGGCGACGGTCGGCATCGTCAGCGCCAACGCCGAGGGCTGGGCGCTGTACGCGGAGCGGCTGATGGACGAGCTGGGCTACCTCACCGACCCGGAGCAGCGCCTCGGCTACCTGGACGCGCAGATGATGCGGGCGGCCCGGGTGATCGTGGACATCGGCATGCACCTGGAGCTGGAGATCCCCGCCGACTCGCCGTTCCACCCCGGCGAGCGCTGGACGCCGGAGCTGGCGCAGGAGTTCTTCGGCAGGCACAGCAGCCGCCCCGCGGACTTCGTGGAGAGCGAGCTGACCCGGTACCTGACGATCCCGGGCCAGGCGATCGGCTACAAGCTCGGCGAGCGGGCCTGGCTGCTGGGCCGGGAGCGGGCGCGGCAGCGGCACGGAGCGGCGTTCGACCTGAAGTCCTGGCACATGGCGGCCCTCTCCCAGGGCTCCCTCGGCCTGGACGACCTGGTGGACGAGCTGTCCGCGCTCTGAGCCGGTCCCGGCTCCGCTCACTCGATCGGCGTGCCCGGCGCGCGGCTCCTCCCGCTTCACGCCCATGCTGGCGAGCGGGGGACGACCGCCGTCCGGGTACGCCGCGCCGGCCGCGTGGCGCGTGCACCGGACCCTGGCCACCGGAAGAGCGGAGCGTCGATGAGGCTCGTCGTCGATCTCAACAAGTGTCAGGGATACGCGCAGTGCGCGTTCCTCGCGCCCGACGTCTTCGCCATGCACGGCGAGGAGTCGCTGGTCTACGACCCGCAACCCGACCCCGAGCAGCGTGAGCGGCTGGCCCGGGCGGTGGCCGCCTGCCCGGTGCAGGCGATCACCGCCGACGGGGTGGACGGGTCGCGGCGGGGTCCGGAGGCCGCCGATGGCCGTTGACGGAACGGACCGGCTGCGGCGCGAGGGCCGGATCGTGATCGTGGGTGCCTCGCTGGCCGGGCTGCGGGCGGCGGAGACGCTGCGCGCGGAGGGCTTCACCGGGGAGCTGACCCTGATCGGCGACGAGCCGTACGAGCCCTACGACCGGCCGCCGCTGTCCAAGGCGGTGCTGCTCGGCAAGGCCGGCCCGCACCGTACCGAGCTGCCCCGGCGCCGGGAGATCGACGCCAAGTGGCGCCTCGGCGTGGCGGCCACCGGCCTGGACCTGAGGGCCAAACGGGTCCGGCTGGCCGACGGGGACGAGGTGGAGTACGACCGGCTGCTGATCGCCACCGGAGTGCGCGCCCGGCCCTGGCCGAAGGAGCCGGAGGCCCGGCTGGACGGCGTCTTCCTGCTGCGCACCCGTGACGACGCGGCCGGGCTGTACAGCCGGCTGCGGGCGGGGCCGCGCCGGGTGTTCGTGATCGGCGCCGGGTTCGCCGGCTGCGAGGTCGCCTCCGCGTGCCGGGAGCGGGGCATCCCCGTCACGGTGGCGGAGCGGGCGGGCGCGCCGCTGGTGGGCGCCCTCGGCGGGGTGATCGGCTCGGTCGCCGCGGAGCTGATGCGCGAGCACGGCGTCGATCTGCGCACCCGGGTGACGGTGACGGCGCTGGAGGGCGATCCGGCCGGCCGGGTACGGGCGGTGCACCTGTCCGACGAGAGCGTGGTCGAGGCGGACGTGGTGGTCGTCTCGCTGGGCTCGCAGCGCAACACCGAGTGGCTGGCCGGATCCGGGCTCGGCGCGGGCCCCCGGGGCATCGCCTGTGACGCGGGGTGCCGCGCCTTCGACTTCCGGGGCATCGTCACCGACGACGTGTTCGTGGCGGGCGACGTGGCCCGCTCCCCGCACGCGCTGTTCGAGTACCAGTTCCTCTCGCTCGAACACTGGGGCAACGCCGTGGCACAGGCGGAGACGGCCGCGCACAACATGATCTGCGACGGCACCGACCGGCGCCCGCACCTGTGGATGCCGGCGTTCTGGTCCTCGCAGTTCGGGGTGAACATCAAGTCGGTCGGGGTGCCCCCGATGGGCGAGGACCTGATGATCACGCAGGGCTCGACGGCCGAGCGCCGGTTCGTCGGGGTCTACGGCCACAAGGGCAGGGTGGTGGCCGCGGTGAGCTTCGACAACACGCGGTGGCTGGAGTTCTACCAGCGGCAGATCGAGCGGGGCGCGCCGTTCCCGGTGGAGCACCCGACGCTGGACCGGCGGCCCGAGGAACGGCGGCCGGTGCCGGCCGACTTCCCGGACCCGTCGCTGCCGACCCACGCGGCCATGGTGACCCTCAGCGGCTACTCGCCCGCCGACACCCGGCTCGTCTTCCACCCGGCCCACCACTGAAGGCCCGGGCCGCCACGGCTTCCCCGCGGCCCCGCACACCGGTTTCCGGCCGGTCCCCCACCGACATCCGCCCGGCCCCCTCCCCACGCTCCGAGGACCCTCATGACGCAAGACTCGCTCGTGCGCCGGATCACCGACTTCGCCAGCCGCGCCGACCCGTACCCGCTCTACCGGGAGCTCCGCCGCACACCGGTGCTGCACGAGGATGCGGGCGGCCCCTACGTCATCAGCTCCTACTGGGACATCGAGGCGCTGCTGCACGACCCGCGGATCAGCTCGGACGCGGCGAACCTGGCCGCCGCCGGGGACGATCCGCTGGCCGGGTCGGAGGAGACGGGCGGGCTGCCGCCGTCGTTCCTGCGGCTTGACCCGCCCGAGCACGACCGGTTGCGGCGCATCGCCAACAGCGGCTTCGGACCGCCGCACCGCCCGCGCAGGATCGACGGCATGCGCGGTGAGCTGCGGGAGATCGTCACCGCGTTGATCGACGGCTTCGGCGACGCCCGGCGGATCGACCTGGTGGACCAGTTCGCCTATCCGTTCCCGGTGACCGTGATCTGCCGGCTGCTCGGGGTGCCCCGGGAGGACGAGCCCCGCTTCCGCACCTGGGTCGATCCGCTGGTGGCGAATCTCGACCCGGGTGCGCGGCAGGGCGGGGACGGGGACTTCGCGCGGACGGCCCGCGAGGCCCGGATGCAGCTCGGCATGTATCTGGCCGGGCTGGCCGAGGAACGGGCCGGAAAGCCGCGCGACGATCTGCTGTCGGACCTGGTCAACAGCCGGGGCCCGGACGGCGCGATGACGATGATGGAGGTGCTCAGCACGGCCGTGCTGCTGCTCATCGCCGGCCATGAGACGACCGTCAACCTGATCACCAACGGCATGCTCACGCTGCTGCGCCATCCACCGGTCCTGGAGCGGCTGCGCCACGAACCGGACCTCGCGCCGCGGCTGGTGGAGGAACTGCTGCGCTACGAGCCACCGGTCCAGCTGGTGCCCCAGCGCACCTGCATCACGGACATCGAGGTGCGCGGCGTGACGATCCCCAAGGGGTCGCGGATCTGGCTGATGCTGGCCGCGGGCAACCGGGACCCGGAGCGGTTCGCGGACCCCGACCGGTTCGACCCGGACCGCGAGGACGTCCAGCACCTCGGCTTCGGCAGCGGCATCCACATCTGCTTCGGCGCGCCGCTGGCCCGGCTGGAGACCCAGATCGCGCTGACCGAGCTGGCCCGGCGGCTGGAGAACCCGCGCCTGGTGCAGGACCCCCCGCCGTACCGGGAGAACGCGGTGCTGCGCGGGCCGCGGCACCTGGAGATCGACTTCGACGGACTGCGCCCCTGAGCCCGTCTCAGCTCGCCTGCGGCGTGAGCTGGACCAGCCCGACCCAGGTCTCGGGGCCCGGCTGGGCGTAGGCGGTGCGCACGGTGTACGACCCGGCGGCGAGCGGCACCTTCAGATGCTCCTGCCGGCCCGCCTCGCCGCCCGGCCAGGCCGAGTCGAACAACACCACGGGCCCGGGCACGTCCCAGCGCAGCTCCTGCTCCCACACGGCACCTTCCAGCGCGGCGGGCACCCTGGCGAGCAGCTCGCGCTCGGACCCGGCCGCGGACCACCGGACGAAGGTGCCGTGCTCGGGCAGGTAGGAGGTGGCGGCGGGCTCGTCACCGAGCACGAGCGCCGCGCTGTCACCGACGGGCAGCAGCCCGGCGTACCCGGCGACCTCGCAGGCCCGGTCGTAGTCCGTGTCCAGCTCCTCGCTGTCGGCCCCCGCCCAGAACGGCAGGACCACCTCCGGAACGGCGATCAGGGGCCCACCGCCCGACTCCACCCACTCCAGCACTCCATGATCTTCAATCCGAGCCATGGGCGAAGAACCTACACGCACCCCTGCGGACGGCTTAACCCGCCTGTCTCCAGGGGCCGTTGGGCTCACACGACGCCGCGCTGCCGCAGCGTCGAGCCCGATCTGACCGGGCCCGGGCAGTCGACGATGCCGGCCCGCTCGGGCGGGCCGGATGCGGTCGGCGCGTACTCTGCCCGGCACTTCGCGCAGCGCAGCATCAGGGCCTGCCAGACGCCGGCGTGCCGAGCAATGCCGGCGGGGCACGATGGCCAGGGGGCGGATATCGTCATTCAGTTGGTCCGGAGGCGAACGGACTCAAGTTCATTGGTGGACAACCCCACCGTCGATTACCTCCGGCTAGCCTTTTCATGACCTCCCCTTGACATGTGTCCCCTAGGGTCGGAAGCCGCGGTTGCGAACCGGGGGAGGCGACAGCGATGGGCGATGGCAAGGTTCCCGGCAAGGTGCTGGACATCAAGACCGCCGACATCAAGGCGGCGGCACCTGCCTTCCAGCAGGGCGCCATTGATCTGAGCAAGGCCCTGACCACGCTCATTCAGACCCTGGACGGCCTGGGCGAGCCCTGGGGCCACGACAAGCAGGGAAACCAGTTCGGTGGCGTCTACAAGCCGCACCAGAAAAAGATCGAGGGCGCGGCGGGCATCCTGGTGCTCGGCCTGACGAGCATTCACGAGGCCATGACCGACATGGCGGACGGCCACGTGGACAACGACGAACTCATCGCCGGCATGTTCACGGAAGTGAAGACCGACAAGCCGGGCGACGGTGCCGGTGAGCATTGAGGACAAGGCCCGCCACATCCTTCTCGACCTGGGCTTGTGGTGGCCGGAGGCCGACTCGGGCAAGCTTCGGGACGCCGCGAAAGCCTGGCGTGCGTTCGCCGACTCCGTGGACGACGTCCGTTCCCCGGTGCACCGCAGCGCGTCCGGCATCATCCACAACAACACGGGTGAGTCGATCGAGGCGTTCCGTAAGTTCTGGGGCCGCTACGCCACCGGCGAGAGCGGCGGCTGGCTGAGCGATCTCGCCAAGTCCTCGCGGGATATGGCGGGTGCGCTGGACAAGTTCGCCGACGCCATCGACGACGCGATCAACAAGCTCTGGACGCGGATCGCCATCGACGCGGCCGTGATCGCGGGTGGTGTGGCTTTGGCCATCATGACCGCGGGCATCGCCTCGGGCGCAGCGGCAGCGGCGGCGGACGCGGTCATCGAGTTCGGCGCCACGGTGGGAGTCGGGGTCTCCGCCGTGGTGGCCGACATCGTCGCAGGCGCCTTCGTCGGCGTCGCGTTCGGCGGGGTCGAATCGGTCACGGTGGACCTCGCTGTCGCTCAGCCGCTGCAGATGGCCACGGGGCTGCAGCACGGCTTCAGCCTGGACGAGGTCAACCAGGCCGCCAAGGACGGCATGATCTTCGGCGGCGCGCTCGGAGCGGGCGGCGGCCTGCTCAAGGCGAGCATGGAGGGCGGCCTCACCGACACCACCCCCCTGCTGCTGCGCCCGCCGTCGCTGCGCCCGGACCTGGTCGACCTGGGCCCTGCGGCCCGCAACGCCGAACGCACCCCTTGCGTGGGCGAGCCGATCGACGTGGCGACCGGCGCCATGCTGATGACCCAGACGGACCTCGCCCTGCCGGGCACCCTGCCGCTGGAGTTCACCCGCACCCACCTGTCCTCCTACCGGGGCGGCGTCTGCTTCGGCCCGACCTGGATCTCCACCCTGGACGAGTGCCTCCAGATCGACGGCGAGGGCGTCGTCTTCGCCGCGGCCGACGGCATGCGCCTGGTCTACCCGGTACCGGAGCCGGGCGTGCCGACCATGCCGGTGAAGGGCCCGCGCTGGCCGCTGGAGTGGGACGGCAAACCGGACGGCGCGATGACCGTCACCGACCCGTCGACGGGAGTGACCCGCACCTTCGCAGCCCCCGTCCCCTCACCATCCTTCGGCGTCTTCCACCTGGCACTGGACTCCTGGAGCGACCGCAACGGCAACCGCATCGACGTCGAACGCGACGACGAAGGCATCCCGTTCGGCATCCGCCACTCCGGCGGCTACTACGTCGCCGTCGACACCCAGGGCCCCCGCATCACCGCCCTGCGCCTCCTGGACGAGCCCCCTTCCCGCTACCGCCCGGGCACCACGACCGACGAGGGCACGGTCGTCATGCGCTACGGCTACGACACCACCGGCAACCTCACCGAGGTCATCAACTCCAGCGGCGAACCCCTGCGCTTCACCTACGACACCGAGGGACGCGTCACCCGCTGGACCGACCGCAACGGAACCTGGTTCGGTTACGTCTACGACGACCGAGGCCGGGTCACCCGCACCGAGGGCATCGACGGCATCCTGTCCGGCGCCCTGACCTACGACGACACCACACGCACGACGACGTACACGGACTCTCAGGGGCACGTCTCAGTCCACCGGTACAACACCGAGGGCCTGGTGGTGGAAGAGACGGACCCGCTCGGGCACGTCACCCGCACGGAGTGGGACGAGTACGGCGCCCACCCGGTCGCGGTGACCGATCCGCTGGGCCACACCACGCGGTACGCCTACGACGACGCCGGCAACCTCACCGGCCTCGTTCTCCCCGACGGCACAGCGGCCCAGGCGGAGTACAACGCGCTCGGCCTCCCGACCAAGGTGGTCGAGCCGGGCGGGGCAGTCTGGCGGCACACCTACGACGACCGTGGCAATGTGATTGTCACGGTGGACCCAACCGGTGCCGAGACCCGCTACCAGTACGGTAGTAGGGGGCAATTGGCCGCCGTCACAGACGCCCTCGGTCACACACGGAGGATCGTGTCGAACGCGGCTGGCTTGCCAATCACGCTCGGTGATGAACTAGGGCACGAGACGACCGTGGGCCGCGACTCATTCGGCCGCATTATCGCGGTGACCGACCCACTCGGTCACACGACACGCATGGAATGGAGCATCGAGGGCAAGCCTACGTGGCGTGAGTACCCCGACGGCACACGCGAATCCTGGGCCTGGGACGCTGAAGGTAACCTAATCGCGCACACAGATCTCGCCGGGAACACAACCGCGCATACCTCCGCGCCCTTCGACGTCCCGGCATCCCGCACCGACCCGGACGGCACTCGATACGGGTTCACATACGACACCGAGTTGCGTCTGACAGGCGTCACCAACCCCGATGGGCGAACCTGGTCTTACCTCTATGACGAGGCCGGCCGTTTGATCGCGGAGACGGACTTCAACGGGCGCACCCTGACGTACGCCTACGATGCCGCAGGCAGGCTGATCACCCGGGTCAACGGCGTCGGCGAGGTCCTACGCTTTACCCGTGACACGCGCGGCAGAGTCGTAGCCCAGGAAACCGACAACGGCGAGATCACGACGTACGCGTACACACCGAACGGAGACCTCTCCCACGCGGCTAACGCGGACGCCGAGGTGGTCCTGGAACGGGACGCGCTGGGCCGGATCCTGTCGGAGACCGTCAACGATCGCACGTCAGTCTTTCAGTACGACGCTCTCGGACGCCGCACTCGTCGCGTTGTACCGTCGGGACTGGCGTCGGACTGGACATATGACGCGGTCGGCAGACCGGCCCAACTACGCTCAATGGCCGGCACGCTGGACTTCTCGCACGACGCCGCAGGTCGTGAGATCGAGCGCCGGTTCGGTGAGGGAGTGACGCTCACGCAGCGCTGGAACCCGAACGGGCAGATGACCGCGCAGTCCCTGACCTCTGCCATCGGCGGACCCGTTCCGGACTGCCTCCTCCAGCACCGCACGTACACCTACCGGGTCGACGGCCATCTCACCGAGATCCGAGAACTGACTTCGGGAACTCGCCACTTCGGCCTGGACGACACGGGCAGCGTCACCAAGGTTCGGGCGCACGGTTGGACCGAGACCTACGCCTACGACAGCACCGGCAAGGTTCGGGGGGTGTCGGCACCTGGCCACGACTCCCCTGGTGAACGCGAGTTCGAAGGCACGATCGTCCGTCGAGCGGGGCGGACGACGTACGAGCACGACTGCCAAGGTCGGCTCACCAGGCGAACACGCAAACTCCTCAGCGGGAAATCACACACCTGGTCCTATGTCTGGAATGCGGAGGACCGCCTGACCGAGGTGGTGACACCGAACGGTGACCGATGGAGGTACGCCTACGACCCCCTGGGCCGGCGGATCTCCAAGCACCGCGTGACCCACGACGGGTCGCCCGCCGACCGTGTCGAATTCTCGTGGGATGACACCCGCCTGGGCGAACAGACCCTCCCGGACGGCAAAGTGATCAGCTGGGACTACGAACCGGACACTCACCGTCCGGTCACCCAGACCCTCCACACGCGGTCACATGTCCCTGAGGGGGCTTCGTTCCTCTCGCGGCTAGCCGAGGAGACAGGCCCCGAGAGCGTCACCCGCTTTCTCGCGGTCATCACCGACAACGCTGGTTCTCCCATGGAACTCGTCACCGCGCAGGGCGAGGTGGTGTGGCAGCGCCGTACTACGTTGTGGGGCACCCACGTCCCGTCCGGGACCGACGACGCGGAATCCGCCACCTGTCCGCTGCGCTTTCCGGGCCAGTACTTCGACACCGAGTCAGGGCTGCACTACAACTACTTCCGCTACTACGATCCAGAAGTCGCCCGGTACGTCAGCCCCGATCCGCTTGGGCTCGATGCCGCTCCCGATCACCATGCGTACGTCGACGCGCCCCTGCTCCTCGTCGACCCGCTGGGTCTGAAGTGCGAAGAGGTCGTTGCGACACCTCGGACCGGGGTCAAGGGTCTCATAAAGGACGCTCAACTTCCCCACACGGGACGCATCCGCTTCGTCCCGGACAAGAGAGTCTCGGTCAGTACGGGCCTGCCCCGCGGCGCTCGAAAGGGCTATATCGACCGATTCGGTAACGAGTGGATCAAGGGGCCTTCCAGGACCGCCGGGCAGCCGTTCGAATGGGATGTCCAGCTGAGCAAACTGGGCAAGGCCAAACTGGGTTGGCTCAGTAGGGACGGCAGTCATCTCAATGTGTCACTCGACGGCGAGATCACCCACAAGTAACGGCAAAGGAATCAATGCACCATGACGGACCCCCTCCCCTTCTTCGCAGAAGTGCGTGTGCTCCGGGCCCCCGGCAGCCCCCGGCTCGAGGGCAAGCTGGGAGGCATCCTCGGCATCACAGAGCCGCCTGATGAAGCGACTCCGCCCGCCTACGCCGTGCTGCTCGACGGAGAGGACGAGGTGTATACGTTCCTCCGCGACGAGATCGAGCCCACAGGGCACATGCGAAAGCAGGAGGATTACTACTGACGGCGATCCTCATGGGTTGAGCCCGCTGTCTGCGTCAAGACGGGACCGAGCAGTGTCTGATCGCCGTCAGACCCCCCGCTGCCGCAGCGTCGACCCCGTTCTGCCCTTCACGACCTCCAGTTGGGCGTGGATGCGGCGGCGCAGGTCGGGGACGTGGCTGACGATGCCCACGCTGCGGTCGCGTTCGCGCAGGCCGTCGAGGACGTCGAGGACCTCGTCCAGGGTCTGGTCGTCGAGGCTGCCGAAGCCCTCGTCGATGAAAAGGGTGTCCAGGCGGACGCCGCCGGTCTCGTCGGTGACGACGTCGGCGAGGCCGAGGGCGAGGGCCAGGGAGGCGAAGAAGGTCTCGCCGCCGGAGAGGGTGGCGGTGTCCCGTTCGCGCCCGGTCCAGGCGTCCACCACGTGCAGGCCGAGGCCGCTGCGGCCGCGGCCGCTGCGGTCGTCGGAGTGGACGAGGGTGTAGCGGCCGGAGGACATCCGCTGGAGGCGGACGGTCGCGGCGGCGGCGACCTGTTCCAGACGGGCGGCGAGCACGTACGACTCCAGGCGCATCCTGCGCTCGTTGTCGGCGGCGGTGCCCGCGGTGAGGGCGGCGAGCCGGGCGACCCGGTCGTACTCCTCGCGCAGCGGTCCGAGCCGGCGCACGGCCTCGGCGGCACGGGCGGACAGCCGGTCCAGTTCGGCGCGGCAGCGGTCGGCGGCATCACGGGCGGAGACGGCCTGCCGCAGCCGGCGCTCGGTCTCGGCGGCCGTCCGTTCGGCGCCGGCCGGATCGGCGGGCGGCCGCTGGGCGGCGGCCGCGCTGTCCGCCTCGGCGAGCACGGCGCGCACGGCCGCCTCCTCCGACTGCCAGGCGTCCAGGCGGTGTTGCAGTTCGCGGTGCCCGTCGTCGGTGAGCAGGGCGGCGGCCGCGGCCTCGGGGGTGGCGAACCCGGCCCGGTAGGCGGCGTCGGCCAGCCGGGCGTCGGCGCTCTTCAGGCGCTGGGCGGTGTCCTCGGCGGCGCGTACGGCCTCCGCGGCCTCGGTGAGCAGCTCCGCCTGCCGCTCCAGCTGGGCGGCGCGCGCGGCCACACTCTCCGCGGTGCCGCGGGCCTGGGCCAACTCCGTTTCCAGCTGGGACTGTTCGCGGTCCAGCGCCTCGCGCCGGGTGAGCCGTGAGGCGGCCCGTACGGCGGCCTGCTGCCGCTCGGCGAGGCGCCGCTCACGCTCCTGCTCGGCGCCCCGCAGCTCCTCGTGGGCGGCGTGCAGCCCGGAGGCGGTCTGCCGGGCGCGGGCGTACTCCTGCTCCAACTCGTCGGCTTCGGCGGCGAGTTCACCTACAGGTGTCTCGCCTGCCTCGGCGGTGGCGGCGGCCAGGGACTCGCGTACGGCGGCGACGCCCCGCTCGGCCTCGGTGTGCCGGCGGTCGGCCTCCCGGGAGGCGGCGTGCGCCTGTTCCTCGGCGGCGCGGTCCACGTGCCCGGCGACCTTGCGGGCGGGCGCCGGGTGTTCGGTGGCGCCGCAGACCGCGCACGGCTCGCCGTCGGCGAGGTGGGCGGCCAGTTCGGCGGCGATGCCGGTCAGGCGCTGTTCCTTGAGGTCGAGCCAGTGGGCGCGGGCGTCCAGGGCGCGCTGTCCGGCGTCCTGGGCCCGCCGCCGGGCCGTCTCCAGCTCCTCGGTGAGGGCGTCCCGGGCGCGGGCCGCCGCCAGGCGCCGCCGCATCGGATCGCGGCGGACGCCGAGCTGTTCGGCGCGGGTGGCGGCCTCCTGGGCGGTGTCGATGCGGGTCTGGAGGTCGGCGCGTGCGGTGTCCCAGCCCGCCAGCCAGGCGTCGGCCTCGCGCAGCACGTCCTCGTCGGCGCGTTCCTGGCGGTCGAGCCCGGCGCGTTCGGCGGTCACCTCGGCAAGGCGCCGCTCGGCGCGCCGGGCGGCGTCCAGGCCGCCCAGTTCCTCGGCGGCGCGGCGGGCGGCGGCGGCCAGCGCGCTCGCGTCGGCGTCGGCGAGCGGGCCGGGCAGCGCGCTCCGGACGCGGGCCTCGGCGGCGTCCGCCCCGCGGTGCTCCCGCTCGGCCTCCTCACGCAGCTGGAGCGCGGGCGCGACCTGCTCGGCCTTGCGGGAACGCGCCATGCGCTCCTGGTCCTCGCGATGGTCGCCGGCCCGCTCCTCAAGCCGTTCGGCGCGCCGCCGCGCTTCGGCGAAGCGGCCCTGCAACCGGGCGAGTTCACGTTCCTCGTCCACAGCGCGACGGGCGTCGGCGTGGGCGGACTCGGCGGCGGCCAGGCGGCTGTGGGCGACGGCGAGGCGTTCCCGGGCGGTGGTGCGGGCGACGGCGGCGGCGCCGAGCACGGCCTCGGCGAGTCCCGGGTCGCCGGGCGCCAGCTCGGGCAGCTCCATGGCGTCACCCGCGGCCTGCTGCATGCGGTGGGCGTCGGCGAGGAGGGCGGCGTCGCCCTCGCGCACCCGGGCCTCGGCGGCGCGGCGGCGTTCGGCGAGGCGCTTCTCGACGTCGGCGAAGCGCTGGGTGTCGAACAGGCGGCCCAGCAGCCGGCCGCGGGCCTCGGCGTCGGCACGCAGGAAGCGGGCGAAGTCGCCCTGGGGCAACAGCACGACCTGGCAGAACTGCTCCCGGCTCATGCCGAGCAGCTGCTCGAACTCGGCCCCGATCTCCTGGTGGGAGCGGCTGAGGTCCTTCCAGGCGCCCGCCGTGGCGTCGTACTCGCGCAGCCAGGTCTGGGCCTTGTCGACGGTGGTGCCCTTGCCGCGCAGCTTGGGGCGCTCCCAGGGCGGCTGCCGGGTGACCTCGAGCCGGCGTCCGGCGACGGTGAGTTCGAGGCGGACCTCGGTGCGCGTGCCGGGCTCGGCGTGATCGCTGCGCAGGTTCATGCCCTGGCCCGTGCCGCTCTGGCGGGCGCCGGGGACGGAGCCGTACAGGGCGTAGCAGACGGCGTCCAGGACGGAGGTCTTGCCGGCGCCGGTGGGGCCGTGCAGCAGGAAGAGGCCGGCGGCGGACAGCGCGTCGAAGTCGACGTGCTGGGTGGCGCCGAAGGGACCGAAGGCGGTGATGTCGAGCCGGTGCAGCCTCACCGGGCCACCTCCCGTACGGCCGCGTCGGCGCGGACGGCGTCGAAGGTCTCGCGCAGTATCGCGCTCTCCCGTTCGTCCGGTCCGGCGCCGCGGACGTGGGCGACGAAGTCCCGGGCGATCTGCTGGTCGCTGCGGCCCGCGAGGCGCCGGGCGTAGGAGACCCGGGGGTCGTCGGGGGCGCGCTCGGGGTCGAAGACGAGGCTCAGGGTGTGCGGGAAGCGCTCGGCGAGCCGGGCCATCGGGTCGGCCGGGCGGACGCTGTCGGTGAGGGTGGCCTCGATCCAGGAGTCCTCGTGGCGGGCGAGGTCCGGGTCGGCGAGCAGTTCCTCCAGGGTGCCGCGGACGCGGGCCAGCGGGCGCGGCACCGGGCAGTCGAGGCGTTCGGCGCGGACGGTGCCATCGGCTCCGAGGTCGACCAGCCACATGCTCTTGCGGTGGTCGGCCTCGGAGAAGGAGTAGGCGAGCGGGGAGCCGGAGTAGCGCACGCGCTCGGTGAGGGTCTGGCAGCCGTGCAGGTGGCCGAGGGCCACGTAGTGGGCGCCGTCGAAGACCCCGGCGGGTACGGCGGCGACACCGCCGACGGTGATGTCGCGTTCGCTGTCGCTGGCCTCGCCGCCGGTGACGAAGGCGTGGGCGAGGACGACGCAGCGGGTGCCCTCCGGGCGGGTGGCGAGGTCGGCGCGGACCCGGTCCATGGCGGCCGCGAGGACGGCCTCGTGTCCTGCCTTCTCGACGCCGAACTCGTCCTTCACCAGGGCGGGTTCGAGGTAGGGCAGGCCGTAGAGGGCGACGTCGCCGTGGGCGTCGGCGAGCACCACGGGGGTGGCGACGGCGGACGGTTCGGTGCGCAGGTGGATGCCAGCGCGGTCGATGAGTCCGGCGCCGACGCCGAGGCGGCGGGCCGAGTCGTGGTTGCCGGAGATCATCACGGTGGGCACGCCCAGTGCGGCGAGGCGGTGCAGGGCGTCGTCGAAGAGTTCGACGGCGGCGAGCGGGGGCACCGCGCGGTCGTACACGTCTCCCGCCACGAGCACCGCGTCCACCTCGCGCTCGCGCACGGTGGCGACGAGGTGACCGATGAACTCGGCCTGGGCGCCGAGCATGCTCACCCGGTGGAAGGCCCGGCCGAGGTGCCAGTCGGACGTGTGCAGGAGTCTCATGACCACCGAGACTAACGGCCGGGTACGACAGCCCGGCCGGCCGCTCGCGCACCATCCGTCATACCCGGCACGCCACAAATGCGTTATGTCCTTTTTACCCCGTCTAGTCAGGCATCTCCGTAGGCCTCGCCGCCCAGTTCGAGGGCGGCCGTGCCCGCGGTCGCATCGGCGAGCCAGCCCCGGAAGGCGTCCACGTCGGCGTCCGGCAGGCCGATCTCGATGGTGACGGCCTCGCCGTAGCGCACGTCGCGGACCTCGCGGCCGGTGGCGCGCAGATCGTTCTGGAGCTTGCCCGCGCGCTGGTGGTCGACGGTGACGGTGGCCAGCCGGAAGCGGCGCCGGGTGCGGGTGCCGAGCGCGTCCAGGGCCTCGCCGACGGCGCCGCCGTAGGCGCGGATGAGTCCGCCGGCGCCGAGCTTGACGCCGCCGTAGTAGCGGGTGACCACGGCGACGACGTACCGCATGTCGCGGCGCAGCAGCATCTGGAGCATGGGGACGCCGGCGGTGCCGCCCGGTTCCCCGTCGTCGCTGGCCTTCTGCACGCGGGCGTCGGCGCCGATGACGTAGGCCCAGCAGTTGTGGGTGGCGTCGGCGTGCTCCTTGCGGACGGCCGCGATGAAGTCCTGGGCCTCCTGCTCGGTGGCGGCCGGGGCGAGGGCGCACAGGAAGCGGGAACGGTTGATCTCGGTCTCGTGCACGCCCGCGTGGGCGACTGTGCGGTACTCGTCCTGCATCCACCCACCCTATGCGCAGGCGGCGGGCGCCCTATAGGACCTGTCGCCACACTCCCGCCGTCCGCCCGGAGGGCGGGCCGCGCGGCGTCAGGTGCGTGCTCTCGGCGTGCCGGGGCCTGACCCTCGTACTGGGCGTACTCGGGTCTGGGCCCGGTGCGGCGAGAGTGCGTGCATGGCGTCGCGAGGCAGGCGGGAGTCTGACGACAGGGCCTAGGTACGGCTCCCGCCCCGGGGCACCCGGAACCAGGTCAGCAGGGCGGCGCCGGGGGCGAGGGCCGGCCAGCCGGGGGCGTGCCAGGCGAGGACGGCGATCGCGGAGGTGGGGAACTTGGCGCGCAGCCGGTCCAGGGTGTCGTCGAGGCCGTCCCCGGCCAGCGTGCGGACCAGGTCCGCGAGGCCCGGGTTGTGCCCGACGAGGAGCAGCGTCTCCACCTCGGGCGGCGTCTCGCGCACGACCGCCAGCAGGGCGGGCACGTCGGCCGCGTACAGCCGGGGCTCGTGGCGCACCGGGGGCGGCGTTCCCCATTCGGCGGAGGCCAGCTGCCAGGTCTGCCGGGCGCGTACGGCGGTGGAGCACAGGGCGAGGTCGGGCAGGAGGTCGGCCTCGGCGAGGGCGCGGCCGGCGGCGGGGGCGTCCCGCAGGCCGCGCGGCGCCAGCGGTCTGCGGTGGTCGGGCACGCCCTCGGGCCGGGCGGACTTGGCGTGCCGGAGCACCACGAGCCGGCGCAGCGGACCGGAGCTCACGCCGGGGCCCCGAGGTCGCGGGCGAGGTCGAGGGCGAGCAGCCGGTCGGCGTAGGCGAAGGTCTCGAACCGGGCGCCGTCGGGCACCTCGGGGTCGGCCTCCACGTCCCCGAGCACGTCCAGGAACTCCAGCGTGTCCAGGTCGTCCTCCCAGGCCCGCGCGAGCCGTGCCCGCACCGCCTCGGGCACCGGCCGCGAGGGGGAGCGGGCCCACCCGGCCACGGCCCCGCGCCACCCCGCCAGCCGCTCGGCGGCGGCGCCGAGCGCGGCCTCGTCCAGCCGGGCGGTCTGCCCGCGGGGGACGCGGAGCAGGGCCAGCCGGAGGGCGGTGGGGTCGGCGAGGAGCGCGGGCAGCGGGGCCGGTCCGCAGGCGGCCTCGCCCGCCCCGGGCGGGCGTCCCGCCCAGAGCGCCGGTGCGACGAGGACCACCGGCCCGTCCCCGGGCCACGCGGCGCCCTCGCCCTCCGCCACCACCAGCACCGCGCCCGGTCCGCCCGCGCCGGGAGCGAGCCCGCGGGCCTCCTCGAAGGGGCGGACTGCGAGGGCGTCGGCGGCGGCGCGGAGTTCCCCGGGCAGCGCGGTGGCGAGGGTGGGCCAGGCCTGGGTGCCGTTCAGTTCCAGGGCCCGGGCGAGGAGGTCGGCGGTGAGGAGCACCCGCAGCGAGGTGAGGCCGGGCCCCGGGGCACGGGCCTCGATGCGGGTCAGGCCGCCGCGCCGGGCGGGCGCGGCGGGGACGGGTGCACCGGTTCGGGCGTCGAGGATGCGCAGCACGGGGCGAGCGTAGGCGCGCGGACGGCCGTGCGCGGGTACCGCGCGCCGATTCCGGACACCGTGGCGGGGCGGTAACGGGGAATCCGTGTCCCGCGGGGCCGGTTGACGGCAGCGGAGAACATCCCACACCACAAAGGAGGCGGACGTGTACGGCGATGAGGCGACAGTTCGCAGGATTCTGACCGAACTGGGCGATACCTGGGCGGTGGTCGGTCTGTCCGGCAATTCCGCCCGGCCCGCCCATCGTGTGGCGCAGGTGCTCCAGCGGTTCGGCAAGCGGATCGTGCCGGTGCACCCGAAGGCGGAGACCGTGCACGGCGAGCGGGGGTACGCCTGCCTGGCGGACATCCCCTTCGAGGTCGACGTGGTGGACGTCTTCGTCAACAGCTCGCTGGCGGGCGCGGTGGCCGACGAGGCCGTGGCGAAGGGCGCCCGGGCGGTCTGGTTCCAGCTCGGTGTCGTCGACGAGGCCGCGTACGCGCGCACCCGCGAGGCCGGTCTGGACATGGTGATGGACCGCTGCCCGGCAATCGAAATTCCCCGCTTGACCTAGTGTCAGCACTTCTTCATCACAATTCTTCGCTGAATATTGACATTCGCGCACAGCGGATGAGCTGTGAAAACCCTGTCCTCAAGACCGGCAAGATCCTGAGTCAAGTTTTGGTAAGCGGTCTTTTGCCGACAGGGAAAGCGTTCCTAGCCTGTGGCCTCCTTCCTCGTTAAACCTGCGTTTACGATCTGAGAGGCCACGTGACATGGCGAAAGTCGACCAGGCTGCACCGGTAGCCGTCAGTGACACCGGGGGTCTGCGCCGCGACGTCGGACTCATCGGCCTGATGTGGGCCTCCGTGGGCTCCATCATCGGCTCCGGGTGGCTGTACGGCGCCGAGAAGGCCGTCGTCGTGGCCGGCCCCGCGGCGATCATCTCGTGGGTGATCGGCACGGTGGCCATCGTCCTGCTGGCGCTGGTGCACGCCGAGCTCGGCGGCATGTTCCCGGTGGCGGGCGGCACCGCCCGCTACCCGCACTACGCCTTCGGCGGCCTGGCCGGCATGTCCTTCGGCTGGTTCTCGTGGCTCCAGGCCGCCACGGTGGCCCCCATCGAGGTCGAGGCCATGATCGGCTACGCCGGTCACTGGAAGTTCGCCCAGGGCCTCCAGGACGCCGACGGCACGCTGACCACGAGCGGTGTGGTGACGGCCATCGTCCTCATGGCCGTCTTCGTCGGCGTCAACTTCTTCGGCGTCCGCGCCCTGGCGCACACCAACAGCGCCGCGACCTGGTGGAAGATCGCCATCCCGCTCGCGGCGATCTTCATCATCGCCGTGGGCAACTTCCACGTCTCCAACTTCACCTCGCAGGGCTTCGCCCCCTTCGGCGCCAAGGGCATGCTGGGCGCGATCAGCTCCAGCGGCATCATCTTCGCGCTGCTCGGCTTCGAGCAGGCGATCCAGCTGGCCGGTGAGAGCCGCAACCCCAAGCGGGACCTGCCCCGCGCCACCCTCGGCTCGGTCGCCATCGGCGCCGGCATCTACATCCTGCTCCAGATCGTCTTCATCGCCGCGCTGCCGCACGCCTCGTTCGCGCACGGCTGGGCGAAGCTGGCCTACGCCGGCATCAGCGGCCCCTGGGCGGGCCTCGCGACCGTGGTGGGCCTCGGCTGGCTGGGCTGGGTGCTCTACGTCGACGCGATCATCTCCCCCGCCGGCACCGGCCTGATCTACACCACCGCCACCTCGCGCGTCTCCTACGGCCTGGCCAAGAACGGCTACGCGCCCAAGGGGCTCACCCGGACGGACAGGCGCGGTGTGCCGTGGATCGGTCTCATCGTCACCTTCGTCACCGGCATCCTCTGCTTCCTGCCGTTCCCGAGCTGGCAGAAGCTGGTCGGCTTCATCACCTCGGCGAGCGTGCTGATGTACGCGGGTGCGCCGCTGGCCTACGGCGTCTTCGCCGACCGCCTGCCGCACTTCGAGCGCCCCTACCGGCTGCCCGCCGGCAAGGTCGTCGCGCCGGCGTCCTTCGTGATCGCCAACCTGATCATCTACTGGAGCGGCTGGGACACCCTGTGGCGGCTGGGCTTCGCCATCCTGCTCGGCTACGTCCTGCTGGGCTCCTACGCCTGGTGGGCCAACGCCAAGGGCAGGCCGGACGCGCCCCGGATGGACTTCAAGGCCGCGCAGTGGCTGCCCGCGTATCTGCTGGGCATCGGCGTGATCTCCTGGCAGGGCGGCTTCGGCGAGGGCAGCCAGGGCAACATACCGCTGTACTGGGACATGCTGGTCGTCGCGGCGTTCTCGCTCGTCGTCTACTACTGGGCGAAGGCCACCGCGTCCCCGACGGAGGCGATCGAGCGCAGCATCGACGAGGTCGTCGTCACGGACGCGCCGACCCACTGAGCGGCTTCCCCGCCCGGTGCCCCGCCGACCGCCCGCGGTCGCCGGGGCACCGCCGTCTTCCGGGCACCGCCCCGCACCCGCCCCCGCGTCACGCCCTCACCCTCCCCCGCGCTGCGTCTCCGCGAGCCGGTGGTCGGCGGTCTTCAGGGCTTCGTCCACCAGACGGCGCAGATGGCCGTGGCGCAAGGAGTAGATCACCCGGCGGCCCTCCTTGCGGGTGTCGACCAGGCCGGCGAGGCGGAGGCGGGCCAGGTGCTGGCTGACGGCGGGACGGGCGGCGGCGCAGGTCTCGGTGAGGGTGGTGACGTCGGCCTCTCCCGAGGCCAGGGCGTGCAGCAGGGCGAGGCGGGTGCGGTCGCCGAGGAGGGCCAGGAGTTCGGCGGCGAGCGCGAACTGTTCGTCGCCCGGTGTGCGCTGCTGCGCAGGGTGCGCAGTTGACAGGTGCATGCGTGCGCTCATACGCACATAATGTCCCCGTGGGCGTTCCGCGTCCACCGCGCCCACCCGGAAGGGGACTCCCGTGAGCGATCACCACGAGCACGGCCCGCACGAGCACGGCACCTCCTCGCTCCGCCACCGCCTGGCCCATCTGCTCACCCCGCACTCGCACGAGACCGCCGACAAACTGGACGCGGCGCTGGAGTCCTCGGCGCAGGGGATGCGCGCGCTGTGGGTGTCGCTGGCCGTGCTGGGCGCGACCGCGCTGGCGCAGGCGGCCGTGGTGGCCGTCTCGGGGTCCGTCGCGCTGCTCGGCGACACCGTGCACAACGCCGCCGACGCGCTGACCGCCGTACCGCTCGGCATCGCCTTCGTGCTGGGGCGGCGGGCCGCGAACCGGCGGTTCACCTACGGCTACGGCCGTGCCGAGGACCTCGCGGGGCTGGTGATCGTGCTGACGATCGCGGCCTCGGCGGCCTTCGCCGCGTGGGCGGCCGTCGGCCGGCTGCTCGACCCCCGTCCGGTCACCGACCTGCCCGCCGTGGCGGCGGCCGCGCTGGTCGGCTTCGCGGGCAACGAGTGGGTGGCCCGGTACCGGATCCGGGTCGGCCGGCGCATCGGCTCGGCCGCGCTCGTCGCCGACGGGCTGCACGCCCGCACCGACGGCTTCACCTCGCTCGCCGTGCTGCTGGGCGCCGCCGGGTCCGCCCTCGGCCTCCACCTCGCGGACCCGGTCGTCGGGCTGGCGATCACGGCCGCGATCGTGCTGGTGCTGCGGGACGCGGCGCGGGAGGTGCTGCGGCGGATGCTGGACGCCGTGGACCCGGCCCTGGTGGACCGGGCCGAGCGGGCGGCGCTGGCGGTGCCGGGGGTGCGCTCGGTGGGCGAACTGCGGCTGCGCTGGATCGGGCACCGGCTGCGGGCCGAACTCGCGGTGGTGGTGGACGGCGAGGCCACGCTGCGGCAGGCGCACGCGATCGCCGTCGCGGCCGAACACGCCCTGCTGCACGCCCTGCCACGGCTGACCGCCGCCCTGGTGCACGCCGATCCGGCGCCGGTGCCGGGCGAGCGGGACCCGCATCTCGCCCTCGCCCATCACCTCACGCCGTAGTTCAGACGCCGAGCCCCTCCAGCACGACCGCCCCGGGCAGCTCGGCGAACACCTTGCCCGGCACCAGCAGTTTGCCGCGCCGCCGGCCGCTGCCGACCAGGACGTAGGGCAGGTCGACGACGGCCGTGTCCACCAAGAGGGGCCAGTCGGCGGGCAGTCCGATGGGGGTGATGCCGCCGTACTCCATGCCGGTCTCGCCGGTCGCCGTCTCCATCGGGGCGAACGAAGCCTTGCGCGAGCCCAGTTGGCGGCGGACCGCGCCGTTGACGTCGACCCGGGTGGTGGACAGCACCAGGCACGCGGCGAGCGTGGTCTCGCCGCCCCGCTTGCCCGCGACCACCACGCAGTTGGCCGACCGCTCGGTCAGATCGCTGCCGTAGTGCTCGAGGAAGACGGCGGTGTCGGCCCAGCGCGGGTCGGTGTCGACATAGAGGACGCGGTCGGCGGGGATGCCCGCCCGCCAGTTCCGTACGGCGTCGGCCACCGGGGCGGTCAGTTCGTCCAGGCAGTCCGGCACCGGGGTCGCGGTCTCGAAGTTTCCGATGGGTGCGCGCATGCCCGCACGCTAACAAGGCTCCGGAGGCGGACGCGGGAGCGTCTCACTGCACGGGCGGCACGGAGACCGCCATCATCATCTTCATGGGGACGTCGCCGCGGTTGGCGTAGACGTGCGGGACGTTGGCCTCGAAGGTGGCGCTGGCGCCGGTCGGTACGCGGTGGTCCTCGCCCTCGACGGTGAGGGTGAGTTCGCCGTCGATGACATGGACGAGTTCGACGGTGCCCGGCGGGTGCGGCTCCGCCACGCTCTGGTCGCCCGGCATCAGCACCCAGTCCCACAACTCCAGCGGGCCGGGGGCCTCGGTGCCCGCCAGGAGCCGGTTGTGGCTGCCGGACTCCGACCGCCACAGCCGTACCGCCCGCTCGGCGGGAACGATGCGCACCTTGGGGCCCCGCGCGTAGTCGAGCAGGGTGGTGACGCTGATGCCGAGCGCGTCGCCGATCTTGACGATGGTGCCGATGCTCGGGTTGGTGCGGGCCTGCTCGATCTGGATGAGCATCCCCCGGCTGACGTTGGACCGCGCGGCGAGCACGTCCAGGGTGAAGCCGCGCACCGAACGCCAGTGCCTGACGTTGCGCGCCAGTGACTGGGTCAGCAGTTCGAGGTCAGACACGTTCCGTCCAATATCCGAGATAGTTCATTTTTTTGGATGGCGCAGTCCAAGACGTTGAACTACGGTGAAGCGCGCCCCTCCGTCCGACGAACTGTACTGCGAGGCACCGTGACCGCCCTCTTCGCCCTGATCACCAGCCTGTTGTGGGGGCTGGCCGACTTCGGCGGCGGGCTGCTGACACGACGTACGCCCGCGCTGACGGTGGTGGTCGTCTCCCAGGGCATCGCGGCGGCCGTGCTCGGCGCGGTCGTCGTGGCCACGGGTGCCTGGAGCGAGGCCGGGCCCCGGCTCTGGTTCGCGTTCGCGGCGGGCCTGGTCGGCCCGGTGGCGCTCCTCTCCTTCTACAAGGCCCTCGCCCTCGGCCCCATGGGCGTCGTCTCGCCGCTCGCCACCCTCAGCGTCGTGGTCCCCGTCGGCGTGGGCCTGTTCCTGGGCGAGCGGCCGGGGCTGCTCCAGTTCGCGGGCATCGCGGTCGCCGTCCTCGGGGTCGTCCTCGCGGGCGGCCCGCAACTGCGCGGCGCGCCCGTGGAGCGGCGCACCGTCCTGCTCACCCTGGTCTCGGCGCTCGGCTTCGGCACGGTGTTCGCCCTGATCGCCGAGGCCTCCACCACGGTCACCGGTCTCTTCCTCGCGCTGTTCGTGCAGCGGCTGACCAATGTCGCGGTGGGCGGGGCCGCACTCGCCGCCTCCCTGCGGCGCGGCAACGCCGCCGTGCCGCAGAGCGGCTTCCCCTACCGCTCGCTGCCCGCGCTGGCCTTCGTCGGCCTGGCCGATGTCGCGGCCAACGGCACCTACGCGATCGCCGCCCAGCACGGCCCGATCACGGTGGCCGCCGTGCTCGCCTCGCTCTACCCGGTGGTGACCGCGCTGGCCGCCCGCGGCTTCCTCAGCGAGCGGCTGCGCGCGATCCAGGCGGCGGGCGCGGGCCTCGCCCTGCTGGGCACGGTGCTGCTGGCGACCGGCTGAGCCTCAGCCCTCGCCGTCCAGCTCCGCCAGCCGCGCCACCGCGGACTCGTCCAGCCGGGCCAGCGCCCGCAACTGCTCCGGCGTGGTCCCGTCCGGGATCGGCACCGGGGCGGGGGTGCGCAGCGGCGGCTGCCAGCCGTCCTCGGCCGTCCAGCGCCGTACGACCCTGGCGGGGGCGCCGGCCACCACGGCGTGGTCGGGCACCGTACCGCGTACCACGGCCCCGGCGGCCACCACGACGTTCCGGCCGATCCGCGCGCCCGGCAGGATCACCGCTCCGGTGCCGATCCAGCAGCCGGGGCCGATCTCCACCGGCTCCATGCGGGGCCACTGCCGGCCGATCGGCTCGTGCGGATCGTCGTAGGAGTGGTTGGTGGAGGTGACGTAGACGTACGGCCCGAAGTAGCAGTCCCGGCCGATGGTCACCGTGGTGTCCGCGATGACGTGGCTGCCGCGGCCGAGCACGACGCCGTCGCCGATGCGCAGGATGGGCTCCGGGCCGAGGTCCAGGTCCGGCATCAGCCCCGCGGTCAGGGTGACCTGCTCGGCGATGATGCAGTGGGAGCCGAGCCGGATCCAGGGCTCGCCGAAGACCGTGCCGAGCGGGAAGGCGAGCCGGGTGGCCTCGCCGATGGCGCCGAAGCGGAGGCTGCCCGGATGCTCCGCCGTGACGGAGCCGGTGCGCTGGACCCAGGCCCATGCCTGGTGGACGGCACGCTGGGCGAGGCCACGGCGCCAGGATGAGAACGTGTTCTTGCGCTTCGGCACGGGGTCACGTTACTCACGGGTCGCCTCGGCGCGGAGGGAGGACCGCTGTGATCTTTGCCCCACCCGCTGTCGTACCGTGCGGGATACCTACGGACACGAGGAGACGATGATGACGCGGCGGGCACTGATCGTGGCGATCGGCGGCAAGGAACCGGAGGTGGACGCGGAGGCGTTCGTGGCGCCGAACGCCTCGCTGATCGGGGACGTGACCGTGGGCGCGGGGGCGAGCGTCTGGTACGGCGCGGTGGTGCGCGGGGACGTCGAGCGGATCTCGGTGGGGGCGCAGGCGAACGTGCAGGACAACGTCACGCTGCACGCCGACCCCGGGTTCCCGGTGCGCATCGGGGAGCGGGTGTCCATCGGGCACAACGCGGTGGTGCACGGGGCGACCGTGGAGGACGACTGCCTGATCGGGATGGGGGCGACGGTGCTCAACGGGGCGGTGATCGGGGCGGGTTCCCTGGTGGCCGCGCAGGCGCTGGTGCCCCAGGGGATGGTGGTGCCGGCCGGGTCACTGGTGGCGGGGGTGCCCGCGAAGGTGCGGCGCGAGCTGTCCGCCGAGGAGCGGGAGGGGCTGACCCTGAACGGCACGCTGTACGCCGGGCTGGCCCAGGCGCATCGCGAGGTGCACGAGTAGCCGGCCCCGGCGGGCTCAGTCCCCGGCGCTGACGGGTTCCGGCTCCTTGTGCGCGAGCTCCTGCTGGGCCTTCTTCGCCCTGCGCTTGACGACCAGCATGGTGGCCAGGCCCAGCACCACCGCGGCGGCGAGGCCCACGTAGGAGAACTTCTTGAGCCAGCCCTCGGCGACCACGCCCACGTAGTAGACGGCGGCCGTGGTGCCGCCGGCCCAGCAGATGCCGCCGAGGACGTTGGCGATCAGGAACTTCCAGTAGGGCATGTGCAGGACGCCGGCGAGGGGGCCGGCGAAGATGCGCAGCAGGGCGACGAAGCGGCCGAAGAAGACGGCCCACATGCCCCACTTCTGGAACGAGCGCTCGGCGGTGGCCACGTGCCCCTCGCCGAAGTGCCTCGGGAACTTCTTGCCCAGCCAGGCCAGCAGCGGCCGGCCGCCCTTGCGCCCGATGGCGTAGCCGATGGAGTCGCCGATCACCGCGCCCGCGGTCGCGCAGGCGCCGAGGATCAGCGGGTTGATGTGGGAGTGCTGGGAGGACATGAGCGCGGCGGAGACCAGCACGATCTCGCCCGGCAGCGGGATGCCGAGGCTTTCGACGCCGATCACCAGGGCCACCACGGCGTAGACGGCGACCGCCGGCACCGAGTCGAGCCATTCCTGGACGTGCACCGCCGGGTCCTCCCCTGTCGCTGACCTTGCCCGGAGCGCGGTATGTAAAGCGCTCCCCAAAGAAGGCTACCCGGTAGGTGGTGAACGGCCGATGGCGCGCGTGCGCCCGACGGCACCGCCCCGCCCCCGGCCATTGGGTTCCAGGACACCCTCGTGTCATACAACGGGGGAAGGTTCCCGGCGGTTCCCTCCCGGCCCCGCGCGGAAGGACGGCGTGCCCGTGTCCTCACCGTCCCCGACCTCCTCCGTCGCCGCGCCCTGCGCTGCCGGGCCCGCGGCCCCCGCCCGCTCGCCGGCGCCGATGTCCGCCCGGCCGGTGCGGCTGGCGCTGTGCCTGGCCCCGCTGCTGGTCGCGGGGTGCTGGGCGGCCGCCAACCGGCCCGTGGTGTCCGAGGGGGTGCGGCGGCTGGTCGCGGCCGACCCCGGGTGGCTGCTGGCCGGGGCCGGGTGCACGTGTCTGACCTGGGTGGCGGCCTCCTGTGTCCGGCAGGGCGCCCTGCCGGACCGGGTGCCGGCCGGGTTGCTGCTGGCGTCGCAGTGCGCCGCGGGGGCCGCGAACCATGTGCTGCCCGGCGGGCTCGGCGCGCACGCCGTCACCCTGCGCTTCCTGCGGGCGCGGGGCGTGCCGCTGGACCGGGCGACGGCGTCGATCGGTCTCTACTCCCTGGCCAGGTCCGCCGCCAAGGCGCTGTTGCTGCTCGTCTTCCTGGCGGTCTCGCCGGCCTGGCGGCGCCTTGCCGACCTGGTGCCGGACGGGCCCGAGCTGGTGCCGGCCGCGGCGGTGGCGGGCGGCGTCGTGACCGGGGCGGGGGTGCTGCTGACGGTCGTACGGCCGTTGCGGCGACCGGTGACCGGACTGGTGCGCACCGCGCTCGCCGACGTCCGGGCGGTGCACGCGCGGCCCGGCCGGGCGCTGGCCCTGTGGGGCGGCGCGCTGGCGATGCCGCTGGTGCAGGCGGGGGCGCTGGCCTGTGTCGGCGCCTCGCTCGGGCTCGGGCTGCCCTGGCCCCAGGTGGTGCTGGCGTTCCTCGCGGCGGGCACCGCCGTGGGCGCCGTGCCCGCGCCCGGCGGGATCGCGGTGGACGCGGCGCTGGTGTGGACCCTGGCCGCGTTCGGCGCCGCGCCCGCCGCGGCGACCGCCACCGTCATCGGCTACCGGCTGGTCACCGACTGGCTGCCGATACTCCCCGGAGCGCTCGTCCTGTCGGCACTGGTCCGGGCCAAGGCGCTCTGACGCCCCCGCCCGTGCGCGACCCCGCCGGGGCGAGCCGGCCCGGCGGGGTCACGGGAGACGAGAGGGGCCCCTCGCGAGGGGCCCCTCCGCTCGCGGACGCGGCTCAGTCGCCCGCGTGGCGGACGGTGCCCGCCGCCAGCTTCAGGTCCTGCTGGAGCGTGGAGTAGGCGGGCTTCGGCTTCAGGTTCACGTCGTAGAGCAGGCCGTACCCCTCGCCGCTGAACGTGCCCGGGATCCAGGAGTCGCCGTCGTGGACGCCCCAGGCGGTGAAGGAGATGCACTGGCGGACCAGTTCGCAGCCCTTGAGCAGTTCGGAGAACTCGTAGGGCTGGGCGTACTGGGCGAGCGCGTCCGTGGGCACCTGGTCGGTCGCGTTGTCGACGAAGGTGCGCACGTCGGCCTCGGTGACGGCGACCTTCAGCCCCAGGTCGCCGAACGCCTGGAGATCGGCCTGGTACTGCCGGGCGTCGAAGCCGTACTGGGTGTCGAGGTGGGCCTGCTCGCCGATGCCGTCGATCGGCACGCCCTGCGCCCGCAGCTTCTTGACGAAGTCGTAGACCGCCTGGAACTTGGCGTTGGTCCCGTCCTCGCCGGTGATGTTGTAGTCGTTGTACATCAGCAGGGCCTTCGGGTCGGCCTTGTGCGCCCAGCGGAACACGTCCGCCACGATGCCCGAACCGAGGTGCTGGATCCAGAAGTCGTCGGCGTTCAGACCGTCGGCCCGCGGGGTGTCCCAGGAGTTGGCGAAGACCTCGTTGGCGACGTCCCACTGCCACACCTTGCCCTTGAAGTGGGTGACCTCGTCGGTGACGTGCTGGTGGAGGATGTCGCGCAGCCGGGCGTCGCTGATGGAGCCGTTCGCGACCCCGGTGGTCAGCCAGCCGGGCAGCTGGTTGTGCCACATGAGGGTGTGCCCGCGCACCGCCTGGCCGTGCTGCTGGGCGAACCGCACCAGCTGGTCCGCCTGCTTCCAGTCGTGGACGCCCTCGCTGGGCTCCACGCTCTCCCACTTCATGGCGTTCTCGGGCGTGACCGCGGAGAACTGGTCGGCGACGATGTCGGTGTAGGCCTTGTTGGTGCCCAGCTGGGCCGCGTCGACCGCGGTGCCGATCCGCAGGCCCTGCTTCGACGCCAGCGCCCGCAGGGAGGTGTCGGCCGGTCCGCTGTTGTTGCCCGCGACCGCTACGGCGGCGGGAACGAGCAGCAGGGCGGCGACACCAGTGGCGACGAGCGTGGATCTGCGCCGAAGTTGCTTCACGACGGGCTCCCCGGGAGTCAGTGGGCCTCGAAAGTTTCGGGCCGCTGTTCGATCGGAGCTGCAAGCTAGACCCCGCGATCTCACCGAGTCAATGGGCCTGCACCGCCTTGTCCTCGACGACTTCGACAGAGTGCGGGTGGCCGAAACTTTCGAACCTTCCCGCCCCAGCGGTGCACCAGCCGAACCACCAGGAACGCCGAAGGGCCTCCGACATCGTCGGAGGCCCTTGCACGGGTGCGGGACGTCTCAGCCGTTGGGGCGCAGCGTCCACACGACTGTCATCTCGCCGGTGACCGCGCCGTCCGCGCGTCGGATCTCGATCGTCACCGGGAACTCGGGGCGTTGCCCGGCGTCGAGTTCGGCCACGACCTCGGCGGCCGGCCGGCCCAGGGTCGCGGTCGCGGTGACGGCGCCCATCGCCAGCTTCTTGTAGGCGATCTCGGCGCGCACCGCGAGCGGCACCGCGCGCGAGAGCTGGTCCCCGAAGGCGGCCAGCACGATCGCGCCGCTCGCCGACTCCCCGAGCGTGAACATCGCGCCGGCGTGCGGCCCGCCCACGTGGTTGTGGTACTCCCCCTGGTCCGGCAGGGACAGCACGGCCCGCTCGGCGGTGGTCTCCTGGAACTGGAGGTTCAGCGTCCGGGCCATCGGCACGGTGGCGGCGAGCATCTCGCCGATCGACATCTGGTCTGCGCTCATGGCCGTCATGTTACTCACGAGTAGAACGCGCTGACCAGGTCCGCGCCCCCCTCGCGACCACCCTGACGAGATCCCGTGACCGAACCGTGCCGCCGCCGCACTAGTGTTGTCGGCCATGTGGCCAGATCAGCAGCCGCCCGGGGGCGCGCAGAACCCGCAGCAGAACCCGTATCAGCAGCCGGGTTACCAGCAGCCGAATCCGTACCAGCAGCCCGGATACCAGCAGTACCCGCAGGCCGGGCAGAACCCCCAGGCGGGGCAGTACCCGCAGGCCGGGCAGCAGCCGCAGGCGGGGCAGTACCCGCAGGCCGGCCCGTACGGGCAGCAGCCGCAGTGGGGGCAGCAGCCGCCCACGGTGCCCATCCAGGGCCCCCCGCAGGGCGGCGGCGACGGCGGCGGCCGTACGAAGCTGATCGCGATCGTCGCGGCCGCCGCGGTGGTGGTCGCCGCCTGTGTGACCGGGTACCTGGTCCTCAACGGCGGTTCGAAGAACGACAAGGCGGACGACAGGACGAGCCACTCGCCGAGCGCCGCCCCGTCCACCCCGTCCTCCGGCGACAACCCGCGGGCCACGGAGAGCGAGAAGCCGACCGTGCCGGGCTGGAAGGTCGTGGTGAACCCCAAGTGGGGCATCGCCTTCGACGTGCCCGCCGACTGGCAGGCCCAGGCGCCCGATCTGGAGGTCGGCTTCGAGGACCACAAGTCCACCAGCGGGAAGCCGCTGATCGTGATGTCGGGCACCGCCGAGGACCAGCCTCAGTGGTGCACCTCCGACGACAACAAGGACGGCCGCACCGACGACACCCCGCTCGCCGTCGTGGGCACCAAGGGTGCCAGCGGCGCCAAGAGCACCGACCAGATAGCGATCAACACCCCGGCCTGGTGGGTCTACGGCGGCTACACCCAGCCGGACAAGAAGAGCGTCACCTTCGACAAGAAGGCCACCCCCTTCACCACCGCCTCCGGCATCAAGGGCAGTTACGGCTGGGCACGCTCGTCCGGCACCCCGCAGAAGGGCAAGTGCGCGAGCGACGGCAAGGCGCTCACCTTCGGCTTCCAGAACTCGGCCCACGACTACGTGTCGTTCAACTTCTACGGCGCCAAGGGCGTGCAGGACGAGGTCCCGGACGCCACGGTCCTGAAGATCCTCGGCACGGTCCGGCTGCACGGCACCCCGACGTCCGACTGACCGGCGCCGGGCGCGCCCCCTGCGCCGCCTCACCCGCACCGGGTGAGGCGCCCCGGGCCCCGCCGTGCCCAAGCTGAACACACAGGGGCCCGGCACCCGGGGCGCACAGGACGGAGGGACGACGACCATGAGCGCGCAGACCCATCTGGCGTACGACTATCCACTGGCCAGCGCCTTCTTCACCATGCTCTGGTTCGCGCTGTGGATCCTGTGGCTGTTCCTGCTCTTCCGGGTCGTCTTCGACATCTTCCGGGACGACGGTCTCGGCGGCTGGGCCAAGGCCGGCTGGCTGGCCTTCGTGGTCGTCCTGCCGTACCTGGGCGTGCTGGTCTACCTCGTCGCCCGCGGCAGGGGCATGGGCCGGCGGGAGGTCGAGCAGGCGCAGTCGCGCAAGCGCGAGTTCGACGAGTACATCCGCCGCACGGCGGGGCCCGAACGCCCCAGCGCCACCGACGAACTGGTCAGACTCTCGGAGATGCGCGCCCACGGCAGCATCACCGAGGAGGAGTTCGCCCGCGCCAAGCAGCTCGTCCTCAGCGGCCGGCGCCCCGATTCCTGACCCGCGCCGGGATCAGCCGATGCCGAACGCCCCGCCCGGCGGCACGGGCGACGGCACCGCGTCCGCGTCCTCGACCGGCCGCGCGGAGCCGATGAACTCCGTGAGCGCGGCGCCGTGTTCGACCCGGGCGGGAAAGGCGTCCGCGGCCACCCGGCGGGCCAGCGTGGCGACGTCCGGCGGCCGGTGCGAGGCGACGAGCACCGCGTTGCCGAACCGCCGGCCGCGCAGCACCCCCGGCTCGGCGATCAGCGCCAGCTCCTCGAACACCGCGGCGAACGTGGCCAGTTGGGAGCGGAGAAAGGCGAACGGCGCCGCGTCCGCGAGATTGGCCAGATAGGTCCCGCCGCGCCTGAGGACCCGCTCGGCCTCGCGGGCGTAGGCGAGGGTGGTGAGGTGGGCCGGGACCCGGGAGCCGCCGAAGACGTCCGCGATCAGCACGTCGGCCGAGTCGTCCGGTGCCGCCTCCAGCCAGGCCCGGGCGTCCGCGGCGTGCACCGCGACGCCCGAGCCCTCGGGCAGCGGGAGGTACTCGCCGACCAGTTCCAGCAGCCCCCGGTCGGCCTCCACGACGTCCTGCCGGGAGCCCGGCCGGGTCGCCGCGACGTACCGGGGCAGGGTGAGCGCGCCCCCGCCCAGGTGCACCACGTCCAGCGCCCGGCCCCGCGGTGCCACCGTGTCCAGCGCGTGTCCGAGGCGCCGCGCGTACTCGAACTCCAGGTACGTCGGCTCGTCCAGGTCGACGTACGACTGCGGCGCCCCGTCCACCGTCAGCAGCCAGGCCCGCTCCCGGTCGACGTCGGGCATCAGCTTGGCGGCGCCGTGATCGGTGGTGCGGAACACGGGTATCTGGTCGGTCACCACCTCATTGTGACGCGCCCCGGACGGCACCGGGACCGCGTCCCGCACCCTACGGGCCGACGGACACGACCGTCCCCACGCCGACCGTCCGGCCGCCCTCGCGGATGGCGAACCCGAGGCCCGGCTCCAGCGGTACCTCCCTCCCCAGCTCCACGCTCAACTCCGCCGTCCGACCGGGCCGGACGACGCCGACCGCGCCGAGGTCGATCTCCCCCGGCACGTCGGCGGTGCGGATGTAGAACTGCGGCCGGTACCCCGTGGTGATCGGGGTCGTACGGCCCCCCTCACGCCCCGCCAGCACGTACACCCGCGCCGTGAACCGCCGCTCGGGCGTGACGCTGCCCGGCGCCGCCACGACGTGCCCGCGCCGCACCGCGTCCCGGGGCACGCCGCGCAGCAGCACGGCCACGTTGTCCCCGGCCTGCGCCTGCTCCATCGGCTTGCCGAAGGTCTCCAGGCCGGTGACGACGGTCTCGACGCCGTCGGCGCCGAGCACCGCCACCCGGTCCCCGAGGCGCAGCGTGCCGCGCTCCACGGCGCCGGTGACGACCGTGCCCCGCCCGGTGATGGTCAGCACGTTCTCCACCGGCATCAGGAACGGCGCGTCCAGATACCGCTCGGGCATCGGCACATAGGTGTCCACCGCGTCGAGCAGCGCCTCGATGGACGCCGTCCAGCGCGGGTCGCCCTCCAGCGCCCGCAGCCCGGAGACACGGACGACGGGCACCGCGTCGCCCGCGTAGCCCTGCGCGGTGAGCAGGTCGCGGACCTCCAGCTCGACCAGGTCCACGAGTTCCTCGTCGCCCGCGCCGTCGGCCTTGTTGAGGGCGACGACGATGTGGTCGACGCCCACCTGCCGGGCCAGCAGCACGTGCTCGGCGGTCTGCGGCATGATCCCGTCGAGCGCGGAGACGACGAGGATCGCCCCGTCGAGCTGCGCCGCGCCGGTCACCATGTTCTTGACGTACGTGGTTCGCGCACCCTGTCATACTGGCACTCGGCATGCTGAGGGGTGGATACGTGGAACAGGAGATCGACCTCTACCTACGGAGGAGCAAGATCACGCGTGAAGGCGTGGAGGCGCTCACCTTCAAGACGCAAGAGGAGCGCGGGAGGGCGTGGGCGGACCAGCACGGCTACCACGTGCGGAAAGTCTGGAAGGACAATCTGAGCGCGTGGACGGACGTTAAGCGTCCGGACTTCATCAAAGCTCTGGGTGCGCTGAGGCGCAAAGAGGTCCCCGCGCTCTGGTGTTACGCAGTAGATAGGTTCGACCGTCAGGGCGCCGGCTCGGTCATTCAGCTACTTGACTCAGGCGCCCGGATCATCTTCGACTATGAGCGGCTCGATAGCGCCGTGCAGCGCGACCGAGAACGGATCATCAGCGACGCTGAGCGGGCAAAAACGGTCTCTGACCTTCTTTCCCACCGAGTGCGGGACACAAAGCAGGGACAGAGACGACGAGGGGAATGGCTCGGCGCTGCCCCGTTCGGCCTGCGGAAAGACAAGAGCGGCAAGCTCCATCATGACAAGCACTGGGACACGGTGGTGCGTCTCATCACCGACGTCGCAGACGGACATGCGCCACGAGCGGTAGCCCAACGCCTAACGGAGGCCCGCCGGGAATCTCCGAGGGGTGGTCCGTGGAACGCTTCAACAGTCCGGCGGATCGTGCACAACCCTGTATACGAGGGTTGGCAAGTAGTCGCCTTTTCCCGCAAGTACACGTGGCCCGTGGCCTATCGGAACGAGGCAGGGGAACGCGTCCGCGTCTTCGCTGACGGAGTCGAGCCAGTACCCGCGGAACTCGTCGCCAGGGCCCGTCGCGTGCACGCAGGGCACCAGCGCGGTACACTGGGGTCCCGCGTCGGCAAGGCGTCCCACCTCCTGACCGACCTTCTTCGGTGTGCGGGCTGCGGGGCGAAGATGCCGACGAGCGGACGCTCCTACGTCTGCAACGGACACGCAATGGGCAAGCCGTGTCCGGCGCCGGCGTCCGCCATGAAAGCGCGCATCGAGGAGTACGTATACGCGGAGTGGTTGGCGAAGGTGAGCAGCGCTGACGTTGCCGCGGGCGACCCCCTCATGATCGCCGTAGCAGAGCGCTGGGCGGCCCTCACAGCACCGGAGGAGACGGAGGCCGCACACGAAGCTCTGGCGGCTGTAAAGGCGGCTGAGGCCGCCATCGAGCGCCTGGCCAACGACCGCGCGAAGGGCATCTACGACGGAGCGATGGGGAAACACTTCCCGCGCCTCGTCGCGGAGGCTGAGGAGACTCTGAAAGAGGCGCAGGCGACCGCGGACGCCCTCACGGGCCGGAACGTCGACCTGACGATGTTCGATGATGACGAGCTTCTACAACAGGCGTGGAACGGGGCTGATTTGCCTATGCGCCGGGACCTCCTACGAGTGGCCATAGACAAGATCACGGTCACTCGCGCGGATCGGCGCGGCGCTCCGTTCGACGGAGACGCTCGATGCACCATCGAATGGGCGACACCGGAAGAGGACTAGGCACACGAAAGAGCCCCGCCAACGTATCGGCGGGGCTCTTGTCATTCGCTCGGTGGCTCGCTCCAGGGTCCGGCCGGCGGTCGCTCTGGAAGCTTGGCGCCTGGCCGTCGGCAGTAGTGCGCCACGAAGCGCCTAAGGACGTCCGACCGATCTGTGTCGTCCGGAACCGCGTCCCCGAACGCCTTCCATAGCTCTGCGTCGATACGGAAGCGGCTAACAGGTGTCTTCGGCTGGTTGGGCATGGACCAACCGTAGCAGAGGTGTAGCCACACCAAAGGGGTTGCGGAGGTGTAGCCACACCGCCTAAGGTGTAGCCACACCCCGACGCAAGCGGCGGGAGGCTCGCCTAATGTCTGGGCGGACTGCGAGCCTCCCGCCAATCTCCACGGAGGAGAACCGCCATGCTCGCACACACCACCCCCGTTCTCGTTCTCGGTAACACCAGCACCCCCGCCGACGTCGAGCACCTCCGCCACGTCGCCTGGAACCTCGCGTACGAGCTGGGCGCCCCGGTTGTCTTCGCCACGCACACCGACTACCGGGTGACGGACTTCGCTGCCGTATACCTGGCCAACGACCTGGAGGCCATGCTCGACGCACCCGCCCCCACCCTGATCCTGCTCGGTGAGGCGCTCCTCGCCGGCATCGACGTCCACGACCCGCTGACGGCCGACGAGGCGGTGACGTGCGATTGCGGCCTCGTTCACCACTTCACGCAGCCTCACATCGACGCTGAGGGTGTTGTCTGGTGCGCGGAGTGCCGAGAGGAGTCAGCCTGTGCGTGGTGCTTCGAGTGGAACGACGTCGAGGAGCTGACCATCGTGGAGCAGGGCGACGCCTTCGTCCCCCTTCACGCCGGCTGCCTGTCCCACCCCGCGACGTCGAGGAGCGGCCTCCCCATCGCCGTCTGACTACTTTTGTGACGAAGAGCCGCTTTCCCGGGCGACAGGAGGCGGCTTTCGTCATGCTCGGAGACGACACCGACGGAAGCGGAGCGAGGCGTTCACGAGCGTGTAAGGTGCCTGACGCCTCCAACCCCTTACGTCGTCCCCCGTCGCAGCCAAACCGGCGCCAAACTGGCTCCAGGTTTGTACGGCCTCTGACCTGCGGGTTCTTCCAAAAGTGTCAAACCTGACCCTAAGTTCTAACTCTTCTAACACGCGTTAAGAGAGAAGTGGAAATGGCAGTTAGTTTGACACTTTGGCACTCAGTCTGCCCCGGAGGACGTCGAGGCTCCACCCGACGGAGGGCGACGAGGGGGCGCGGGGCGGAGGACGCCCGAGAAGGACCCTGAGCGCCTCTCTGTGGGGCTCTCACGGATCACCGGCCCCCGAGTGCCGAGTAGGCACTCAGAGGCTCCTAGTGCCGCGTGTGGCTGTTTCGGCATACAGCACGGCAGCGCTCGTCTGCGCTACGCAGCGTTACCGGCAAGAAGTCATCGAAGCTCGGTCGGTACTCTTGGTAAAACCTACGCAAAGCCTATTTGTAGCTTTTCGAAAAACCGCAGGTCGCCTCTTCCGGTAACGGAACACGCGCCCCATTACCTTAGTAGGGAGAGATTCCGTACGCAGTTGGCGACGGTCCTCCCGCTTTCTGCGCCGCTCCTCCTCTCGGCGGCGCATAGGTCCGGCGACGTCTTGAGCCGGCCGTGTCGACGCGACGAGTTCTCTCCTCCTTCGGTCGCTCCACGGTGCTGCGCTCCGTCGCCGGACCTTCAATCGATCTTGTGGCGTTGCCTTCGGGCGACGCCTTTTTTGTTGCCCGTCTCAGGGACAAGGACGCCACCGAAGACACCGACACCAACACGGAGAACCCATGGACCACCTCGACGCACAGACCCCGGCCCCGGGGTCCCGACGTTGCCCGGAGTGCGGGCGGGTGCTTGCGCGGTCGCTGGCGAATTGGCACAGCGACCCCAGTTGCGCCGACTTCCTACGCGGTGTGTGCCGCGACTGCATCAATGCGCAGCGACGTGCCCGCTACCGGGCCAACCCTGAGCCCGTCAGGGCGCGTGAGAGGCAGCGACGGGCAGCACGGGCGGAGTTGATGCGCAACTCCTCGCTATGGCGTCAGACAGGGCGCCACACGGCCACTGACCAACTCGGGTCAGTGGCCTCTTTCATGAATCCAGAGAGGTAAGCATGAATAACCCCGAACTTGCCGCCGCACGCGCGGCCGTGCCGCAGATCGCAACCGCGGAGAAGCTCCTCCAGGCGGCCAAGGAGCTGCTGACGAAGGCGCCCGTCGAGGAGTCGCCCGAAGCCGCCCGAGAGGCCGTTATCGAGCGTGCTGCGGATGCCTTCCTGGCCGGCGGCGCCTGGCCGAAGCAGGTTGGGCATGACGCCGCGAAGGCGTATGCAGAGGCCGACGTAGCTCTGATCGAGCGGCAGGCTCGTCAACGCGCCGTCATACGGGCTGAGTGGGCCGTCCACGACGCGCTGACCGACCACTCCAGTGCCGCCCTGGAGCATCTCGGCAAGCGCCTGGAGGAAGTCCTCAGCGCCGCGCGTACCGCCTTCGAGACCATCGGCGGAGCCCGCACGGCGGAGGACGTCATCAGCGCCGGAGGCGACGCTGTAGCGGCTTGGACGCGCCTGCGGGAGCTGACGGCCGACCTGGAGAACATCCGACGTGCTCAGTGGATTCTCCTCGCGGCGCCACGGGTCCCGGGAGGCAGCGCGAGCGACCGTGACGCCCGTGTCCACCTCTGGAAGCGCGCTGCCGCTGGTCATGTTCGTGGGCTGAACCCCGACACGGCCCCGGCGTTCGCGCGCGATGCCATCCTCACCGGGCGCGTGACCCTGGAGTTCCTCCGATGGACCGCGACGCAGGAAGGCGCGTTCGTTCCGACGTCGGACGACGAGGTAGAAGCCGAGATAGCGACGTCCAGGCCGGACGCCAGCGACGGTGAGGGCCTGGACATCAGCCCCGCCGTGGTTCCCGCGCGTGAATACCGACCGTCGCAGGTCTACGACCACAGCACGGCGCCGCACCTCGACGCGTCGCAGCCGACGCCGGCCAAGCCGACTCCCAACGCAACGGTGGGCGACCCCGCGCCGTTCGTGCCCCACTACACCTGAGAGGAACGATCACCATGGACTTTGAAACCGAACTCGCCTCGACGCGGGTTGAACTCAACGCGACCCGTCAGGAGCTTGCACGCCTGCGCGCTGGCCTCTCTGCGGGCCTGACACCTGAGCAGAGTGCCAGGCTCCAGGGCTCCACGCCCGAGGAGCTGACGGCCGACGCTCGGACCCTGGCGGCAGAGCTGGGCGTGTCGACGGCACGTCAGCCGTCGGGCTCCGGTGCTGACGTCGGCTCCGCTCACGGCAGCCTCAGCGCGGGTGAGCAGCGATACCAGGCGAAGAACCCCGAAGGCCAGCGGTTCATGCATGGCGGGTACACGCTGGAACGTGGGTGACTGCCCATGCCACCACGCGGACGACCAGGGCCACGGCCCAACCCGAACGCGCCCCGCTCACGTCACCGGCCCGACGAGAGGCCAGTCACGTACCTGCCGCCCGACGGGTGCCAGGACGAGCCGCCCCCGATGCCACCCGGTAGAGCGTGGTCGGAGGCTGAGGCTCAGCACTGGCGGGAGCTGTGGGCTACGCCGGCCGCGCACGCGTGGGACGACGGTGTGTTCCCTGCCGTTGCAGCGCTCGTCGTCGCCACGTCCACGATCCTCGGTGCGGGACGCGTGAGTGCCCAACTCATAGGAGAACAGCGCGCGTTGATGAATGATCTAGGACTAACGCCTTCGGCCATGGAGCGTATGCACTGGGTCATCGGTGAGCCGCCTGGACCTGTGAGGCCCGACTGATGGGCCGACGCCAGCAACGTGCACAGCGCATGCGGGACGAGGCGCGTGGGGTCGACACCACGACCGGTGAGCTACCTGACTACCCGTGCCCGCCACGCCTACTGGCGCCGGCCGTGGTCGAGGAGTGGCTCACCACGGAGGAGCTGGACGCCCTGACCGATATGGAGGCGACGCTCCGTGCTCGCCGACGCTGGGTCGACGCACGCGACGAGTGGACCATCGAGCAGACGGACGACAGTCCGCGTCTACGGACGCGAGTCCAACAGCTCTGCGGCCCGACGAGCCGGCCCGTGTGGCGTGCCGAACTCGGCGAGCGATGGCACACGCGACGACCGTAGACCACGGTCAAATACGGACATACCCCCACCTAGTGACTCCCTCCGCCTAATCACGGCCACCGGGGAGGTGCTGGGCGTCGCTCCGTAACTGCGTCGCAATTGGTCTACGAGGCTTTCGCGGTCCCGCCCCTTGGGGGCCCTGGAGGTGGCCGCGCAGGGCTTTCTAGAGGGTATTCCCGCACCCGGGTGGTGCATTGCGCCCCGAGAAATTGTGACTGTAACGCTTAGCCCCGGAGGAGAACACGTCCTCCGGGGCTTTCACGTTCCCCGAGGAGGAACCGTGTCGAACGGAAATCAGCCGAAGCCCTGTAAGCGACCGGGATGCAAGTTCCCGCGCATCGTCAGTATCCAGCGTGGCGGGAAGAGCCGGCGTCGTCAGACGTGCTCCCCGGAGTGCCGTATTTGGCTCCTGCGCGCGACGCGTGCGGTGCGCGACAACGACGCCGCGGAAGCCGCAGAGGTGATGCGTCTGAGTGTCGCACTCGACGGCCGTACGTCGCCTACGGAGCGCGTCCAGGACGTATTCACCCAGTGACCTAACCCCAACTCTCCAGCCCTCGGCGGACGCGTCGAGGGCGTTTCTATTGGATGTCCAATGACCCATGAACCAAGACGCTGCCTGCGTCCCGGTTGCGGCTTTGTGCCGTTGCCGGCATTGACGGAATCGGGAACGCTGGCAGTTTCAGAGTTTTGCAGTGCGGCATGCACGGAATGGATGAGTGCCGCACTTGTAAACGCCCGTTCTCCGGAATCTCCGGAGGTCGAACGGCAGGCTAAACGCCTGTTCTTGATCGGGGAACTCCTCGACCTCCGCGACGAGCCATCGGACGTGACTTTCCTCGTCACGACAACGCCCGTTTTCGGTGAGCCAAACGACGTCAACGGGGGCCGCTGATGGCCGGTGACCTGGACATTGTCGGCTCTGCCGGCGTCGACGTCATACCAGTAGTTCCCCAGTTCCACGAGCGACTGAAAGCCGCCGTCCTCCCCTCCGCGGACCGCGTGGGCGAGGACGTTGGGCGCCGTTTGGGCGACGCAATCGCCCGGAACGTGACGTTTGCCATTCCGGACGCCGTTGTAAACGGTGGTCGCGCCGCACGCGTTGCCGCAACTCGTCAAGGCAGTGATACCGGCGGGGCGTTTGCGACGTCACTTCGTCGGAAACTCGAAGCAGCTTTCAAGGCAATGCCGAAGCTGGATATTCGACTTTCGGATACCGGCATCGACGCGGAGCTAGCCAGACTTCGTGCCCGACTCGAAACGCTCAGCAAGAAGCGGATCGGAATCGACGTCGATGCCGCAGCCGCCATGGCGGAGATGGACGCGATTGACGCAGAGCTGGCACGGCTGGGCGAGCACCACCCGAACATCGCGGTCCGCGTGGATACGGCGGCTGCTCGCGCGCAGCTTGCAGCCATCCGCGAAGAGGTTGACTCACTCGACCGGGACGACGTTGACATACCCGTTCACGTAGACACTGGCCAGGCGCAGGCAGCCTTGTTTCAACTGGCCGTTGCTCTGGGCAGTGTTGCGGCTATTCCTGTCGTCCCCATCGCTGCCGCTGGACTGGGTGCCCTGGCGTCGGCCGCCACGGCTGCCGGCGCGGGTGTCGGGGCCATGGCCCTGGTCGCCATCCCCGCTATCAAGGGCATTTCGGCTGCGCTCCAGGCGAAGACGGCGGCCGAGAAGGAGTCGACGCAGGCGACGAACAACGGTGCGTCGGCAGCCATCCAGTCCGCCCAGCGGGCTCTTCAGATGGCGAACGCCCAACAGGCCCTGGCGTCGGCCCACCGTCAGGCGGCTCGGTCGATCGAACAGGCCAACGAACAGGTGCAGCGGGCGGAGGAGTCTCTCGCCCAAGCCGTTCAGAACGCCGCGTACCAACGGCAGCAAGCCGCGCAGAACGTGTCCCGCGCGGAGCGCTCTCTCGCCGACGCTCAGAAGCAGGAGCAGAAGGCACAGGAAGACCTGACGCAGGCCCGTAGGGATGCGCGTCAGGAGCTTATGGCCCTCGACGACAAGTTGAAGGACGGCGCCCTCTCGCAGCGTGACGCTGTGCTCAGCGTTCAAGAGGCCCAAGAGCAACTGCAAAAGGTTATGGCCGACCCGCGGTCGTCCTACCTGGAGCAGCAGCGTGCCCAGCTGACCTACGATCAGGCTCTCCAGGCGCAGAAGGAGCAGGCCAAGTCGTACGAGCAGCTCAAGGAGGACGCGAAGAAGGCGAAGGACGCCGGCGTCAATGGCAACGACAAGGTGAAGCAGGCGTCAGAGCAGCTCGCCGACGCGCAGCGCTCCGTCAAGGACCAGGTCGAGGCCGTGGCGCAGGCGCACCAGGATGCCGCGCGCACCGAGATCCAGTCGGCGCAGCAAGTGGCCGACGCACAGCGCTCCGTGGCCGACGCCGTGCGGAACGCCGCGGACACCCAGGTCCAGGCGGCCGACTCCATCGCGTCCGCTGAGCGTGGCGTCGAGTCCGCCCGCCTGTCGAGCATGAAGACGACGTCCTCCGCGACGACGAAGGCTGACGCGTACCGGCAGGCCCTCGCCAAGCTGACGCCCGAGCAGCGGAAGTTGTACGACTCCATCGCCGGCCCGCAGGGTCTGACGAGCGCCTTCAAGGCGTGGTCGACGTCGATGCAGCCGGCCGTACTCCCGCTCTTCGTGCGGGGAGTGGAGGCGGCGAAGGGCGCACTTCCGGGCCTGACTCCCTTGGTGACGGCCGCCGCTGACGCTATCGGAGTGCTCTTCGACAAGGCATCAAAGGAACTCAAGTCGCCTTTCTGGCAGGGCTTCAAGGACGACATCGACAAGATCGCCAAGCCAGCCATCATCGGTCTTGGTATCGCCTTCGGGAACATCTTTAAGGGAATGGCGGGCATCGTCGACGCCTTCCTTCCGCACATGACGGGCATCTCCAGCGTGATGGACAGCGTGACGGCGCGGTTCGCCAAATGGGGATCGAATCTCAAGGGGAGCCCGGCGTTTGAGCGCTTCCTCCAGTATGTGAAGGACACAAGCCCCGACGTCGCAAAGTTCCTCGGGCAGCTCCTGACGACTGCGCTCGATCTGAGCAAGGCACTTGCCCCAATGAGTTCCGTGGTATACGCGGCACTTGAGCCGATCTTGAGCGCCATTTCGTGGCTCTCGACCAACGCCCCGGAGGTCGTCCAGCTCCTATGGGCGATGTACGTCGTGGGCAAACTCTTGGGCGTCGGGATGCGGATCGCCGCCGTGGGCCTCGGGCTCTACAACACGGTGGTCGCTATCGCGTCCCTGGAGACCTGGAGCTGGGCGGCAGCGATTCAGGCGACGGGCATTGTCCCGCTCATCGAATTGATCGTCGTCGCTATCGTCGCTCTGGCCGTGGGCATCTACGAGGCGTACAAGCACGTCGGATGGTTCCACACGGCCGTGGACGCCGCCTTCACCGGCATCAAGGTCGCTGCGATTTTCGTGTGGGACAAGGCACTCAAGCCGATGTTCACCGGACTGTGGGCAGCGATAAAGGCCGTCGGCAGCGTCCTCGTGTGGCTCTGGAAGAACATCTTCGTCCCGGTGTGGAACGGAATCGTACTGGCTACGAAGATAGCCATCGCGATCATCGCCGTGGTGCTGATTGCCCCTCTGGTCATCGCGATCCGGCTACTCGGTGCCGTCATCTCCGCGCTGTGGACTGGCGTCGTCAAGCCGACGTGGGAGCTAATCGCACAGCTGACGAAGTGGCTTTGGAACACCGTCCTCAACCCATACTTCAACAACATCTGGAAGTCCCTCAAGTGGGTTGGTGACAAGTTCACCTGGCTCTACAACAACGCCGTCAAGCCTGCCTGTGGGTGGATAGCCGACAAGGCGAAGTGGCTTTGGAGCAAGGGACTTAAGCCCGCCCTCACCGACGTCTGGAACGGCCTCAAATGGGTCGGCGACAAGTTCCTGTGGCTCTATGACCACTCCGTTGGGCCGATCGTCGGGTGGATCGCGGACAAGGCGAGGTGGCTCTACGACAAGGGCTTGAAGCCGGCGTTTGACAGCATCAAGACTGCCGTCAAGCTGGTCGGCGCTGCTTTCAGCGATGCGAAGTCAGCCATCAAGCAAGCGTGGGACCAGATCGCCGGTATCGCAGCAAAGCCAGTCAACTTCGTAATCTCGGGAGTCTATACCCACGGCATTAAGGCCGTCTGGGACAAGGTCGCGGAATTCGTCGGACTGGGTAAGCTCCCTGACGCTCCAAAGCTCGTCGACGAACGCCCGAAGTTCGCCCAAGGCGGCCGGACGAGCGGCGGTATACCCGGAGTCGATAGTATCCCGATCCTGGCCATGGCCGACGAGTACATAATCAAGCGCAGTAGTGCCCGGAAGATCGGGTACGGGGCACTTGAGTACATGAACCGCACCGGAGAAATCCCGCGGTTTGCATCCGGTGGAATCATCGGCTCTGCGTGGGACTGGACTAAGGACAAGGTCGGCGGGGCAATCTCGAAGGGGGTTGACTGGGCAAAGACCGGAGCGGATCTCATCGCGCATCCGTCGAAGGTCTGGGACAAGCTCGTAAAGCCGTTCCTCGACGCCGCAACGTTGCATCTTGGTGTGGCGCAAATGGGCAAGGTGCTCTTGAAGTACCCGCTCAAGATGATCGACGGCCTCAAGGACCAACTAGTCGACGCTGTAACCGGCGGAGGCATGGGAGGCGGCAGCAAGAATATCGGCGGAACCATCCCAAGCGGGCAACGCCGCACAATCATCAGCCAGGCACTGGCGGCTGCACACGTACCACCTCCGGGAACTATTCCGCAATGGCTCGCTGGTATGAACACGCTCATCATGCGCGAGAGTGGATGGAACCCCAACGCAATCAACCTGTGGGACAGCAACGCGAAAGCCGGCCACCCGTCACAGGGTCTGACCCAGACGATTCCGTCGACGTGGTCTGCATACGTCCCGTCGTCTCTGCGGTCTAAGGGAATCCTCGACCCGGTCGGAAACGTAGCGGCGTCCATTCGCTACATCGTGAGCCGCTACGGAAACATCACCAATGTCCAACAGGCGAACGCGAACATGCCGCCCAAGGGCTATGACTCCGGCGGTTGGCTGATGCCGGGATTCACGACGACCTACAACGGCACTGGTAAGCCGGAGCCGGTTTTCACTAGTGACCAGTGGGCTGACATCAGGGCGTCGAAGAGCGCTGCGGCGTCGCCGACTGAGCTGAACCTCGAAGCCCGTGTGTACGTCGGGAACACGGAACTCACCGACGTCATCAGAACTGAGATCCACACACGCGAGGAACAGAATGCGGCGGCCCTCAACGGCGGCCGACTCGTCTTCTGACGCACACACGGCCACCTCGTCCCGGCATGGGAGAGGTGGCCCGCACACTTCCACCCCCACGCCCCGCGGAAGCCGACATGGCCCCGCGGGGCGTCCCCGTATGACTTCCAGGGAGGACCAACGATGGACTACACGAAGAGCTACAAGAGCCAGTGCGATGCCGCTTGTCTGCACTGCGGGGCGGCACTGGCGCAGAAGCAGGGCGCCGGGCGCGTCAAGCGGTTCTGCACGCCCGACCACGGCCGGCTGTGGAGGCAGCGCGCGCGTGCTCTGGGCTTCGACGTCTAGGCACTCTTGACGTCAGCACACCCGGGCGTGATGGTGCGTAGAACATTGCGCAATCCGCGTGACGGAGGGGATCAGCATGGCTCTACGATCATTCGGGAAGGACCCGGAGACCAACGGCGATCACTGCCCTACGGTGTGGCTTGACGAGGAGAAGCGAGAGTTCGTGTTCCAAGGTTGGAAGGCGGACGAGGTTCTCCAGGCGCAGTGCCTGGAGACGGGACCCATCCCCGACACAGAGGCGGTCGTCAGACTGCCTGTCAGGATGGCGCAGCAGATCAGGGAGGCGCTCGATGCCGCAGACGGTTCCGCCGTTCGCTGAGTTGCTTGCCGGCTGCCAACGGTCCGCTGCCCACTTGGAGACCCGCGACGTCTACGGGGTCGCTGAGGAAGACGCGGACTTTGCTGCCTGGCGCACCGGGCGGACGTACAGCCTCGAAGACCGGTCGTCGTGGTGGAACGGCTTCCACGACGCCGTAGCCGACGCAGTAAGCCGCGGGGTCGTCCTGCGCCGTGCCCGCGTCGTCTCGGAGCCAGTGAGCGAGTACATCCGCTATGAGCACTCGTGCACGCCGCAGAACCTTGCGGCTGGCGAAGACGTGCGCTGGTTGCCTCGCCGCCTGGCGTCGGACTTGCTCCTCCCGGGCAACGATCTGTGGATCTTTGATGACCGACTGATCCGATTCAGCCTGTTCTCAGGCGACGGCCGGTTTGTCCAAGACGTCATGGAGGACACACCCGACGTAGTGAAGCGCCACGCGGAAGCCTTCGAGGCGGTATGGCAGCGCGCCATTCCGCACGCGGACTACGTGATCTGAGCACGCCGACTGATGCAATCTCCCTACCCGTCTGCCGCCCTTGACGAGGCGCGTCGCGCCATCGCGGAGAAGCTCCGTGAGATCCGCCGTGACGCTGGGCTGACGGGTAGGGAGGTGGCGGCTCGCGCTAGTTGGCAGCCGTCGAAGGTGTCTCGCCTACAGAGCGCCACGACGCCTCCGTCAGACGATGACCTACGGGCGTGGTGCCGCGCGTGTGGGGCGGAGGACCAACTCCCGGACTTGCTGGCAGCGAACCGGACGGCTGACTCCATGTACCTGGAGTGGCGCCGTGTGCAGCGTTCTGGGCTGCGACGGTTGCAGGAGTCTCGGATTCCGCTCTACGAGCGCACGCGGACGTTCCGTGTCTACAGCTCCACCGTGATCCCTGGGTTCGTCCAGACATACGAGTACGCCGCCGCACTACTGGGCAACGTCGCGCGCGTGCACGGGACGCCGGACGACGTCGATGATGCAGCAGCCGCGCGCGTAGAGCGCTCGCACATCATCCGGAAAGGTGGGCACCGGTTCGCGTTCGTTCTGGAGGAGTCAGTTCTACGCCACGTCGTAGGTGATCCAACCGTCATGGCGGGGCAACTCGGCTATCTCCTGTCCGTGATGGCGCTGCCGGCCGTCTCCGTAGGCATCATCCCCGCGGGGCGCGAGCGGCCCATGTGGACGCTAGAAACGTTCTCCATGTTCGACGAGGCGCGTGTGTCGGTGGAGTTGCTGACGGCTGCCGTCACGGTCACTGCGCCCGGCGAGATAGCGCTCTACGCCCGTGCTTTTGAGGACATGTCAGCTCTGGCCGTCCATGGGGCTGAGGCGCGAGGGCTCATCTCGTCGGCGATTGACTCGCTCGACTGAAGTTGCATAGAACCCCGTAGAACTTCGTGGAATCAACCATCGCTGCCTTCCTAATGTCGTCCCCAAGACGACGCGGCGGAGGTGTTGTGATGGCTGCTTATCTGACGGACCCAACGACGTACGAACCGCCCACGCCTGTCCGCGGGTGCCGAGTGTGCGGCGCCCTTCAACGGCAGATCGACGTGGTTGATAACCCCCGCAATAAGGAGTACGACCCGTCGAAGGCGACGGACCTGCGCGTCGAGATGCGCCGGCACCACTCGGGGAAGGAGGCGTCGTGACGCCGGACCCGTACCCCGAGGTCGATGATCGCGGGTTGAGCTACATGGAACCGGATGTGTATCTGGAGACGGCCGGCTCCCTGCGGATGATCCGGCTGCAACCCGGGGACGACCCCGTAGAAGTGGCGGAGCGCCACCGGGACGCCCACCCGACGGACACCCGGTTCCGGCTCACCTACGTCACGCGCTTCAGCGTGCCGGAGAAGGGCAAGGCCCCCGTGTGCGGTGCTACGCAGACGTACCCCGAGGACCCCGAGGAACTGGCCCGTCAGGGTCTTCCGGTCACGTGGGCGGGCGTCACGGTGACGTGCCAGGCCCCGCCCCACCAGTGCGCCCCGGACGCTGTCGAGCACAGCGGCCAGGTGATCGTGAACGGCACGGTGCGCGCCCTGACGTCGTGGGGCCCCGGCTGGCTCCCGACGGGCGCATAGCCCCCTGAGCCCCTCGTCGTCCGTGTCCCCCGTCGTGGACGTCGAGGGTCGCCCGACGGCAGCCCGCCCCCGCGGGTATGAGGGCGACACGAAGCCCCGCTCATCCGCCTCCCCCGTGGCGGTGAGCGGGGCTTTTTGCATGCCATGACCTCCGTCGCTACTGTCATGACAGGGTGCACCGACCACGTAGTCGGCGTGGCCGGGCATGTCGACGTGGGCGTAGTGGCGGGTGTCGGTCTCGTACTCGACGTGCGCGATGTTGATGGTGATGCCGCGCGCGGCCTCCTCGGGGGCGCGGTCGATGCGGTCGAACGGCACGAAGGTGCCGGTGCCGCGCCCGGCGAGGACCTTGGTGATGGCGGCGGTCAGTGTGGTCTTGCCGTGGTCGACATGACCCATGGTGCCGATGTTGAGGTGCGGCTTGGTGCGCACGTAGGCCGTTTTGGACATGGCGGTACCTCGAAGCCTTCGCTGTCGGGCGGGAGACGGCACCCCGGGAGACGGCCGACCCTCCCCCTGCGGGGTCCGCCGGACGATCCGGGGAGGGTCAGCTTCGGGCGCCGTCGACAGCGGCCGCGAGCGTGGGAACGGCAGCCTTCGGCACATCCGCGACCGCGGATGCCGTGAGGTGGAAGGCGTACCGGAACATGGGCCGATCATCGCCGACCGGGAGTGCGGCGTCGAATGGTTTTCGGTGCGGGTGCGGGCGCACGAACGACCGGCGCCGCCCCTGGCGGGAGCGGCGCCGGTGCGGTGGGGGTGCGGCTCAGTGGCCGCCGTGCCGGGTGCGCCGGTCGCAGCCCTTGTCGTCCGGCTTGCCGTAGCCCGGCTCGGGCGGGCACCGCGGCCCGGCCTCGACCGTGACGGTGGCCGAGGCGGGTGCGCCGGCGATCGTGTTGCCCTGCGGGTCGGTGCCGGCGGCCTGGGCGATGTTGGTGATGCGGCACTCGACGGTGCCGTCGTCCTCGCCGTACCCGGACTCGCCGTAGCCGGACTTCCCGTACCCGGAGCCGTCGCCCGTGCAGACGTCGATGTCGGCCTGGGTGATCTGGTACGAGCCGTGGCAGGTGGTGCTCTGCCCGGGGGCGAGCGTAGTGGCGTCACAGGTCACGGTGGCGACCCGGTCGTCCGCGACGTGCACGCCGTGCAGCGCGGTGCTGCCGGTGTTGGTGACGTCGTACGCGTACCGGACCGTGGACCCGACCTGGTAGGGACCGCTGGAGACCACCCGCTTGCGCAGCGTGAGGTGGGGCTGTCCGACGGGGAGGGTCTGGTAGGTCTCCGGCGAGGTGATGGTCTCGCCGTCGGCCGTACCGGTCGCGGTGGCGGTGTTGGTCACGGAACCGGCCGTGCCGTCGGCCGCGGTGATCGTGTAGGTGCCGGTGCAGGTGGTGCTGTCACCGGGCTCCTCCGCGGGAGCGAGCGTGGTCGACTCGCAGGTGATGTCCGTGACGCGGTCGTCGTGCACCGTCACGTCGGTCAGCTCCGCACCGCCGGTGTTGCGCACGGTGTAGCGGTAGGTGACCGTCTGCCCGACGGAGTAGGGGCCGGGTGTCTCCACCTGCTTCTCGACCTCGATGCCCGGTGCCCGCTCGATCGGCACGCTCTCCGAGGAGGGCGGCGAGGTGACCGTCTGGCCGTCGGAGGTGCCCGTGGCGACGGCGGTGTTGTCGATCGAACCGTGGGCGACGTCCGCGGCGGTCACCGTGTAGGTGGCCGTGCAGGTGACCGTCTGGTCGGGCGCCAGGCTGGTCACGGGGCACGACACCGGGCCGATCTTCGGGTCGCTGACGGCCAGGTCGTCGATGGTCGTCGTGCCCGAGTTGGTGACCACGAAGTCGTACGGCACCTGCGAACCGGCCGTCAGATCGCCGGGCAGCGGTCGCCTGACCTGCTTGACGAGGTTGAGCCGGGGCAGCGGCCGTTCGGTGCGGACGACCACGTTGCGGATCAGGTGGGTGTCCGTGAACAGGCCGGTGGAACCCGCGAATCCGAACTTGTAGGTGGGCGGCACCGGGGTCGGCGCCGGCGTGCTGAGCACCTGGTGGAAGCCCGTGCCGTCGTTGAAGTCGATGGACACGGTGACCACCGGGTCGGGCGCCGGGGTGATCACCACATGCACCCGGCGGCGCGACGGCTCCAGGTCCGCCTCGGCCTGGACCGGGTCGCCCGACACCGAGGTGGTCGGCCCCTGGAGGCTTCCGGGAAGGGTCGAGGGCCAGGGCCCGGTGGTGGAGAAGTTGCTGGTGGTGGCGGTGAGGAAGCAGTAGCCCTCGATGCCGTTGCCGGGACCGCGCAGGGTGACCATGTTGGGCCCCGGCGCGGGCACGTGGAACGTGGTTCCCGCGGGCGAGCGCTCACCGGGCGGGCAGCCGTTGCCGCGGTGCTCCCAGTCGCCGAAGTAGTTCCCGAGGACGTCGAGCCCGACGCCCAGGTAGCCGTTGTCCACGCCGGGCTGGAACTCCGCCGTCGGGTCGTCGTCGGGCAGCTTCTGCGCGTAGCCGAGGCTGCCGCCGAAGGCGCCGGGACGGGTCAGCTGGGTCTCGCCGTCGACCAGGAAGAACGAGATGCCGTCGGCCGGGGCGATCTGGCCCGTGGTGGTGCCGTACTGCCACTGGTCGAAGGTGACGTCGAGACCTTCGCCCGCGGGCAGCGCGTGGTTGTAGAGAACGGCACCGGACTGGTCGTTCGAGGAGTCCGTCAGCCTCAGGTAGCCGTGCGGTGCGGCGTTGTTGGGCGGCTCGGGGCCGACGCCTTCCGTGCAGCCGCCGAGCGGGTGGTCGCCCGGCCCCGGCAGGGCGCCGACCTGGGGCGCGCCGGTGAGGCACGCGGAGCCGACCCCGGTGAACTCCGGGGCCGACGCGCCCGTGAACGTCTCGTCGAGCAGGGTGGTTCCGCCTTGGCGTGGCAGCGCGTGGGCGTGCGCGCCGGCACCGGCGTCCAGGGCCAGCGAGCCGCCCACACCCAAGGCGAGGGTCAGCGCCGCCGCGGCGAGCCGGGAGGTCCGGGCGGGTCCGCCGCGTGGCGATGAGCGTTGTTTTCGCTTCATACGCAGCATACGTAGCAGTCACGTACGGTAAGCACCGGGTGACAAGCCGCCGGGTCGCGGTCCGCTACCCGGTCAGCCGCACCGCCTCCGGCTGCGACGGGAGCGCCCCGGGCGCCCTCTATCATCGGCGGCGGGCCATCGGTGTCTTCTAGGGGGTCACGTGCTCGACACCAGCAACCGCTCCGGGGGCACCGCCGAACTCGCCGTCCCGGCACCACCCCTGCACCGCACGGGTCTCGCCGCGCGCTGCGCCCGCGCGCTGCTCTCCCCGCGGGCGCGGCTTTCGCTGCTGCTCGCCCTGTTGGCGGGTGCGGGCGCGGCCGTGCTGCTCTTCGACCCGCAGCGCCTGCTGACGCACGGCTGGCCGCCGCAGGCGGGCGGGATCGCGGCGGCGCTGGTGTTCGGGGTCGGTTACGGGCTGTGCACGGTGGCGTTCGTGCCGCGGCCGCTGCTGAACCTGGCGGCGGGCGCGCTGTTCGGCTCGCAGCTGGGTCTCGCGACCGCGCTGGCGGGCACCGTGCTGGGCGCGGGCGTGGCCTTCGGGCTCGGGCGGCTGCTCGGGCAGGACGCGTTGCGCCCGTTGCTGCGCGGGCGGCTGCTGAGAGCGGCGGACGGGCAGTTGAGCCGGCACGGGTTCCGGTCGATGCTGGCGGCGCGGCTGTTCCCGGGGGTGCCGTTCTGGGCGGCGAACTACTGCGCGGCCGTCTCCCGGATGGGGTGGCTCCCCTTCCTGCTGGCGACGGCGCTCGGTTCGGTGCCGAACACCGCCGCCTACGCGGTGGCCGGCGCCCGTGCCTCGGCGCCGACGTCCCCCGCGTTCCTGCTGGCGATGGCCTGTATCGCCGTACCGGCGCTGGTGGGCACGGTGGTGGCCTGGCGGCAGCGGCACCGGCTGCGGGGCCGATGAGGGGTCAGACGGCCTCCAGGATCATGGCGTTGGCGAGTCCGCCGGCCTCGCACATGGTCTGGAGGCCGTAGCGGGCGCCGCGCTGCCGCATCGCGTGGACGAGGGTGGTGGTCAGGCGGGTGCCGCTGGCGCCGAGTGGGTGGCCGAGGGCGATGGCGCCGCCGTGCACATTGACCCGGTCGAGGTCGGCGCCGGTCTCCTGCTGCCAGGCGAGGACGACGGCGGCGAAGGCCTCGTTGACCTCGAACAGGTCGATGTCGCCGAGGGTGAGGCCCGCCCGGCGCAGCACCTTCTCGGTGGCCGGGACGACTCCGGTGAGCATCAGCAGCGGGTCGGAGCCGGTGACCGCGAAGCTGTGCAGCCGGGCCAGCGGGCGCAGCCCGAGGCGGGCGGCCGTCTCGCCGGAGGTGATCAGGACGGCGGAGGCGCCGTCGTTGACCGGGCTGGCGTTGCCCGCGGTGATGTTCCACTCGATCTGCGGGAAGCGTTCGGCGAAGGCCGGGTCGTGATAGGCGGGCCGGAGGCCGGCGAGGATCTCGGGGGTGCTGCCGGGGCGGACGCTCTCGTCGCGGGCGAGGCCCTCCAGGGGCGCGGTCTCGGCGTCGAACAGCCCCGCCCGCCACGCCGCGTCCGCCTTGCGGTGGGAGGAGACGGCGAACTCGTCCATCCGCGTCCGGCTCAGGGACCACTTGGCGGCGATGAGTTCGGCGCTGATGCCCTGCGGCACCAGGCCCTCCGGGTAGCGCGCGGCGACGCCGGGCCCGAACGGGTCCTTGCCCGCGGGCACGTTGGACCACATCGGCACCCGGCTCATCGACTCCACGCCGCAGGCGACGACCATGTCGTAGGCGCCGGAGACGACGCCCTGCGCGGCGAAGTGCACGGCCTGCTGGGAGGAGCCGCACTGGCGGTCCACCGTGGTGGCCGGGACCGACTCGGGGAAGCCGGCGGCGAGTACCGCGTACCGCGTGGTGTTCATGGCCTGTTCGCCGACCTGGTCGACGGTGCCGCCGATCACGTCGTCGATCAGCGCCGGGTCGACCCCGGAGCGCTCGACCAGGGCGCCGAGGGTGTGGGCGAGCAGTTGTACGGGGTGGACGTGCGCGAGGGCGCCGTTGGACTTGCCCTTGCCGATCGGGGTGCGTACGGCTTCGACGATCACTGCGTCGCGCATGGTGCGGCCTCCTTGGCGGGCTACCAGTGAGTAGGAAATCCGAACCCACCATAGCGAGGTGGGTTGGAAAAACAAACCAACTTGGGTTGGAAATTCAAACCCTTGCTTAGACTGATGCGCATGGCCGCCATCAAGGACCCGCGTCCCTGTTCCATCGCCGACACCCTCGCGCTGGTCGGCGAGAAGTACTCCCTGCTCGTGCTGCGGGAGGTGTGCCTGGGCAACGGCCGCTTCGACCGGCTGGTGCGCAACATCGGCGCCCCGCGGGACGTCCTGTCCACCCGGCTGCGCAGGCTCGTGGACGCCGGAATTCTCACCAAGCACGCCTACAGCGAGCGCCCCCGGCGCTTCGAGTACCGGCCCACAGCGGCGGGCCTGGACCTGGAACCGGTCCTGATGACCCTCAAGGAGTGGGGCGACCGCCACCTCCGCCAGAACACCGATCTGCCCATGGTCGTGGAGCACAACTGCGGCCACGAACTGGTCCCGGTGGTCACCTGCCGCGCCTGCGGCGACCCGGTGCACCACGAGGACCTGACCGCGCACCCGCAGGCCCCCGGCTGGACGCTGCAGGGCCCGGCAGAGCCCTGAACCGGACACTCCCGGGCCCGGCGCACCCCTGAACCGGCCCGCGAAATGGGCCGGTCGACCGGTGTTCGACCCGCTCCACCGGGCACCGCGCCCCCGTTTCGGCCAACTCCCGGCCGCCCCTCGGCGTCGACTCGGCGGGGCATATGCCGCTTGAACTGGGCCGACCGCGGGGCGCGGCCGACGCCCGCGGTGACCAACCGCATACGTTCTGCGTAGCCGCGCGGTAGCGCAGTGTCAGCCCCTGCCCCTAGGCTGTTCGACATGTCCCCCGATTCCCTGCCCCCTGGTTCCGCACGGTCTGCCGCCGAGGTGAACGAGCAGATCCGGGCACTGTGGCTGCGTGCGGGCGGCTCCCTGTCGGCCCAGGAACGCGCGGAGTACGAACTGCTCGTCGTGGAGTGGGCCGAGGCGATCCGCGAGGAGATCATCCAGGCGGCCTGACCAGCGCCGCCCGCCCCGCCTCCCGCCCCGCCCCGGAGCTCCGCCCCCGGTCGGGCAGGTCGCTCCCGCCCGCCGGATGTGCGCACCGGACCCGCTGGATAGAGTCGTCCCGTCACACCCGGTTGTGGGGACAACCGGCGTGTCCGGGGAGGGCCTGCAACACATGAGTCGTCGTTCCAACGGCGTGGTCGGCGTCTGGGCCGAGATACAGAGGCAGCAGCAGCGCACACGGGAGGCCGAGGCCCGACGGCAGCGGGAGGAGGCGCGGCGCGAGCGTGCGTACCAGCGGCAGGCCGCCCAGAGCCACCGCGAGCAGCGGCAGGCGGAGGCGCTGCGCCGCACCGGGGAACTCGACGCCAGGGTCGCCGAGTTGCGGGGCCTCCTCGCCTCGGGCTGCCGGGCCCCGGCGTTCCGTGCGTCCGCGCTCCTGCGTCCCGAGACGGTCGAGCCGTTCGCGCCGGGCGCGCTCGCCCAGCCCGTTCCCCTGCCGGACTTCGACCACTACCGGACGCAGGGCGGGTGGGGCGCCGGCCGCCGCGCCCAGGCTCAGGCGGAGGCCCGGGCCCGCTTCGAGCGGGACTGGCACGCGGCCCAGGCGGCGGAGGCACAGCGGCAGCGGCGGCTGGCGTCGTACCAGCGGCAGTACCAGGAGTGGGCCGACGCCCGGCTGGCCGAGCTGCGGCGGCACAACGCCTCGGTCACCGAGCTGACGGAAGGGGTCGCACGGCGCGATCCCGCCTTCGTGGTCGAGTACTTCTCCGCGGTCCTCTACTCCTCGACGGCCTGGCCTGAGGGTTTCCCCCGGCAGGTGGTGGCGGCGTACGACGCGGCGGCCGGCCGGCTGGTGCTGGACTGGCAGCTGCCCGCCTACGACGTCGTGCCCGAGGCCAAGGCCGTCCGCTACCTGTCCGGCGCGGACCAGTTCAAGGAGACCTCCCGGCCGGTGACCCAGCGCAGGGCCCTGTACCGGGAGGTCCTGGCGCAGTGCGTGCTGCTCGTCCTGCACGAACTCTTCGCCGCGGACGAGGCGGACACGCTGGAATCGGTCACCGTGAACGGGTTCGTGGACGGGCACGACCCCTCGACGGGCCGGCCGGGCCGGATGTACCTGGCCACCGTCATGGCCCCGCGCCCGGCGTTCCGCGCACTGCACCTGGCCCAGGTGGACGCCGTCAGCTGTCTGGCCGACGCGCTGCGCGGGCAGCTCTCGGCGCGCCCCGACCAGCTCGCGCCGGTGCGGCCGGGCCGTCGGCCGCAGGAGGTCGGAAGCCGTGTCGTCACGCACGGCGACGACGGTGACGGGGAAGCCGAACCCGACCTGTACGCGATGGACCCCCTCGCCTTCGAGGAACTCGTCGCCGACCTCTTCCGCGCCATGGGGATGGAGGCCGTCACCACCCAGCGCTCGAACGACGGCGGGGTGGACGTGGACGCGCTCGATCCGACGCCGATCCGCGGCGGCAAGATCGTCGTGCAGGTGAAGCGCTACCGCAACACGGTGCCGCCCACGGCGGTGCGCGACCTGTACGGCACCGTGCAGGACACCGGCGCCAACAAGGGCGTCCTCGTGACCACGTCGAAGTTCGGCCCCGGCTCGCACGCCTTCGCCAACGGCAAGCCGCTGGAGCTGATCGCGGGCACCGAACTCGTCGACCTGCTGCACCGGCACGGGCTGCGCGGGCGCCTGGGGGACGGCGCGGCCCGCACCGCGACGCCGCGGGCGGCGGGCGCCCCGGACACCGGCCTGCCCGACGACCACAACGTCCTGGGCATGTCCTGGTCCGGCGGCGTCGCCGTGGACGTGTGCGCCCTCGTCTGCCGCGGCGACCGCGTCCTCGGCGACGACCACTTCGTCTTCTACAACAACCCGGGCACCCCGGACGGCTCGGTCCGCGCCCTGCCCGCCACGGCACCCGACAAGGCCGCGATGCGCGTCCGCTTCGACGCGCTGCCGGCCGAGGCGGACCGGCTCGTCCTCGTGGCCGCCGTCGACCCCGGGGCCGACCCGCACGCCGACCTCTCCGGCTTCACCGACGCCCGCATCCGTCTGCTCGACCCCTCGCGGGCCGAGCTGGGCCGGCTGGAGGTCTCCGACGGGCGCCCGGGCGAGACCGCCCTGGTCCTCGGCTCGTTCCGGCGCAGGCCGACCGGCGACTGGGACTTCGTCCTGGGCGGCAAGGGCTATCCGGGCGGCCTCGCGGAACTGGTCCGGGACTTCGGCATCGAGGTCGAGTGATCCGGCGCGCCCGCGCACCCGTCCCGCCGAATGTCCCGCCCTGTCTCTTGGCTCCGCCCGCGCCGTGGCCAACACTGTGCCGATGACGCAGCGTGCGGAACTATCGGGCCTGCTGGACCGGCTGGCCGTGGACGAGCTGGTCACCGCGTACGCGGTGACCGTGGACGACGGCGACTGGGCGGCGTACCGGGAGCTGTTCACCAGGGGCGGGCGGGCCGACTACCGGTCGGCCGGCGGGATCGAGGGCGAGGCCGGGCAGGTCGCCGACTGGCTCGCCGGGCAGCTGGCGCGGTTCGCGGTGCGCCAGCACCTGATCGTCAACCGCCGGGTGCGGTTCGGGACCCTGGACCACGACACCGGGGACACGGCCCGGGTGCGGGCCGACTATCTGACCCCGATGCGCTTCGCCGACGGCGGTTCGGGGGCGCCGGACGTGGAGTGCGGCGGCCGCTACGACTTCGGGCTGCTGCGCACGCCCGAGGGCTGGCGGCTCGGCGAGGTCGTCGTCACCGAGAAGTGGCGGCGGACGACCTCGGCGTGACGACGCCCGGCCGGACCGGAGGCCCCCTGTCGTAGATCGCTTCCGGCGCGCACACTGGAGCCCTGGGGTAAGGGAGGCTCCGTATGACGACGATCGATCGCCGGCCGGCCTCCCGTTGGCGGCGCTCGGCCGTCGTCGCGCTCGCGGGCGCCCTGCCCGTCCTCGCGTTCCCGGCGCCGTCGCTGTGGTGGTTCGCCTACGTCGCCCTCGTCCCGTGGCTGCTGCTGGCCCGCTCGGCACCGTCCGGCCGGCGGGCGGCGTACGACGGCTGGTGCGGCGGCTTCGGCTACCTGGTGGCCGTGCACCACTGGCTGCTGCCGAGCCTGCACGTGTTCATCTTCCTGATAGGCGCGCTGCTGGGCCTGCTCTGGGCGCCCTGGGGCTGGCTGGTGCACCGGTACCTGGGCGGCTCGCCCTCCCCCGGCCGGTGCGCCGTCGCGCTCCTGGCGCTGCCCTCCGGCTGGCTGATACCCGAGCTGGTCCGCTCCTGGCAGGGGCTCGGCGGCCCCTGGGGCCTCCTCGGCGCCTCCCAGTGGCAGGTGGAGCCCGCGCTGCGGCTGGCCTCGGTGGGCGGGGTGTGGCTGCTGAGCTTCCTGGTGGTGGCCGTGAACGTGGCGGTGGCCGTGCTGGTATCGGTGCGCGCGGCCCGCGTGCCGGCGGTGGCCACGGTGGCCGCCACCGCCGCCGCCACCTGCGCCGCCTGGGCGTGGGCGCCGCGCCCACAGATCGACGGCGGTACGCGGATCGCCGTGGTGCAGCCGGGCCCGGTGGACGGGCCGGACAGCGCCGCGCGGCGCTTCGACCGAGAGGAGCGGCTGACCCGGCGGCTCGTCGGGCAGGACGTCGACCTGGTGGTGTGGGGCGAGTCCAGCGTCGGCTACGACCTCGCCGACCGGCCCGACCTGGCCCGGCGGATCGCCGCGCTGTCCCGCGAGACGGGCGCCGACGTGCTGGTGAACGTGGACGCGCGCCGCTCCGACCGGCCCGGGATCTACAAGAGTTCGGTGCTGGTCGGCCCGGACGGCCCGACCGGCGGCCGCTACGACAAGATGCGGCTGGTCCCCTTCGGCGAGTACGTCCCCGCCCGTTCCCTGCTCGGCTGGGCCACCTCGGTGGGCAAGGCGGCCGGCGAAGACCGCAGGCGCGGCACCGAGCAGGTCGTGATGAACGTCGGGCACGGGCTGCGGATCGGGCCGCTGATCTGCTTCGAGACCGCGTTCCCCGACATGAGCCGGCAGCTGGCCGACGACGGCGCGGACGTGCTGCTCGGCCAGTCCTCCACCTCCACCTTCCAGCACAGCTGGGCGCCGCCGCAGCACGCCTCGCTGGCCGCGCTGCGCGCCGCCGAGACCGGCCGCCCGATGGTGCACGCGACCCTCACCGGCGTCTCGGCCGCGTACGGGCCGGACGGGCGGCGGCTCGGCCCGTGGCTGGGGACGGGGGCGAGCACCACACGGGTGTACGACGTGCCGCTCGCGCACGGCGTCACGCCGTACGTCCGCTACGGCGACTGGCCGGTGCGCGGGGCGCTGCTGGTGCTGGCCGCGCTGTGCGCCGGCGAGGGGGTGCGGGCGCTCAGGCCGCGTCGGGGCGGTCCTGAACCGCTCGTACCACCCGCTCGCACAGTTCATGGGTCGCCAGCGCGTCGCGGGCGCTGAGCAGCTGCCCGGCACGCACCGCGTCCAGGAAGGCGAGCACCGCCTGCTCGATGCCGCGCTGGCGGGCCACCGGCACCCAGTCGCCGCGCCGGCGCAGGGTCGGCTCGCCCCTGTGGTCGATCACCTCGGCGAGGTTGCGCACCTGACGCTTCATGTCCTGCCCGGAGACCTCCAGGACCTCCTCCGTGGAGCCGCTGAGGCGGTTCATCACGCCGAGCGCGGTGAAGCCGTCGCCGCCGAGCTGGAGCACCACGTGGTGCAGCAGCCCGTCCCGGAGGCGGGCGCGGACCGTCACCTCGTCGATCGGTCCCGGCACCAGGAAGCGCAGGGTGTCGACGACGTGGATGAAGTCGTCCAGGATCATCGAGCGGGGCTCCTCGGGCAGCCCGACCCGGTTCTTCTGCATGAGGATCAGCTCGCGCGGGTGTTCCAGGCACTCGGCGTAGCCGGGCGCGTGACGCCGGTTGAAGCCGACGCCGAGGGAGACGCCGCGCCGCTCGGCGAGCTCCACCAGCCGCTCGGAGTCGGCGAGCCGGTAGGCGAGCGGCTTGTCGACGTACGTCGGGACGCCCGCCTCCAGGAGCCGGGTGACGATCTCGGGGTGGACGGCGGTGGGCGCGTGCACGAAGGCCGCGTCGAGCCCGGCGGCCAGCAGGGAGCCGAGTTCCTCGTGCCGCTGTCCGGGCGGCAGGTGCAGGCCGTCGGCGACGCGGGCGAGGGTGGCGGGGGTGCGGGTGTGCAGGTGGAGGTCGACCCCGGGCAGGGCGCCCAGCACCGGCAGATACGCCTTCTGCGCGATGTCCCCGAGTCCGATGCAGCCGACCTTCACGCGTTTCTCCCCTGGTGCTCGCCCGTCGTGACGTCCCCGGCAGCATACGGGGGCCGCATCCGGGCGGTGCCGCCGCCGGCCGCGGAAAACCCATGGTGGCCGGTGGGTCCGCCGGGCGAGGATGCGGGCATGACGAGTGAACGCCACGAGCCCGCGCTGACCGCCCCCGAACGCGAGATGCTGGAGGGCTGGCTGGAGTACCACCGCCGGACGCTGGCCCTCAAGTGCGAGGGCCTGACCGACGAACAGCTGCGCACCGCCTCCGTCCCGCCGTCCGAGCTGACCCTGATGGGCCTGGTCCGGCACATGGCCGAGGTGGAGCGGGCCTGGTTCCGCAAGGTGCTGACGGGCGACGACCCGGGCCCCGTCTACTGCTCGGAGGCGGACGAGGACGGCGACTTCCACGTCACCGACGCCGACACCTGGCAGGAGGCGTACACCACCTGGCAGGCGGAGATCGAGACGGCCCGGCGGCTCACGGCCGGCCTCGGGCTGGACGAACTCTCCCGGGGCCGGAGCCGGTTCACCGAGGAGCCCTTCAGCCTCCGCTGGATCTACACCCACATGATCGAGGAGTACGCCCGGCACAACGGCCACGCCGACCTGCTCCGGGAGCGGATCGACGGCGCGACCGGCGACTGAGGCGTCACCCGCGGCACCGCGAAGCCCCCCGTTCGGTGCGGGAGTTCACCCGGGCGGGGGCATCGGGCTCGACTCCTTGCTGCCAAGTCGGCGCGGAGCCAGCATCGTTGCGGGGGTGCATCGAACGACGACCACCGCAGCGCTTCTGGTCACCGTCGCCGTCTCGGCCCTCTCCGGCTGTGTGACGGTACGGCACACGGCGGCTCCGGGACCGCCTCCGGGCGCCGTGCCCTCGCAGCAGACGGCGCCCCGCACGGACGGCAGCGCGTCACCGCGGGAGGTGCAGGCGCCGGCCCGGGAGGCTCTGGAGATGGTGGGCCCGTCCGGGAAGCCGGGGGGTGCCCGCGAGTCCGCCCCGCACGGCAGCCCGGCCGCCCCGCCGCCCACCCCCGCGCACACTCCCCCGCGCTCCCGGCCGCAGCCGCACCGCACCGCGCAGGCGCCGCCCCGCACCTCCCAGCAGGTGCCCGCGGACGTCTGCGACCTGGGCCGCGAGTACGGCGGCTGGCGCGGCAACAGCCCGGAATCGGAAATCTGCGAACGCACGTACGGCCGTCACTGACCCGCCCCGGCGCCGCCCGGTCAGCTGGGCCGCTGCCGTGGCGGTCCCCAGGGACCGTCGTCCGCCGGGCCGCTCCGCCGCAGGCTCGTCTCCAGGCGCGCGATCGCGGCCCGCACGCCCTCGCCGTAGCCGTCGTCCGCGAGGACGCCGGCGGCGGTGCGGGCGTGCCCGAGATGGGTGCGGGCGGCCTCGGGGCGGCCCAGCTTGACGTAGTCGGCGGCCAGGTTGAGGTGCAGGGACGGGAGGAAGCCCGGCACGCCCCGGGGGCCGCCGTCCGGCAGTTCCCGCGCCGCCGACAACGCTCTGAGGTCCCAGGCGAGTTCGTCCGCCGGGTCGTCCTGGGTGTCGGCGAGGTAGTGGGCCACGGTGCAGCGGTGCAGGGCGTCGCCGTCCTCGCCGATCTCCGCCCACAGGGCGAGGAAGCGGCTGCGGGCCTCCTCGCGGTCGCCGCCGTGGTGCAGCATCACGACCTGTCCGATCCGCGTCAGCATCTCGTCCAGGGCCGTCTGTTCCCGTCGCTCCGCCACCGCGTCCTCCGGCGATCGTCGGCTGTCGTGCCCCCGACGCTAACCGGCGGCGCCGCCATTGCCCGTCAGGCGGCGCCGTGCCGCTGCGGGCCGCGCTCAGCCCAGGTCGGGGATGCGCCAGTCGACGGGCTCGTGGCCCTGGGCGGCGATCGCCTCGTTGATCTGGGTGAACGGGCGGGAGCCGAAGAACTTCTTCGCGGACAGCGGGGAGGGGTGCGCGCCCTTGACCACCGCGTGCCGGCTCTCGTCGATCAGCGGCAGCTTCTTCTGCGCGTAGTTGCCCCAGAGCACGAACACGGCCGGGTCGGGGCGGGCGTCCACCGCGCGGATCACGGCGTCGGTGAACTTCTCCCAGCCCTTGCCCTTGTGCGAGTTGGCCTCGCCCTCCCGGACCGTCAGGACCGCGTTGAGCAGCAGCACGCCCTGGCGGGCCCACGGCATCAGATAGCCGTTGTCCGGGATCGGCAGGTCCAGCTCGGCGTGCATCTCCTTGTAGATGTTGCGCAGGGAGGGCGGGGTCTTCACCCCCGGGCGGACCGAGAAGCACAGGCCGTGGCCCTGGCCCGGGCCGTGGTACGGGTCCTGGCCGAGGACGAGGACCTTGACCTGGTCGTACGGCGTGGCGTCCAGCGCGGCGAAGACCTCCTCGCGCGGCGGGTAGACGGGGCCCTTCGCCCGCTCCTCCTCGACGAACTCCGTCAGCTCCTTGAAGTAGGGCTGCTGCAGCTCGTCACCCAGAACCCCGCGCCAGGACTCGGGCAGCATGGCGGTGTCGGTCACGTCAACGTCCTCACGATGTGCGGTCACTTGCAGGCTCCAGAACCTACCGGCGGCCACTGACAACGAACGTCCCGAGGGCCCCCGCCCCAGCGTAGCCGGGGCCCTCACCAGCTGGTCTTGCGGTGCAGGGTCCACATCATCATGATCGTGGAGGGGTCGAGGGCCTGTTCGCCGCCGGCGATGTCGTCGCTGGCCGCCACGTACTGCCGGCCCTGCCACAGCGGGAGCAGCCGGGCGTCGGTCGCCAGGATCCGCTGGGCCTGCGCCATGTCCTTGACCGTCTCCGCGCGGTCGCTGCGCGCCCGCGAGCGCGGCAGCAGCGTCCCGGTGATCTCCTTGGCCGGGTAGGGCGTGCCGAGCGCGTTGTGCTCGCCGGTGAAGGGCGCGATGAAGTTGTCCGCGTCGGGGAAGTCCGGGGACCAGCCGCGGCCGAACACCGGGTACTCGCCCTTCTGGTAGCCGACCACGTAGGTCTTCCAGGGGCGGCTGCGGAGGGTGACGGTGAACAGCCCGGAGCCGTCCAGCTGCCGCTTCAGCTCCTCGAACATCAGGGCGGTCTCGGACCCGTAGCGGTCGGAGGTGTACCAGAGGGTGAGCGGGACCTTCTGCCGGATGCCCGCGCCCTGGAGGATCGCCCGGGCCTTGGCGGTGCTCGGGTCGCCGTAGTCGTCGAAGAAGGCGGTGGTGTGGCCGGTGAGGCCCTTGGGCACCATGGAGTACAGCGGGTCGACGGTGTCCTTGTAGACCTTGTGCGCGATCGCGCCGCGGTCGACGAGCTGGGCGACGGCCTTGCGCACGGCGGGCCGCCCGGCCCAGGGGTCCTCGGGGTCGAACACCAGGTAGCTGATGTCGGTGCCGGCTCCGTCCACCAGTTGGAGGCCGGAGTCGTTGTCCTGCTGGAGGGCGAGGATGTCACCGGCGGCGAGCCCCCGGTAGGTGACGTCGATCTTCTTGGCGCGCAGCGCCGCGACCATGCCGGCGGAGTCCTGGAAGTAGCGGATGGTCACCGCGTCGTTCTGCCGCTTGGCGAAGCCCTGGTAGCCGTCGTTGCGGGTGAGGACGGCCTGCCGCCCCTCCTGGTACGAGCCGAGCCGGTACGGTCCGGAGCCGTCCGCGCCCGCGTCCTTGCGCAGGGCGCGGGCCGGGTAGTCCTTGGGGTCGACGATCGACAGCGCCGGCGTGGCGAGCACGAAGGGGAAGGTGGCGTCGGGCTTGCCGAGGTGGAAGACGATGTCGCGGTCGCCGGAGGTGTCCACCCGGTCGAGGCTGCCCAGCAGTCCGGCGGGGCCGCCGGGGGCGTCGATGGCGCGGATGCGGTCGACCGAGTACTTCACGGCCCGCGCGGTCAGCGGGTCGCCGTCGGCGAACTTCAGGCCCTCGCGCAGGGTGCAGTGGTAGGTGCGGCTGGAGGCGTCGCTGAAGGAGCAGCTCTCCGCGGCGTCCGGCTGCGGGGTGGTGGCGCCGTTGGGGTAGGCGAGGAGGGTCTGGTAGATGTTCCGGTACAGCTCCCAGGAGCCGTCCCAGGCGCCGGCCGGGTCCAGCGTGCTCGGGGCGCTGGTGGTGCCCACCACGATCGGGGCGCCGCCGCCGGCGTCCCCTTCGGACAGCAGGCCGCAGCCGGCCGTCAGCGATACGGACGACACGGACGCGATCGCCGCGACTCTCCGCAGGAACCGGTTCCGGTTGAACACGCGCACGCTCCTCGATCCGCCCTACCAAGGTCGGCAGACCCTACCGCAGCGTAAGCACCATCAACCTCCCCTGAAACAAGGCGAGTTGATCGACTTCCGGATGACTTCGTTGTCAGTCCCCCAGGTGTCCGCTGTGCGGTTCCCCGGGCGCCGGTCCGTCCGGAATCCGGCGCCCGGGGAGAGACTCAGACGCCGGCCTTGAGGAACAGACCGCCGTCCACCACGAGCGTCTGACCGGTGACCCAGTCGGACTGCTCGGAGGTGAGGAACGCGGCGGCGCCGCCGATGTCGGACGGCACGCCGAGCCGTCCCAGCGGGTAGCCGGCGGCCGCCTCCTCCTCGCGGCCCTCGTACAGGGCCTGCGCGAACTTGGTCTTGACCACGGCCGGGGCGATCGCGTTGACCCGCACCTTCGGCGCGAACTCGTACGCCAGCTGCTGGGTCAGGTTGATCATCGCGGCCTTGCTGACGCCGTAGGCGCCGATGAACGGCGAGGGCGCGAGGCCCGCGATCGAGGCGATGTTGACGATCGCGCCGCCGTTCTCCTTCTGCCAGGCGTGCCAGGCCTTCTGGGCCAGGCCGAGCGCGGAGATGACGTTGGTCTCGAAGACCTTGCGGGCGACGTTCAGGTCCAGGTCCGCGATGGGGCCGAAGACCGGGTTGGTGCCCGCGTTGTTGACCAGGTGGTCCAGGCGGCCGAAGGCCTCCATGGTGCGCTCGACGGCCTCGCTCTGGTGGTCGAGGTCGTGCGCCTTGCCGGCGACGCCGATGACCCGCTCGGAGCCGAGCTTCTCGACGGCCTCCTTCAGGGCCTCCTCGTTGCGGCCGGTGATGCAGACCCGGTCGCCGCGCGCCACGAAGGCCTCGGCGACGCCGTAGCCGATGCCGCGGCTGGCGCCGGTGACGAGCGCGACCTTGCCGGACAGGGGCGGGAGTTGTGCGGAAGTCATTGCGGGTCCCCCTAGTCGAGCGGTCCGCCGGCGACGTACAGCACCTGGCCGGAGACGAACCCGGCCGCCTCGCCGGTGAAGAAGGCGATGGCGTTGGCGATGTCCTCCGGCTCGCCGACGCGCTGCACCGGGATCTGGGTGGCGGCGGCCTTCTTGAAGTCCTCGAAGCCCATGCCGACGCGGTCGGCGGTGGCCTTGGTCATCTCGGTGGCGATGAAGCCGGGGGCGACGGCGTTGGCGGTGATGCCGAACTTGCCCAGCTCGATGGCGAGGGTCTTGGTGAAGCCCTGGAGGCCGGCCTTGGCGGCGGAGTAGTTGGCCTGGCCGCGGTTGCCGAGCGCCGAGGAGGAGGACAGGTTGACGACCCGGCCGAAGCCGGCGTCCACCATGTGCTTCTGCACGGCCCGGGTCATCAGGAACGAGCCGCGCAGGTGCACGTTCATGACGGTGTCCCAGTCGGCGGCGCTCATCTTGAACAGCAGGTTGTCGCGGAGCACGCCGGCGTTGTTGACCAGGATCGTCGGGGCACCCAGTTCCTCGGCGACCCGGGCGACGGCCGCGGCGACCTGGGCCTCGTCGGAGACGTCGGCGCCGACCGCGATGGCCTTGCCGCCGGCCGCGGTGATCTTCTCGACGGTGTCCTTGCAGGCGGCCTCGTCCAGGTCGATCACGGCGACCGCGCGGCCCTCGGCCGCCAGGCGTACGGCGGTGGCGGCGCCGATGCCGCGCGCAGCGCCGGTGACGACCGCGACCCGCTGTTCAGTGGTGGACATTGTTGTTTCTCCTCGCCCTTGAGAGAACCCGTGCGGCCCCTCGGGAGGGCCGCTGGTGCGGTGAGCGACCGCTTAGTATCTTCGGCCCACACGACGCTAGAAGCCCTGGCACCCGGTGTCAACGCCGCATCCGGCCGTTGTGATCCATTACCTCACCAGGAGGTCCAGCAATCGCTCCGTCTCGGCGGCCGGGTCGGTGGTCAGTCCGGTGTGCACCGGGCCGGGCTGGACCACGGTGGAGCGGGGCGCGATCAGCCAGCGGAAGCGGCGCCCGGCGTCGTCCCGGGCCGCCTGACCGGCCTCCTCGCCGCCCGCGCAGTGGCGTTCGACCGCGTCGAGCGCCGCCCGGATGCCGGCCGCGTCGGCCGCCGGGTCCAGGGCCAGCAGCCGCGCCTCGTCCAGGTGGGTGCGGGCGCCGACGTACCCCTTGGCCCGGCTGTAGACGACCACGCCGGCGTTGATGCACTCACCGCGCTCCACCCGGGGCACGACCTTGAGCAGCGCGTACTCGAACACGTCCCGGTCACCGCCCTGTCCGGCCCGGGTGATGTGGCGCTCGGTCACATGACCGGCCATGTGGATGTGCGTCTCGCTCACTTGCCCTCCTCCTGTCGGCCCAGACCGGTGATGCGGTCGGCGATGACGGCCGCGCGGGCGAGCAGCGGCCGGGCGTAGGCCCGGCGCAGGTCGTCCGGGGTGTCGAAGCCGGGTTCGCCGGCCAGCCAGGCGTCCGGGACCTCGGCGGTGACCTCGGCGAGCAGGTCGTCGGTGACGCGGGGCGCCAGATCGGCGGCCGCCGCCTCGATGTCGGGCGCGAACCGGGCGAGGGCGTGGTCGGAGGCGTCGTAGGCGCGGGCGGCGGAGGTCTCGGCGGAGGGCCAGTTGTGGTGCCAGATCATGGTGGCCCCGTGGTCGATGAGCCACACCTCGCCGCGGTGCAGCAGAAGGTTGGGGTTGCGCCAGGAGCGGTCCACGTTGTTGATCAGCGCGTCGAACCAGATGATCCGCCCGGCCTCCTCGGGGCTCACCTCGAAGGCGAGCGGGTCGTAGCCGAGCGCGCCGGAGAGGAAGTCCATGCCGAGGTTGGTGCCGCCGCTGCCCCGCAGCAGTTCCTGCACCTGCTGCTCGGGTTCGCCGAGCCCCAGCACGGAGTCGAGCTCCAGGGTGACCAGCCGGGGCGTCCGGAAGCCGAGGCGCCGGGCGAGTTCCCCGCACACCACCTCGGCGACCAGCGTCTTGCGGCCCTGCCCGGCGCCGGTGAACTTCATGACGTAGGTACCGAAGTCGTCCCCCTCGACGAGCCCCGGAAGCGAACCGCCCTCACGCAGGGGTGTGATGTAGCGGGTCGCGACGACCTCTTTCAGCATGTTCCCAGGCCATCCATCTCTTCAGCCTCGCAATACAAGATCAGCCATGGGGCCACGGCAGCAGCGAGCACCCGCCGACGGGCCTCGGGGAGATACGGGAAAAGCTCCGACCGGCACGCGGCTCCCCCGTCTCCCCAGGGGTCCGCCGATGGCCGTTCGGCCCCTCGCTTCCGGCCTCGGGCACGAAGTGAGCATAGTAACCGAGGGTGATCACCGGGGAGCCGCCCCGTCGAGGACTCGTGCGGCCCGCAGCCGCCGGACGCCCCGCGGATCAGGGGCTGGCGACGTCGAATCCGTAACGCAGGGGCTCACTCGTCACCCCGTAGTCCCGGCGGTAGACGTAGACGCCTTCCGCCCGCGCGCCCGGCGGCGCGGCCTCGACCGGGCACGGGCAGGTCACCTGGAGCACGCGCGGCCGGTCGGAAACCCTCACCCGCCAGCCGCCCCCCGGGCCTCCGTCGAGCACTGCCGTCTCCCAGACCGTCGCATCAGACATGAGCCATCCCCAGACAACAGTTCAAAGTTTGCGCAACCATAGTAGAGACGAGTCGCCGCACGGCGAGCGCGATCCGCCGTCGATTCGTCGCGTCCGGGCGGGCTTTCGCGCACCATGAAGTGCCGCGAAACGCCATGAAGAGGGGGACGGCGCCCCGCACGTCAGCGCGCTGTGGTTCGTCTGGGACGGCGGCGCGCTGTGGCTGTACTCGCGGGCGCGCAGCCGCCGTTGGAGCCGGCTTCGCCGCGATCCGCGGGTGGCGGTGGTGGTCGACGCGGGCGAGGAGTGCGCCCGGCCGCGCGGGGCCGAGCCGTCCGGCCGGGTGGAGTTCGTCGGCGAGGCGCCCCGCAGCGGGCTGCCGTGCCGGAACCGGACCGTGTGGAGCCGCTGTTCGCCCGCACGTACGCCGGTCTCGACGGGCTGCCGCACGACGGCCGGCACGCCTGGGCCCGGCTCGTGCCGGAGCGGGTCGTCTCCTGGGACTTCCGCAAGCTGGGACTCAGTTGAGCTTCTCGGACGCGGTGCGCAGGGCCTCCACCGCCGCGCGGATGGAGGGACGGCGGTCGGCGTCCGCGCGCCAGACGACGTAGACGTGCCGCCGCACCCGCTGGGTCAGCGGTACGAGGACCACACCGTCCGGCACCGGGTGGCGGCCCAGCAGTGGCGCGATGCACACCCCCAGCCCGGAGGCGACCAGCTGGAGCTGGGTGTGGGTCTCACCGGCGCGGTGGCCGACGATCGGCTCGACGCCCTTGGAGCGCAGCGTGAAGATCAGCCACTCGTGACAGAACTCGCCCTCCCCCCACGTGATCCACTCGTCGTCGGCGAACTCGGCGAGGTCCACCTCGTCGCGGTGGGCGAGCCGGTGCCCGACCGGCATGGCGACCTCGGCCGGGTCGTCCAGCAGCGGCGCCTTGACCAGTCCGTCGGGCACCGGCATCGGCTTGTTGTACCAGTCCAGGACCACCGCCAGATCGAGGTCGCCGCGCACCACGCCGGCGATGCCCTGCTCCGGCTCCAGCTCGCTGGAGCGCACCCGCAGCCCCGGGTGCTGTGCGCGCAGCGCCGGCAGCGCCACGGGGAACAGGCCCCGGGCGGCGGTGGGGAACGCGGACAGCCGCAGTTCGCCGACGACCTGCCCGCGCTGCGCCTCCAGATCCGACTCGGCCAGCTCCACCTGCGACAGGATGCGCGCCGCGTGCTCGGAGAGCAGCCGGCCCGCGTCCGTGAGCCGGACACCCCGGCCGTTCTTGGCCAGCAGCTGCTGCCCGACCTCGCGTTCCAGCTTGCCGAGCTGCTGGGAGACCGCGGACGTGGTGACGTGCAGCGCGTCGGCGGCGGCGCTGACCGAGCCGTGCCGGGACAGGGCGTCGAGGGTGCGCAGGCGCTCCAGATTCAACATGTAAGCAATCCTAAGAGGTACCCGGTGGGATTTCTCGATTGTGCTACGAGGTTTGCTCCAGCATTGTTGTCGTCATGAGCACGGTCACCGCAACCCGGACACAGTCCCCCACCGCCGCACCCGCCCCGGCCCGCCCCCGCCTCGACTGGCGGCTCCGCTTCGGCGCCCTCTCCCTGATCTGGGGCTTCAGCTTCCTGCTGATCAAGGTGGGCACGAGCGGGTACGCGCCGTTCCAGGTCACCCTCGGCCGACTGGTGTTCGGCACGGCGGTGCTGGTGGCGGCGATGGCGGTCAAGCGGGAGCGGCTGCCGCGCGGGGGCCGGCTGTGGGCGCACATGGCGGTCGCCGCGTTCTTCTTGAACGCCCTGCCGTTCTCCCTCTTCGCCTACTCCGAGCTGACCATCCCCTCCACCCTGGCCGGCATCTGCAACGCGACCTCGCCCCTGTGGGGCATGCTGCTGTCCGTGGTCGCCCTCTCCGAGGACCGGCCCACCCGGGTCCGCGTGGCCGGGCTCGGCCTCGGCTTCCTCGGGGTGCTGACGGTCCTCGGCGCATGGCAGGGCTTCCACGGCCTCGACGCCACCGGTACGGCGATGGCCCTGCTCGCCTCGCTGAGCTACCCGGTGGGCTGGATCTACGTCCGGCGGACGCTGGCCGGCACGGGGAACTCGCACCTGTCGATGACCGGCGGGCAGCTGCTGCTGGCGACGGTGCAACTCGCCGTGGTGACACCCCTGTTCACGGGTATGCCCCGGCACTTCGCGGTGGTGCCGCTGCTCGCGATCGCCGCGCTGGGCGCGCTGGGCACCGGGCTCGCCGTGCTCATCCAGTACGGGCTCGTCGCCGAGGTCGGGCCCACCACCGCGCAGATGGTGACGTACTTCATCCCGGTCATCGCCACGGCTGCCGGGGTGGCGATCCTCGGCGAGTCGCTGCGCTGGAACACTCCGGTGGGAGCGGTGATCGTGCTCGCCGGAGCGGCCCTGACGCAGGTGCGGCCGAGGAAGGGCGCCCGGGTCCAGGGCACCGCGGTCCCGCGCCCGTCGCCGGCCCCCCGTCAGCCGTAGACGCGGGCCGGCCAGGGGCGCACCGCCGCCTCGATCGCGTCCGCCAGCGGCTCGATGTCCGCCGGCGTGAGCGGGGAGACCGTGACGCGGACGGCCTGGGGCCCGGCGAGGCGGAAGCGGGCGCCGGGGGCGACGCCCCAGCCCGACTGGAGGAGGCGGGCCACCGCGGTGGTCTCGTCGGGTACCGGAATCCAGACGTTCATGCCGCTGCGCCCGTGGGCCTCGACGCCGCGCCGGGCGAGTGCGTCGATCAGCGGCTCGCGCCGGGCCCGGTACGACCCGGCCACCGCCGTCCGGTCCACGGCGCCCCCGGCCCACAGATGGACCACCGCGCGCTGGAGCAGCAGGCTGACCCAGCCCGGGCCGAGGCGCTGGCGCCCGCGCACCCGGTCGACGGTCACGGGATCGCCGGCGAGGACCGCGAGGCGCAGGTCGGGGCCGTACGCCTTGGCGGCCGAGCGCAGGAAGGCCCAGTGCCGGGTGGTGCCCGCGAGGGGGTGGAGCGGCACGTCCACGATGCCGTGACCGTGGTCGTCCTCGATGAGCAGGGTCCCCGGGTGCTCGCGCAGCACCGCGCGCAGGGCGGCGGCGCGCTCGGCGGTCACCGCGGCGCCGGTCGGGTTCTGGGCCCGGGTGGTGAGGATCAGCGCGCGGGCGCCGGCGGCCAGGGCGCGGGCGAGGCCGTCGGGGCACGGTCCGTCGTCGTCCACGGTCACCGGGACCGTGGACAGGCCCAGTGCCGGCATCAGATCGAGGACGCTGCCCCACCCGGGGTCCTCGACGGCGACCGCGTCGCCCGGCCTGAGGTGGGCGGCGAGGACGCGTTCGATGGCGTCCAGGGAGCCGGAGGTGACGGTGAGCGGCGCCTCGGGAACGCCGTCGGCGTCGAGTTCGGCGCGGGCGATGCGGGCCAGCTCCGGGTCGACGGGGTCGTCGCCGTAGAGGACGGGCCGCCGGTCCCCCGCCCCGGCCGCCGCGGCGAGCGCCGGGGCGAGGCGGGGCAGCAGGGCCGGGTCGGGGTTGCCGGTGGACAGGTCGCGGGCGCCCGGGGGCACTTCCACCCGCAGCTGGTCGCGTCCGGTGGTGACGGGCTTGGGCCGCACCCGGCTGCCGCGCCGCCCCGCGGTCTCGATCACCCCGCGCTCGCGCAGGGTGCGGTACGCGGCCGCCACGGTGTTCGGATTCACCCCCAGCCGGGTCGCCAACTCCCGCATGGGCGGCAGGGCTTGACCCGGCCGCAGCTGTCCCGCGCCGACCGCGCGCTCCACATCGGCCGCGATCTCTGCTGCGCCGCGCCCTTCGATCCGATACTCTCCTAGCACAAAACCAATTATGCACTAGTGCAATGCTGGATGCAGCTTCGCCCTGGAGGGACCGCCATGCCGGGCACCACCGCCGACACACAGTCCGCCGTCTACACCCCCACCGACCGCACCGTGCCCACGCGCTCCGCGGAACGCGCCTCGTACGACAAGGAACTGGTGCACGCGATATTGGACGAGGGCTACGTCTGCCACCTGGGCTTCGTCCGTGACGGCGCGCCCGTGGTGCTGCCGACGCTCTACGGCCGGGTCGGCGAGCGGCTCTACCTCCACGGCTCGACGGGCTCGCGCCCGCTGCGGATGGCCGGCGCGCCCGACCCGGGCCTCGCGGTGTGCGTGACCGTGACCCATGTCGACGGCCTGGTGCTGGCCCGCTCCGCCTTCCACCACTCGATCAACTACCGCTCGGTGGTGGTGCACGGCACCGCGTACGAGGTCACCGAACCCGAGGAGCGGCGGCTGGCCCTGGACGCGCTGGTGGACCACGTGGTGCCGGGGCGCGCCGCCGACTCCCGGCCGGCCAACAAGAAGGAACTGGCCGCCACCGCGGTGATCCGGCTGGACCTCCAGGAGGTCTCGGCGAAGGTCCGCACCGGCGGCGCCAACGACGAACCCGAGGACCTCGCCCTGCCCCACTGGGCCGGTGTCGTCCCGCTCCGCAAGGGCTACGAGGCCCCGGTCCCGAACGCCGACCTGACGTCCGGGATCGAGCTGCCGGACTACCTCACCGGGCGCTGAGGCCGGGCAGGCTCCCCTCGTCCGCGCCACTCGCGCGGGCCGCCCTGCGCAGGGTCGCCTCGCTCACGGTGAGGCCCGCGACCGCCGTGAGCATCAGCAGGGTGCCGACCGCGGTGCCGGGGGTGAGCCGCTCGCCTAGCAGGAGCACCGCGAGCACGGCCGCGGTCACCGGCTCCAGGAGCATGATCACGGAGACGGTGGCCGACCGCACGACGGCCGCGCCCGCGAAGTACAGGGCGTACGCGAGTGCCGTGGGCACGGCGGCGATGTAGCACAGCAGCCACAGCAGCCGGGCCGGGTGGGCGGTGTGCGGGAGCAGCCCCTCGTGCAGGGCGAACGGCAGCAGACACAGGGTGGTCACCGCGAACGACCACACGGTGGTGTCGGAGGCGTCCGCGCCGCCGTCCCGGCCCCACCAGCGGGTCAGCAGGGTCATGGCGCCGTAGCCCGCGGCCGACAGCAGTGCGAGCAGCACGCCGGCCGGGCGGACCGTCGCGGCGGAGTCGCCGAAGGTCAGCACGGCGAGCCCGGCGAGGGCTCCGGCGACCGACAGGACACCGCCCGCGCCGAGCCGTTCACCGAGCAGCAGCCGGGCGCCCAGTGCGATGAGCACGGGGCCCGCGCCGAGGGTGACGACGGTGGCCACGGCGAGCCCGGTGGCCGCCACGGCCGCGAAGTAGGCGGTCTGGAACACCGCGAGGCCGAGGCCGGTGGCGAGGGCCCGCAGCACCCGGTGCGACAGCGGTCCGGCCGCGGCCGGGCGGGTCCTCGGGCGCAGGCCCCGGCCGGCGAGCAGCAGCAGGAGTCCCAGCGCGCAGCGCCAGAAGGAGAGGCCGAGGGCACCCATGTCGCTGGTCCGGTAGACCAGCGAGGCGGCGGCGCCCGCGGTGCCCCAGGCGGCCCCGGTGACGATCAGATAGAGCAGGCCGCGTCCGACCGGCAGGCCGGAGGCGGCGTTCGACACGTTCGATACGTTCGACAAGAGAGTTTCTCCGCAGAAACGCACCACGGGGGTGCGGAAGTTCGGGGGCGACCCGCTGGAGCGGGGCGCGCGGACTTCGTCTGCGGGCAGCACCGTCCGGCCCGGCGCTCATCGCGCCGGGCGGATGTCCCGGAGGCCCGCCTCAGGCGGCGGGGGGCGGAAGAACGAGCGTGGACGGCATGATCAGCACTTTAGGCGGACGTGCGGTGCCGGGACAACTCCCGGTCGGGGCCGCCCGCCGCGACCGGTCGCGCGGGTGCCTCGGCGGGCGCGGCGGACTGGGCTGTGAAGGCGCCGACCAGGACGACGGCTCCGCCGACGACCTGCGGCGCGGACAGGTGCTCGCCGAGCAGCACCCAGGCCAGCACCGTCGCTATCACCGCTTCCAGGCACGCGACCACCCCGGCGACCTGCGGGGAGAGCCGTCGCACCGACAGCACCCCGGTGACGTAGGCGAGCACCGTGGCGACGAGCACGATCCAGACCAGCAGGGCGAGGGCGGGTACGGCGGTGCCGTTCATCCGCGCGGAGCCGGCGAGGACGGACCAGTCCAGCTGCCAGGGGCGGGCGACGGCGGTCAGCACCAGGGCGCCCACCAGCAGGCCGTAGGCGATCACGCCGAGCGGGTCCGGCGCCCGTTCGCCCGCGTCGGCACCCTGGTCGGAGAGGACGAAGTAGCCGACCTGGCAGCAGGCGGCGCCGAGCGCGAGCAGCAGCCCGAGCGCGTCGAAACTCAGCCCCGACCAGACCTCCACCACACAGGCGAGGCCGCCCGCCGCGAGGACCACGCCGAGGGCGGCGGCGCGGGTGACGGGCCGTCGCTGTACGAACCGCACCCAGCCGAGCACCAGCGCGGGCGCCAGATACTCGATGAGCAGCGCCACGCCCACCGGGATGCGGGACAGGGCGGCGAAGTAGCAGGCCTGGACACCGGCCACGGCGAGCAGTCCGAACCCGGCGAGCAGCGCGGGGCGGCGGCGCGGCAGCGCGCGGTGCCGTACGGCGACCGGCAGCATGACCACGGCGGCGCCGGCCACCCGCAGCCACACCACGTGCAGCGGGTCGAGGCCCGCCTCGATCAGCGGTTTGGCGGCCACCCCGGACCCGCCGAAGGCCAGCGCGGAGACGAGCGCGAGGCCGAGGCCCACCCCTCTGCCATCGCCCGCCCGACCGTTCTTCCTGCTCTCCGTCGTACGCACCGGCACATGATGACAGGCGGCGTCAGGAGCGTCACCCCCGTTGACACCTGTCTCACGGGATGGACTGCGGGACGGTTCTCAGCAGCTCGCGTCCTGGACGAACTCCCCCGCGCGGGCCGCGATGCGGGCGGTCAGTCCATCGGCGTGGACACCGGCGCGTTCGAGCACCTCGACGGCCCGGGAGGCCGGGTCGGCGACGAGCCCGGCGAGCAGATCGGACCCGGTGGCCCCTCGCTCACCGCGGCGCCGCGCGCGCTCCCGGGCATGGGTCAGCGCGGCGGCCGCGGCCGGCGACCAGTCCCCGGCCTCGCCGGTGGCGGGACGCGGGACGACGGGCAGCGCGCCCGAGTCCTCGACGCTGCCCTGCCAGCGCAGTCCGTAACCGATGCTGCGCTGCACCAGGTAGCCGAGGAGCCGGGCGAGTTGCGGGGGGCCGCCCACGACGGAGCGCACCTCGGGGTCCTGTTCGAGGAGCGAGTGCAGCAGATGGGCGGTGTCGACGTGCCGGTCGCCGTCCCGGACGGCCCTGCGGCGGGCACCGGCGACCACCGCCGCGAGCTCGGCGCCGAGCCCGGCGGCGTCCGGATGGGAGTGCGCCCCCTCGGTTCCAGGGGCGGTCGGACGGGCGGTACGGAAGTGCACAACCCCACCCCATCAGTCACAACGGGCCGAGTCATCCACGACGGGAACCATTTGGGCGTCCCACACAGAGTGGACATCACCGGCCGGAATCTCATCCTTGGGGAGGAGATTTCCGCCGTCGCGCCCCGACGGCGCGCGCCGGTTTGCCGGTGACCCGGGAGACCGGCCGACGACGACCGCCCCGCAGGCCCGGCGCATTGGCCGTCCGAGACGAGCGGGGCGGGACGGGCGGGGACACGGGAAGGCGCCCCGCGGCCGTCACTCCGCGGGGCGCCCGTCCGCCGTGCTCAGCGGTCCTCAGTCCTCGTCGGCGAGGATGAGGTACAGCTTCTTGCGGGCATCGTTGATGACGGTGAGCGCCTTCTCGCGCTGCTCCTTCGTGCCGGTCTTGAAGACCTGCCCGAACGCCTCCATCAGCCCGGACCCGGCCTGCCGGATCTCGCCGAGCGCCTCCCAGTCGACCCCTCGCGAGGCCGCCTCCCACGGCGCGTCCGCCCCCTCCTCGGCGGCGGCGCGCCCGCTGTCGGTCAGGGAGAACAGCTTCTTCCCGCCCTCGCTCTCACTGACGATCAGGTCCTCGTCCTCCAGCATCTGGAGGGTGGGGTAGACCGACCCGGGGCTGGGCTTCCAGGCACCGCCGGTGCGTTCGGCGATCTCCTGGATCATCTCGTAGCCGTGCATGGGCCGTTCCTTGAGCAGGGCCAGGATCGAGGCCCGCACGTCACCGCGCCGCGCCCGCCCCCTCGGCCCGCCACGCCCCCGATGCCCCCAGGGCCCGAACCCCGGCCCGAAACCGGGACCGCCGAGACCGGGCCCGCCGAACCCAGGACCACCAGGGCCCCCGGGGCCGCCCGGTCCCCCGGGACCGAACGGCCCGAAGGCGGCACGCCGGGCCTCGAAGCCGCCCATCCCCGGGCCGCCGCGCCGGCCGAAGCCCTCGTGCCGGTGGCCACCGTGCTCGTGTCCATGCGTACGCATCGCGATCACTCCATTCCATCGCTGATCTGTCACGTCTGTCTCGCGTATCGTTCGCGATGCCTCAACGATATATCGGAACCGATCGCCTGCCAAGGCCCTTTCGGAAGCGCAAACGAGCTGACGCGGGCCGAGCGGTCCGGTACCCCTGAGAGCATCAGGGGCATGACCGACTCACCTCTGCAGATCAATGCCCTCATCGTCGATGCCGCCGACCCCGAGCGGCTTGCCGCGTTCTGGTCCGAGTTGCTCGGCCGGCCGGTCGTGGGCCGCACGGGGCCCTACGTGTGGCTGCGGCGCGAGAACGGCCTGGGCCTGGGCTTCCAGCGGACCGGCGAGCCCAAGTCCGCGAAGAACCGCATGCACTTCGACGTCACCTCACCCGACCCGGCCGCGGAGCAGCAGCGCGTCGAGGCGCTCGGCGGACGCCGGGTGGAGGGGTACGACGACGGCGGGTTCCTGGTGATGGCGGATCCCGAGGGCAACGAGTTCTGCGTCATCCCCGACGGCCCCTTCGAACTCGACGACGAGGGGCGCGCGGACTACCTCCGCTGACCGGCCCGCCGGTCCGGAAGCAGGCCAGGACCCGCGAATTGGCCTTGGGCACCGGGTCGTCACCGCCGCTAGCTTCGTGACATGCGCATTCGAATCGTGGACGCCTTCACCGACCGGCCCTTCGCGGGCAACCCCGCGGGCGTACTGCTCCTGGACGACGTCTTCCCGGCCGACGACTGGCTCCAGAACGTCGCCATGGAGGTCAATCACGCCGAGACGGCGTTCACCCACCGGCTCCCGGCGGGCGGCGAGGCGGACTGGGCGCTGCGCTGGTTCACGCCCGTCGCCGAGGTCGCGATGTGCGGGCACGCCACGCTGGCCACCGCGCACGTCCTGCACACCACCGGGGCCCACGAGGGTCCGGTGCGGTTCGCCACCCGCAGCGGCGTGCTGATCGCCACCCCGGCCGGGGACGGTTCGATCACCCTCGACTTCCCCACCGCCCCGCTCACCCCGGTCGAGGTGCCGCAAGGGGTCGCCGGGGCGCTGGGCGCGGAGCCGGTCGCCGCGTTCGACACCGGCCCGAACGTCGGCGACCTGCTGGTGGAGCTGGCCGACGAGAAGACGGTCCTCGGTCTCGCCCCCGACCACAAGGCGCTCGGCAGCTACTCCACCCGCGGCATCATCGCCACCGCACGGGCCGAAGACCCGTCACTGGGCTACGACTTCGTCTCCCGCTGCTTCTTCCCGAACGTCGGCATCGACGAGGACCCGGTCACCGGCAGCGCGCACACCGCGCTCGCCCCGCACTGGTCCGCCCGCCTCGGCCGCGACGACCTCACCGGCCTCCAGGCATCCCGCCGCACCGGACTGGTGCGCACCGGGCTACGCGGCGACCGGACCCTGCTCACCGGCCGCGCGGTCACGGTCATCGAGGGCGACCTGCACGCCTGACCGGCCGGGAGCTCAGGCCGTCGGCAGCCAGCCCACCCTGCCCGCGAGCAGGGCGTAGCCGACGAACGCGCCGATGTCGAGCAGCGAATGGGCGACGACCAGCGGGCCGACCCGGCGCCAGCGGCGGTACAGCCAGACGAACACCACGCCCATGACCAGGTTGCCGAGGAAGCCGCCGATGCCCTGGTAGAGGTGGTACGAGCCGCGCAGGACCGCGCTGGCCACCAGCGCGGCCCCGGTGGTCCAGCCCAACTGACCGAGCCGGCGCAGCAGATAGCCGACGACGATGACCTCTTCGAGTACGGCGTTCTGCACCGCGGACAGGATCAGCACCGGGTACTTCCACCACACGGACGGCAGTGCCTCGGGCACGACGGTGAGATTGAAGCCGAGGCCGCGGGCGGCCAGGTAGAAGGCGATGCCGGTGCTGCCGATCACGGCCGCGACCGCGGCGCCGCGGAGGAGGTCGGGGCCGGGTCGGGTGCGGTCGAAGCCCAGGGTGCGCAGGCTCCTGCCCTCGCGGATCAGGAGGTGGGCGACCAGGGCCACCGGGACCAGGGCGGTGGCGATGCCGAACAGCTGCCAGGCGAGGTCGAGCCAGGGGCGGCCCGGCGCGGCCGAGGCGTTGAGGGTGGCGGCCTGGTCCTTCAGGCCGCCCGGTCTGGTGACCGAGCCGATGAAGCTGATCAGCGCGGAGACCCCGCTCGCGCCGAGCGACAGCGCGAGCACGAGGATCGTCTCGTCCCGCAGGATCCGCCCGGCCCCGCGCTGCGGCACCCCGCGGTCGACTCCCGGCTCAGCCTCCACCTGCACCCCTGCCTCCCGACCTCGCGACCCTGCCCGCAAGGATCGCAGAAGCACCTGGGAGAACACGTCACCGGGCCACCGGCCGGGCCACCACCCCCCCCTTCGGCCACCTCACCCCAGCGGCACCGGCTCCGGCAGCCCCACCGGCCACATGTGCACCGGCTCCCCCACGTGCATCAGCTCGGCGTAGCGGCGCGTCGTCGCGGCGAGGGCGGCGTCGCGGGACATGCCCTGCTCCAGCGCGCGGTGGAAGGTGGCCGCCTGCCAGGACGCGCCGTTGACCCGGCGCCGGCAGCGTTCCTCGATGGCACCGAGGTAGAGGTCGCGGTCGGCGGGCTCGACGCCCCACGCGTCCAGCCCCGCGGCGGCCAGCGGCAGCATCTCGTCGCGGACCAGGGTGACCGCGTCGACCTCGCCCGTGCCGCCGTACCGGCCCCGGCGCGGCCAGACGAAGCGCGCGTCGATGCCGTAGCGGCACGCCGCGTCGAAGTTGGCCTCGGCCGCGGCGAACGGCAGCCGCGTCCACACCGGCCGCGACTCCTCGGCGAGGGCACGCACCAGGCCGTAGTAGAACGCCGCGTTGGCGATCACGTCGGTGATGGTCGGCCCGGCCGGCAGCACCCGGTTCTCCACCCGCAGGTGCGGCACGCCGTCCGCGACGCCGTACACCGGCCGGTTCCACCGGTAGATGGTGCCGTTGTGCAGGACCAGCTCCGCCAGCTTCGGTGTGCCCCCGGCCTCGATGACCTTAAGCGGTTCCTCGTCGTCGCGGATCGGCAGCAGCGCCGGGAAGTAGCGCAGGTTCTCCTCGAACAGGTCGTACGCCGAGGTGATCCACCGCTCGCCGAACCAGGTGCGCGGCCGTACGCCCTGCGCCTGGAGTTCGGGCGGCCGGGTGTCGGTGGACTGGAGGAAGAGCGGGGGCCGGGACTCGCGCCACAGCTCGTGCCCGAACAGGAACGGCGAGTTCGCGCCCACGGCGATCTGCGCGGCGCTCGCCGCCTGCGCCGCGTTCCACACGTCGGCGAACCGGTCCGGGGTGACCTGGAGGTGCAGCTGCACGGAGGTGCAGGCGGCCTCCGGGACGATGGACTTGGAGGTGCAGCGCAGATGCTCCACACCCTCGATGTCGAGCCGGAAGTCCTCCCCGCGGGCGGCCACGATCTGGTCGTTGAGCAGGGTGTAGCGGTCGACCTCGGAGAGGTTCGAGGAGACCAGGTCGTCCCGGTCCAGGGTGGGCAGGATGCCGATCATCACGATGCCCGCGTCGACCTCCGTGGCCTTGCGGTCGGCATAGGCGAGCGAGGTGCGCAGCTCCTCGGCGAGCCGGTCGAAGACCCGGCCGCCCAGCCGGTGCGGCGCGATGTTCACCTCCAGATTGAACATCGCGAGTTCCGTTTGGAAGTCACGGCTCGCGATCCGTTCGAGCACTTGGCCGTTCAACATTTTCGGCATGCCGTCGGGACCGGCGAGATTCAATTCGATCTCCACGCCCATGAGGTTCTTCGGGCGGTCGAATCGCTTCTCGACCAGCAGCCGCTCCAGCCCCGTCAGGCACTTCTGGAGCTTTTCGCGGTAGCGCTGGCGATCGGACAGGTCGAACTGCCCTGCCACGACCTTCTCCCCCATCGAATTTTCCTCCTCGGATGGGCGGGCCGGCGTTCCGGCCGCCGGGGCTGGCGGGTCAGGTGGAGTAATGCCCAGTGAAAGCGATCGATAACGTCACACGCCGCCCGGACCCCCGCTACGCTGTCGGTATGTTCCCCGCGGCACATTCACGGGGCATGCCGCAGCTGCACCTCCGGGTGCCCCGGACGTCCCGGTGAAAAACGCCGACGCCTTTCGGCCGTCCGCTACCGGAGCGTACGCCGAGGTCAACGGTGTGTGACCGGTCCGGAAATCGGGAGGAATTCCGCATATCGACGGCCTGATTTCGCCTTGCGGGCTCCGCCGGAATCCGATAGCTGAAACTCCGGTTGAACACACGTCGTATAAACTTCGTCCACAAGGCGGGAGGGTGGCGCCCTCGGTCCTGGTCCTGCCGCATTCCTGCCGCGCCGGTTGACGGACGGCAGGGCGAGCCGCACCCTCGTTCTTCACCGACCCGGCCCCCACCTCTCCGGCCTTCCGTGAGCAGACAGCGCCGTCCGCCCCACCTCCCTCGCGCCGCCGCGCCTGTCGAATGAGAGGCGACCCACCATGCCGCTGCACGTTCCTCCTGCCCCCGCGCCCGCCCTGCGTTCCGTCCTCGCCGCCCTCGGTTCGCCCACCGCGGTCCGCGAGGCGCGCACTCCCTCCCTGCGTGCCGCGCAGGGTCCGACGGAGCCCGAACTCCCTTTGCCCGTCCATGTGTTGGAGGGACTCACCGCGCCGGGTCCGGCCACCACCCGGCTGACCGGCTGGCGCTTCCTGATCCGCTGCGGCGACCGTGCGGTGGCCGCGGCCGAGACGATGCTCACCCCCGACGGCTGGACCTTCTCGCACTTCTTCGAGGGCCCCTACGTCGCCTCCACCGAACTCGCGCTCCAGCAGGCGGGGAATCTTCAACTTCCTTACCAGCCAAGACTGTTGTCGATACCCGGCCTCTACATGCTCACCCTGTGGCTGCACGGCGACATCACCGGCGACGGCACGGAAGGGGGTCCCGCCGACACCGATCTGCTGGTACCGCTCGCCCCGGCGCCGCCCGGCATAGCGGCCCATCTGCCGCACCGGGTCGCCGATCTGCTCCCGGTACTGGCCCTGCGCGCCAGCCGCCTCCCGCTGCTCGGCTCACCCGCCGCCTGAACCCCGTCCCACCCGTACCCCGCGGCCCCGAGGCGGCGGGGTACGGTGGCGTCCGCACCCGGCGCCACCGACGGACTAGTCCGCTTCGGCCACCACGAACCACCCGAATTGACAGTGCAGTTGGGTTGAACCGCCCGCCCGGGTGATGCGTCCTCAACCTGTGGGAAGCGCTGCCTCGAAATCCCTGCGGAACCACGCCCCGAGGGCAACACTGGGTTCCGACCGACTACTTACGGGGGGACGGCCATGACCACCACAGAGCGAGAGATCCCACCCATGTGCAAGCACCAGCCACCGTGCCCGCCGGCCGAGTCCGCCGACCGGGAGTCCGCCCGCCTCGTGGCGCACCACCCGGAACAGGGCTGGAGTCTGCTGTGCAACGGCGTCCTGCTCTTCGAGGACACCGGTGAGCTGCTGCCCGACGGCCGCGTCATCGCCCCGCACCGCCCGCTCGGCGCGGGCGAGGTGATGACGGCCGCCTGAACGGGGCACCGCTCCGAGGACGGCAGGGGCCGGCCGCACCCACCCGGTGCGGCCGGCCCCGACGCATGCCCGGCCGGCCGCGGTACCGGGGGAGATCCTCGGCGCCACGGGACCCGGGGCGCCGGTGCGCGCCCTCGTGGTCCGCGACACGCCCCAACCTCCGCCCGCCCCGTTCACGTCCCGTCAAGAAACCCGGTCCGGCCGTCAGCGCGCCGTCAAGGCGTTGTGCCGTCCGGCCCGAGGGTGTCTACCGTCTGAGTCATGAAGCACAGCGACGACACCCGGCCCCGGGTGACGAGCCCTACCCCACCCGCCGGACCGATCGCGTACGACCGCGGCTGGGCCGGTGAGGTGCGCACCGCGGTGCGCTGTGCCGTCGCCCTGTTCGTGCTGCTGCTCTGCATCGACGCCGCCGCCGGCTCCCTCACCTGGTGGCGCGGTCTGCTGTGGGGCGCGCTGGCCGCCCTGCTGGGCCTCGTCCTCTACCCGGCGAGGATCACCGCCGGTGACGGCTGGCTGGCCGGCAGGCGCCTGCTGCGCACCCGCCGGATCCGCACCGATCTGCTCGCGGTGGTGTACCCGGTGGACGGCGTCACCCAGCGTCTGATGCTGCGCGACGCCCTGGGGAACCGGATGGAGATCGACCCCGAGGTGCTGATCCGCAACCCCGGCCTGTGGTACCGGCTCGCCGAGGGCGCCCGGCAGGCCGAGGCCTCCGGCACCCTGCGCTGCGGCACCACCGCCCTGCACCGGCTCGCCCACCGCGTGGACCGGGAGACCGCGCTGGCCGTGTTCAAGGCGTCCGGTCTGGAATGAGGTCCCCTCACGAGCGTTCCCGGACGACCGGTCCCCCTCCCCCGCGATGACACTCGGTGTCCGCTCCCCCACCCCCGGAGGCGCCCCTCGACCCTCCCCGGCTCCGCTCCTTCTTGATGCGCCTGCGACGTCACCGGGCCATTCTTAACGCAAGATTGACGCCCACCGGCCCTGGATCCGGGGGCCATGGCGTCACTCTCTGCTTACGCTGGTGCCGCCGTCCGTGGGATGGCCGAAAAGAGCTGAGCCCCACCTCAGGAGCACACCGAATGGCCACGACCGAGCGCCCTCCGAGTACCGGCCGCCTGCGCGCCTGGATGCTGGAGGGCCTGTCCGACATGGGCAAGAGCGGTGGCCACACCGGACCGCACGCCCAGCCCGAGCCCCCGCACAAGGGCCAGCGCTGGTGGCGGGTGATGTGCCTGACCGGTGTCGACTACTTCTCCACCCTCGGCTACCAGCCGGGCATCGCGGCCCTGGCGGCCGGTCTGGTCTCGCCGCTGGCGACCATCGTGCTGGTGCTGGTGACCCTGGCCGGCGCCCTGCCGGTCTACCGCCGGGTGGCGGAGGAGAGTCCGCACGGCGAGGGCTCCATCGCCATGCTGGAGCGGCTGCTGTCCTTCTGGAAGGGCAAGCTGTTCGTGCTCACCCTGCTGGGGTTCGCGGCCACGGACTTCCTGATCACCATCACGCTGTCCGCCGCCGACGCCTCCACCCACCTGGTGGAGAACCCGCATCTGACCAACGCCCTGCACGGCCGGCAGATGCTGATCACCCTGCTGCTGGTGGCGCTGCTCGGCGCGGTGTTCCTCAAGGGCTTCCTGGAGGCGATCGGCGTCGCGGTCACCCTGGTGGGCGTCTACCTCGCGCTCAACCTGGTCGTCGTGATCGTGGGCCTGTGGCACGTCCTCACCGCCGAGCACGTGGTCACCGACTGGACCAACGCCCTGACCACGCAACACGGCAATGTCTTCGTGATGATCGGCGTCGCGCTGATCGTCTTCCCGAAACTCGCCCTCGGCCTGTCCGGCTTCGAGACCGGTGTGGCCGTCATGCCGCACGTCAAGGGCGACCCGGGCGACACCGAGGAACACCCGACCGGCCGGATCCGGGACGCCAAGAAGCTGCTGACCACCGCCGCCGTCATCATGAGCGCGTTCCTGATCACCAGTAGCTTCATCACCACCCTGCTGATCCCGGAGAAGGAGTTCAAGCCGGGCGGCCAGGCCAACGGCCGTGCCCTCGCCTACCTCGCGCACCAGTACCTCGGCGGCGCCTTCGGCACGGTCTACGACGTCTCGACCATCGCCATCCTGTGGTTCGCCGGCGCGTCCGCCATGGCGGGGCTGCTCAACCTGATGCCGCGCTATCTGCCCCGGTACGGCATGGCCCCGCACTGGGCGCGGGCGGTGCGCCCGATGGTCATCGTCTTCACGCTGATCGCGTTCCTGGTGACCTGGATCTTCGACGCCAATGTCGACAAACAGGGCGGTGCCTACGCCACCGGCGTGCTGGTGCTGATCAGCTCCGCGGCGATCGCGGTGACCATCGCCGCCCGCAAGGCGCGGCAGCGCCGGTGGACGATCGGCTTCGCGGTGATCTCGGTGGTGTTCCTGTACACCACGGTGGTCAACGTGATCGAGCGGCCGGACGGTGTGAAGATCGGTGCCTGCTTCATCGTCGGCATCATCCTGGTCTCGCTGCTGTCCCGGCTGGCCCGCGCCTTCGAGCTGCGGGTGACCAGCGTGACGCTCGACCCGCTGGCTGAACGTTTCATCCGGGACATGGCCAGCCGGAAGATGCGGTTCATCGCCAATGAGCCCGGCCATCGCGACAAGGCCGAGTACCGGGACAAGATCGAGCAGATCCGCGCCGACAACGACATGCCGGAGCAGGAGGACTTCGTCTTCGTCGAGGTCACGGTCACCGACCCGTCCGAATTCGAGGCAAGCCTGACCGTGCGCGGCGAGGTGCTGCACGAGCGGTACCGGGTGCTGACCCTGGAGTCGGCCTCCATCCCCAACGCCCTGGCGGCGCTGCTGCTGCACGTCCGCGACGTCACCGGCTGCACTCCGCACATCTACTTCGAGTGGACCGAGGGCAGCCCGTTCGCCAACTTCCTGCGCTTCTTCCTCTTCGGGCAGGGCGAGGTCGCCCCGGTCACCCGCGAGGTGCTGCGCGAGGCCGAGCCGGACCGGGCCCGCCGGCCGCGTGTGCACACGGGCTGAGCCCGGCCCTATGGTGATCGCCATGCAGGACTACACCATCGGCCAGGCGGCGCGGCTGCTCGGCGTCAGCCCGGACACCGCCCGCCGCTGGGCCGACGCGGGCCGGGTGGCCACCCATCGCGACGAGGCGGGAAGGCGGCTCATCGACGGCCGGGACCTGGCCGCGTTCTCCGTCGAACTGGCCAAGGGCGGCGGCGAGGAGGAGCCCTCCTACACCTCCGTGCGCAACGCCTTCCCCGGCATCGTCACCGCGATCAAGCTCGGTGACGTGGCCGCCCAGGTGGAGATCCAGGCGGGCCCGCACCGGCTGGTGTCCCTGCTCACCCGCGAGGCCGTCGAGGAACTCGGCCTGGAGGTCGGCATGGAGGCCACGGCCCGGGTGAAGTCGACCAACGTGCACATCGACCGCGCCTGACCACCGCCGTTCCTCACCGTGCCGGGGCCCGCGCGGCGGCGGCCGGGGCCGGCCCGGCGCTTCCGTACCCCCCGTCCACCCGGATCGCCGTGATCCCGCTGATGTGCCGGGCACCGCAGCGGTCCTGGGGCAGCACCAGCTGGGGGCCGGCGGCGTCCAGCGGAGTGTCGTCGATGCTCACCCCGAGCAGGACCGGGGCGTCGGCGAAGTCCGGGTCGATCTCGGCCCAGGACAGCAGCGCGTGGTGGCCGTCGGTGCCGGTGACGGCGATCAGGAAGCGCAGCCGGTCCTTGCGGCGCCCCGGGTCGAAGCCGGGCCCCGCGTCGGCCAGGACGTCGTACAGCCGCGGCCCGGTGAACCGGTGGTGCCGCATGCCGCTGGTCGCGCACTCGAAGCTGACGGCCACCCGGTGCTGCGGCCAGGACAGCAGGTCCGGCACGGTCAGCCGGGCGGGTCTCACGAGATCACCGGTCAGGGCGAGCCGGGCGAGGGTCACCTGCGACCACCTCCGGCTGGACGGTACCCGCCGCCGGGTGCCATACAAACGCACATGCAAGCCACTCCGATAAGGATCATGGCTCATGCGAAGCAACAAGGGACTTACACCTGGCAGATGCGGCAGTATCATCACGGCAAGGCCGAACACAGCGGCCTGTCAGGGCGCGACCGTCGTTCCGTCGATCCAGGGAGTAGATCCGTGATGACCCGTTCCATGCGCCGGACCCGGCGAGTGCTGCGGCCGGCCGGCACGGGAGCCGCCGCCCTGCTGGCCCTCAGCGCCTGTTCCTCTTCGACCCACTCGTCGGGCGCCGCCTCGGACACGTCCGGTCCGGCCTCCTCGAAGCCGTCCGGCACGGTCACCGTCTTCGCCGCCGCCTCGCTCCAGGAGAGCTTCACCACCCTGGGCAAGGAGTTCGAGCGGCGGCATCCCGGCACCAAGGTCAGGTTCAACTTCGGCGGCAGCGACACCCTCGCCGCGAGCATCACCAGCGGCGCCCCCGCCGACGTCTTCGCCGCCGCCAGCCCCAAGACCATGGCGACCGTCACCGACGCCGGGGACGCGGCCGGCACCCCGGCCACCTTCGTCCGCAACCAGCTGGAGATCGCCACCCTGCCCGGCAACCCCGGCAAGGTCGCCTCCCTCAAGGACCTCGCCAGGCCCGGCCTCAAGGTCGTCCTGTGCGACAAGACGGTGCCGTGCGGCGCCGCCGCGCAGAAGGCCCTGGACGCCGCCCACCTCACGCTCACCCCGGTCTCCTACGAGCAGGACGTCAAGAGCGCCCTGAACAAGGTGGAACTCAAGGAGGCCGACGCGGCGGTGGTGTACAAGACCGATGTGCACACCGCGGGTGACAAGGTGGAGGGCGTGGAGTTCCCCGAGTCCGCCGAAGCCGTCAACGACTACCCGATCGCCCTGCTGAAGAACTCGGAGAACGCCGGGGCCGCCAAGGCGTTCATCGCCCTCGTGCGCTCCGCCGAGGGCCAGAAGGTGCTGGGCGGGGCCGGGTTCCTCAAGCCGTGACCCCTCCCCTCGAACCCGGCGCCGCGACCGGCCTCCGCACGGACCGGCCGCGGCGCCGCCGTACCGCCACCGGGGGCACGAGCGCCCGGCGCACCGCCGCGGGCCGCCGCGGCGCGCCGCTGCCCCTGCTGCTCCCCGGCGTACTGGCCCTGGCGTTCCTGCTGGTGCCGCTGCTCGCGCTCCTGGTGCGCGCGCCCTGGCGCAGCCTGCCGGACCGGCTGACCAGTGCCGAGGTGTGGCAGGCGCTCCAGCTGTCGCTGGTCAGCGCCACCGCGGCGACCGCCGTCAGCCTGGTCCTCGGCGTGCCGCTGGCCTGGCTGCTGGCCCGCACCGACTTCCCGGGACGCGGCCTCGTGCGGGCCCTGGTGACCCTGCCGCTGGTGCTGCCGCCGGTCGTCGGCGGTGTGGCCCTGCTGCTCGCCCTGGGCCGCAACGGCGTCGTCGGCCAGTGGCTGGACTCCTGGTTCGGGATCACGCTGCCGTTCACCACCGCGGGCGTCGTCATCGCGGAGGCGTTCGTCGCCATGCCGTTCCTCGTCATCAGCGTCGAGGGCACCCTGCGCGCCGCGGACCCGCGCTTCGAGGAGGCCGCGACCACCCTTGGGGCCTCCCGGTTCACCGCGTTCCGCCGGGTCACGCTGCCGCTGATCGCGCCCGGCATCGCGGCGGGCGCGGTGCTGGCCTGGGCGCGCGCCCTCGGCGAGTTCGGCGCCACGATCACCTTCGCGGGCAACTTCCCCGGCCGCACCCAGACCATGCCCCTCTCCGTCTACCTCGCCCTGCAGAACGACCCCGAGGCCGCGATCGCCCTGAGCCTGGTGCTGCTGGCCGTCTCCATCGCGGTGCTGGCGGGACTGCGCGACCGATGGCTGACAGGGGTGTGACCATGCCGGCAGGACGGCGCACGACGCCCATGAGACCCGTGGCGAAGGATCGCGAACCGATGACCGACGTCGCCGCCCCGCGGCTGCCGCGGACCGACCGGCAGGGGCTCGACGCGCGGCTTGTCGTGGACCGCGGCTCCTTCCGCCTCGACATGGCGCTGACGGCGGCGCCCGGGGACGTGGTCGCGCTGCTGGGGCCCAACGGCGCGGGCAAGACCACGGCGCTGCGCGTGCTGGCCGGCCTGGTGCCCCTGACCGAGGGCCATCTGCGGCTCGACGGCGCCCCGTTGGAACGGGTCCCGCCGGAGTCCCGCCCGGTCGGCGTGGTCTTCCAGGACTACCTGCTCTTCCCGCACCTGTCCGCGCTGGACAACGTGGCGTTCGGGCCGCGCTGCCAGGGCCTGGGCAAGGCGGAGGCGCGTGCGGTGGCCGCGGCCTGGCTGGAGCGCATGGGGCTCGCCGACCACGCGGGCGCCAAGCCGCGCCGGCTCTCCGGCGGCCAGGCCCAGCGCGTGGCCCTCGCCCGCGCGCTCGCCACCCGGCCCCGGCTGCTCCTGCTGGACGAGCCGCTGGCCGCCCTCGACGCCCGCACCCGGCTGGAGGTCAGGGCCCGGCTGCGACAGCATCTGGCCGAGTTCGAGGCGGTCGCCGTCCTCGTCACGCACGACCCGCTGGACGCCATGGTGCTCGCCGACCGGCTGGTGGTCGTGGAACACGGCCGGGTCGTCCAGGAGGGCACCCCCGCCGACATCGCCCGCCGCCCGCGCACGGACTACATCGCCCGGCTCGTCGGCCTGAACCTCTACCGGGGCGAGGCCGGGGGCCACACCGTACGACTGGACGCCGGGCCGGAGATCACCACCACCGAGCAACTGTCCGGCCCGGCCTTCGTCGCCTTCCCGCCGTCCGCCGTGACCCTCCACAAGGAGCGGCCCACCGGCACCGCCGCCCGCAGTTCCTGGCGCTGCGAGGTGGCCGGACTGGAGACCCACGGCGACCGGATCCGCGCCGACCTCACCGGTGAACTCGCCCTCGCCGCCGACCTCACCACGATGGCCGCCGCCGAGCTGGAGCTGCGGCCCGGTGCACCGGTCTGGGCGACAGTCGAGGCGACGCAGACCCACGCGTACCCGGCCTGATCCCTCGGGCGCCTACGGTGGGTGACCATGACCCTGAGCATCCGCAACCAGCTCCCCGGCACCGTCACGGCGGTCCACCCCGGCGAGGCGATGGCCATCGTCGAGGTCCGCCTGGACGGCGGGCAGGACCTGACCGCGGCGATCACCCGGGACGCCGCCGAGGACCTGGCCCTCGCGCCCGGTACGCCGGTGCGCGCCCTGGTGAAGTCGACCGAGGTGTCCCTCGCCACGCACCGCGTGGCGGGCCTGTCGATCCGCAACCAGCTCCCGGGCGCCATCACCCGTCTGACCACCGGCGCCGTCATGGCCACCGTGCGCGTCGCCGTCCCCGGCGGCGAGCTGACCGCGGCCGTCACCAAGGAGGCGGCCGCCGACCTCGGCCTGTTCGTCGGCTCCGACGTGGTGGCCCTGGTCAAGGCGACCGAAGTGGCACTGGCGACCGCATAGGGCGAGGGCCCCGCCCGGACATCCGGACGGGGCCCTCGGGGCGCGCGGTTCGCCGCGGACCGGTCAGTCCTCGTACGCGTCCAGCGGCGGGCAGGAGCAGACCAGGTTGCGGTCCCCGAAGGCCTGGTCGATGCGGCGCACCGGCGGCCAGTACTTGTCGGCCACCGACACACCCGCCGGGAAGACGGCCTCCTCGCGGCTGTAGGCGTGCGTCCAATCGCCGCCCAGCGCGGCCGCGGTGTGCGGCGCGTTGTGCAGCGGGTTGTCCTCCGCCGGCCAGACGCCGGAGCCGACCTTGTCGATCTCCGCGCGAATCGCGATCATCGCGTCGCAGAACCGGTCCAGCTCGGTGATGTCCTCGGACTCGGTGGGCTCGATCATCAGCGTGCCGGCCACCGGGAACGACATGGTCGGCGCGTGGAAGCCGTAGTCGATCAGGCGCTTGGCCACGTCGTCCACGCTCACACCGGTCGCCTTGGTCAGCGGGCGCAGGTCGATGATGCACTCGTGCGCGACCAGGCCGCCGGGGCCGGTGTAGAGCACCGGGTAGTGCGGCTCCAGGCGCTTGGCGATGTAGTTGGCGGACAGCACGGCCACCTGGGTGGCCCGCTTGAGGCCCTCGCCGCCCATCAGGCGGACGTACGCCCAGGAGATCGGCAGGATGCCCGCCGAGCCCCACGGCGCCGCCGAGACCGGGCCCACGCCCGTCTCGGGGCCCGCCGCCGGCTGCAACGGGTGGTTGGGCAGGTACGGCGCCAGGTGCGAGCGGACCGCCACCGGGCCGACGCCGGGACCGCCGCCGCCGTGCGGGATGCAGAAGGTCTTGTGCAGGTTGAGGTGCGAGACGTCGCCGCCGAAGTGGCCCGGCTTGGCGAGGCCTACCAGCGCGTTGAGGTTGGCGCCGTCGACGTACACCTGGCCGCCGGCCTCGTGCACCCGGGCGCAGATGTCGGCGACGTGCTCCTCGAACACACCGTGCGTGGACGGGTAGGTGATCATCAGCACCGCCAGCTCGTCGCGGTACTGCTCGATCTTGGCCCGCAGGTCCTCGACGTCGATCTCGCCGTCCTCGGCGGTCTTGACGACGACGACCTTCATGCCGGCCATCGCGGCGCTGGCGGCGTTCGTGCCGTGCGCGGAGGACGGGATGAGGCAGACCGTGCGGCCCTCGTCGCCGTTGGCGCGGTGGTAGCCGCGGACCGCCAGCAGACCGGCCAGCTCGCCCTGGGAGCCGGCGTTCGGCTGGAGGGAGACCTTGTCGTAGCCGGTGACCTCGGCCAGGCGGTCCTCCAGCTCGCGGATGAGCGTGAGGTAGCCCTCGGCCTGCTCGGCGGGCGCGAAGGGGTGCAGCGCGCCGAACTCCGGCCAGGTGACCGGCTCCATCTCGGTGGTCGCGTTGAGCTTCATGGTGCAGGAGCCCAGCGGGATCATGCCGCGGTCGAGCGCGTAGTCGCGGTCGGCCAGCTTGCGCAGGTAGCGCAGCATCGCGGTCTCGGAGCGGTGCTGGTGGAAGACCGGGTGGGTGAGGTAGTCGTCGCCGCGCAGCAGCGCCTCCGGCAGCGCGTCCGGCGCGCTCGCGTCCAGCGCCTCGATGTCGGCCTGGACACCGAAGGCGGACCAGACGGTGGCCAGGTGCGCCCGCGTGGTGGTCTCGTCGCAGGCCATGGAGACGTGGTCGGCGTCGACCAGACGCAGGTTGACGCCGTTGTCCCGGGCGGCGGCGACGATCTCGGCGGCCTTGCCGGGCACTCGCGCGGTGACGGTGTCGAAGAACGCGCCGTGCACCAGGTCCACGCCGCCGGCCCGCAGGCCCTCGGCGAGGATCGCGGCGTACCGGTGGGTGCGCCGGGCGATCGTCCGCAGGCCCTCGGGACCGTGGTAGACGGCGTACATGCCGGCCATGACGGCGAGCAGCACCTGCGCGGTACAGATGTTGCTGGTGGCCTTCTCGCGGCGGATGTGCTGCTCGCGGGTCTGCAGGGCCAGCCGGTAGGCCTTGTTGCCGTCGGCGTCGACGGACACGCCGACCAGGCGGCCGGGCAGGCTGCGGGCGAACTTCTCGTGCACCGCCATGTAGCCCGCGTGCGGCCCGCCGAAGCCCATCGGGACGCCGAAGCGCTGGGTGGTGCCGACGGCGATGTCCGCGCCCAGCTCGCCCGGAGAGGTCAGCAGGGTCAGGGCGAGCAGATCGGCGGCGACGGTGACCAGGGCGCCCAGCTCGTGGGCCTGCTCGATCAGCGGCTTGATGTCGCGTACGGCACCGGAGGCGCCCGGGTACTGGACCAGCACGCCGTTGATGTCCCGGGCGGCGATGTCGGCCGGGATGCCCTCGCTGAGGTCGGCGACGACGACCTCGACACCGGTCGGCTCGGCGCGGGTCCGGATCACGGCGACGGTCTGCGGCAGGGCGTCCGCGTCGACCAGGAACAGGCCCTTCTTGTTCTTGCCCATGCGGCGGGACAGCGCCATGGCCTCGGCGGCGGCCGTGCCCTCGTCCAGCAGGGAGGCGCCCGAGGTGGGCAGGCCGGTCAGGTCGGCGACCATGGTCTGGAAGTTCAGCAGGGCCTCCAGACGGCCCTGGGAGATCTCCGGCTGGTAGGGCGTGTAGGCCGTGTACCAGGACGGGTTCTCCATGACGTTGCGCAGGATGACCGGCGGGGTGAAGGTGCCGTGGTAACCCAGGCCGATCATGGAGCCGAGGACCTGGTTGCGGTCGGCGAGCGAGCGCAGTTCGGCCAGCACCTCGGCCTCGGTGCGGGCGCCCGGCAGGTCGAGCGCGTCGGCGTTCTTGATCACATCCGGGACCGCGGCGGCGGTCAGCTCGTCCAGGGAGCCGTAGCCGACCTGCGCGAGCATCTTGGCCCGCGCCTCCTGGTCGGGGCCGATGTGGCGCTGTTCGAAGGGGATGCCCGCTTCGAGCTCGGAGAGCGGAATGCGATGGGCGGTCATTGCGGAGGCCTCCTGGTCTGACGCGACCTTCGAAGGGCACCACGGCGCGGGTGCCCCGACGGCCTCCCCCTCTGTCATCTCGACCTGAGAGCTTCACCGGACGCCTCGCGACGCCGGCTTTCACCGTCGGTGAGAGCGGAAGCCGTCGACACCCGCTCTGCTTTCCAGAGTGACCTCGTCCGTGCGGTACGTGAGCCTGAGAGATTCCGGGGAGGATTTGCTCCTTCGGCGCCTCCGAGGTGATCGGAGGACTCTCCCGCACGGGGTCAGCAGCCGCAATCAGCCTACCAGCGAGGTCAACGGCCGGTTCCTCAAGTGGCCGCCGCGGTGAAAGTGCTCTTTCGTAGTGCTTACGGATGAGTTGCGACCACGTGGAGGGAGAGGGACCGTGCAGACCGACATCGATCCGCGCAACCTGATCGGCCGCAAGGCCTTCGACCGCACCGGTACGAAGATCGGCACGATCGACGAGGTGTATCTGGACGATGCGACCGGCGTGCCCGAGTGGGCGGCCATACGCACCGGCCTCTTCTCCCGGGACGCCTTCGTCCCCCTGGAACCCAGTGAACTCGTCGACGGCACCCTGCACGTCCCCTTCGACCGTTCCCTGATCAAGGACGCCCCCGACTTCGGCGTGGGCCGCCATCTCTCCCCCGAACAGGAACTCCAGCTCTACCACCACTACGGCCTGGACGTGCCCCCGCCGACGGCGGCCCCGGACCACGACTTCGGCAAACTGGCGGGCTCAGAGGAGACGTGACTCCGGCTGCCCCCGCCCGGCGGGCACCGGCACCAGGGGCAAGGGGTCGGCCGGCCGCAGCGCGGGGTCGGTGACGAGGAACGTCCGCACCCGGCCGGGTTCCGACTGGGGGGTCTCGAACCGCACCGTCACCCGGCCCACGCCGCTGCCCTGCACCCACCCATGGCCGAACTCGTCGTGCCGTACGTCCTGGCCGGCCCGCCAGTGCGGGGCGGCGGACTCGGGCGCCGCCGCCGACTCGGCCACCGGCTCCTCGGGCGACGCCTCCCGCGACGGCTTGGCCGCCTGCGCGAACAGGTCCTCCTGGGTGTAGTCGGCGAGCCCGGTGACGCCCACCCCGAGCAGTCGCACCCCGCCGGTGGTGTCCACGGAGTCCAGCAGCCGCCCGGCGGCCTCCCGGACGACCTCCGGGTCGTCCGTGGGACCTCGCAGCGTCTCGGAGCGGGTCAGCGTCGAGAAGTCGTACCGCCGCACCTTCAGGACGATCGTCCGCCCGGACAGCCCCGCCTCGCGCAGCCTCCGCACACAGCGGTCGGCGAGCCGCCGCACCTCGAACCCGATCCGCGGCCGGTCGTGGATGTCCACGTCGTACGTGTCCTCGACCGACACCGACTTGGCCTCCCGCTCGGCCACCACCGGCCTCTCGTCCCGGGCCAGGGCCATGGCGTACAGCGCCTGTCCGTGCGCCTTGCCGAGCAGCCGTACGAGCTCGGCCTCGCCCGCCTCGGCCAGCTCCTCCACCGTGGTGATCCCGGCCCGCCGCAGATGGTCGCCGGTGGCCGGCCCCACCCCCGGCAGGGTGCGCACCGGCATCGGTCCCAGCAGCGCCCGCTCGGTGCCCGGCTCGATGAGCACCAGCCCGTCCGGCTTGGCCTCCTCGGAGGCGATCTTCGCGAGCATCTTGGAGGCGGCGAGCCCCACCGACCCGGCGAGCCCGGTGGCGGCGCGGATGTCCTCGCGCAGTCGGACGCCGGTTCGCCGCGCCGACTCCGCGTCCCACGCCGTCCCCCCGGCCGCCAGGTCCACGAACGCCTCGTCCAGGCTCAGCGGTTCCACCAGCGGCGACAGCTCCCGCAGCAGCGCCATCACCTGGTCGCTGACCGCGCGGTAGAGCGGGAAACGCGGCACCAGATACGCGGCGTGGGGCGCCAGCCGGCGCGCCTGCGCCATCGGCATCGCCGAGTGCACCCCGAAGACCCGTGCCTCGTAGGAGGCGGTGGCGACCACTCCGCGCGGTCCGAGCCCGCCCACCACGACCGCCTTCCCGCGCAGGCTCGGCTTGGACGCCTGCTCCACCGAGGCGTAGAAGGCATCCATGTCGAGATGCAGGATCGTGGGCGCGTTTCTCACATCTCCGATGCTGCACCACGGCACTGACAATGCCCATGTGCCGGAAGGGGCCGGTCAGACCGCCCGGTTGCGGCGCCGCGCCAGCTCGTCCGCCGGGTTGTGCCCGACGAGGGTCTCGCCGGTGTCGATCCGCTCGCCGTGCAGCTGGGACAGGGCGCTCTCCACGTCCCGCCACACCACGCCGACCGCGATCCCGAAGATGCCCTGGCCGCCCTGGAGCAGGGCGTGCACCTCGTCCGGCGAGCCGCACTCGTAGACGGTGGCGCCGTCGCTCATCAGCGTCATCCGCTCCAGGTCCCGGAAACCGCGCTCCCTGAGGTGCTGCACCGCCGAGCGGATGTTCTGCAGCGAGACCCCGGTGTCCAGGAACCGCTTGACGATCTTCAGGACCACGACGTCCCGGAAGCTGTACAGACGCTGGGTGCCCGACCCGTACGCGGGCCGCACACTCGGCTCGACCAGGCCGGTGCGCGCCCAGTAGTCGAGCTGTCGATAGGTGATGCCGGCCGCCGCACAGGCCGTGGGCCCCCGGTAGCCGATCTCTTCGGACGTCATGGACGCCGCCCCTCCGCCGTCCGGCACCGCCGTCGGCCGCTGCGGAGCGTGATCCACCGCGCTGCTGTGAACCGGGTACGGACCGCTCTCCCCGAAACCGCGCACGGGAGCACCCCCAGCCGTACCGTCGCCGCTGGTTCTCACGCCGACCTCCGTCCTTGACCTGCCTTCTCGACGGTAGGCAGTCACCAGGGGTGCGTCAACGATCGCCACACTCGGCACGCCGAGTGATAATCACCCAAGGAGTGGTTTCCCGTGTCCCACCGCGGGGAAAGGCTAGCCGAATGCCCTCGCGGGAACCCGTAGGACGCTCTCAATCGCCGGTGGCAATTGCCCGGCAGCGGGCCGCGCCGGGCCCCGGACCGGCCGCCGGATCACCCGGACGCCCGGCGCCGGGAGCCCTCACTGGTTGCTGGTGCCGAAGTCCTCGGGCGAGATCTGGTCGAGGAACTCGCGGAACTTCTCCACCTCGTCCTCCTGCTCGTCCGGAATGGCGATGCCCGCGTCGTCCAGCACCGTGTCACTGCCGTAGATCGGCGTCCCGGTGCGCAGGGCCAGCGCTATGGCATCGGAGGGCCGGGCGCTGACCTCGACTCCGCTGGCGAAGACCAGCTCCGCGTAGAAGACGCCTTCCCGCAGGTCGGTGATGCGTACCTCGGTCAGCTCCTGACCGAGGGCCTCCAGCACGTCCTTGAACAGGTCATGGGTCAGCGGCCTGGCCGGGGCCATGCCCTGCTGGGCGAAGGCGATCGCCGTCGCCTCCCCCGGCCCGATCCAGATGGGGAGGTAACGGTCGCCCCCCACTTCGCGCAGGAGCACGATCGGTTGGTTGGAGGGCATTTCGACCCGGACACCTACGACATCGAGCTCGTTCACACAGCAACCCTAGGCCGTGCCCGGGACGTTTGGGTAGTCGGGCCGGGCACAGCAGCCCGATCCGGCCCCGTCCGACGTCCCCGGATCAGGGCAGACGCACCCCGAGGGCGGTCTTCACCAAGGACGCGTGCAACTTCATGGTGAGCGCCGCCAGCTCCTTCGTGCGGGCCTCGGCGAGCGCTCTGGTCTGCGGATTGCGGTGGCGCTTGAGCGGGGCCACCACCTGGTCGACCAGCCCGGCCTCCCGGTCGGCGGCCGCCTTCATCACCCGCAGATGGCGGGGCTCGATCCCGAAGCGCCCCAGCTCCGCGACGAGGGTGGCCACGGTGACGGCCTCCGCGTCGTACGACCCGTCCGCGAGCGGCACCAGGAGCCCGTACGACTCCCACTCCGCCAGCTCGGCCTCGCCGATGTCCGCGGCCGCCAGCAACTCCGCCCGGCCGACCCTGGCCACCGTGGGCCCCTCCAGCACCTCCAGGGCGTCCTCCCCGCCGCGCTGGCGCCCGACCACGGGCAGCGGGACGGCCTCGCCCCGCTCCATGGCGTCCAGGTGCTCACGGATCACCTTGAGCGGCAGATAGTGGTCCCGCTGCATTCTCAGGACGTGTCCGAGGCGCTCGACGTCACCGGCGCTGAACTTGCGGTACCCCGAAGGGGTCCGCTGCGGCTCGATGAGCCCCTCCGCCTCCAGGAAACGAATCTTGGAGATGGTGACTTCGGGGAACTCCTCGCGCAGCACGTTCAGCACCGTGCCGATGCTCATCAGCCCACTGTCCCTGGCGGCGGTACCGCTTCCGGCACCGCCGCTCGGCGTTTGAAGCATGGACCTTCCCTGGGTTACCCCCGGAGCGTGTCCGGGGGCGGGTCAGATGCCCTGCCGGCTCGCGTAGAACACCAGCCGGTACTTGCCGATCTGCACCTCGTCACCGCTCTGCAGGGCGACCTGGTCGATCGGCTCGCGGTTGACGTAGGTGCCGTTGAGGCTGCCCACGTCGGCGACGGTGAACGAGCCGTCCGGGGAGCGGCGGAACTCCACATGGCGACGCGAGACCGTCACGTCGTCCAGGAAGATGTCGCTCTGCGGGTGACGGCCGGCCGTCGTCAGGTCGCCGTCCAGCAGGAAGCGGCTGCCCGAGTTCGGGCCGCGGCGCACCACCAGCAGGGCCGAGCCCGCCGGCAGCGCCTCCACCGCGGCCTGCGCCTCCGGCGACAGCATCGGCATCGGCGTCTGGCCGGTCGCCTCCGCGTCGTACGCCTCGAGGCCGGAGATCGAGATCGTGGACGTCGTCTCGGAGGCGCGCTCGGGCACGGCTCCAGGACGCAGCGGCGCACCGCAGTTGGAACAGAAGCGGGCGTTCTCCGCGTTGCGGTTACCGCACCTCGTACACACCAGGGCCGACATGGACGGATCCTCCTGCCGCGGCTGTCCCGCCGAGGCGTTGGACGCGTACGGGCCGGGACCAAAGTCTCCACCCGTACTTGAGGTTGACGGTTGCCCGAAACCTATGCCGCGGGACTGGGCAGGGTCAACTGACGGCGCGCCCTGGCCTCCCGAAATGTCACCACCCGGACCAGCCACCTGGTCCCGGAACAGCGGCCGCTGACCCTGTGCGTCAGGCTGTGCGCGATGACGAGCGGTCGCGTTGTCGCCACCCTCTCGCGCGCTCTTGCCGAACCACTTCGCAAACAACTTCACGGGCGATTCCCCTTGACCGAAACAGACCCGCCCGTGGGGCAGGACGAACCCTGATTGCCGACACCGGCCGACCCGGACACCCACACAACGTCCGTGCCCACCAGACAGTTTCCACCACGCGCCACCTCGTCGGTGCGCCGACCCCCCGCAACCTCATGCCCCTGCCGGAAGGCCCCCATGCACCAGCGGTTCACTGGGAGGACGACCGAGCGTAGTCAGGCTGCTTCGCCTGTCGCAAGGCGTCCACGACGATCTTGCCCGACTGTGCGACGGAGACCGTGGCCTGCTCCTTCTCCAGAGTCTGCACCACGCCTCCCGGGATGTTCAGCGCCGGCTCGAGGTCCTGCGGCTTGCCGATGACCTTGAAACGATAAGGGGCGTTGATCTTGTTCCCGTCCACGCTCACGCTCCTGCCCGCGTCCGCGAAGTAGGTGTTCGCCACCACACGGACGCCGTTGACCTGGATCGCCTCCGCACCGGCCGCGCGCAGCTCCTGGATGGTGTCGAGCAGCATGTCGGACTGGACCGTCCCCTTCGTGTCCTCGATCGTCATGGTGATGCCGGGACCCTGAGCCGCCACGGTGCCCGCCAGGATGCCGAGTTGCCTCTCCTTCTCGGCGGTCTGCCGGCGCGCCTCCGCGGCCTGGTCGGAGCTGCTCTGGAGCTCCTGACGCTGCTTCTCGAGTCCCTGCCTCTCGTCTTCAAGACGCTGAGTACGCGAATCCAGTTCATCCAGGATGCGAACAAGATCTTCTTGACGTGCGCCGCGCAGCGCGCTGTCGGTGTCGCTGTTCGACGCCACCTGGACGGCCAGGCCGAAGCCGAGACCGAACAGCAGGAGCGCCACTATGAGTTGGGGCCGGGTGAGGCGCGGCGGCCACACTCCCTTGACCAGCCGCTGACGGCCGGTCAGCGGCTCCTGCGGGCGCGGGCCCGGTGCCCGTCCGGCGCCGGGCGGCGGGGCGGGCACCTCGGCCGGCAGTTCCTTGCGCAGCCGGTTCTCCGGCCGCTCGCCCTGCCCGCCGGGGCGGTCGGGTTCCTCGTGGCCGCCGTGCCGCCCGCGGCCGTTCTCGTCCTCGCGGTCGTACTGGTCGCTCATCGCCTCACGCCCGGAAGACATGCCGCCGGATCGCCGCGGCGTTGGAGAAGATCCGGATGCCGAGGACGACCACGACACCCGTGGACAGCTGCGCACCCACGCCCAACTTGTCGCCGAGGAACACGATCAGGGCCGCCACGACCACGTTCGACAGGAAGGACACCACGAAGACCTTGTCGTCGAAGATGCCGTCCAGCATGGCCCGCAGACCACCGAAGACGGCGTCCAGTGCCGCGACGACGGCGATCGGCAGATAAGGCTCCACGACCGCCGGAACCTCGGGCCGGACCAACAGGCCGGCCACGACTCCCACGACGAGGCCCAGTACGGCGATCACGATGTGCCCTTCTTCGTCTTCTCGGTGTTGTCGGTCTTGCCGCCGTCAGCGGTGTCCGGCCTCGCCGTGCGTACGATCACGCTCGGCGCCGCGGGCAACCGGACGTCGGGCTGGGTGGAGATGGTGGCGCGGATGCCGTAGTTCTGCTCCAGGGCATGCAGGTACAGGCCGTCCGCACTGTTCTGGAAGTCATTGCTCAGCCTGGGCCCGTCCCCCACCGCGAGCACGGTGTACGGCGGCACCAGCGGCCGGTTGTCGACCAGTATCGCGTCTCCGGCGGCCCGGATCGCCGACAGGGCGGTCAGCCGCTGCCCGTTGATGGAGACGGCCTCGGCGCCGGACTGCCACAGCCCGTTGACGACGCGCTGGAGATCACGGTCGCGCACCCGGCCGGTGTCGGAGAACCCCGCCGTCTCCCTGGGGTTGGAGCCGTCGCCACCGGAGCTGGCCTCCTTGGCGTCGTTCACGACCAGCTTGACGCCCGGACCGTGCACCTCGGTGGCGCCGGACAGCATGCCCACCAGGTCCGCCTCGGCGCTGCCCCCGCTCGCCCTCAGCGCCGCCCGCTGGCGCGCGCTGACGTCGTCACGGAGTTTGTCGACGCTGCCCTGGAGCCTGTCCGCGTCCGCGGTCTCCTTGTCGACGCGGTCGATCAGCTCCTGGCGTTCCTTGGCCACCACGGGCGCCGCCACGCGCGCCTGCGCCGCCCCTACGGTCACGACCAGGGCCGCGAGCACCAGACCGCCCGCGAGGCCCAGCTTCGCCCTCAGGGTCTTCGGCAGGCCGCCCTCGCCCTGGGACTTCTTCCGGGCGGCGGCCTCGGCGTACCCGTCGTCGAGGCTGTGGTCCATGACGTTGGTGATCAACGACATGGAGGCGTCCGGGCGGCGCGGCCGCGCGGGGCTGCTCCGAACGGGGGGTTGCTGCGGCATGCCGCACATCGTCGCACGTCGCGCGCGATACCTCCGAATGGCCCCACCGGCGTGCCGGACAGGCCCCCTTGGGGACACATGTCCGGCACGCACGCGTGCGGCACCCTTTGCGGCCCCGTCCGCCGCACGGCACGCCGCCAGGGCCAGGTCAGAGCCTTCTCAGGCCCTTGCGGGCGTCACCGCCCGGCGCTGTCCACGACGGCCGACCACTCGTCCAGGAGGGCCTGCGCGGAGGCGTCGTCGGGGCCCTCGGCCCACAGATGGGTGACGGCCTCGGCCGGGTCGGGCAGCACCATCACCCAGCGCCCGTCCGTCTCCACGACCCGCACCCCGTCGGTGGTGTCCACCGAGCGGTCTCCGGCCGCCTCGACCACCCGGCGCATCACCAGACCCTTGACGGCCCACGGTGTGGCCAGGTCCCGCTTGAGGACGTGCGCCCGCGGGATCCGCGCGTCGATCTGGCTCAGGGTGAGCTGGGTGCGCGCCACGAGCCCGATCAGCCGCACGAAGGCCGCCGTGCCGTCGAACACGCTGCCGAACTCGGGGACGATGAACCCGCCCTTGCCGTCGCCGCCGAAGATGGTGCCCTCCTCGCCGCCGACGCGCGTGAGGTCGTCCGGCGACGTGGTCGTCCACTCGACCTGGGTGCCGTGGTAGGCGGCCACCTGCTCGGCGATCCGGGTCGTGGTGACGGGCAGTGCGACCCGGCCGCTGCGCCGCTCCGCGGCCACCAGGTCCAGCATCACCAGCAGTGCCCGGTCGTCCTCGATGATCCGGCCCTTCTCGTCCACGAGGGACAGCCGTTCACCGACGGGGTCGAAGCGCACACCGAACGCGGCGCCCGAGGAGGCGACGATCTCACCGAGCCGCACCAGGCCGCTGCGCCGCATCTCGGCCGTCTCGGTGGGCCTTGACTCGTCGAGACCCGGGTTGATGGTCAGGGAGTCCACCCCGAGCTTGCCCAGCAGGCTGGGCAGCACCAGGCCCGCGCTGCCGTTGGACGCGTCCACGACGACCTTCAGTCCGGACTCGGCGATCCCGGTGGTGTCGACGTTGCGCAGCAGGGAGCCGGTGTACGAGTCGAAGACGCTGGACGGGAAGTACAGGTCGCCGATCTCGCCGGGGAACGCCCGCCGGTACTCCTGGCGCGCGAAGACCCGGTCCAGTTTCCGCTGCCCGGCCTGGGACAGGTCGGCGCCCTGTCCGTCGAAGAACATGATGTCGACGGAGTCCGGGACACCGGGCGTGGTGCGGATCATGAGGCCGCCGGCGCTGCCCCGCGCGGTCTGCTGCCGGGCCACCGGCAGCGGCACGTTCTCCAGGTCGCGTACGTCGATGGCGCTGGCCTGGAGCGCGGAGATGACCGCCCGCTTGAGCGCCCGGGCGCCTCGGGAGTGATCTCGGGCGGTGGTGACCGTGGAGCCCTTCTTGAGCGTGGTCGCGTAGGCGCCGGCGAGGCGTACGGCCAGCTCGGGCGTGATCTCCACGTTCAGGATGCCGGACACCCCGCGGGCGCCGAAGAGGTGCGCCTGGCCCCGGGACTCCCAGATCACCGAGGTGTTGACGAACGCGCCGGCCTCGATGGTCTTGAACGGGTAGACGCGGACGTTGCCCTGCACGATCGATTCTTCGCCGATCAGGCACTCGTCCCCGATGACGGCGCCGTCCTCGATCCGGGCGGCCCGCATGATGTCGGTGTTCTTGCCGACGACGCAGCCGCGGAGGTTGCTGTGCTGGCCGACGTACACGTTGTCGTGGACGACGGCCTTGTGCAGGAAGGCGCCGCTCTTGACGACGACGTTCGAGCCGACCACGGTGTGCTCGCGGATCTCGGCGCCGGACTCGACCTTCGCGTAGTCGCCGATGTACAGCGGACCGCGCAGTACGGCGTCGGGGTGCACCTCGGCGCCCTCGGCCACCCATACGCCCGGGGAGATCTCGAAGCCGTCGATGTCGACGTTGACCTTGCCTTCGAGTACGTCGGCCTGGGCCTTGACGTAGCTCTCGTGCGTGCCGACGTCCTCCCAGTAGCCCTCGGCGACGTAGCCGTAGATCGGCTTGCCCTCCTTCATCAGCTGGGGGAAGACGTCGCCGGACCAGTCGACCGGAACATCGGGTTCTACGTAGTCGAAGACTTCGGGCTCCATCACGTAGATGCCCGTGTTGACCGTGTCGGAGAAGACCTGGCCCCAGGTCGGCTTCTCCAGGAAGCGTTCGACCTTGCCCTCCTCGTCGACGATGGTGATGCCGAATTCGAGGGGGTTGGGCACGCGGGTCAGGCAGACCGTGACGAGCGCGCCCTTCTCCTTGTGGAAATTGATCAGTTCGGTGAGGTCGAAGTCGGTCAGGGCGTCACCGGAGATGACGAGGAAGGCATCGTCCTTCAATGCCTCTTCGGCGTTCTTGACGCTTCCGGCGGTACCGAGTGGCTTCTCCTCATTGGCGTAGGTGAGCTCCATCCCGAGCTCTTCGCCGTCACCGAAGTAGTTCTTGACGAGCGAGGCAAGGAACTGCACGGTGACCACGGTCTCGGTGAGCCCGTGCCTTTTGAGCAGCCGTAGCACGTGCTCCATGATCGGGCGGTTCGCCACGGGCAGGAGCGGCTTGGGCATGCTTGAGGTCATGGGGCGCAGGCGTGTGCCTTCGCCCCCGGCCATCACGACGGCCTTCATGTCGGAAGCGTCCTCCTTGAAGAGACGACGGTCTAGCCGACTTCACCCGTCCAGATTGTCCCGCACTTTTCCACAGCGGGCCATCGAGGCGTTACGTCAGGACAATCGCCGAGCTCAATCGGCCTTGGTGTCCGCACGTACCAATCGGCGGACTTGGACCACATAGAGCACTCCTGCCCACCAATAGAGGGTTGTACCCCATCCGGCGAACGCCCATCCGAAAACAGCGGCCAGTGACGCGATCCAACCACTTCCGTCACTGAGGAGCAGGAGCGGGAAGGCGTACATGAGGTTGAACGTGGCGGCCTTCCCGAGGAAGTTGACCTGCGGCGGCGGATACCCGTGCCGGCGGAGGATCCCCACCATCACCAGGAGCATCAGTTCCCGGGCGAGCAGCAGCGCGGTCAGCCAGAGCGGGAGGATTTCCCGCCAGGTGAGGCCGACCAGCGTGGACAGCACGTAGAGCCGGTCGGCGGCCGGGTCGAGGAGCCGGCCCAGGCTGCTGATCTGGTTCCAGCGCCGGGCGAGTTTGCCGTCCAGGTAGTCGCTGACTCCGCTGAGCGCCAGCACGAGGAGGGCCCATCCGTCGCTCTTGGGGCCGCCGAACTCCGGCCTGAGGATCAACCACAGGAACAGGGGTACGCCGACGAGCCGCGCCATGCTGAGGATGTTGGGGATGGTGAGGACCCGGTCTGTCTGGACACGGGTCTCCTGGACCTCCACCCGGGGGCCTCCTGTGGGGAATGAGCCAACGATGCTCCCTGACTTTACCCCAACGCAAAAAAGCTCCGGCTCTCGGGCTGGTGCCCAAGAGCCGGAGCTTCAAAAGGAGTTCGGCGGCGTCCTACTCTCCCACAGGGTCCCCCCTGCAGTACCATCGGCGCTGTGAGGCTTAGCTTCCGGGTTCGAAATGTAACCGGGCGTTTCCCTCACGCTATAACCACCGAAACACTATGAAACTGACAACCAGCACAATGGTTGTTCGTGGTTTCAGAACCAACACAGTGGACGCGAGCAACTGAGGACAAGCCCTCGGCCTATTAGTACCGGTCACCTCCACCAGTTACCTGGCTTCCAGATCCGGCCTATCAACCCAGTCGTCTACTGGGAGCCTTACCCCATCAAGTGGGTGGGAGTCCTCATCTCGAAGCAGGCTTCCCGCTTAGATGCTTTCAGCGGTTATCCCTCCCGAACGTAGCCAACCAGCCATGCCCTTGGCAGAACAACTGGCACACCAGAGGTTCGTCCGTCCCGGTCCTCTCGTACTAGGGACAGCCCTTCTCAAGACTCCTACGCGCACAGCGGATAGGGACCGAACTGTCTCACGACGTTCTAAACCCAGCTCGCGTACCGCTTTAATGGGCGAACAGCCCAACCCTTGGGACCGACTCCAGCCCCAGGATGCGACGAGCCGACATCGAGGTGCCAAACCATCCCGTCGATATGGACTCTTGGGGAAGATCAGCCTGTTATCCCCGGGGTACCTTTTATCCGTTGAGCGACGGCGCTTCCACAAGCCACCGCCGGATCACTAGTCCCGACTTTCGTCCCTGCTCGACCCGTCGGTCTCACAGTCAAGCTCCCTTGTGCACTTACACTCAACACCTGATTGCCAACCAGGCTGAGGGAACCTTTGGGCGCCTCCGTTACTCTTTAGGAGGCAACCGCCCCAGTTAAACTACCCATCAGACACTGTCCCTGATCCGGATCACGGACCCAGGTTAGACATCCAGCACGACCAGACTGGTATTTCAACGACGACTCCACAACCACTGGCGTGGCCGCTTCAAAGTCTCCCAGCTATCCTACACAAGCCGAACCGAACACCAATATCAAACTGTAGTAAAGGTCCCGGGGTCTTTCCGTCCTGCTGCGCGAAACGAGCATCTTTACTCGTAGTGCAATTTCACCGGGCCTATGGTTGAGACAGTCGAGAAGTCGTTACGCCATTCGTGCAGGTCGGAACTTACCCGACAAGGAATTTCGCTACCTTAGGATGGTTATAGTTACCACCGCCGTTTACTGGCGCTTAAGTTCTCAGCTTCGCCCCACCGAAGTGAAGCTAACCGGTCCCCTTAACGTTCCAGCACCGGGCAGGCGTCAGTCCGTATACATCGCCTTACGGCTTCGCACGGACCTGTGTTTTTAGTAAACAGTCGCTTCTCGCTGGTCTCTGCGGCCACCCCCAGCTCAGACCGTAAAGATCATCACCAGGTGTGGCCCCCCTTCTCCCGAAGTTACGGGGGCATTTTGCCGAGTTCCTTAACCATAGTTCACCCGAACGCCTCGGTATTCTCTACCTGACCACCTGAGTCGGTTTAGGGTACGGGCCGCCATGAAACTCGCTAGAGGCTTTTCTCGACAGCATAGGATCATCCACTTCACCACAATCGGCTCGGCATCAGGTCTCACCCTGCATGAGCGGCGGATTTACCTACCACTCGGGCTACACCCTTACCCCGGGACAACCACCGCCCGGGATGGACTACCTTCCTGCGTCACCCCATCACTCACCTACTAACCGCTTGGTTCAGCGGCTCCACCACTCCCCTTTGCCCGAAGGCTCCAGGGCGGCTTCACGGCCTTAGCATCACGATGCTCGATGTTTGACGCTTCACAGCGGGTACCGGAATATCAACCGGTTATCCATCGACTACGCCTGTCGGCCTCGCCTTAGGTCCCGACTTACCCTGGGCAGATCAGCTTGACCCAGGAACCCTTAGTCAATCGGCGCACACGTTTCTCACGTGTGAATCGCTACTCATGCCTGCATTCTCACTCGTCAACCGTCCACAACTACCTTCCGGTGCTGCTTCACCCGGCAGACGACGCTCCCCTACCCATCACAACACCCGTTAGGGCTATATGCTGCAATGACACGACTTCGGCGGTACGCTTGAGCCCCGCTACATTGTCGGCGCGGAATCACTAGACCAGTGAGCTATTACGCACTCTTTCAAGGGTGGCTGCTTCTAAGCCAACCTCCTGGTTGTCTGTGCGACTCCACATCCTTTCCCACTTAGCGTACGCTTAGGGGCCTTAGTCGATGCTCTGGGCTGTTTCCCTCTCGACCATGGAGCTTATCCCCCACAGTCTCACTGCCGCGCTCTCACTTACCGGCATTCGGAGTTTGGCTAAGGTCAGTAACCCGGTAGGGCCCATCGCCTATCCAGTGCTCTACCTCCGGCAAGAAACACACGACGCTGCACCTAAATGCATTTCGGGGAGAACCAGCTATCACGGAGTTTGATTGGCCTTTCACCCCTAACCACAGGTCATCCCCCAGGTTTTCAACCCTGGTGGGTTCGGTCCTCCACGAAGTCTTACCTCCGCTTCAACCTGCCCATGGCTAGATCACTCCGCTTCGGGTCTTGAGCGTGCTACTGAATCGCCCTATTCGGACTCGCTTTCGCTACGGCTTCCCCACACGGGTTAACCTCGCAACACACCGCAAACTCGCAGGCTCATTCTTCAAAAGGCACGCAGTCACGAGGCAGGAACAAGTTCCTACCCGACGCTCCCACGGCTTGTAGGCACACGGTTTCAGGTACTATTTCACTCCCCTCCCGGGGTACTTTTCACCATTCCCTCACGGTACTATCCGCTATCGGTCACCAGGGAATATTTAGGCTTAGCGGGTGGTCCCGCCAGATTCACACGGGATTTCTCGGGCCCCGTGCTACTTGGGTGTCTCTCAAGCAAGTCGCTGACATTTCGACTACGGGGGTCTTACCCTCTACGCCGGACCTTTCGCATGTCCTTCGTCTACATCAACGGTTTCTGACTCGCCCTACGGCCGGCAGACCGTAGAAGAGAGATCCCACAACCCCGCACACGCAACCCCTGCCGGGTCTCACACGCATACGGTTTGGCCTCATCCGGTTTCGCTCGCCACTACTCCCGGAATCACGGTTGTTTTCTCTTCCTGAGGGTACTGAGATGTTTCACTTCCCCTCGTTCCCTCCACACTGCCTATGTGTTCAGCAGCGGGTGACAGCCCATGACGACTGCCGGGTTTCCCCATTCGGAAACCCCCGGATCAAAGCCTGGTTGACGACTCCCCGGGGACTATCGCGGCCTCCCACGTCCTTCATCGGTTCCTGGTGCCAAGGCATCCACCGTGCGCCCTTAAAAACTTGGCCACAGATGCTCGCGTCCACTGTGCAGTTCTCAAACAACGACCAGCCACCCATCACCCCGAACCCAAAGGTCCGAGTGCACTGGGGCCGGCGACTGAGGAGAAGTTCATTCCCTCAGACACCCAACAGCGTGCCCGACCAGAACCCGTCCGAAGATCATGCGTTCCACGCTCCGAAGAGCAGTACTAGCAGCCTCCGACCCGATATACCGGCCGAGTAGTCAACGTTCCACCCATGAGCAACCAGCATCAGACATTCGCTGATGTACTGGCCTCTGACCAGGCAAGCCCGGTAAGAAGTGCTCCTTAGAAAGGAGGTGATCCAGCCGCACCTTCCGGTACGGCTACCTTGTTACGACTTCGTCCCAATCGCCAGTCCCACCTTCGACAGCTCCCTCCCACAAGGGGTTGGGCCACCGGCTTCGGGTGTTACCGACTTTCGTGACGTGACGGGCGGTGTGTACAAGGCCCGGGAACGTATTCACCGCAGCAATGCTGATCTGCGATTACTAGCGACTCCGACTTCATGGGGTCGAGTTGCAGACCCCAATCCGAACTGAGACCGGCTTTTTGAGATTCGCTCCACCTCACGGTATCGCAGCTCATTGTACCGGCCATTGTAGCACGTGTGCAGCCCAAGACATAAGGGGCATGATGACTTGACGTCGTCCCCACCTTCCTCCGAGTTGACCCCGGCGGTCTCCCGTGAGTCCCCAGCACCACAAGGGCCTGCTGGCAACACGGGACAAGGGTTGCGCTCGTTGCGGGACTTAACCCAACATCTCACGACACGAGCTGACGACAGCCATGCACCACCTGTACACCGACCACAAGGGGGGCACTATCTCTAATGCTTTCCGGTGTATGTCAAGCCTTGGTAAGGTTCTTCGCGTTGCGTCGAATTAAGCCACATGCTCCGCCGCTTGTGCGGGCCCCCGTCAATTCCTTTGAGTTTTAGCCTTGCGGCCGTACTCCCCAGGCGGGGCACTTAATGCGTTAGCTGCGGCACGGACAACGTGGAATGTTGCCCACACCTAGTGCCCACCGTTTACGGCGTGGACTACCAGGGTATCTAATCCTGTTCGCTCCCCACGCTTTCGCTCCTCAGCGTCAGTATCGGCCCAGAGATCCGCCTTCGCCACCGGTGTTCCTCCTGATATCTGCGCATTTCACCGCTACACCAGGAATTCCGATCTCCCCTACCGAACTCTAGCCTGCCCGTATCGACTGCAGACCCGGGGTTAAGCCCCGGGCTTTCACAACCGACGTGACAAGCCGCCTACGAGCTCTTTACGCCCAATAATTCCGGACAACGCTTGCGCCCTACGTATTACCGCGGCTGCTGGCACGTAGTTAGCCGGCGCTTCTTCTGCAGGTACCGTCACTTTCGCTTCTTCCCTGCTGAAAGAGGTTTACAACCCGAAGGCCGTCATCCCTCACGCGGCGTCGCTGCATCAGGCTTTCGCCCATTGTGCAATATTCCCCACTGCTGCCTCCCGTAGGAGTCTGGGCCGTGTCTCAGTCCCAGTGTGGCCGGTCGCCCTCTCAGGCCGGCTACCCGTCGTCGCCTTGGTGAGCCATTACCTCACCAACAAGCTGATAGGCCGCGGGCTCATCCTGCACCGCCGGAGCTTTACACCATCAAGGATGCCCAAGATGGTCATATCCGGTATTAGACCCCGTTTCCAGGGCTTGTCCCAGAGTGCAGGGCAGATTGCCCACGTGTTACTCACCCGTTCGCCACTAATCTACCCCGAAGGGCTTCATCGTTCGACTTGCATGTGTTAAGCACGCCGCCAGCGTTCGTCCTGAGCCAGGATCAAACTCTCCGTGAATGTTTACCGGTAATCCGGTGAGACACACACGGGAGCGGAACGATCGGAGGAATAGTCCGATCGTTCACAGCGTCCTCGCTGTGTTTTTTCAAAGGAACCTCGACCATCGGTGATCCGATGGACGGGGTATCAACATATCTGGCGTTGACTTTTGGCACGCTGTTGAGTTCTCAAGGAACGGTCGCTTCCTTTGTACTCACCCTCTCGGGCTTTCCTCCGGGCGCTTCCCTTTCGGCGTTTCAAACTCTATCAGGCTTTTTCCGTCTCTCTGACCACCCTCCTGCGGGCATGCAGAAGGAGATCCAGAGTTAGGATCCGACGAGTTTGGTTTCTGTCAGGCGATGACACTTTCGCGCCGCTCCGTCCCGAGCAGGAGTACGACTGTACACGCGGCCCCGAAGGGGGTGCAAATCCAGTAGGTTGGTGGTCTAGACCACTAGCTGGTAGCTTTCATCCGGAACCGCCACTTCACATGACATACCCTGCTGCTCAGGCTCGCGAGCAGCTCCACTTCTGGGAGGCTCCCATGACCACCGTGACGTCCCCTCTCGCCGGACGCGCCATCGGGCTGGCCGCAGTGCCGGACCCGGTCTTCGCCGGGGCGATGGTCGGGCCCGGTACCGCGATCGATCCCGCGCGGGAGCCCTCCGAGGCCGTGTCGCCCGTGACGGGTGTGATCGTTTCCCTGCACCCGCACGCCTTCGTCGTCGTCGACGACCAAGGGCACGGCGTGCTCACCCACCTCGGTATCGACACGGTGCAGCTCAACGGCGAGGGCTTCGAGCTGCTCGTCGGCAAGGGCGACACCGTGACCCGCGGCCAGGCCGTCGTGCGCTGGAACCCCGCGGCCGTCGAGGAGGCCGGCAAGTCCCCGGTCTGCCCCGTCGTCGCGCTGGAGGCCACGGCCGACGCCCTCTCCGACCTCCGCGACAGCGGTGACGTGAAGGCCGGCGACTGCCTCTTCTCCTGGAGCTGACGGCAGTCGCCGTCAGAAGGACGGCGGAACAGGACGACCACCGCGGCGGGGGGCCGCCGCACTATCCGGAGACGGGTGAGATGGAGACAACGCTGCGAGGCGTCGGTGTGAGCCATGGCGTGGCGATCGGCGAGGTCCGGCACATGGGCACGGCGGTGCTGGAGCCGCCGGCCAAGCAGATCCCCGCACAGGAGGCGGGCCGGGAGCAGGGCCGCGCCCGACAGGCGGTGGACGCGGTGGCCGCCGACCTGACGGCGCGCGGCAACCTGGCGGGGGGCGAGGCCCAGGCCGTGCTCGAAGCACAGGCCATGATGGCCCAGGACCCCGAGCTGATGGCGGATGTGGAGCGGCGGATCGCCGTCGGCAGCACCGCCGAGCGCGCGGTGTACGACGCGTTCGCGGCGTACCGGGAGCTGCTGGCCGGGGCCGGGGAGTACCTCGCCGGGCGGGTGGCGGACCTCGATGACGTGCGGAACCGTATCGTCGCCCGGCTGCTGGGCGTTCCCATGCCGGGTGTGCCGGACAGCGACCACCCCTATGTCCTGGTGGCGCGGGACCTGGCGCCCGCCGACACGGCGCTGCTCGACCCTTCCCTGGTGCTCGGCTTCGTGACCGAGGAGGGCGGGCCGACCAGTCACAGCGCGATCCTGGCCCGGGCGCTCGGCGTGCCGGCCGTGGTGGCGCTGCCCGGTGCGGTGGAGCTGGCCGAGGGCACGGTGGTCGCGGTGGACGGCAGCACCGGTGACGTCTTCGTGAACCCGAGCGAGGAGAGCCGGGAGCGGCTGGCGGCGGAGGCCGCGGAGCGCAAGGCCGCGCTGGCCGCCTCGACGGGGCCGGGGGCGACGGCGGACGGTCACCAGGTGCCGCTGCTGGCCAATGTGGGCGGGCCCGCGGACGTGCCGGCGGCCGTGGCGGCCGGGGCCGAGGGCGTCGGTCTGTTCCGTACCGAGTTCCTGTTCCTGGACGACAGTGAGCGCGCTCCGTCCGAGGAGAAGCAGATCGCGGCCTACCGGCAGGTGCTGGAGGCGTTCCCCGAGGGCCGGGTCGTCGTGCGCGTGCTGGACGCGGGCGCGGACAAGCCCCTGGCGTTCCTGACCCCCGCGGACGAGCCGAACCCCGCCCTGGGCGTGCGGGGTCTGCGGACGCTGCTGGACCACCCCGAGGTGCTGCGCACCCAGTTGACCGCGCTGGCGAAGGCCGCGGAGGGGCTGCCCGTCCACCTCGAGGTGATGGCGCCGATGGTGGCGGACCGCGCCGACGCGAAGGCGTTCGCGGACGCCTGCCGGGAGGCGGGGCTGGCGGCGAAGTTCGGGGCCATGGTGGAGATCCCGTCGGCCGCGCTGCGGGCGCGTTCGATCCTCCAGGAGGTCGAGTTCCTTTCGCTGGGGACCAATGACCTCGCGCAGTACACGTTCGCGGCGGACCGGCAGGTGGGCGCGGTGTCGCGGTTGCAGGACCCGTGGCAGCCGGCGCTGCTGGACCTGGTGGCGCTGTCCGCGGAGGCGGCCCGTGCCGAGGGCAAGAGCTGCGGTGTGTGCGGTGAGGCGGCGTCCGATCCGCTGCTGGCCTGTGTGCTGACCGGGCTGGGTGTCACCTCCTTGTCCATGGGGGCGGCGTCGATTCCGTACGTCCGTGCGGCGCTGGCGAAGTACACGCTGGCGCAGTGCGAGCGGGCCGCGGCGGCGGCGCGTGCGGCGGACAGTGCCGAGGAGGCGCGTGTCGCGGCTCGGGGCGTGCTGTCCGGCGAGTAGCCGGGCCGGTGGTGGTACCGGTGCCGGCGGGTGAGCCGGGTGCCGGGTGTGCAGGGGCGTCCCGCCTTCGGGTGGGACGCCCCTGTCGTGCGCCTGCCGTATGCGGTGCCGGGTCAGTGGCGGTGGTCGCCGGCCCCACGCTCCTCGCCGAGGTCGGGGGGAGCGCAGTAGTCGACGCCGGGTTCCGGGGCGATGAGGTCGCCGGTCTCGGCGTCGGTGCAGTAGGCGTCGAACACCTCGGCCGCGGTGAGCGGTTCGAGGGCGCCGGCGCGCAGCCGCCAGCCGTGGACGCGGTCGGGGGTGCCTGGGGCGCTGGTGCGCAGGACCAGTCCGCCGGGGCTGCGGGTGGCGAGGCCCAGGGCGAGGACGCTGGTGAACTCCAGGGCCTCGGCCTCGTCGAGCCGGGTGGCGCCGTGGGTGTCCAGGTCGCCGTGGAGGACCGAGACCAGGGTGTCCGGGGGTCCGGTGACGGTGCAGACGAGGTGCCGGTCGCCGGGTGGCGCGGTGTCGAGGATGCGGACCAGGAGGTCGGAGGCCCGGGTGAAGGCGGCGCGGCCGATGTCCTCGCCGCAGGTGGGGCAGGGGCCGAGGCGGGTGAGCAGGGTGGTGGCGTACTCCCAGGTGGCCCGGCGGACGGCTTCGTCCACGAGGGCGGGGACGAGGGTGGCGAGCGGGCTGCCGTCGTAGGCGATGGTGGGGCCGGTGGCGGCGAGTTCGGCGGTGAAGCGGGTGCGGGTGGCGGGGAGGTCGGGGTCCAGGCCGGTCTCGGCGCAGTAGGCGGCGTAGTCCTCGGGGTCGAACAGGGCGAGTGTGGTGTGGCCGCCGTCCGCGGCGCGGTCCCGGAGGACGGCTTCGACCTGCCGGAGGTAGGTCGCGTGGTCGTCGAAGGTGAAGCTGCGGTAGCGCCGCATGGCGCGGAAGTCGTGTTCGTCGGCGAGCAGGCCGATGGTGCCGGCGATCTCGCGGCGCAGGACGCTGCGCGTGCTCTCGTGGTCGGTGTGCGCCATGTTTCCCCCATTGCGCGCGGTCGTATCAGTGCTCACTCACCGTAATCGGCGGCACTGACAATGGAGGGTGCGCGACGCTGACCTGCTGTTTTCCTGGTCGTGCGCGCGGCGCGGACGCTGCCGCGCGCACGAGGGGCGACGGGGTCAGGCGCGCTTGCGGGCCAGTTCCTCGTAGAAGGCGAGCAGGGCGAGGTCGTCGATGGAGCCGGGGTTGACCGCCTTCTCCAGCGGGGTGCCCTGGAGGAGGCGCTTGACGGGGACCTCGATGCGCTTGCCGGTGAGGGTGTGCGGGACGCCGGGTACCTCGATGATCTCGTCGGGGATGTGGCGGGGCGAGAGGTGTTCGCGGATGGCCCGCTTGATCCGGTCGACGAGGGCGTCGTCCAGGGCGGCGCCCGGGGCGAGGTGGACGAACAGGGGCATCCAGTAGCCGCCGTCGGGCTGTTCGATGCCGATGACGAGGGATTCCTTGATCTCGGGCAGGCGCTCGACGACCTCGTAGATGTCGGCGGAGCCCATGCGGACGCCCTGCCGGTTGAGGGTGGAGTCGGAGCGGCCGTGGATGATCACGGTGCCGCGTGAGGTGAGGGTGATCCAGTCGCCGTGGCGCCAGACGCCGGGGTAGGTGTCGAAGTAGCTGTCGTGGTAGCGGCTGCCGTCGGGGTCGTTCCAGAAGCGGACCGGCATGGAGGGCATGGGCTGGGTGACGACGAGTTCGCCCACCTCGTCCACGACGGGGTGGCCGCTGGGGTCCCAGGCCTGGAGGTCGGTGCCGAGGCCGGGGGCCTGGAGTTCGCCGGTGTACACGGGCAGCGTCGGTACGGCGCCCGCGAAGCAGGAGCAGACGTCGGTGCCGCCGCTGACGGAGGCGATCCAGAGGTCGTCGCGGACCTCGTCGTGCAGCCAGCGGAAGCCGTCCGGCGGGAGCGGGGAGCCGGTGGTGGCGACGCACTTGACGCGGGAGAGGTCGTAGTCGCGGGCCGGGTGGACGCCGGCCTTGCGGCAGGCCATGACGTAGGCGGCGGAGGTGCCGTAGAGGGTGGCGCCGGTGCGTTCGGCGACCTTCCACTGGGCGCCGGTGTCGGGGTAGCCGGGGCTGCCGTCGTACAGGACGATCGTCGTTCCGGTGAGCAGGCCGGAGACGAGGAAGTTCCACATCATCCAGCCGGTCGAGGTGTACCAGAAGAAGCGGTCCTCCGGGCCGAGGTCGCAGTGCAGGCCCAGCTGCTTGAGGTGTTCGACCAGGATGCCGCCCTGGGACTGGACGATGGCCTTGGGCAGTCCGGTCGTGCCGGAGGAGTAGAGCACCCACAGCGGGTGGTCGAAGGGAACCTGCTCGAAGACGGGTTCGGTGTCGCCCGCGGTCAGGACGGACCATTCGAGGGTGCCGTCGGGGGCCTCGGTGCCGAGCAGCGGGATGTGCACGACGGCCCGCAGGGTGGGCAGTTCGCGGCGGAGTTCGGCGACGGTCTCGCGGCGGTCGTGCTCCTTGCCGCCGTAGCGGTAGCCGTCGACGGTGAACAGGACGACGGGTTCGACCTGCTGGAAACGGTCGAGGACGCTGCGCGCGCCGAAGTCGGGGGCGCAGGAGGTCCAGACGGCGCCGACGGCGGCGGTCGCGAGGAGGGCGACGACGGCCTGGGGGATGTTGGGGAGGTAGCCGCTGACCCGGTCGCCGGGGCGCACGCCGAGGGCGCGCAGTTCGGCGGCGAGGGAGCCGACCTGGCGGCGCAGTTCGGACCAGGTGACGGGCCGTGGTTCGTGGGTCTCGTCCACGTGCACCAGGGCGGGCTGGTCGGCGCGGTCGGCGGCGGCGCGCAGGGCGTGTTCGGCGTAGTTGAGGGTGGCGCCGGGGAACCACTGGGCGCCGGGCATGGCGCGGTCGCCGAGGACCTGCGTGTACGGGGTCGAGAAGCGCACGTCGAAGAAGTCGGTGACGGCTTTCCAGAAGGTGCCCAGGTGGTCCACGGACCAGCGGTGCAGGGCGGCGTAGCCGCCGTCGGCCGGCGCCCCGTGCCGGGCCGCGGCCCAGGACTGGAAGGTGGTGATCCGTGCCTCGGCGATCCGCTCGGGATCGGGCTGCCAGAGCGGCTGGGGGTTCGCGGTCGACATTGGGGCGGCTCCCGGACTGTGCGCGTCGTGTGCGTCGGTCCGCGCACGGCTGGGGTGTGCGCGTGACGCGGCTGACAGGGACGATGCCATGTGATCGACTTCCGCACCAGGGGTGCTTCATATCATCCGAGTGGTGAAAGGCACCCCGGCTGAGGTGAACGGAAATTGAACGGCACGCGCGGCCGGGGCGCTCGGTGGCAGGGTGAGCAGCATGGACGGTCGTGACCTGGTGCGTTCGGTGCGTGTGATCGGTTCGGGGCGGGCGGCGCGGGGGGTGCGGGCGGCGTGGCGCAGACGGCGGATCGACGCCGCCGGGCTGCCCCGGCGGGGGGCGGAGCGAGCGCGGGTCCCGGGGCGGGTGGAGGGTGCGCGGCCGGGCCCCGGTGGCGGGGTGATCCGGTTCAGCCGCTCGGAGCTGCGGATCACGGTGGCGGTGAACGGGGCGGTGTTCTGGGGCTGGGACGGGGCGGAACCGCAGCCCTCGTACGCGCTGGCGGGGAGTTGTCCCGAGCCGGATCCGCGGGCGGTGCTGGAACCGGACACGGACGGCGGCTGGCGGGTGGTGGCCGAGCGGGTGACCGTCGTGGTCTCCCGGCACGGCGCGGTGGACGTGTGCACGCCGGGCGGGGTGGTGCTGCGGCGGGAACTGCCGCCGCGCTGGTGGGAGCCGGTCGGCGGGGGCCCCGGGCGGTGGCTGCAGCGGTCGGAGGTGGCGGCGGACGCCCGGTTCTTCGGGCTCGGCGGGCGCGCGTCGGGACCGCGGCTGCGGGACGGCTCGTACCGGCTGTGGAACACCGATCCCGGCGACGCGTTCGGCCCCGGCGACGATCCGTTGCACCTGACGATGCCGGTGCAGCTGGTGGTGGCGGACGCGGGGACGCACCTGGTCTTCCACGACACCACCTGGGACGGCACGGTGGTGCTGCGCGAGGGCGAGGAGGGCGCGGGGTCCGGGCACGACCGGGCGGGCCACTGCGAGCTGCGGATGGACGGCGGTCCGCTGCGCTGCTGGGTGATGGTGGGGGCGCCGTCGCGCGTGCTGCACACCTGGGCCGCGCTGACGGGGGCGCCCGCGCTGCCGCCGTCCTGGGCGCTCGGCCACCACCACGCGCGGTGGGGGTTCGGCAGCGAGCAGGAGTTGCGCCGGATCGTGGCGGGCTACCAGGAGCGGGAGCTGCCGTTGGACGCCGTCCATCTGGACATCGACCACTACGACGACCACCAGGTGTTCACCGTCGACCGGGAGCGGTTCCCGAAGCTGCCGGTGCTCGCCGAGGAACTGCGCCGGGACGGGATCCGGCTGGTGTCGGTCGTCGACCCGGCGGTGAAGGCGGTCGCGGGGAACGCGGTGCACGACAGCGGGGCCGCGGTGGACGCGTTCGTGCGGGACGCGTCGGGGCGGCCGGTGCGGGGCGTGGTGTGGGCCGGCGAGTCGGTGTACCCGGACTTCACGGACCCGCGGGTGCGCGCGTGGTGGGGCGGGCTGTACGAGGAGCGGCTGGCTCAGGGGTTCGCCGGGTTCTGGCACGACATGAACGAGCCGGTGTCCTTCCACGCCTTCGGTGAGCCGACGCTGCCGCGTTCGGCCCGGCACGCGCTGGAGGGGCGCGGCGGTGACCACCGCGAGGCGCACAACGTGTACGGGCTGTGCATGGCGCGGGCGGGCTACGAGGGACTGCGCGAACTGGCGCCCGAGGAACGGCCGTTCCTGTTCTCGCGGTCCGGCTGGGCGGGGATGCAGCGTTACGGCGGCACGTGGTCCGGTGCTGTGGCGACGGGCTGGCCGGGGCTGCGGGCGTCGCTGTCGCTGGTGCTGGGGCTCGGTCTGTGCGGGGTGCCGTACTCGGGTCCCGCCATCGGCGGGTTCGACGGCAGCCCCTCGCCGGAGCTGTATCTGCGCTGGTTCCAGCTCGGCGCGTACCTGCCGCTGTTCCGCACCCACGCCGGGCTGCGCGCGGGGCGCCGGGAGCCGTGGGAGTTCGGGCCCGAGGTGCTGGAGCACGCGCGGGCGGCGCTGCGGGAGCGCCGGCGGCTGCTGCCGTACTTCGTGACGCTGGCCCATCTGGCCCGGCGGACCGGCGCGCCCTATGTGCGGCCGGTGTGGTGGGGGGCGCCGGAGGACCGGGCGCTGCGGGACTGCGAGGACGCCTTCCTGCTGGGCGACGGCCTGCTGGTGGCACCCGTTCTCGAACCCGGCGCCGACCGGCGGACGGTGCGGTTGCCGCGGGGTCGCTGGTACGACACGGCGACGGAGCGGGCCTACGAGGGTCCGGCACAGGTGATCGTGGCGGCGCCGCCGGGGCGGATACCGGTGTTCGCGCGGGCGGGCGCGGTGCTGCCCGTGCGCGGTGACGAGGGCCCGGAGCTGGAGGCGTGGGCACCGGCACCCGGCCGCACCGGGGGCGGACTGGTGGTGCCGGACGCGGGCGACGGCTGGGAGGAGCCGGACCTCGAACGGTACGTCGCCCGCAGGCAGGGCGGGCGCGTGCTGGTCACACGGGAGGGAGAGGACGGGTCGAGCACTCCGTCCTGGCCGGTGCGGGTGCGGGGGCTCGGGTGAGCTGGGCGGGGCCGGGAGTTCGGTGAGGCGGGGGCTCGGGTGAGCCCGGCCGACCGGGACGGGTATGCGGACTCGGCTCGGTCGGCGGCGGACGTCGGCTGAACGGGCCTGTGGGCGCGGAGTCCGGCCGAGCCGAACGAACGCGGGTGTCTCGGACGGGGCCTCGCGCAGCCGGGCGGGCGCGAGGAAGCAGGCGGGGTCGGCGGGGCGCGGAGCCGGGGCGAGCCCGCCCAGGCCAAGCAGGCGCCGAGGCTCGGCCTGCCCGGGCACCGGCACCGACCGACCGGGCCCGACGGGTGCCCGAGCCTCGCCGGGCCGGGCGGGCGCCGGCCGGGCCGTGGGTGTCAGATGTAGCGGCCCTCGAAGAAGGCTCGCACCGCGGCGCTGTGCAGGGGGAAGGCCAGTTCCTCGGGCCTGCGCAGCAGTTGCCGGTCCGCCGTCTCGGCGGTGGGGGCGGAGGGCGGCAGGACGTCGGCCGGGCGCTCGGGCAGCAGGCCGAACAGCAGCAGATGCCCGTCGGGCGAGCTCATGGCGTCCACGAGCCGCACGTCACGGGCGGCCGCGTCGATGCCGGTCTCCTCCTTGAGCTCGCGGACGACGGCCTGTTTCCAGTCCTCGCGGTCGTCGACGTAGCCACCGGGCAGGGCCAGGCCGCCGCGGGCCGGGGCGATGGCGCGGGTGATGACGACCAGGGCGGTGCCCTGGGTGTCGTAGACGGGCTGGAGCGCGATGGCCACGGGCAGCGGGTTGCGGTAGGCGACGGTGCCGCAGGACGGGCAGGTGCGCGGCCAGCCGGTGACGCCCTCTCCATAGGGCACTCCGCAGGCCGAACAGTGCGAGCCAGGCGCGGAGTTGACAGTTGGTTGCTTGTTTTCGGACACGCGCGGACTGTATCCGATCACGGGAGGGACGTCTTCCGGAAGCTGTGCGGTGCGGTCCTGCCCTTTTCCGGTCGGCCCGGGGTCGCCACGCTGTGTGACCGCCCGGAAATCCTGTGTGAACGTCCGATGAACTCCCCCTGGGCATGCACGGGCGGCGCCATCATGCTCCCGTGCACTCCTGGACGGACACTCTCCGCTTCGCCTTCCAGCCGGTGGTCAACCTGAGGACGGGCGCGGTCGCCGCACTGGAGACGCTCGCCCGCCCGGAGACCGGCGACGTCCTGGCCGAGGCCCGCCGCGACCCCGAACTGGACGGCTCCCTCGCGGTGTTGGCGCTCCGCGCGGCCCTGCGCAGGGAGACGTTGCTGCCGCTGCACGTCAATGTGTTCGCGGCCACGCTCGCCGACCTCGGCGGCCTCACCCCGCTGCACGACGCCGTGCGGGCGGCCGGGCGGCTGCCCTGGGAGGTGACGCTGGACGTCGTACCGCCGTACACGCACGTGCCGCAGCGGGCGTTGCTGGAGGCGGTGGGCGCGCTGCGGGAGCAGGGCTTCCGGATCAGCGCGGACGGCGTCGGGGACGGTGATGTGCCGCTGCGGCTGCTCACCGACCTCGACCCCGACCTGGTCAAGCTCGACGCCTCGCTGCTGGCCCGGCCGGCCGCGGTGCGGGCGATGCGGACCCTGTGCGAGGAACTGGGCGCGCTGGTCGCCGTGGAGGGGGTGGAGACCGAGGCGCAGTACGCGGCGGCGGTGTCGGCGGGGGCCCAGCTGGCGCAGGGCGAGCTGTTCGCGCCGCCGGCCCGGATCCCCGCGGCGGACGTGTACGTGCCGCCCCGCTCCCCCGGCGCCCCGGCCGTGCCCCGGACCGGGCCGTCGGTACGGGAGTTCGTGCGCCCGGCCGCCGTGCTGCCGGTGACGGCGTCGGCCGGGCAGGTGCGGGCCCTGCTCACCGGTTCCCCGGACGTCTCCGGGGTGCTGCTGGTGGACCAGGCGGGCAGGCCCGTCCGCTCGCTGCACCGCTCGCGCTTCCTGCTGTCGATGTCCGGGCGTTACGGGCACGCCCTGTACGCCGACCGGCCGGCCGCCCGGCTGGCGGACGTGCCGCGCACGGTGGGGGCGGACGCCACCGCCTGGGAGGTGCTGGACGTGGTGGCGATCGGCGGCCGGGACCGGACCAGCGACGATGTGGCGGTGGTCGACGCGCACGAGCGGTGCGTGGGCGTCGTACGGCTCGCGGACCTGGTGCGGGCGCTGGCGGAGAGCCGGGTGGAGGAGGCGGCTGGGCTCAATCCGCTGACCCGGCTGCCCGGTTCGGACGCGATCACGGGCGAGGTGGACCGGCGCATCGCACAGGGGCGGCCGTTCGCGCTGAGCTGGCTGGACATCGACCACTTCAAGCGGGTCAACGACGGCGCCGGGTTCGCCGCGGGCGACGAGCTGATCCGGTCGGTGGGGCGGGCGCTGACGCAGGCCGTCGCCGGGCAGGCGCGGGTGGGTCACATCGGCGGGGACGACTTCCTGGTGCTGGCGGACGAGGAGGCGCTCGCCCCGCTGGCCGCGGCCGTGCTGGACGCGCCCTGGTCCGCGGGCGGGCGGCCGGTCACGCTGTCGCTGGCGACCGTGGTCTGCGGGCCGGGCGGCGTGCGCGACCACCGCGAGGCCGCGGCACGGCTGGCACCGCTGAAGCAGGCGGCCAAGGCGCTGGACGGGGCGAGCTGGGTGCTGGGGCGCGCGGAGACACCGGGCCACGAGGTCCGTCGGGGCGGCGGGCCGACGACTCCGACGCCGGGCGAGCGGACGGCGGTCGAGCAGCGGTGGTGAACGGGGGCGGCGCGGCGGTCGGTTGGCGGGCTGACGGGCAGGGCGCGCACGGGCCGCGCGTGGGTGGTGGCCAGGACGCCGGCCGGGGGCCGGACGCCCCGGGCGGAGCCGCCCGGCGGGGCGAGCCCGCGGTCGCACGGCACGGCCGTCCGGCCCCCGTGGTGAACCGCACCGCCGGAGCCGCCACGGCCGGCCGGGGGCTCAGCCGTCGGAGACCGCCCCGCCGAGATCACCCGGGGCACGGCCGAGCGCGCCGTGAGCCCGGTGCCCCGCCCGCCCCGGTCGACCCCGGACGGCCCTCCGGCCGCCCAGTCGCACCCGCCCGTCGGCCTGCCGGCGGGCCGTCCCGCCCGGGTCGCCCTCATGAACGGGTGGCCGGGTCGTCACGTGGTCAGTTGGGGGGCGGAGGGGCGGCGCATGGCGTGTTCGACGAGGCCGATGATGACGTCCTTGGCCGACTCCCGCTCGCGGGCGTCGCAGAGCAGCACCGGCACCTGGGGGTCCAGGTCGAGTGCCTGGCGGACCGCGTCGGCGGGGTAACGGGCGGCGCCGTCGAAGCAGTTGACGGCGACCAGGAAGGGGATGGAGCGCCGTTCGAAGTAGTCGACGGCGGCGAAGCAGTCCTCCAGCCGGCGGGTGTCGGCGAGGACGACGGCGCCCAGCGCGCCCTCGGACAGCTCGTCCCACATGAACCAGAACCGCTCCTGCCCGGGCGTGCCGAAGAGGTAGAGCACCAGGCCCTCGCGCAGGGTGATGCGGCCGAAGTCCATGGCGACGGTGGTGGTGTGCTTGCCCTCCACCCCGCTGACGTCGTCGACCGGGCGCCCGGCCTCGGTGAGCGTCTCCTCGGTGCGCAGCGGCCTGATCTCGCTGATCGCGCCGACCAGGGTGGTCTTGCCGACGCCGAAGCCGCCGGCCACGAGGATCTTGAGCGTGACCGGCTCCACCGGGGGCTTGCCGTGCTCAGAACGGCCGAACACCATCGTTCGCTTCTCCTGCTTGCTGGGGATCGGGCGACGGCCGGCCGTAGCCGCCGCCACCGGGGGTTTCGATGACGAGTACGTCGCCGGGGCGGACGTCCGTGGAGCCGCTGCCGCCGAGGTCGGTGACCGTGCCGTCGGCCCGCTCCACCCGGTTGGCGCCGAGCGCCCCGGGTGCGCCGCCCGCCATGCCGTACGGAGGCACGCGACGGTGCTGGGAGAGGGTGGAGACGGTCATGGGCTCGAGGAACCGGATGCGGCGTACGGCGCCGTCCCCGCCGCGCCAGGTTCCGGCGCCGCCGCTGCCGTGCCGGACGGCGAACTCTTCGAGGCGGACGGGCAGCCGCCACTCCAGGATCTCGGGGTCGGTGAGCCGGGAGTTGGTCATGTGGGTCTGGACGACGTCGGCGCCGGGGAAGCCGTCGCCCGCGCCCGAGCCGGAGGCGACGGTCTCGTAGTACTGGTGGTGTTCGTTGCCGAAGGTGACGTTGTTCATCGTGCCGGAGCCCTCGGCCTGGACGCCGAGCGCGGCGTACAGGGCGCCCGTGATGGCCTGTGAGGTCTCCACGTTCCCGGCGACCACGGCCGCCGGCGGCTCGGGCGCGAGCAGGCAGCCGGGCGGCACGATGATGTCCAGGGGGCGCAGACAGCCGTCGTTGAGCGGGATGTCGTCGGCGACCAGGGTGCGGAACACGTACAGGACGGCCGCGTTGACGACGGCGAAGGGGGCGTTGAAGTTGGTGGCGAGCTGTGCCGAGGTGCCGGTGAAGTCGATGGTGGCGCGGCGCTCGGCCCGGTCGACGCGCACCCGGACGCGGATGACGGCGCCGGAGTCGGTCTCATAGGCGTACGCCCCGTCGTCCAGGGCGTCGATGACGCGGCGGACGGCCTCCTCGGCGTTGTCCTGGACGTGCCGCATATAGGCCTGGACGACGTCGAGGCCGAACTCGCCGATCATGCGGCGGACCTCGTCGACGCCCTTCTGGTTGGCGGCGATCTGCGCCCGCAGGTCGGCGAGGTTGGTGCGGGGGTTGCGGGAGGGGTGGGGGGCCTCGGTGAGCAGGCGGCGGGTCTCCTCCTCGCGGAAGCGGCCGCCCTCGGCGAGCAGCCAGTTGTCGAAGAGGACGCCCTCCTCCTCGATGGTGCGGCTGTGGGCGGGCATGGAGCCGGGGGCGATGCCGCCGATCTCCGCGTGGTGGCCGCGCGAGGCGACGTGGAAGAGGAGGCGGGGCCGGTGCTCCGGGCCCCGGGGGGTGCCGGTGTCGAAGACCGGGGTGATCACGGTGACGTCCGGCAGGTGTGTGCCGCCGTGGTACGGGTCGTTGACGGCGTAGGTGTCGCCCGGTCGCATCGCGGTGCCGCGACGGCGGATGACCTCCTTGACGCTGGTGCCCATGGAGCCCAGGTGCACCGGGATGTGCGGGGCGTTGGCCACCAGGTTGCCGTCCGGGTCGAACAGGGCGCAGGAGAAGTCCAGCCGTTCCTTGATGTTGACGGACTGGGCGGTGGACTCCAGGCGGGCGCCCATCTGTTCGGCGATCGACATGAAGAGGTTGTTGAAGACCTCCAGGAGCACCGGGTCGGCTTCCGTGCCGGCGTGGGAACTGTGCGTGACCGCCGTGCGTTCCAGGACCAGATGCCCGTCGTCGCGCACCACGGCCCGCCAGCCGTCGTCCACGACGGTCGTCGCGCCGGCCTCGGTGACGACCGCCGGGCCGGTGAGCTGCTCGCCGGGGGGAAGGGCCGCGCGGCGGTGCAGGGGTACGTCGCGCCAGGAGCCGCCGGTGTGCAGGCGGACGGTCCCGGGTGCGGCGGGCCGTCCCTCGTACGGGGCGAGGGCGGACAGATCGGGGGGCGCGGTGATGCCGGTGGCCTCGACGGAGAGGGCTTCCACGACGATCGGGCGGTCGAGGGTGAAGGAGTAGGTGGCGCGATGCCGGTCCTCGAAGGCGTGCCGCATGGCGTCGGGCTCGGCCAGTTCGACGGTGAGGGTGGTGTCGGTGCCGTCGTAGCGGAGCTGGGCGCGGTGGGTGACCCGGACGCGGTCCTCGGGGACGTCCTCGGCGACGAGTTCGGCGCGGGCGGCCGCCTCCAGGTCGGCGGCGGTCGCGCGGATGCCGGGCATGGCGGCGGGCTCCAGCGGGGCCTCGACGGACTGTTCGCGCATGGCGGTGGTGTCGGCGAGGCCGATGCCGAGCGCGGAGAGGACCCCGGCCATGGGGGGTACGAGGACGGTGCGGATGCCGAGCGACTCGGCGACCCGGCACGCGTGCTGGCCGCCCGCGCCCCCGAAGGTGGTCAGGGCGTACCGGGTGATGTCGTGGCCCTTCTGGACGGAGATCCGCTTGACGGCGTTGGCGATGTCGGCGACGGCGATCCGCAGATAGCCCTCCGCCACCTGTTCCGGGGTCCGCCGGTCGCCGGTGGCCTCGTGGATCTCGTGGGCGAGCGCGGTGAACCGGTCGCGGACGAGTGCCACGTCCAGCGGCTGGTCGCCGCCGGGCCCGAACACGGCCGGGAAATGGGCGGGTTGGATGCGTCCGAGCATCACGTTGGCGTCGGTGACGGTGAGCGGGCCCCCCGCCCGGTAGCAGGCGGGGCCGGGGTCGGCGCCGGCCGAGTCGGGGCCGACGCGGTAGCGGGAGCCGTCGAAGTGGAGCACGGAGCCGCCGCCCGCGGCCACGGTGTGGATGTCGAGCATGGGGGCGCGCAGCCGGACGCCCGCGACGCGGGTGTCGAAGACCCGTTCGTAGGCGCCGGCGAAGTGCGAGACGTCGGTGGAGGTGCCGCCCATGTCGAAGCCGATGACCCGGTCGAAGCCCGCCCGCTGCGACATCCGGGCCATGCCGACGATGCCGCCGGCCGGCCCGGACAGCACCGCGTCCTTGCCGCGGAACTGTCCCGCCTCGGTGAGCCCGCCGTTGGACTGCATGAACATCAGCCGCACCCCGTGGAGTTCGTCGGCCACGTGGCGGACGTAGCGGTGCAGCACGGGCGAGAGGTAGGCGTCGGCCACCGCGGTGTCGCCGCGTGGGACGAGCTTCATCAGCGGGCTGACCTCGCTGGACAGCGAGATCTGCGGGAAGCCGGTGCGGGCGGCGAGTTCGCCGATGGCGCGTTCGTGGGCGGGGTGGAGGTGGCTGTGCAGGCAGACGACGGCGACGGCGCGGATGCCGTCGTCGTAGGCCGCGCGCAGTCGCGGGGCGAGCGCGTCCAGGTCGGGGGCGCGCAGCACCGTGCCGTCGGCGGCGATGCGTTCGTCGGCCTCGATCACCCGTTCGTAGAGCAGTTCGGGCAGGTCGATGCGGCGGGCGAAGATGGCCGGCCGGTTCTGGTAGGCGATGCGCAGGGCGTCGCCGAAGCCCCGGGTGATGACCAGGAGGGTGGGTTCGCCGGTGCGTTCCAGGAGGGCGTTGGTGGCGACCGTGGTGCCCATCCGGACGGCCTCGACGGGTTCCCGGGAGTCGCCGAGGAGGGCGCGGATGCCGGCGACGGCCGCGTCGGTGGCGGGGTGGCCGCCGCCCGGGCCGGGCCCGGTGTGCGGGCGGCCGGAGTGGTCGGAGAGCACCTTGTGGGTGAGCAGCCGGCCGTCCGGGCGACGCGCGACGATGTCGGTGAAGGTGCCGCCTCGGTCGACCCAGAACTGCCAGCCTGTCACGTCAGTACTCCGCTTCCGTGCCGGTCACAGCGCCCGCAGGCCGTTGATCACGTCGCGCAGGATACTCTCGTCCGGCAGCTCGGCCGGGGGCACCGGCCGGGTGACATGGACGAGTTCCGCGTGCACGAGGTCGCCGACGAGGACCCGGACCACGCCGATGGGCAGGTCGAGTTCCGCGGCCAGCTCGGCGACCGACTGCGGGGCGGTGCGGCACAGCTCCACGATGTCCACGTGCTCGGGAGAGAGCGTCGGGTCCTTGTCCGCGTCCCCCGCGTCGGGCTCCGTGACGACCACCGCGATCAGGTCGAGGCGGTGCTGGGCCGCACTGGTGGTGCGGCCGCGCGTCATGGCGTACGGACGGACGACCGGTCCGGCTTCGTCGTCGAACCAGTGGCTTGTCACCTGACCGTCTCCGCTCATGTCATCCCACTACCCGCCCGCGGGCAGGTCCGTGCGCGGGGCGGTGCCCAGATGATCGCCGACCCGCTTGACCAGTAGCGTCATCTCGTAGGCGACCTGTCCGACGTCGGAGTCGGCGTCGGACAGGACCGCGAGGCAGCTGCCGTCCCCGGCGGCGGTGACGAACAGGAAGGCGTCGTCCAGTTCGACCACGGTCTGCCGGACGCCGCCCGCGTCGAAGTGGCGGCCCACGCCCTTGGCGAGGCTGTGGAAGCCGGATGCGACGGCGGCCAGGTGCTCGCCGTCCTCCCTGGTCAGGTCCTTGGACACGCCGGTGGGCAGTCCGTCCCCGGAGAGGATGACGGCCTTGCGGATGCTGGCGACGCGGTCGACGAGGTCGTCCAGGAGCCAGTTCAGCTCCCTGTTGCCCGTCGCCGTGTGGTCGGTCGCCTTCGGTGCGGTCATCGACCGTCCCCCTTAGTGGTTCCTTGTGCTGTGCCATCGCGGGCGGTGTCGCCCGTGGCGTTCTCCTCGCGGCCGCGCTGCCAGCCGCGCTGGAGCGAGGCCATACGGCTGCGGACCTCGTCGGCGTCGCGGTCGGCGGGCGCCTGTGCGCGCTCGGAGCGCCGTTCGGGGTCCTGCCTGAGCTGGTGGGCGAGGCTGGCCTGCCGGACGCGCCGGGGCAGTGCTCCCTCGCCCGCGTCCGTACCACCGGGGAGGGCGGCGCGGGCCGGTCCGCCGGCGGCGGTCCCGGTCCGCCGGGGCAGCGCCGGGGCGCCCGGGGCCTCGGTGGAGCCGCTGGTCGGGGCGGCCTCCCCGGCGCCCGGGAGGTTGTCGGGTTCGGTCCGGCGCCGGGCGGCCGTGGTGCGGCGGGGCAGCGGCGCGGGCCCGCCGCGCTCGGGCCGGGGCGCGTTCTCGTCCGTGTGGTCCGGGTCCGGGGCGTCCCGCTCCGGGTCCGCGGGGCCCCGGCGGCCCGGCTCGGGGCGGCGGGGGCGCTGGCCGACGACCGGCTTGCCGTGCGAGCTGACCAGCTTGGGCGGCTGGCGCCGGGGCAGCGGGCGCGGTCCGGGCGCGCCGTCCCCCTCCCCCGCCGGCCGGTCGGCCGACGGGTCCTCGGCCGGGTCGTCGCCCCGGCCGATGGCGCGGCGGGGGCGGAACAGTCCGCCGCGCTCGCTGTCCTCGTCGGGCAGGGCGCCGGGGAAGTCGTCCAGGTCGTCGAGGTCGACGGGCGACTCCAGTTCCACGGGGCCGTCGAGCACCGTGGTGGGCAGGCCGGGCAGTTGTGCCGCGGCCCGGGAACTCCCGGTCGGGCGCCCGGAGTTCTTCGTGGCCCGGTCGAGGCGGAAGCCGATGCCGTTGGTGTCCGGTACCTCGTCGCTGAGCAGTGCGTCGGGGATGAAGACGATGGCGGTGGTGCCGCCGTAGGGCGAGGGTTGCAGCGAGACGCGGACGTTCTGCCGCTGGGCGAGCCGGCTGACCACGAACAGGCCGAGCCGGTCGGTGTCGGAGAGTTCGAACTCGGGGGTCTCGGCGAGGCGGAGGTTGGCGTCGAGCAGTGCCTCGGCCGTCATGCCGAGTCCCCGGTCGTGGATCTCCAGGGTGAAGCCGTTGGCGACCCGTTCGCCGATGACCTGGACGGCGGTGTGCGGGGGCGAGAACACCGTGGCGTTCTCCAGCAGTTCGGCCACGAGGTGGGTGAGGTCGGCGACGGCCGGGCCGGTCACGGCGACCCTGGGCAGCCGGCGGACCTCGACGCGCTCGTAGTCCTCGACCTCGGCGACGGCGGCGCGGACCACGTCCATCAGCTGCACGGGGCGGCGCCACTGCCGGGAGGGCGCGGCACCGGAGAGGATCACCAGGCCCTCGGCGTGCCGGCGCATACGGGTGGTGAGGTGGTCGAGGCGGAAGAGGTCGGCGAGTTCGTCGGTGTCCTCGGTCCGGCGCTCCATGGTGTCGAGGAGGGTGAGCTGCTTGTGCAGCAGCACCTGGCTGCGGCGGGCGAGGTTGACGAAGACCTCGGAGACGCCGGCGCGCAGTTCGGACTGCTTGACGGCGGCCTCGACGGCGGCGCGCTGGAGGGTGTTGAGGGCCTGGCCGACCTCGCCTATCTCGTTCTTATCGTACTCCAGGCGCGGCACCTCGGTCTCGACGTCGATCCGTTCGCCCGCCGACAGGCGGCGCATCACGCCGGGCAGCCGGACGCCGGACGCCTCGTGCGCCTCCAGGCGCAGCCGGCGCAGGTCCCGGATGAGGCCGCGGCCGATCCGCACGGACAGGAAGAGGGAGAACAGGAGGGCGAGCAGGCCGAGCAGGCCCGCGATCGCGGCCTGGGCGATGACCCGCATCGCGACGGGGTGCGCACGGTCCTGGAAGCGGTCGCCCGCCTGGTCGTCCAGGCTGCCGAGGTCGTCCAGGACACTGCCCGCGGCGGCGTCCCAGCTCTGGGCTGTGACCTCGCCGGGGGTGCCGGAGCCGTTGTCGATGACGGTCTGTTCGGCCACCCGCAGCGGGGCGGTGCCGGCGTTCGTCCAGAACTGTTCGTAGCGCTCGCGTTCGGCGGCGGGCAGCAGCGGCAGGCTGATGTCGTACAGCAGGGTGCGCTGGGCGACGAGGTCGGAGATCTCGCGGGTCTCCTCGCGAGTGAGGCGGCCGACGACGAGGGAGGAGCCGAGCAGGGCGTCCTCCCGGGAGAGCAGTTCGCGGGCTCGGGTGACGTTGACCAGGGCGTGCGCCTGTTTGTCCATCTCGACGTCGTCGATGCCGTCGAGGCCGCCGAGCAGCGCGTAGCAGGGGTCGATCAGCCGGTTGTACAGCTCGTAGGCCTGGGCGCGGCTGGTGGTGCCGTCCTCGACGCTGTGCCGCAGCGAGTCCAGCCCGGTGAAGGCGTCCAGTACGGCGGTGAGGTGTTCGCTGCCCTGGGTGCCGAGGCCGTGGCGGAGGTACCGTTTCCGCGCGTTCTGGCGGATCTTCGCGATCGCGCCGTCGGTGGCGGTGCGGGTGCGCTGGAGCGCCGACAGGGAGTCGGAGGCTCGCGGGTCGGCGAGGTAGACGAGGGTCTGCCGGCGTTCCTGCTGCAGGACGCGGACGGTGTCCTCGGTGGGGTAGCCGATGTTCTGCATGACATCGGAGCACCGGAAGAGCTGGGCCACGTCCCGGCCCGTGACCACGGTGGCGAAGCCCCAGATGGCGGTCAGGGACAGCAGCGGCACGAGAAGCAGCGCCACGATCTTCCGGCGGATCGACTTCCCGCGAAAGCGCATGGCCTCCCCCAGCTCGACCCCCGGCCGGGGGTGCGCATGTGCGTCAACAAACGGCGCGAGCCTACTACCGACGCACAGCCGGCTCGAAGGCTTGTCTGGAAGGTGAACTTCCGTCGTCGCGGCGGCGGAGGGCGAGTTGTCCGGGCATTGCGGGAGATTGCCACCTCGATCCGGCCGGGTGCGCCGGGGCCGGGCACCAGGGCGGGGAAAGGCGTTGGCTGGAATTTTTCCCAGACGGGAATCTTCGGTCGGTCGTGTTCGTCCTTCTCTACGGGAGTTGGGGGCGGAATGGGCCGGGAAGGCCCTGTCCCGTACCTCGTGCGGCGTAAATCAGCGCAAGCCGGGCAGCTAGTGGGGAGTCGGGTCTTCGGACTTCGGGGCGAGCGGTCTGCCGGCGGTGGGGAGTGACAGCGTGAAGGGCACTGCGGAGCGGCGCGAGGCGCAGCGGGAGTACCGGCCGTTGTGGGTGGAGGAGCCCGCACGGCGGCATCCGCTGCCCGACCCGGTGCGTACGGCGGCGGTGCGGGCGCTGCTCGTCATCTCGCTGACGCTGATACAGGCGATGGTGGCCTTCCTGAGCACCATGGCCGGGTCCTGGCTGGCGTTCCCCATGGTGATCAGCAGCGTGGCGAGCACCGTGGTGGCCACCTGGGCCGTGGTCGACGTGTGGGTGACCCGCCAGGTGTGGAACCAGCGGTACGGCGTGATCTCCGAGCCGAGCAGCACCGCCCGGGCACTGCGCCGGGAGCGGCGTGCCCGCCGGCGTCAGGAGCGGGCGGCGCTGCGGGAGCAGGAGCGGATACGGCGACGGGGTGGCAGGGAGCGGCTGTCGCATCCCTGAGCCGTCCCCGCACGGACTCGGTGAGTGCGGCCAGACCGCGGGAGGCACGCTTCGGTAGCATGACGTTTCGTATGACGCATCCATGAGCGCCATGCGCAACAGAATCCGGGCGGCACGACCGTCGCGTCAGGGCTTCCCGCAGATGCGGCCCGAAGCGGGCCGGCAGGTGGTGACAGCTCGGCCATGCCCCGTACACGCAACGAGTCCGGCCCCGGCGACCAGAGCACGGCGCGCTCGGGGACCCCGGAGAGGACGGGCGGCCGGGGAGCGGCCGGCGCGGTGCAGTCGGTGGACCGCGCCGTGAGCGTCCTGGAGATCCTCGCCCGGCACGGCGAGGCGGGGGTCACCGAGATCGCCGAGGAGCTGGACGTGCACAAGTCCACGGCCTTCCGGCTGCTGGGCGTCCTGGAGAACCGTGGCCTGGTGGCGCAGGCGAAGGACCGCGGCAAGTACTACCTGGGAGCCGGCGTCCTGCGTCTCGCGGGGGCGGCGGCGGTGCGGCTGGACATCTCCCAGGAGGGCGTCCCGGTCTGCCGCGAGGTCGCCGACGAACTGGGCGAGACGGTGAACATCGCGGTGCTGGACGACGACGCGGCCGTCAACATCATGCAGGCCCGCGGCACCGCGGCGGTGACCGCGCAGAACTGGCTGGGCCGGCGCACCCCGCTGCACGCCACCTCCAGCGGCAAGGTGCTGCTCGCGCACATGCCGCCCACCCTGCGCGAGGGCCTGCTGGCGCGGCCGTTGCACCGGTTCACCGAGCGCACCGTCACCGGTGCCTCGGCGCTGCGGGCGGAGTTGCAGGCCGTGGTGGAGCAGGGCTACGGGGTGACGCTGGAGGAGCTGGAGCTGGGCCTGGCCGCGGTGGCCGCGCCGGTCCGCTCGCACGACGGCGAGGTGATCGCGGCGATCAGCGTCTCGGGACCGGTGTACCGGCTCGGGCCTGACCGGCTGACCGAGGTGGCCGAGCGGACCGTGGCGGCGGGCACCGAGCTGTCCCGCCGTATGGGGTACGGCTTCTGACGGGTCCGCGCATCGTGGGCCGGTGCGTTCGCACAGCCCCTCGTGCCCCGCGCGACAGCGGGCGCCCGGGCCGTTCTCCCGGGCGCCCGGTGCTCACGCCGGCTTCTTGTACATCCGGGTCGCCGTGATCTCGCTGTGCACCGCCTCGCCCGCCTGCGGCTGCTGCGGCAGGCCGGGGCGCAGGTGCTCCTCCACGCTGATGTACTTCAGGCCCGCCCTGAGGTCCGCGTCATTGCGCAGCCGGATCACCAGGGGGAACTCGGCGAGCGCCGTGGTGTCGAACAGGCCCGTGGTGTACAGGAGCTGGACACCGAGGGCGTCGGAGACGGCGCGCTGGAGTTCCAGCAGGTAGGTCGCGTTGGCGCGGCCGATCGGGTTGTCCAGGAACAGCGTGCCCGCGTGCCGGTGCTTGTCGCGGCCCCGGTCGTTGGAGCGCAGCGCGGCCATCGTGCAGTAGAGGGCGATGGCCGCGGTGAGCAGCTGGCCGCCGGAGAAGACGTCGCCCATCTGGCCGACGGGGACCCGCTCGGCGCGCAGCACCGCGTCCGGCTTGAGGATCTCGACGGCCACGCCCTTGGGCTGGAGCGCAGCCGCGACACCGCGCAGCAGCAGGGACATGCCGTCGCGGCGCAGATCGGAGTTCTTCTTGACGGCCGCGCGGGTGGCGTCGTCGATGACCTCGCCGAGCCGCTCGGTCAGCGTGGCCTGGTCGGGCTCCTCGAAGCGGATGCGCAGGAACTCCTGACCCGACCACTCGCCGAGGCCCTCGGGCAGCCGGGACAGGCGCTGGGCGGAGCGCAGGGTGGCCAGCGCCGACTCCACGAGGCCGCGCAGCCGGTCCACGATCGAGTCGCGGTTGCGTTCCAGCTGGGCCAGTTCGTCGGTGAGCACGCGCAGCCGGGGCGCGAAGGCGTCCGCCCACTTCTGCGCGTGCTCGGGCAGCGCGGCGGCGGGCAGCTCGCGGATCTGCTGCCGGGCGGGGGTGCGGACCTGCTCGTAGCGGGTGGAGTTGGCGTGCCGGACCAGGACGTCGCTCGCCTCGCGCACGGCGGCCTCGGCGGCGGACAGGTCGGCGGCGCAGCCGCGCAGCGAGCGGCGGGCCTCGGCGGCGGACTGCCGGGCCTCCTCCAGGCTGCCCGGGTACGGCTCGGGGGCCTCCTGCTCCTCGTCGCCGGCCTGCTCGCGCAGCAGGTCGCGGAGCATCGCGGCGATCTCGTCGAAGCCGCCGGCCGCGTCCTCGGCGGCGCGGTGGGCCGCCAGCAGTTCGGCGTGGGCGTCCCGCGCCTCGGCCAACGCGGCGGTGCGGGCGGCCAGTTCACCGGTGGCGGTGCGCAGCAGCGCCTGGGCGTGCTCGGCGTCGCGCGGCTCCTGGTCCTCGGGCAGCCGGGTGTGCGCCTCGCCGTCCTCGGGTGCGTGCCGCTCGGCCTCGCCGCGCAGCCGGCCGAGCTGCTCGCTCGCCGTGGACATGCGGGTCTCCAGGAGCTGCACCAACTCCTCGGCGCGGGCGGCGGCGGCCTGCCGGGACGGCCCGTCGGAGCCGTCGGGCGATTCGAGCAGCTGCTCGGCACGGGTGCGGACCTTGTTGCTGAGCCGGTCCAGTTCGGCGCGGGCGGCACTCTCGTCGCTCTCCGCGCGGGCCTGCTCGGCGCGCAGGTCGGCGCCGACACCGACCTTCTCGTACACCTGGGAGGCGGCGCGGTAGGCCTCGCGCAGGGCGGGCAGGGACGCCTTGGGGGCGTCCTCGTCCAGGGCCGGTACGTCGTCGGGGGCGCCGGCGATCTCGGAGCGTTCGGCGCGCAGGGCGCGGGCGGTGCGGCGGGCGTCGTCGGCGGCGCGCTGGGCGGCGCGCCGGTCCTCGTCGGCGGCGCGGGCGCGTTCCAGACAGGTCTGGGCGCGGGCCTCGGACTCGGCGGCCTCGTCGGCGAGTTCGCGCAGCCGGGCCTGCCAGCCGGCGCGTTCGCGCAGCCGGAAGGCGAGTCCGGCGAGGGCGTCCGCGGCACGGCGGGCCTTCTGGGCGGCCTCCTGCCGTTCGTCGCGGAGCCGGGCGGCCTCGGCGGCGGCCTCCTCGGCCTCGGCGCGCGCGGTGCGGGCCTCGGCCAGCTCGGCCTCGGACTCCTCGGCGAAGGCGCGGGCCTCCTCGGCGGCGCGGGCCAGTTCGGCGAGGCGGCCCGCGGGGCAGCCGGTGCGCCAGGAGGCGAGCCGGGCGGCGAGTTCGCGGTCCTTGCCGAGCCGGGCGGCGAGCACCCGGATCTCCTCGTCGCGCGCGGTGGCGCGGGCGCGCAGGGCCTGGCGTTCCTCGTCGGCGGCGTGCTCGTCGTGCATGGCCGGGTTCGGCGGCACCAGGAACACGCCGGTGGGCTCGGTGCCCTCGGCGGGGGTCGGGGCGAGCAGCGCGGCGGCGGTGCCGACGGCCACGGCGGAGCGGGGCAGCAGGGCGGCGTCGCTCAGTGCCTCGCGGGCCCGGGCGTGGGTGTCGGGGTCGGTGATGATCACGCCGTCGACCAGTTCCGGGCGGGCGGCGAGCACCCGCGCGTGGTCGGCGGGGTCCACGGCCTGCGCGAGATAGCGCCAGCCGGGCAGTGCGGGGATGCCGTGCTCGCCGAGGAACTCGACGGTGGCCAGCACATCGGGTCCGGGCGGCAGCAGTCCGCCGTCGCCCAGGGCGCCGAGGATGCGGGCGTCGTCGGCGGCGGCCGTGCGCAGCTCGAAGAGCTGGCGTTCGGCGGTGCCGACGGCGTCGGTCAGCAGTTCGCTCAACTCGTCGGCGTAGCGGTCGAGTTCGGCGGCGGTCAGCGGGCCGCCGGGGGCGTCGTCCCGGTCCGCGCGGGGGCCGGCGTCGGCCTCCTCGGTGCGCTGGGCGGGCAGACCGGCGCGGGCCGCCGTGCCGGGCAGGCCCAGCAGTTCGGCGAGGCGTTCCTCCGCGGCCAGGGATTCGGCGAGGCGCCGCTCGGCCTCGTGGGCGCGCTCGGCGGCGGTCGCGGCGTCGGCGGCGCGGGCCGCGGTCAGCTCGGCGCGGGATTCCGCGGCGGCGGCCTCACGGGCCTGCTCGGCGGCCTTGCGGGCGGCCTCGCGGGCGGTGTCCCAGGCGGCGACGGCGCTCTTCTCGGCGTCGGCGGCGGCGAGCGCGGCGCGGGCCGGGTCGGCGTCCGGGGCGCTGTCGTCCAGCCAGCCGGCCCGGACCGCCTCGGCGGTCTCCTGCTCGACCTCGGCGAGCCGCTGGCGCAGGTGCCCGGCCTCGCTGCGGGCGCGCTGGGCCTCGGTGGCGGCGGCGGTGGAGTCGCGGTAGGCCGAGTCGCCGGCCTCCTGGAGGGCGGCGGAGCGCTCCTCGCCCTCGTTGGCCAGGTTCTCGGCGTTCTCGGCGGCCGCGTGCAGGGCGCGTACGAGGTCCACGGCGGCCTTGGCGCGGGCGGCCAGGGCGGGGGCCGCGTCCCGTTCGGCCTCCTGGATGGCGGCGGAGACGCGGGCGACGCGGTCGGCGGCGGCGCGGTGGCGCAGCACGGCCTCGGCGGCCTGCCAGGCGGAGTGCAGGGTGCGCGCGTCGGCCAGCTCGCGCTTCTGCGCGGCGGCGGCCTTCTCGGCGGCGGCGAGGGCCAACGAGGCGTGCCGGTAGGCGAGTTCGGCGGCGATCAGGGAGCTGCGCTCGCGGGCGCCCTCGGAGTGGGTGACGGCGTACGCGGCGGCGGTGACCCGCTGGGCGAGGTCGGTGGCCCGGATCCGTTCCTGGACGGCGCGCGCGGACAGCCGCCGGGCGAGGGTGCGGGTGCGGCGCTCTGCTCCGGCGTGGATGTCGCGGGCGCGGGCGCGGGCGTCGGCGGCGTCCACGATCCGGCCGAGCAGGTCGACGGAGCCGGCCGTGAAGTCCCGTTCGGCGATCAGTTCGGCGCGCCGGCCGAGCTTGTTGCCGAAGCCGCTGACGAGGTCGGCGAGGCCGTCGGTGTCCCGGGTGTCGGTGACCGCGCGCAGCAGCAGGTCGGTGAAGTCGGAGTCCTTCTTGACCGCGAAGAGACCGGCCGCCTCGCCCTCGTCGGCGTTCATCTCCCGCTGGTAGCGGAAGAGTTCGGGGTCGAGACCGAGTTCGCCGAGGTGGTCGGTCCAGCGCTCGTGGATCTCCTCCCAGTGCACCTCCAGGTGCGGGTAGGCCTTGCCCGCCTCCATCAGGGCGTCGCGGAAACCCTTCATGGTGCGGCGGCGGCCCTGGGCGCCCGAGGCGCCCTCCACGGGCGGCCGTACGGCGGTGGACTCGGCGACCGGGAGGTTGTCCAGGCTGAGTCCGGGACCGGGCCGGAAGGAGTACCAGGCCTCGGCGAACTTGCGCGGGTCGTTGGAGACCTGGCGGCCGCGCCACTCGCTGACCTTGCCGACCACGACGCACTCGCCGGTCAGCACGTGCTGCCACTCCAGGGCCACGTGGCCGCAGTCGTCGGCGAGCAGGAACTTGCGCAGTACGCCGGAACTGGCGCCGCCGAGGGTGTTGCGGTGGCCGGGCAGCATCACCGAGAAGATCAGCTTGAGCAGCACGGACTTGCCGCCGCCGTTCTCCAGGAAGAGCACGCCCGCGGGCGCGGGCCGGCGCGGCGGCCCGGACGGCTCCTCCTCGAAGAACTCCGCCTGGGTGGGCGCCGGATCGGGCACGGGCTCGCCGACGCCCCGCAGGTCAAGCACGGTGTCGGCGTAGCGCGCACCGGCGGGTCCGATGGAATAGAGGCGGACCCGGGACAGCTCGTACATGGCGGACTCTCGTAAGTCTGGTTCAGGTGCGGTCGTTCGAGGGCGCTTCGCGCGTCAGGAGTGGAAGGGCAGGCCCGCGTCGGCCACCAGTTCCAGGTCGTCGGTGTCCTCGGCGGGCAGCAGGCTGGCGCTGCCGTCGGTCACCGGGACCACGCCCAGGTCCAGCAGTTCGGCCATGGCGGCGGTGCCGGCCATGTCGCGGACCTGGAGCTGGTAGCGGGCGGTGGTGCGGTAGGTGCCGCCGCTGTCGTCGCCGGTGCGCTGGAGGAAGCCGGAGTCGGTGAGGAAGGCGAGGGCCTTGGCGACGATGCCGGTGGTGGAGGAGGCGGGCCGGCGGGCGTCCTTGGTGGCGCCGGTGGCGCTGCGCCTGGCCCAGATCCGCCAGGCGGCCTCCAGGCCGGGCGCGTCGGTCGCGGGGTCGGTGTTCTCGCCCTGTTCCTCGGCGCGCTCCTCGATGCGGCGGCAGGCCTGGCGGACGAACGCGTCCACGCCGTTGACCGTGACCCGGCCGATGTAGCCGTCGTCGGCGAGGTCCTCGGGGCGCGGGAAGGCGAGGGCGGCGACGGCGAGATGGGCGAGTCCGTGCAGGAAGCGGTCGCCGGAGTCGGCGGTGGTGCGACGCGCGTAGTCGCCCATGCGGACGGCGAACACGGAGTCCTCGGCGGCGGTCACGGCCATGCCCGCGCGCGGGGACACCTCCAGGACGACCAGGCCCAGGCCGGTGGCGACGGCGTCGGCGAGCCGGGCGAACGCCGGGTCCTCGCGGTAGCGGCGCAGCAGCTCGGTGTAGTCCTGGTCGCGGGCGGGCTGCAGCTTGGGCTGGAGCCCGTAGGCCACGAGCCGCGCCGCGTCGGCGGCGTCGGCGGGGGTGACGGCGGAGGTGGCCGGCGGGGCCGGGGCCTCGGTGTCACTCCACTCGACGTGCTCGCTCACGGCTTTGACTCCTTGTCGCTTTCTGACTTGCTCATGCTGCCCGGTCCGCCGCCATGCCCGCCGCGTCCAGCAGCGCCATGCCGACGATCAGGTCGGCGCCGCCGAACTCCGGGTCGTCCAGTTCGGTGCCGTCGTCCACGGCGAACAGCAATTTCTCCTCGCCCTGCCGGTAGGCGGTGCCGACGGCGGGGCTGGCCGCGTGGACCGCCAGCAGGGCGACCAGGTAGGCCAGATCGGGGTCCCCGGATCGCCGGGCCTCGGCCAGCAGTCCGGACAGCCGGCGCGGGGCGTCGGCGGGCAGGTCCAGCAGCTCCATGGCGGCGGCCAGCTGCTCCTCGCTGAACCGGCTGTCGTCCGGGGTCGCGATCAGGTCGGGCTCGGGCATCTCCGCGCCCAGGTGCTCGCGCTCCACGGGCGGCGTCAGGAGTATGTCCACGAGGTCGGCGACGCGCACCGCCACCGGGGTGCGCAGGCCGGTGCCGTGCGCGAAGAAGGCGTCCGTGACCCGGGTCGCCTCCGCGACGGGCAGCGGCAGCACGGGGGCGACGAGGTGGCCGTACAGGTCGATCCCGGAGGTGGTCGCGGGGGTGGCGAAGGCCTGCCGGTCCTGCTCGGCGCGGAACAGCGGGCCCGCCTCCAGCAGGCGCGACTGGAGCTGGGTGTGCCGGCGGATGCAGTCCTTGACGATGTCGACCAGTTCGGCGGCGCGCCGCTTGTGCTCGGGCTCCTCGGTCTCGTCGCGGGCCTTGCGGATGTTGGTGAGGATCGCGTTCTCGTGGCGGTAGCGGTCGGCCACGTGGTCCAGGGCCTCGGCGATCATGTCGGGGACGGCGTTGAGCCAGTCGACCGCGCGGACGTTGCGCCGGGTGGCCTCCAGGGCTCGGCGCAGGGTCTCGGAGTACTGCACCGTGCGGTAGCGGGCCTGCTCGGCGGCGAGCTGGGCGTCGGCGAGCCTGCCCCGGTTGATCAGCACCTCCAGCTTGACCTCGGCCGCGATCTGGGCGCTGGTGACGTCGGTGTCGAGGGCGCCGACCAGGACGTTGACCGCCTCGTCGGTGGTGCGCAGGTACACCGTGCCGCCGGGGCCGGGCACCTCCTCGATCAGCTTGAAGTCGTAGTCGCGGCGGACGTAGGTGCCGTCCGCGGCGAAGGTGCCGTAGACGGCGCGGAAGCCGCGGTCCACGCTGCCGACGTTGATCAGGTTCTCCAGCACCCAGCGGGCCACCCGCTCGTGCTCGGCGGCGGGCCGCCGGGGGGCCTGGGCGGCGATGCGCGGGATCAGCCGGGCGACGATCTGCTCGTGGTCGGCGCCGGTGTCGAAGTCCATGTTGAGCGTGACCAGGTCGATGGCGGCGAGCGCCACCTCGGCCATGCCGTACACCGAGTACTCGCCGGCGAGGCTGCCCTTGCGCGCGTCGAGGTCGTGCAGCGGCGCGGTGCAGGCGAGTGCGCGCAGCCGACGCGCCAGCCCCTCGTCGGCGGCCGGGCCCGGCGCGGGGCGCGGGGCGGCGCTGAGCTGGGGCGGAGCGGGTTCCGTCGGTGCGGGGGAAGTCACGGTGCACAGACTAGGTCCTCTGTCTGACATCCACCGAAACGGGAGCCCGCCGAGCCGCCGGCCGAGGTGTGCCCGGCGTTCCTCAGGGGGCGCCTTCCTCGCCGACCCGGCGGCGGTAGACCTCCACCACCCGCTCCAGGGAGTCGGCCAGGTACGTCTCCAGCAGGGTCTCCGCCGCGCGCCGGTCCCCGGCCTGGAGCGCGCGCAGGATCTGGCGGTTCCGGGACAGGTAGGGCTCGTGCAGCCGCCGCGGCTCGTCCACCAGGTGGAAGGCGAGGCGCAGCTCGGCGAAGACGCTGCGCATCAGCTCGGCGGTGCGTTCGCTGCGGGCGAGGGCGACCAGTTCCTGGTGGAAGTGGATGTTGGCCGTACCCACCGTTTTCCAGTCATCCTCGGCGGCCGCCGTCTCGCCCTCGGCGACCGCGTCGGCCATCCCCCGCACGGGGTACGGCGGCTCGCCGAGGCCGCGCACCACGGCGCACTCCACGAGGGAGCGGGTGCGGTAGATGTCCTCGACGTCCTCGACGGTCAGCACCCGCACGAACACGCCCCGGTTGAGCTCGTGCACCAGCAGGCGTTCGTGGGTGAGCAGCCGGAACGCCTCGCGCAGGGTGTTGCGGGAGACGCCGAGCGCCCCGCCGATGCTGTCCTCGGACAGCCGGGTGCCGGGCGGGAAGTACCCGTCCGCGACACGGCTCCTGAGGATGTCCGAAACCCTCTCCGCCGTGCTGGTGCGGCCCAGGAGGGCACGGTCGTCGGCCAGTCCCGCAAGCTGCTCTGCCATGCCCGGAATTCAACCGCAGCCGACGGAACGAGACAACATAGGTATTGAAGGATCGTTGAACGATCCCCTACGGTGCTCGGCACGGCTCGCTTTCCGCACCCTCCGTCCCCTTCTGCGAGGTGCCCATGAGCACGACCCCACCGCCGCCGGCCACCGCTCCTCCGGCCCAACACACCGAGCAGGACGACGCGTTCGGCTGGTTCCGCGACCTCGGCCCGCACGGGCGACGCGCGTTCGCCGGCGCGTTCGGCGGCTATGCCCTGGACTCCTACGACTACTTCACGCTGCCGCTGAGCATGGTGGCGCTCTCCGCGTACTTCGGCCTGGACAGCGGCCAGACCGGTCTGTTCACCACCGTCACCCTGGTGGTCTCGGCCGTCGGCGGCGCCTTGGCGGGCGTGCTCGCCGACCGGGTGGGCCGGGTCCGGGCCCTGGTGCTCACGGTGCTCACCTACGCCGTGTTCACGGTGGCCTGCGGCTTCGCGCCCAGCTACGAGACGCTGCTGGTCTTCCGGGCGCTCCAGGGCCTCGGCTTCGGCGGCGAATGGGCGGTCGGGGCCATCCTGGTGGCCGAGTACGCCTCCGCCCGCCACCGGGGCCGTACGCTCGGCGCGGTCCAGAGCTCCTGGGCCGTCGGCTGGGCGCTGGCCGCCGTCGCCTACACGCTGGTCTTCTCCCTCGCGGGCGACGACCTGGCCTGGCGGGTCATGTTCTGGACCGGCGCGCTGCCCGCGCTGCTGGTGCTGTGGCTGCGGCGCAGCGTGCACGACGCCCCGGTGGCGCTGGCGGCCCGCGAACAGGACCCGCGGCGCGGCTCGTTCACCGCGATCTTCCGGCCGGGCCGCAACGGCGCCCCGGGCCTGCTGCGCACCACGCTCCTGGCCTGCCTGCTGTCCACGGGCGTCCAGGGCGGCTACTACACGCTGGCCACCTGGGTGCCGACGTACCTCAAGACGGAACGCGGCCTGTCCGTGGTCGGCACCGGCGGCTACCTCGCCCTGCTGATCTCCGGCGCGTTCCTCGGCTACCTGACCGGTGGTCACCTCACCGACCGGCTCGGCCGGCGCGCCACCATCTGGCTGTTCGCGCTGCTGTCGGCGGTGTGCGTGCTGGCGTACGCGCACATCCCGCAGGGCGCCGGCACGCTGCTCCTGGTGCTCGGTTTCCCGCTCGGCTTCTGCATGTCGGCGATCTTCAGCGGCTTCGGCTCCTACCTGAGCGAGCTGTACCCGACGGCGGTGCGCGGCACCGGACAGGGCTTCACGTACAACACGGGCCGCGCGGTGGGCGCGGTCTTCCCGACCCTGGTGGGCTTCCTGGCCGACGGCTGGGGCGTGGGCGGTGCGCTGGTCTTCGGCGCGGTCGGCTACGGGCTCGCGGCACTGGCGCTGCTCGGACTGCCCGAGACGCGCGGGAAGGAACTGGCATGACAGGAATGCAGAGCACCGAGGACCGTCCCGTCACCACGGCCGAACGACGGTCGCCCGACTGGAGCCCGCGCACCGCGCGCGCCCGGTTCCGCGCGGGCCTCGCCGGCCCCACGGCCGGGGTCGCGGCCGGCCACACCCAGGCCAACCTGATCGCGGTGCCCGCCGACTGGGCCTACGACATGCTGCTGTTCTGCCAGCGCAACCCCAAGCCCTGTCCGGTGCTGGACGTCACCGACGCCGGTTCCCCGGTGACGGTGCTCGCCGAGGGCGCGGACCTGCGCACCGATCTGCCGCGCTACCGGGTGTGGCAGGACGGCGAACTGGTCGACGAGCCCACCGACGTGCGCGCGTACTGGCGGGACGACCTGGTGGCGTTCCTGATCGGGTGCAGCTTCACCTTCGAGTGGGGACTGGTCCGGGCGGGCGTGCCGATCCGCCATGTCGAGCAGGGCCGCAACGTGCCGATGTACATCACCGACCGGCCGTGCCGCCCGGCGGGCCGGCTGAGCGGGCCGATGGTGGTGTCCATGCGCCCGGTGCCGCCGGGCCGGCTGGGCGCGGCGATCAAGGAGAGCAGCCTGCTGCCGGCCGTGCACGGCGGACCGGTGCACTGCGGGGACCCGGCGGGCCTCGGCATCGCCGACCTCGGCCGGCCGGACTTCGGCGACCCGGTGACCGTCGAGGAGGACGAGATCCCGGTGTTCTGGGCCTGCGGGGTGACCCCCCAGGCGGCCGTGATGGCCTCCCGGCCGCCGTTCGCCATCACGCACGCGCCGGGCCAGATGTTCCTGACCGACGCGCGCGACGAGCAGTACCGGCTGGTCGGCATCGACTGACCGCGCCGCGCCGAAAACGACCCGACGAACCGAAGGACACGGGAACGACCATGACCGCGATCGATCTGAACGCCGACCTCGGCGAGGGCTTCGGCCGCTGGCGGCTCACCGAGGACGAACAGCTGCTGTCCGTCGTCACCAGCGCCAACGTGGCCTGCGGCTTCCACGCCGGGGACGCGGCCACCATGCGCCGCGTCTGCGACCTGGCCGCCGAACGCGGGGTGACGATCGGCGCCCAGGTCTCCTACCGGGACCTCGCCGGGTTCGGACGGCGCGCGATGGAGGTGCCGCCCGCCGAACTGGCGGCCGAAGTTGCCTACCAGATAGGGGCGTTGGAGGTGTTCGCCCGGGCGGCCGGGGCCCGGGTGGCGTACGTCAAGCCGCACGGCGCGCTCTACAACCGGGTGGTGCACGACGAGGAGCAGGCCGGCGCGGTGATCGACGGCGTGCTGCTCGCGGACGCCACGCTGCCGGTGCTCGGCCTGCCCGGCTCCCGGCTGCTGGAACTGGCCCGGAAGGCGGGCCTCGCGGCGGTGCCGGAGGCGTTCGCGGACCGCGCGTACACCGACGAGGGCACGCTGGTGCCGCGCGGCCGGGACGGCGCGGTGGTGAGCGACCCGGAGGCGGTCGTCGAGCGCTCGGTCGGGCTCGCGCGCTCCGGCGTGGTCACCTCGCACTCCGGCGCGCGCATCCAGGTGCACGCCCGCTCGCTGTGCCTGCACGGCGACACGCCCGGCGCGGTCGAGCTGGCCCGGCGGGTGCGGGCGCGCCTGGTGGCGGCGGGCGTGCGGGTGGAGGCCTTCGCATGAGGGCGCTGCCCGTCGGGGAGGACGCGCTGCTGCTGGAGGTGGGCTCGGCCGAGGAGGTGCGGTCGCTGCACGCGGCGCTGCTGCGGCGCCGCGCGGCGGGCACGCTGGCCGTCCGGGAGATCGTGCCGGCCGCGCGCACGGTCCTGCTCGACGGGCTGCCCGACCCGGAGCGCTGGGTGTCCGAACTGACCTCGCCCACCGAGGCGCCGCCCCCGGAGCGGGCGCTGCCGCCGGTGGAACTCCCGGTCCGCTACGACGGCCCCGACCTCGCGGCCGTCGCCGCGCACTGGCAGGTGTCCGAGCGGGAGGTGGCCCGCATCCACGCGGGCACCGAGTTCACGGTCGCCTTCTGCGGATTCGCACCCGGCTTCGGCTACCTCACCGGGCTCCCGGCCCGCTACGACGTCCCGCGCCGGGCCACACCGCGCACGGCGGTCCCGGCCGGCGCGGTCGCGCTCGCGGGACCGTACACCGGGGTGTACCCGCGCACCTCGCCCGGCGGCTGGCAACTGATCGGCACCACCGACGCCCTCCTGTGGGACCACACCCGCGACCCCGCCGCGCTGCTCTCCCCGGGCACACGCGTGCGGTTCGTCCCGGTGGCGGACCGGTGAGCGGCGGGCCGGACGCCGGATTGGTGGAGGAGTCATGACCGACCGTGCTCTCGTCGTCGTACGACCCGGGGCGCTCACCACCGTGCAGGACCTCGGGCGGCCGGGGTACGCGCACCTCGGGGTGCCCCGCTCCGGGGCGCTGGACCCCGGGGCGGCGGCGCTCGTCAACCGGCTGACCGGGAACCCGCCGGACGCGGCCGTGCTGGAGACGACGGTCGACGGCTGTGCCCTGCGCGCCCGTTCCACGGTGACCGTGGCGGTCGGCGGGGCGCCCTGCCCGGTGACGGTGGGCGGCCGGCCGGCGCCCTGGGGCGCGCCCGTCGTGGTCCCGGCCGGTGCGCTCCTGGAGGTGGGCGCGGCGGTGGCCGGGGTGCGCTGCTACGTCGCCGTGCGCGGCGGCATCGCCGTGGAGCCGGTGCTCGGCAGCCGCGCCACCGATCTGCTGTCGGGTCTGGGCCCGGCCCCGCTCGCCGAGGGCACGGTGCTGCCGCTGGGCCGGCCGGCCGGGCCGCCCGCGCGCGTGGACGGGGCGCCGCAGCCGGGCCCGCCCGCCGAGCTGGTGCTGCGGGTGACGCCGGGGCCGCGCGCGGACTGGTTCACCGCGCGGGCGCTGCGCGATCTGGCCACGCGCGCCTACCGGGTGTCCCCGGCGAGCAACCGCATCGGCCTGCGCACCGAGGGCCCGGCCCTGGAGCGGGCCCGGGACGCCGAACTCCCCAGCGAGGGCATGGTGCTGGGCGCCGTGCAGGTACCGCCGGACGGCCGCCCGGTGGTCTTCCTGGCCGACCATCCGACCACCGGTGGCTACCCGGTGATCGCGGTGGTCCGGCCGACCGACCTCGCGGCAGCGGCCCAGGCGGTGCCGGGGACGCCGGTGCGGTTCGTGCCGGTGCGACGGTGGTGAGCGATCAGCCGGCCCCGCCCGCACGCCGGCCGGAGCCCGCCTCCGAGCGACGGCCCCGCTTCCCTCGACCCGCCCCCGCCCGGAACCCCCGCTCCGCTCACCCCGCACCCGCCCCCGCCCGGGCCGCCCCCCGCTCCCGTTCCGGCAAGGCCGCCAGCGCCGCGGACACCGCGGCCGCCGACTCCAGGTCGAGGCGGGCCGTGGTGCCCCGGGCGCGGTGACGCAGTTCCCCGGCGGCCAGGCGCAGCAGCTGGGGCAGCAGGTCGCGGCAGCGCCGGGCCACCCAGGCGGTGCCCGCGGTGGCGAGCCAGCGCAGGCTCGCGCCCCGGGTCGGCGCGGGGAACTCCGGTTCGGGCGAAGGGGGTCGGCCGGTCGCCCGGCCCGCCTCGGTGAGCAGGGCGTGGAAGCGGACGGCGAGCTGCCGGTGCCCGCGCTCCCCGGGGTGCAGCCGGTCGGCGCTCCACAGGGCCCGGTCGGCGATCCAGGCGTGGTCCGCCGCGTGCAGATGGACGGCGCCGTACCGCTCGGACAGGGCGTGCACGACCGCGTTGACCGCGCGCTGCCGGCGGGCCAGCGGACGGGCCAGGGCACCGGGCAGGCCGAGCATCGCGCCGGGGTCGGGCAGGCACGCGGTGAGCAGGGTGGCGCCCTGGCCGGCGCAGGCCGCGTAGACCCGGTCGAGGCGGGCGGTCACCGCGTGGATGTCGAAGGTGTGGCGCAGGGTGTCGTTGACGCCGACGACCACCGCGACCAGGTCCGGGCGCAGGGCGAGGGCGGTCGGGGTCTGTCCTTCCAGCACGTCCCGGGTCTGCGCCCCGCCGGTCGCGAGGTTGGTGAACTCGGTGTCCGGGCCGAGCGAGGCCGCGAGCAGCGCGGCCCAGCCCCGCCGGCCCGCGCCGACGGGGTCGCCCACGCCCTCGGTGAGCGAGTCCCCGAGGGCGACGAAGCGGACGGGCCTCATGCCACGCCCTCCGGCACCGCGCGCCGGGGGCCCGCCGGGTGCGGCGGCCGCGCGTCATGGGCGGCGAGGAACGCCCGCACGGCCGTGTCCCAGCCGAAGCACTCCGCCCGCGCCCGGGCCGCCTCGCGCCGCTCGGGCTCGGGGCGCTCCAGGAGCAGCTCGACGGCGTCGGCGAACGCCTCGCCGCGGTCGGCGGCGCTCGCCCCGGCCGACCCGATGACCTCGGGCAGCGCGGAGGAGGTGCTGGCCACCACGGGCGTGCCGCAGGCCATGGCCTCCAGGGCGGCGAGCCCGAAGGTCTCGGCGGGCCCCGGCGCGAGGGCGAGGTCGGCGGTGGCCTGGAGGGCGCCGAGCGCGGACCGGTCGAAGAGGTGCCCGAGGAAGGTCACCGGCAGCCCCCGTTCCCGGGCGCGCTGCTCCAGCCGGGGCCGCAGCGGCCCGTCCCCCGCGACCACCAGCACCGCCGGGCGGCCGCGCCGTACCAGCGTCTCCAGGGCGTCCAGGGCGGTGCCGGGGCGCTTCTCCACCGACAGCCGGGAGCACAGCACCAGCAGTGCCTCGCCGTCGCGCGCGTGCCGGGTGCGCAGTCCGGGGTCGCGCAGCGCGGGGTGGCGTTCCACCAGGTCGACGCCCAGGGGGGCGCGTACGACGTTGCGCGCGCCGATGCGGACGAACTCGCGCTCGGCGTACTCGGTGGTGCACACCACCCGCGAATAGACGTGCGCGGTACGGGTGTTGAGGGCGTCGGCGGCCCGCCGGGAGAGGTTCTCGGACAGGCCCCAGGTGCGCAGCACCCCGTCGGTGGTCTCGTGGGAGACCATCACGGCGGGCACCCGCGCCCGGCGGGCCCAGCGGCCGGTCCAGCGCAGGGTGGTCCGGTCGGAGACCTCCAGGCGGTCCGGCGCCAGGTCCTCCAGGAGGGCGGCCACCCGCCGCCGGTCGGTCAGCACGCGGTAGCCGCCGGTGCCGGGGAGCAGCGGGCCGGGCAGGGTGATGACCCGGCCCTGTTCGGTGTCGGTGTCGGTGTGCCGGGCGCCGGGCACGATCAGCACCGGTTCGTGGCCCGCCGCCCGGAAGCCCTTGCCGAGCTCGCGCAGGGCGGTGCGCAGGCCCCCGGAGGCGGGCGCGACGAAGTTGGCGAGCCGGACGATGCGCAGCGGCCGGGCGGTCATGCGGCCACCGCCGTCCGGCGCGCGGCGAGGACGTCGCCGTAGTGGCCGATCAGCCGGTCCCCGACGGCGGCCCAGGTGCGGCCCTCGACCAGGGCGCGGGCGGCGGCGCCGAACGCGGCGCGGCGCGCGGGGTCGGCGGCCAGGGCGCGGACGGCGCCTCGGACGGCGTCGGCGTCGCGGGGCGGCACGAGCAGTCCGGTCCGGCCGTGGTCGACCAGGTCGAGGGGGCCGCCGGTGGCCGGCGCGACCACCGGGACGCCGCTGGCCATGGCCTCCTGCACGGTCTGGCAGAAGGTCTCGAAGGGCCCGGTGTGCGCGAACAGGTCCAGCGAGGCGAAGATCCGGGCGAGGTCGTCACCGGTGCGCCTGCCGAGGAAGACGGCGCCGGGCAGGGCCTCGGCCAGCTGGTCGTGGCTGGGTCCGTCGCCGACGACGACGAGCCGGACGCCGTCCAGGCCGCAGACGCCGGCGAGCAGTTCGACGTGCTTCTCGGGGGCGAGCCGGCCGACGTAGCCGACGAGCAGCTCGCCGTTCGGGGCGAGTTCACGGCGCAGCGCCTCGTCCCGGCGATCTGGCCGAAAACGTACGGTGTCCACGCCCCGCGGCCACAGCCGCACCCGGGGCACGCCGTGCTCCGCCAGGTCGCGCAGAGCGGCGCTGGAGGGGGCCAGGGTGCGGTCGGCGGCGGCGTGCACGGAGCGGATGCGGCGCCAGGCGGCGGCCTCTCCGGCGCCCATGTAGGTGCGGGCGTAACCGGCGAGGTCGGTCTGGTAGACGGCGACGGCGGGCAGGCCGAGCCGGGCGGCGGCGGCCATGCCCCGCACGCCGAGGACGAAGGGGCTGGCGAGGTGGACCACGTCGGGGCGGTGGGTGACGAGGGCCGCGGCCAGGCGCCGGCTGGGCAGGGCGACGCGCACCTGGGGGTAGCCGGGGAGCGGGAGGGAGGGGATCCGGACGACGGGACACGGGGCGTCCGTGTCGGGGCCGCTGCCCGGGGCGGGGGCGGGGGCGACGACGAGCGGGTGGTGACCGCGATCTACGAGGTGCCGGGCGGTCTGGAGCGCGCAGTGGGCCACGCCGTTCACATCGGGGGGAAAGGATTCGGTCACGATGACGACACGCATACGGGTGTTGTCGCCGCGCCGGACGTGGCCACGTCAACGTCGATCTTTCCGCGCGGGGAACGTCCCGTGAGCGTTGTGCTCCGCGCCCGCACGGGCCAGACGGCGTCCATGACCGCCTGGCCCGCGGGTCGTCCGGCGTTCACACGGCGGGCGCTCCGGTGACCGGCCGGCCGGTCACGGGGGACTCGTCCGGCGCGTCGGCGCCCCGCCCCGGCGGGTGCCCCTCAGCCCGCGGCGAGGTCGGGCCCGAAGCGGCTGCGCACCGCCGTCTGCACCTCGTCCTCCTCGGCCGGGTCGGCGGCGAGGCGGCGCAGGCGCTCCACGACCCGGTTGTCGCCGGTCTCGGCGTGCCGGGCGGCGAGCTCGCGGGTGGTCTCCTCGCAGTCCCAGAGGCATTCGACGGCGAAGCCGGTGGCGAAGGAGGGGTCGGTGGCGGCGAGCGCGCGGGCGGCCCGGCCCCGCAGATGGGAGGAGGCGGTCTCGCGGTAGACGTGGCGCAGCACCGGTGCCGCGCAGGCGATGCCGAGGCGTCCGGCGCCGTCGACCAGGGTCCACAGGGTGGGCGCGTCGGGGCCCTCGCCCCGCACGGCCTCGCGCAGGGCGTCGAGGACGAGCGGGCCGTCCTGGACGCCGCCCCGGCAGGCGAGCACGCGTCCGGCGGCGGCGCCGAGCGCGTCGGGCCGCTGGACCCAGCCGCGTGCCCGGTCCACGGCGGCGACGCCGCGCATCCGTTCGAAGGCGTCGACGGCGGCTTCCACGACGACCGCGGTCCCGTCGGCGACCGCGCCCTCGATCAGGCCGAGCACCTCGGGATCGTTGCCGTCGGCGAGATAGCGCAGGGCGGTGCAGCGGGCGCCGTCGGTGCCGGTACGGGCCGCCTCGACGATCTCCGGCCGGTCCTCGGGGCCGGCCACCGCGGTCAGACAGCGGGCGGCGGGCACATGGAGGGCGGCGCCGCGCTCCAGGCCCTGCTGGGCCCACTCGAAGACGGCGCGCACGCTCCAGCCGGGGCGGGGCCCGGTCGGCCGCATCTGCCGCTGCCAGCGGTCGAAGCAGCCGGCCTCGTGGGCGGCCCGCACCCGCGCGCCGATCCAGTCGCGCGAGTCCTCCGCCCACAGCCGCCAGGGCCGGGGCTCGAAGGCGTCGCGCACGGCGGTGGCCAGCTCGGCCTCGCCCTCGGGGCCGGCGGGGAAGCGGGCGAGCACGGGGGCGGCGAGGGCGCGCAGGCCCGCGTCGTCGTCGCGCAGCGCCAGCTCGTCCAGTGCCCAGGCCCAGTTGGCGCCCTGGGCTGCGTAGCGGCGCAGCAGGTCGAGCGCGTCCCGGCGGCCGTAGGAGGCGAGGTGTCCGAGCACGGCCAGCGCGAGGCCGGTGCGGGACTCCTCGGTGTCCAGGTGGTCCTCGGGGTCGAAGAGGTGTGCCTCGACGGCGTCCAGTTCGCCGTTGAGGTCGAGGAAGAGCCGGGCGTAGTAGAGGGAGCGGTTCTCCACCTGCCAGTCGTGGCGGGGATCGCGCAGGACACAGTGGTTCAGGGCCGTGAGCGCCTCCGCCCGGGGGGCGGTGAGCGCGTGCAGCGTGCCGTCGCCGCGGCCCCGCTGGAGCAGGCCGAGCAGCGTGCCGCTGGGCGCTATGACCGGATCGAACATGGGAAACAGCCTCACATCAAGCGTCGACGCAACCGGGGAGCATGCATTACCTGGCCGCGTGACACAACGTCGGAGCGCCCGCCGTCTCTTGCTTGCTGTAGACCATTTCTCTCTGCCTCTCGTCGGTGGCCCATGCGGACCGCATCACGGTCCGCGCGGTGCGGCAACACCTGCCCAGCCATCGCGTCCGTGAATCACGACGTCATGATGACCCGCGGTGTGTGCTGCCGCGACCGTATTTCCGGCGGCCCTGTACCGCCTCCCCCGTTTTCCGTGTCGTAGCTGGTCAGAAGCCCGGCGTCAGTTGACGCCGAAGAGTTCGAGGACGTCCGCCCGGTGGAACATGCGGGCGGTGTCGACCGCCGAGGGGGTGCCCGCGGAAGGGTCGGCTCCGCCTTCCAGCAGCGCCTTGACGACCTCCGTCTCACCCTTGAAGACCGCGCCCGCGAGCGGGGTCTGGCCCCGGTCGTTGACCCGGTTCGCCTCCGCGCCACGGGCCAGCAGCGCGCGGACCGCGTCGGCGTGGCCGTGGTAGGCGGCGAGCATGACCAGGGAGTCACCGCGGTCGTTGGTGAGGTTGGCCGGAACACCCGCGTCGACGTACGCCACGAGCGCCTCGGTCCGCCCCTGCCGGGCCAGATCGAAGATCTTGGTCGCCAGCTCCACGACCTCGGGGTCGGGGGCTTCACTCATCGCCGGACCGCCTCTCATTACAACCGTTCAGGTGAACCGCAAGGGTACTGGCTCGTGCCTCGCACGACCCGTTGTGACCGAAGTAAAGATCACTACCGGTGAGCCCGGACGCAAGCGCCCTGCTCAACCGGCCTCTTCCCGGTTCGACCGGTCGGGCGAATAGTCACGATATTCACCCGGTTGCGCCCTTTATCGTATAGATACATGCTGTGATCCTGGAAGTACTGATGGTGACTGTCCCCCTCGACACCAGGAGGCCCCCAATGATCCTCTCCATGTCAGGCGTCGTCCTGCTCGGCACCATCGTGTTCCTCTTCTTCCGCAAGGACGGCCTCAAGGGCTCGCACGCGTGTGTCTCCGCCCTCTTCGGCTTCTACCTGTCGAGCACCGCCATCGCGCCCAGCATCAAGGCCGGCGGGGAGAGCCTGGCCGGCCTCCTGGGCGGCATCAAGTTCTGACCCCCGCACCCGAAGCCCCCTCCCCCACCACCAGGAGACAGCAGTGGCCCGGCGCCCTCTCCCCCGCATTCTGAGCAAAGACGGCGCGCAACTCGCCCGGACGCAGCTCGCCCGGAGCCGGGAGCTGGCCCGGACGGCGGCCGACAGCGCCACCGACGTCCTCCATCCGCTGATCACCCTCTCGCGCGGACTGCGCCGGCTGGCCTCGGCCGGCCGGCGCAGATGGGCCGACACCCCGAAGGACCGGCGCGGACCCCTGCTGTTCCTGGTGGCCTGCCTGGTCCTGGTCGTGGTGCTGGCCCCCTACGGGCCGCTGCTGGCCGTCATCACGGTGATGGCGGCGGCGGGCTGGCAGGGCCGCGACCGCACCCCGCGCGTCCCCGAGGGGCCCGACGAGTCCCAGACCGAACGGCTCCGGGCGCTCTACGAGGCCCTGGTCCCCTACTTCTCCGTCCCCGAGGACCCCGCACCGCTGTACGCGCACGGCGGCGAGTGGCACAAGGCCGTCCCCACGCACGAGTTCGACGACGCCGGACGCGTCGCGCACCTGGTGCTGCGCTACCCCGCCTGCTTCCCGGACGGCGAGCCCGAGGCCCGCGCGCGGATCGAGCGGGTGCTCACCGCGAAGGCGGGGCGCGGGCGCGAGTACCGCTTCGGGTGGGACGAGGAGGGCAACCAGCTGACCGTCACCGCGCTCGCCCCGCTGCCGCCCGACATCGTGGCCCAGCGCTTCGTGACCGCGCCGGGCGAGACGGTGCTCGGCTTCACCGACCCGAGCGAGGTGCAGCGCACCCTGCCCCTCTCCTACGGGGAGGAACAGCTCGACGTGCCGCCGGTCGTCTGGCGCACCGGCACCCGCTCCACCGAGCCGCATCTGCTGGCGGTCGGCCAGCCCGGCAGCGGCACCTCCACCCTGCTGCGCTCCCTGGCCCTCCAGGCCCTGCGCTGCGGCGACGTCCTGATCGTGGACGGCGGCGGCACCGGCGAGTACGCGTGCCTGACCGGCCGGGACGGGGTGCTGGCCGTGGAGTGCGCGCTGCCCGGGGCGCTGGCGAGCCTGGAGTGGGCCGCGCAGGAGACCGAGCGGCGGCTCGTCGCGATCAACCTGGCCCGGCAGGCGGGCGACCCGCCGCCGGCCGACACCCGGCGTCCGCTGTGGGTGCTGCTGGACCGGCCGAGCGTCTTCGCGCACCTCGCGGAGGTGGACGGCCGCGAGGACCCGCAGGCCCTGCTCCGGGTGCCGCTGCGGCACGGGCGCGCGGCGAACGTGACCGTCGTGGTCGCCGAGCACTTCGACGGCGCCGACGCGCTGAGCGACGCGGTACGGCAGCACACGCGGGCCCGGGTCGTCCTCGGACCGGCGGCGGCGCGGCAGGTGGAGTCGGTCCTCGGCGCCGCGCCCCCGACGACGCCACCGGCCCAGGTGCCGCCGGGGCGCGGATACGCCCGGCTGGGGCAGGGCCCCGTCCACCGGCTCCAGGTCCCGCGGACGCCGGACCCGTACGACGACGCGACGAGCGACGCGGACCGGGGAGCCGTACTGGACCTCCTCCCGCCCCGCCGGGAAGCCGTACGGGCCTGCGAGCCGATCGACCTGACGAAACCGGCGACGGCGGAGCAGCCGGTGGCGGCGGAGTGAGCCGCGGGCCGGCCGGTCCCCCGCACGCCCGGGGAACCGCCCGGCCCGGCAGCGCTACGCCACGAACGTCCGCGGCGCCTCCGCGCCCCCGCCGCCCCCCGTCTGCACCACACGGGCCGCCGCGGCGAGCCGTACCGCCGCCTCCTGCGCCACCGCTCCCCCGACGGTGAACGGCAGCCGCACATAGCCCTCGAACGCGCCGTCGACGCCGAAGCGGGGGCCGGAGGGCACCCGGACCCCGGTGCGTTCGCCCGCCTCGGCGATGCGGGAGCCGGAGAGGCCGCCGGCGCGGACCCAGAGGGTCAGGCCGCCCCGCGGGACGGAGAACTCCCAGTCCGGCAGCTCACGCCGGAGCGCGGCCACCAGCGCGTCCCGGTTCTCCCGGGCCTGCGCCCGCCGCAGGGCGACCGCCTGCTCCCAACCTCCGGTGCTGAAGAGCCAGTTGACGGCCAGCTGCTCCAGCACCGGGGTCCCGAGGTCGGCGTACGCCCGCGCGGCGACCAGGCTGCGGACGATGTCCGGCGCCGCCCGCACCCACCCGATGCGCATCCCCGCCCAGAACGCCTTGCTGGCCGAACCGACCGTGATCACCGTGGAGCCGGCCGGGTCGAACGCGCACACCCGGCGCGGCATCCGCCCGTCCCCCAGTTCCTCCTCCAGCCACAGCTCGCTCATCGTCTCGTCGGCGACCAGCACCGTGCCCGCCGCGCGCGCCGCGTCCACCAGCCGGCGCCGCTGGTCCTCGTCGGCCAGCGCCCCGGTGGGGTTGTGGAAGTCGGCGACCACATAGGCGAGCCGCGGCGCGGCCTCCCGCAGCACCTGCCGCCAGCGGTCCATGTCCCAGCCGGACAGCCCCTCCCCCATCGCCACCGGCACCAGCCGGGCGCCCGCCTCCCGCATCAGCTGGAGGATGTTGGCGTAGGAGGGCGACTCCACGGCGATGCGCTCGCCGCGGCCCCCGAAGAGATGGCAGATCGCGTCGATGGCGCCCATCGCGCCGGTCGTCACCATGATCTGCTCCGGCATCGTGGGGATGCCGCGCGCGGTGTAGCGCTCGGCGATCATCGCGCGCAGGGCGGGCAGCCCGGCCGGATAGTCGCCGTGCGTGTGCGCGTACGGCGGCAGTTCCTCCAGGGCGCCCTGCACCGCGCGGGTGAGCCAGGGTTCGGGCGCGGGCAGGGAGGCGCAGCCCAGGTCGATCATCGAGCCCAGGGCCTCCGGGGGCAGCGGCTCCAGGCCGCGCGCGGGCACCGGGTTGCCCGCCGGTACGGCGGTCCAGCTGCCCGCGCCGCGCCGGGACTCCAGGAAGCCCTCGCCGCGCAGCGCCTCGTAGGCGGCGGCGACCGTGGTGCGGCTGACGGAGAGGGCGAGGGCCAGTTCACGCTCGGCGGGCAGCCGGGCGGCGACCGGGACCCGGCCTTCGAGCACCAGCAGCCGGATGCCGTCGGCCAGTGCCCGGTAGGCGGGCGGGCGGCGCGTGCCGGGGCCGGCCGGCCGCTCCTGCTGGGAGTTGAGCAGCCGGGCGAGCTGCGCGGCACCCACCGCCGAGGTCCACTGCGCCATAAAGATCAGTCCACCTTCCCCGAATTGGCCATGGATGGCGTTTCCCCTCAAGCCACAGAGTGACATGCATCAGTCCACCGCCACCATCCAGGGGGGTACGTCGTGTCCGCTCACGGGCATATAGGCCGTCGCTTGCTCCAGCTCTACGCGGGGCTCGCGCTCTACGGCGCGAGTTCCGCGCTGCTCGTCGCCTCCGGCCTCGGCCTGGAACCCTGGAACGTGCTGCACCAGGGGCTCGCCAAGCTGACCGGGCTGAGCATCGGCGAGATCTCGATCGCCGTGGGGGCGGCCGTGCTGCTGCTGTGGATCCCGCTGCGCCAGCGCCCCGGCCTCGGCACGGTCTCCAACGTCTTCGCCGTCGGCCTCGCCCTGGACGGCACCCTCGCGCTGCTGCCGGACCCCCGCTCCCTCGTGGTGCGCGGCCTGTTCCTGCTCGCCGGCATCGTGCTCAACGGCGCGGCGACCGGCCTCTACATCGCGGCCCGCTTCGGCGCGGGACCGCGCGACGGACTGATGACGGGGCTGCACCAGCGCACCGGACGCTCGATCCGGCTGATGCGCACGGCCGTCGAAGTGACGGTGGTGGCCACCGGGTTCGTGCTCGGCGGCACCATCGGCGTGGGCACCGTGCTGTACGCCGTCTCCATCGGCCCGCTGGCCCAGCTGTTCCTGCGGCTGTTCGCCCTGCCGGTGGCGGCGGGCGGCAGCACGGTCGTTGCCGCGAGTACACCCGAACGAGCGATACTGCGTCCGTGACCACCGCGATACGCCACCCCTACCTCGACCACCCCGGCCCCCTCGCCTTCGCCCACCGCGGCGGGGCCGCCGACGGGGCGGAGAACACCGAGGCACAGTTCCGCCGCGCGGTGGAGTCGGGCTACCGGTACCTCGAGACCGATGTGCACGCCACGGCGGACGGCCGGCTCGTCGCCTTCCACGACACGACCCTGGACCGGGTCACCGACGGCGCGGGCCGGATCGCCGACCTGCCGTGGGCGCGGGTGCGGCAGGCGCGCGTGGGCGGCCGTGAACCTGTGCCGCTCTTCGAGGAGTTGCTGGACGCCTTCCCCGAGGCCCGCTGGAACGTCGACGTCAAGGCGGAGCCCGCGCTGCGGCCGCTGCTGGAGCTGATCGAGCGGACGAACGCCTGGGACCGGGTCTGCGTGGGCTCCTTCTCGGAGGCGCGGGTGATGCGCGCCCAGCGGCTGGCCGGGCCGCGTCTGGCGACCTCCTTCGGCACCCGCGGGGTGCTGAACCTGCGGCTGCGCTCCTGGGGGCTGCCGGCCGCGGTGCGCCGCTCCGCCGTGGCCGCGCAGGTGCCCGTGGCCCAGTCGGGCGTCCCGGTGGTCGACCACCGCTTCCTGCGCACCGCCCATGCGCTCGGCCTGCAGGTCCACGTCTGGACGATCAACGATCCGGAATCCATGCACCGGCTGCTGGACCTGGGTGTGGATGGCATCATGACCGATCACATCGACACGTTGCGCAAGGTCATGGAAGAGCGCGGCGTCTGGGTCTGACCGACCGGACGCGGCCGGCCGAGCCTTCGCAGGGGAGCGCGGAAGCGAGGGCACGGGTGGGCACGGACACCGTGCGCGCGGAGGTGGCGGACGAGACCGCCGACCTCCGGCGCCAGCAACGAGGGTGGTACTTCTACGACTGGGCGTGCTCGGTCTATTCGACGAGCGTCCTGACCGTTTTCATCGGCCCCTATCTGACGTCGGTCGCCGAGCACGCCGCGGACGCCGACGGCTATGTGCACCCGCTGGGCATACCGGTGCGGGCGGGGTCGTTCTTCGCCTACTCGGTGTCCCTGTCGGTGATCCTGGCCGTGGTGGCGATGCCGCTGGTGGGCGGCGCGGCGGACCGCACGGGCCGCAAGAAGCCGCTGCTCGCGGCGGCGGCGTACACCGGGGCGGCGGCCACCACGGGGATGTTCTTCCTGGACGGCGACCGGTACCTGCTGGGCGGGGTGCTGCTGGTCGTGGCCAACGCGGCGGCGGCCGTCGGCGCGATGCTCTACAACTCCTATCTGCCGCAGATCGCCGCGCCCGAGGAGCGCGACGCGGTCTCCTCCCGGGGCTGGGCCTTCGGCTACGGCGCGGGCTCCACGGTCCTCGTCGCCAACCTGGTGCTGTACTCGGCGCACGACTCCTTCGGCCTGACCCAGACCCAGGCGGTGCGCATCTGCCTGGCCTCGGCGGGCCTGTGGTGGGGCGCCTTCACCCTGGTCCCGCTGCGCAGGCTGCGCGACCGGCGCGCGGGGGCGGCGGGCGCGCCCTCGACGGGGCTGCGGCAGCTCGCCTCGACGGTGCGGGACATGCGCCGGCACCCGCTGACGCTGTCCTTCCTGCTGGCGTACCTGGTCTACAACGACGGCATCCAGACGGTGATCTCCCAGGCGTCGGTCTACGGCTCCCAGGAGCTGGGGCTCGGGCAGTCCACGCTGATCGTGGCGGTGCTGCTGGTCCAGGTGCTGGCGGTGGCGGGGGCGCTGACGATGGGCCGGCTGGCACGGACGTACGGCGCCCAGCGCACGATCCTCGGCTCGCTGGTGGCGTGGACCGTCACACTGGCCGCCGGTTACTTCCTGCCCGCGAGGGCACCGGTCTTCTTCTTCGTGCTGGCCGCCGGGATCGGTCTGGTGCTGGGCGGCAGCCAGGCGCTGTCCCGGTCGCTGTTCTCCCATCTGGTGCCACCGGGCAAGGAGGCCGAGTACTTCTCGGCGTACGAGCTGAGCGACCGGGGAATGAGCTGGCTGGGTCCGCTGCTGTTCGGTGTGACCTACCAGCTCACCGGCAGCTACCGCTCGGCGATCATCTCCCTGGTGGCGTTCTTCGTCATCGGTTTCGTGCTGCTGGCCCGGGTCCCGGTACGGCGGGCGATCGCCGCGGCCGGCAACCCGGTGCCGGAGAGGATCTAGCGCTGATTTAGCGCTCGGCACGAAAGGGCGGTAGTGTACGCGTTTGGCCTGCCAGGCGTACCGTTACTGCGCGTCAAAGATGCCGAAACGCTGGGTGACATCTGCTAGCAGATGTGACAAACCGGGCGCCTGTGGGTAGAACAAGGGGCGGCTACGACGGCGACGCATGACCCGGAACGGGAATCTTTACCGCCGACCGGACGTTGAACGGATGACGACGACAGCGACACCTGTCCTGTGGGCGACAAGCCCGGGAGGCACGATTCATGAGTGAGCGAGCTCTTCGCGGTACGCGCCTCGTGGTGACCAGCTACGAGACGGACCGCGGCATCGACCTGGCCCCGCGCCAGGCCGTGGAGTACGCATGTGAGAAGGGGCACCGCTTCGAGATGCCCTTCTCGGTCGAGGCGGAGATCCCGCCGGAGTGGGAGTGCAAGGTCTGCGGGGCCCAGGCACTTCTGGTGGACGGCGACGGCCCGGAGGAGAAGAAGGCCAAGCCCGCGCGCACCCATTGGGACATGCTGATGGAGCGGCGCACCCGTGAGGAGCTCGAAGAGGTCCTCGAGGAGCGTCTGGCCGTGCTGCGTTCGGGGGCGATGAACATCGCCGTGCACCCCCGGGACAGCCGCAAGTCGGCATAGCGGGCAAGCCGTAAGCGCACTACGCGACAGCGGGCGCCGTACGTTCTCGTACGGCGCCCGCTGTCTGCTGTGTCCGGGCCCCGGGCCGGGGCGCTCCGGGCATTCGCGGGGCGAACCGGCGCGGGCGGACGTCACCGCCGGTCGTGCGTGCCCGCGCGGAAGCGCCGGTGCAGTGCGCGCACCTCGTCGACCAGCTCGGGCACCGGTCCTTCGACCTGCGCGTCGGGGAGGACGTCACGGATCGGCAGGAGGCGCACCGGCGCGGGCGGAACGCCCAGTTCCGTGAGCCATTCCTGCAGCTGTCGCGTGGAGCAGACGAAGACGATCCGGCCCAGGCCGACCCAGCCGTGGGCGGCCGAGCACATCGGGCAGTGCTCGCCCGAGGTGTACACGGTGGCCGCCGCGCGCTGACTGGGCGACAGGTGCTCGGTGGCCCACCGGGCGATGGTGAACTCGGGGTGGCGTGTGTGATCGCCGCCGCCGACCCGGTTGCGGTCCTCGAACAGGGCGGTGCCGTCCGCCCCGACCAGCACGGAGCCGAACGGCTCGTCACCGGCTTCGAGCGCCTGAGCGGCCAGCTCCACGCAACGGCGCAGATGGGCCAGCTCCTCGTCCTTCATCGCGGCTCTCCCGTGTCACTGTCGGCTCGCCGGAGCGGGGCCCGGCCTCCAGGGGGCAGGACAAGCGCCTACCGGGTCAGCGGGGGGCGCTGCTCGTCCGGCCCGCGGTTCTCGTCCTGGCGGATGACCTCGCCCGGCACCACCTTGCCGTCGGGCCGGTGCATGCGGGCCTGCTGGAAGACGTCGCCCAGGCTGCCCGGGGCGGCGGCGCGCAGCCGCTTCTCCAGGGTGTTCTCCGTGAAGCGGCTCACGGCCTTCTGGACCGGCGGGAGCAGCAGGAGCAGACCGGCCACGTCGGAGACCAGACCCGGGATGATCAGCAGCAGGCCGGCGAGCATGGTCAGCCCGTTGCCACCGCCGCGCTGGGGCGAGCCACCGCGCTGCAGCGCCTCGTTGAGGTTCCGGAAGGCGCGGCGGCCCGCCCGTTTGATCACCACGGAGCCGCCCACGACACCCGCGACCAGCAGCAGGAACACGGCCAGACCGCCCGCCGCGTCCGCGACCAGGGTCAGCAGCCAGATCTCCAGCACCAGCCACGCGGCGATCGCCAGGGGCAGATACCTGCGCAGCCGGGAGCGCCGGGGCCGGGCGGTGTACGGGGAGGTCGGAGCGCCTGTCGTCATACTCCCAGTGTGCCTGGACGCGGCTCAGCGCCGGATAAGGGGCTGATCGGCGGGAGCGGGGCGGGAGGCTACTTGTCCTTGCCCTTGAGCTTGGCGACCCGGTCCCCGGCACCCCAGGCGGTGACCCGCCACAGCGCCTCGACCAGGATGTCCTTGCTCATCTTGGAGTCGCCCAGCTCGCGCTCCACGAAGGTGATCGGCACCTCGATCACGTGGTAGCCGGCCTTGACCGCGCGCCGGGCGAGGTCGACCTGGAAGCAGTAGCCCTGCGAGGCGACCTCCTCCAGGCCCAGGCCCTTGAGGGTCTCGGCGCGGAAGGCGCGGTAGCCGCCGGTGATGTCGCGCAGCGGCAGATCGAGGGCGAGGCGCGAGTAGAGGCTGCCGCCGCGGGAGATGAACTCGCGGGACTTGGGCCAGTTGACCACCCGGCCGCCGGGCACCCAGCGGGAGCCGAGCACCAGGTCGGCGCTCTTCAGGGCGGTGAGCAGCCGGGGCAGCTCCTCGGGCTGGTGGGAGCCGTCGGCGTCCATCTCGACCAGGACGCCGTAGCCGTGCTCCAGGCCCCAGCGGAAGCCCGCGAGGTAGGCGGCGCCCAGGCCCTCCTTGCCCTTGCGGTGCATCACCTGGACGTTCTCGTCCTCGGCGGCCAGCTCGTCGGCGAGCTTTCCGGTGCCGTCCGGGCTGTTGTCGTCCGCGATCAGCACGTGCGCCTCGGGAACGGCCTTCCGCACCCGGCCGACGATCTTCTTGATGTTCTCCGCCTCGTTGTAGGTCGGGATGATCACCAAGGCCGTGCCGAGCGGACCGAACTGCCTCCCCTGGGCCTTGGCCTCGAGGGTCCCGTCGCCGTCGTTCACTGCTGCCCCTTCTGGTCGTACGCAGGCGTCCACCATAGTGGCCGCCGCCTGGGAAGACGTGTCAGCTCGTACTTATGGTGGTGTCGATTGCACAAGAGTGGGGTAAGAACGCGCTTTTCGGCATCTTCGCGCCGGGTTCTGGCCACGTTCTTTTCCTGTTCCGATTGTTCGGATGGTTCCTGACGCGGACGGGTTCCCTCTGTCGTGCTGCGGGTGGGGGCCCGGCGCCCTTCGGGCCGACCTGGGACCCGCTGGCTGCGGATCGACCGAGAGCCGTTGTCTACTGAGCCCGGGCCCCACCCGGGTCACACCTGGCCGACCGGTTGGAACGCTTCCTGCCGGCGCGGGCGCTGAGCCTGGCTGCCAGTGGCGGTGCCCCGGTGCGGGGCGCCGTCCCTGACCCAGCGGCGCGGCGAGGAGTTGCGCGAACGCTCCCCGGTCGGGCGTCCGGTGGTGGACTCGGACGAACCTACCGGCCCCTCGCTGCCGACTGTCAACAGCCCGCTGAGCTGCGCTGACGCCGAGGCGTCCGGGAGCGGTGCGGAGGATGCGCAGGTCGCGCCCGGAAGCGGCGGCGGCCGGGGGCCGCCGCGCCGCTCCCGGAGATCACTCGCCCGGCCGTACGAAGACCGTCCGGCCGCCCACCACGGTGCGCAGGCAGCGCGGCAGTTCACCGCCGGGGGTGAGGTCGGGCAGGCCGGGGGTGCCGGAGCGCGGGTCGGTCGACCAGCGGGCCACCCGGTCGTCGGGGGCCTGTACGACCAGTTCCCCGGTGCGCCAGACGGCGAAGTCGGCGGGCGCGCCCGGGACCAACGTGCCCGCGTCGTCGCGGCCGATCGCCCGCCAGCCGCCGCGGGTGTGCGCGGTGAAGGCGGCGCGCACGGAGACCCGGTGCTCGGGGGTGTGGTGGAAGGCGGCGGCCCGGACCGTGCCCCACGGGTCGAGCGGGGTGACGGGGCTGTCGGAGCCGAACGCCAGCGGGACGCCGGAGCGCAGCAGGGCGGCGTACGGGTTCAGGGTGCGGGCCCGCTCCGCGCCGAGCCGGCGGGCGTACATGCCGTCCTCGCCGCCCCAGAGCGCGTCGAAGGCGGGCTGCACGGAGGCGATCAGGCCCAGCTCGGCGAAGCCGGCCACGGTCTCGGGGGTGAGCATCTCGGCGTGCTCGACGCGGTGCCGGGCGGCCCTGACGCGGGCCAGGCCGACCTTCTCGGCGGCGGCGCGCACGCCCTCGACCACGGACGAGACGGCGGCGTCGCCGATGGCGTGGAAGCCCGCCTGGAGGCCCGCCTCGGTGCAGGCGACCACATGGGCGGCGATGGCGTCGGCGTCCAGGTAGGCGGTGCCGCTGTGCCCGGCGTCGGCGTACGGCTCGTGCAGGCAGGCGGTGTGCGAGCCCAGGGCGCCGTCGGCGAAGAGGTCGCCCGCGGCGCCGATCGCACCCAGCTCGCGGGCCTTGTCCACGTCCTGCTCGGCCCAGTAGCCGATGACCCGGGGCCCGGGCAGCTCGCGGGCGAGCCCCAGCAGGCCGGTGAAGTCGTCCTCGGAGGAGATGTGCGGGCCGCCGCACTCGTGCACCGAGCCGATGCCGAGGGAGGCGGCGTGCGCCAGGGCGGTGCGCTGGGCCTCCGCCCGCTGGGCGGGGGTGATGGCGGCGAAGGCGGCCTTGCGTACGGCGTGGTGGGCGTCCCGGGTGAGCGGGGCGTCCTCCCGGGGCAGCTCGCCGCCGACCAGGTCGAGCAGGGCGGTGGTGACGACGGCCGAGTGCACGTCGATGCGGGAGAGGTACAGGGGGCGGCCGCCGGTGGCCTCGTCCAGCTCCGCGCGGGTCGGCGGGCGGCCGCCGGGCCAGCGGGCGGCGTCCCAGCCGTGGCCGAGCAGCACACGGTCGGCGGGGCGGGCGGCGGCGAACTCGCGGACCAGGGCGAGCGCGGCGTCCAGCGAGGGGGCGGCGCTCAGGTCCAGGCCGGTCAGCGCGAGGCCGGTGGCGGTGGTGTGCACATGGGCGTCGGTGAAGGCCGGGGTGACCAGGGCGCCGTCGAGGTCGATGACCTCGTCCACGCCGTCGGCGAAGGCGTCCGCGGCGCCCTCGGAGCCGACCCAGGCGACGTGGCCCGCCTCCACGACCATGGCGGTCGCGAAGGGGTCGGCGGGACTGTGCACCTCGCCGCGGCGGAGGAGGAGGGTACGGTCACTCATAAGCGACAGTTTCCCTCCTGCGCCGGGCGCCGTCGCACCTGGGGCCCGTTCGGGGCGCGTCCGGCGCGGCGGTGCCGGCGGGTGGCCGGACGCCGTGCTCAGAGCTGCGGCGGGCGTGCCTCGTACGGTGTCGAGAGGACCACCGTCGTACGCGTCGACACCCCCGCCAGGCTCCGCACGCGGGCCAGCAGTTCCTCCAGTTCGTGCGGGGTCGCCACCCGGACCTTCAGGATGTAGTTCTCGTCGCCGGCGACGCTGTGGCAGGCCTCGATCTCGGGGACGCCGGCCAGGCGGTCCGCGATGTCGTCGGGGGCGCTGGGGTCGAACGGTTTCACCGAGATGAACGCGGTGAGCGACAGCCCGACCGCTTCCGGGTCGACCACCGCGGCGTAGCCGCGGATGACGCCACGCTGTTCGAGCCGGCGCACCCGCTGGTGCACGGCCGACGTGGACAGGCCCGTGGCCTTGCCCAGGTCTGTGTAGCTCATCCGCCCGTCCTTGACGAGCAGCTGCACGATCTGACGGTCCAGCTCCTCCATGGCGCCAAAACCTACAGGGCGGCCGATCTCCACGGACAGCCGACGGGCCCCCGTGGGCATTCGCGGGCGGCATGTGACGAAGGACACATGGTTCGAACAGGCTCCGTGATGTTCTCGTGATTACCGCCGAGACCGGACGGGAAGTGCTTGCTGTGGTCGAGGCCGCCGCGCCTTTCACGGCCCAGCCTTAGGGGGAGAATCCCATGCAGAGTGTCAAGCGCCCTGGTCGATCCGCGTCCAAGCGGCAGCAGCCGGTGGTCGAGCCCGAGCCGGAGGGCGTCGAACCCGACGCCTTCGACGAGGAGCTGGACGCCTACGACACCTTGGAGATGTTCCGGGTGATCTGCCCGGACTGCGCGCAGCCGATCGCGCTGCTGGCGGACGAGGAGGTCCTGCCGGAGCACGCGCTGTGCGCCTCGCCGTGGAACCCGTTCGGGCTCACGGTGTGTGCGGGCACGGGCCGTTCGGCCGCCGACGCCCGCCCCGCGGACGAGTCCGTCACGCCGCAGGAGCAGGACACCGCCCTGCTGCTGACGCTCCCCCAGGGGCTGGACTGGCGGACGCAGCCCTTCTCGCACGTCGGGGGCCCGGGCTCGCGTCCAATGCGGGTCCCGGAGATGCGCCGCCGGGCCGCCTGAGCCCCGCGCACCCCGACCTTCCCGGACCGACGCCCGAGTCGGGCGGTGACCCGTGTGCCCGTCGGCACGTACCACCGCTGTGACACCCCACCCGGTCACCGGGCGTCCGCGCCACCTCTTCCTCCCGCGCCCGGCGGTGCCGCCGGGCGCCCTCCGCCGCACCGCTCCACGCCCATGGCGCGCCGCCGCGCGCCGGGACCGGCCGGGGCCGCACCCCACCGGACCGCCGGGGCCCGCAACGGTACGGACCGGCGGCCCGGCGGGGCGCGAGAGCCGGTTCAGCGGGCCTCGGGTCCCGCCACATGGCGGGCGATGACCATCCGCTGGATCTGGTTGGTGCCCTCGACGATCTGGAGCACCTTCGCCTCGCGCATCAGCCGCTCGGCCGGGAAGTCGGCCGTGTAGCCGTACCCGCCGAGGATCTGCACGGCGTCCGTAGTGACCTTCATGGCGGTGTCGGTGCAGTGCAGCTTGGCCATGGCGGCCTGCTTGGCGAACGGCTTGCCGGCGTCGCGCAGCCGGGCCGCCGCGAGGTACAGGGCGCGCCCGGCCTCGATCTGGGTGGCCATGTCGGCGATCATGAAGCGCAGGCCCTGGAAGTCGGCGATGGGCCGGCCGAACTGCCGGCGCTCGGTGGCGTAGGCGACCGCCTCGTCCAGCGCGGCCTGGGCGACGCCGACGGCGCAGGCGGCGATGCCGAGCCGCCCGGAGTCGAGCGCGGCCAGGGCGATGGTGAAGCCCTGGCCCTCCTCGCCGATGCGCCGTTCGTCGCCGACGCGGACGCCGTCGAAGTGGACCTGTGCGGTGGGCGAGCCCTTCATGCCCATCTTCTTCTCGGGGGCGGCGGCGCTCAGACCGGGCGCGTCACCGGGCACCAGGAAGGCGGTGATGCCGCGCGGGCCGTCCTCGCCGGTGCGGGCCATCACGGTGTAGAAGTCGGCGACGCCGCCGTGGGTGATCCAGGCCTTGGTGCCGTCGATCACCCAGTCGTCGCCCTCGCGGACCGCCTTGGTGCGCAGCGAGGCGGCGTCGGAGCCCGAGGAGGGTTCGGACAGGCAGTACGCGCCGAGGAGTCCGCCGCCGAGCATCGCGGGCAGGTGCTCGACCTGCTGCTGCTTGGTGCCGTAGGTGGCCAGGGCGTAGGAGGCGAGGGTGTGCACGCTGAGGCCGAGGCCCACGGTGAGGCGGGCGGCGGCCAGTTCCTCCAGGACCTGGAGGTAGACCTCGTAGGGCTGGTCGCCTCCGCCGTACTCGGCGTCGTACGGCAGGCCGAGCAGGCCCGATTCCGAGAGCAGGGTGAAGACCTCGCGCGGGAAGCGGCCGGCGTCCTCCTCCTCGGCGGCCTTCGGCGCGATCTCGCGCCGGGCTATCTCGCGGACGAGTGCGAGCAGGTCCCTCGCCTCGTCCGTCGGCAGCTGACGCTCCACCGGCTGCGGTAGTTCGCGGTCGGACATGGCGTCGGTCTCCTCCCTGGTCGGGAACCGGCGGCACGGCCCGCGGGTGGGGGCGGCTCCGCCTGGTCGTTCCGGTGCGGCCACGGGTGACGGCTCCCGGGTCTCGGGAGCTGCTGACCAGCGGCGTGTGCGCTGAGTATGCCCGATCGGCGGACTCCCGTCACCAGTTAACGACCGCTCACTCGAAGATTCCAGCCGGGGCCGTTCCGGGCCGGTGTCCCGGGGCCCGCGAGGGCCGGTAGGTCAAGGAATCCGGGGCCCGGAATTGGTTCGCACCATTGACCGCACTGGTCTAGTCCTCCTACTGTTCCTGACCAACGCTTTACCGCGTTCATGCCAATCGGCGCGCGTTCCCTCACCCCCACGAGGAGGCACCCGATGCACATCCCCCACGGTTTCCGTCCCCGGACGTTCCTCTCGGCCGCCGCTGCCGCCGCCCTCACCGCCGGGCTGCTGGCCGGCGCCGGCACCGCCACCGCGGTCTCCCCCACCAGCCCCCGGGCCACGGCCGGCTCCAAGGTCGTCGGCTACTTCACCGAGTGGGGCACCTACGACCGCAAGTACTTCGTCAAGAACGTCGAGACGTCCGGCTCGGCGGCCAAGCTCACCCACATCAACTACGCCTTCGGCAACGTCACCGGCGGCAAGTGCGCCATGGGCGACTCCTACGCGGCCACCGACCGGGCCTACACCGCGGGCGAGTCCGTGGACGGCACCGCCGACACCTGGGACCAGCCGCTGCGCGGCAACTTCAACCAGCTGCTGAAGCTGAAGAAGAAGCACCCGAACCTGAAGATCCTGTGGTCCTTCGGCGGCTGGACCTGGTCCGGCGGCTTCGGGGAGGCCGCGAAGAACCCGGCCGCCTTCGCCCAGTCCTGTTACGACCTGGTGGAGAACTCCAAGTGGGCGGGCCTGTTCGACGGCATCGACATCGACTGGGAGTACCCGAACGCCTGCGGCAACACCTGTGACAGCAGCGGACGGGAGGCGTTCCGGGACGTCATGGCGGCGCTGCGCGCCAAGTTCGGCGGCAAGCTGGTCACCGCGGCCATCAGCGCGGACGCCACCAGCGGCGGCAAGATCGACGCCGCCGACTACGCGGGCGCGGCGCAGTACGTCGACTGGTACAACCCGATGACCTACGACTACTTCGGCGCCTGGGACGCCAAGGGCCCGACCGCTCCGCACTCCCCGCTGAACTCCTACAGCGGCATCCCGAAGGCGGACTTCGACACCTCGGCCACCATCGCCAAGCTGAAGGGCCTCGGCGTCCCGGCCTCGAAGCTGCTGCTGGGCATCGGCTTCTACGGCCGCGGCTGGACCGGCGTCACCCAGGCGGCGCCCGGCGGCACGGCGACCGGACCGGCGGCGGGGACGTACGAGCAGGGCATCGAGGACTACAAGGTGCTCAAGACCAAGTGCCCGGCGAACGGCACCGTGGGCGGCACCGCCTACGCCAAGTGCGGCAGCGACTGGTGGAGTTACGACACCCCGGCGACCATCGCCACGAAGATGGCCTACAAGAACCAGCAGGGCCTGGGCGGAACCTTCTTCTGGGAACTCAGCGGTGACACGGCGAACGGCGAGCTGATCAAGTCGATCAGCTAGTACCCGGGTTCAGAGCACCGGTACCGGGTTCAGAGCAGGTGCAGCTGGGTCACGAGCATCGCGATCACCATGGCGAGGACCCAGCCCGTCAGATGCTCGACGATCTTCGGGCCGTGGTCCTGGGGGCCGCCGGTGCGGGCGCGGGTGGCGGTGGCCGAGTGTGCGGTCATGCTGGTACTCACAGAGGTCGGACGTACAGAGCGGTCCCCCCACCCTTTTGTCCACCTTGCCACCCGCGACGGCGTTCGCGGCGATGAGCTTGGTCACACGGTCAGCGCACACCCACCGCGGCCAGGGCCTTGCGCTGGTGGGCGCTCGGATGGGCCGGGAAGTAGAGGTAGCAGACGCCTCCGGTGCCGGACGCCACGGCGCCGGAGGCGTTGTACCGCTTGGTCCTCAGCCAGATGTTCTCGAATTCCCGCCGCTTGTAGACCCGTCGTACGGCGTCGTCGCTCGGCGAGGCCGGGTCGTTGGCGATCACGTCGCCGTCCGCGGTGAAGCCGATCACGGTCATCAGGTGGCCGGAGGTGCCGTAACCCGCCCCGGTCAGCTCGGTCTTCAGGAACGACTGGGACGTTATGGCCGGGATGCCGGCCGCGACCAGCGTCTCCAGGTCGGTGAGCGAGGCGAGCCGGGTGATCACGCCCTGGAGGTCCGCGAAGGTGGCCGCGTAGGCGGCGTTGAACGGCCAGTTGCCGCAGCCCTGGTACTGGTAGTCGTACGTGTAGCGGGCGGCCGCGTCCACCTGCGGGTCGGCGTAGGACGGGTCGACCCAGGACAGCTGCTCGGGGGCGAGCCGGCCGCCCCAGTACTCGACGATCATCTGTGACGAGGTGGGGCTGCACCAGGCCTCGCCGCCGTTGTCGTACTGCGGGTACTGCCCCTTGTGGATCTCCTGCGAGTAGCGCGGTACGACCAGTTCCTGGGCGAGGCCGGGCGTGGAGGCCGGGACCGTGAAGCGGTCGGGGATGTCGGAGCCCATCGCGCCGAGCCGCCAGACGGTCGGGGTGAGCCGGGTGCCCGGCCTGCGGTACAGCGTCAGGCGCAGCCGGTAGGAGTCCAGGCGCAGACCGGTCGAGGCGTCGTCGATGGCGAACGTGTCGGTCCAGATGCTGCTCTTGCCGTCGCTCTGCCCGTCCACCGAGGTCCGCTTGATGTCCTGGTCGCCGGCCGCCCAACGGCCCATCACGTACCAGGGGGTGTCGGAGCCGTCCGAGTAGGTGCCGCACAGCTCGACCTGGATCCAGGTGCCCTCGGGGGTGTGCGCGTTCCAGGAGGAGACGACCTCGGTGGCCGGCACCGCGAGGCGGTGGCGGGGCGAGGTCCAGGTGGCGTACTCCCACGTGGCGGTGGTGCCGGTGTGCGGGTCGGTGTAGTCGGTGCTGCCCGCGGGGGCGGCGAGCACCACGCCGGGGCGGCGTCCGGAGACCGCCCGGGTGCCCTGGGAGGTGCCGCCGCGCCACTCGCTGTACGTGGTCCAGGCGTGGTAGTCGATCGGGCGGACCCCCGTCCGGCCGGGGTCGTCGGCGTCGGCGGCCGGGTCGGGCCGGCCGGCCGCCGCGGCGGGCGCGGTGCCACCGGCCACCGCCGCGGCGACCGCGGCGGCGAGAACGGTTCTGCGGGACGGCTGTTGGGCTCTGCTCATGGGCGCGACTACCCCCAGGTGTCCGGAGTGCTGACTGGATCATGTGCACGTCGTGCGCCAACTATGGAACAGCCGCAGGGCCCCTGCCAGCACTTGGGCGGATGCCGCGCCATGATTATTGGTCTGGACCGGTGATGGGAGCACCGAGGCCCCGGCCCCGGGCACCGTGGCGGTGCGGGGGCCGGGGCCTCGTGGCGGTGGTTCAGATGAGGTCCATGGCCGCGATCTCGTCGGGGCGGCCGTAGCTGATGGGCCCCTGGAAGCGGCGGCGGGCGGTCGCGAACCACCAGACGGTGGCCACGAGCAGGACGACCGCGAGCGCGATCGGCGCGTAGTTGAAGGAGGAGGCGGTGATCGGCGAGGCCTGGGGCAGCATGAACAGGACGCTGCTGAGCGCGATCCAGACCACGGCCAGCCAGCCGATCGGCTTGCCCCAGCGACCCAGGTGCCACGGGCCGGGCTGGAAGGCGTCGCCCAGGCGCAGCCGCAGGAAGATCGGCACGGCGTAGGCGAGGAAGAGGCCGACCACGTTGACGCTGACGATCGCGGTGAAGGCGGTGTGCGACCACCAGCCGGGCACCACGAGGGCCAGCGAGCAGCCCACCGCGAGCCAGACGGCCTTGACGGGCGTGCGGGTGCGCGTCGAGACCGAGTGCCACCAGCGGGAGCCGGGCATGGCGCCGTCCCGGGAGAAGGCGAAGATCTGCCGGGTGTTGCTGGTGAGGTTGGCCAGGCCGCAGAAGAGCATGGCGCCGATGACGATGAGCAGCATGGCCTTGGCGGTGCCGAGGCCGAGGCCGTCGATGAGGATCTGGACGGGCGGCGCGTCCGTCGCGGCCTCCTTGGCGTAGTCCTTAATGCTGTAGACCAATGCCAGCATCAGGACCAGGCCGGTGATCGCCGAATAGCCGATGGCGCGGGTGATCCCCTTGGGCGCGTTGACCGTGGCTTGCACCGTTTCCTCGGACATGTGGAAGCTGCCGTCGAACCCGGTGAAGGTCCAGCTGGTGACCAGCAGGCCCAGCATGCCGCCGTAAAGCCCGCTCGTGAAGCCGGTGTTGTTCTCGAAATGCGTCACGAAGGACGCCGACTGATGGTGATCCGGTATCACTATGAGTGCGCCCACGATCACGACGAGTCCGATCAGCAGCCACCACACGGAAATGCGGTTGAGGACGGCGACGAGCTGGACCGTGAAGGTGTTGGCGAGCCCCTGCACCACGATGATCACGGCCGTGATCAGCACCGTCTGGTGGACGGTCGGCTGGTAGGAGGGCCACTGCAACTGCACGAAGGCCTGGATGAAGGTGGCCGCCGCATAACCGGTCGCGGCCGTGCCACCGATCTGCCCCACGAAATTCAGCCAGCCCGTGTACCAGGACCAGGCACCTTTGTGCCGCTTGGCGAGTTTACCGGCGGAGAAATAGAGGGCGCCGCTCGTCGGATAGGCCGAGGCGACCTCGCCCATGGCCGCGCCGATGAGCAGCACCATGAGCGAGACACCGATCCAGCCGAATACGAGAATGCGGGGCCCGCCCGCGTTCATACCGAATCCGAAGGACGAGAAGATACCCGAAAGGATATTGATGATGGTGAAGGAGATCGCGAAATTGTCGAACGCCTTGAACCGGCGCGTGAGTTTCCGCGGATAGCCCATCGCGTGCAGGGTCGCGTCGTCGTCGAGTACGACCGCGTCCTTTCCCGCGCGGGCCGCGGCCCGCGGGGTCGACATCCGTTCCGACACAGATCGGCCTTTCTCTCGATGCCTCTCGACCACCGCGGACGGGCGCTCGACGAGGGGGGACGGGGACGAGCAAAGGTCAGGCGGGACCCGGGACGGGCAGACCGCAGGCGCGGCGCGCCCGGGAGAGCTGCTCGGCGGGGTCGCCGAAGGCACTCCAGGGCATGCGCGAGGCGTACGGGCCCATCGCCGTGAAGACCGCCCGGGCCTCGAACTCGCGCTGGCCCATGACCAGCGCGTGTGCGAGGTAGGCCAGGTCGAGCACCGGGGTGAAGCGGTAACCGGTCGCCGCGGGCAGCCAGTTGTGGTAGATCGCGAGCGCGGTGGCGCGCCACTGGGGCTGCTCCCAGACGCGGTCGGCGAGCAGCTGGGTCGGGTTGTAGCTCTCCACCAGGGCGACGAGGGGCAGCAGCCGCAGCGCGGAGTCGGCGGGTGCCCGCTGACTGAGGAAGGCGGCCACGTCCCAGGCGGCGTTGACCGAGCCGCCGTGGCGGGTGAAGAAGAAGGAGAGGAAGCGGTGGTGGGCCTCGCGGTGCCAGGGGTCCAGGGAGAGGACGTGCGCGAACAGCCGCCAGGGGCCGGGCGGCGCGGTGAGCAGGCCCTGCGGGGCGGGGTCGCGCAACCGGTGCAGCCGGGCCATGGCCAGCTTGGCCACCCAGGGCGTGGGGTCGTTCGGGTCCAGGGCGGCGGCACGGTCGCAGGCGGTGAGCGCTATGCGCTCCAGCGCCTCGGCGCGGTCGTCGTGGGCGTCGGCCGCGCGCAGGGCGCGCTGGACGGCGACGCGGGCCCACATCAGGGCCGCCTCGGGCGAGGGTTCCTCGTCCAGCCAGCGTTCCACCAGGTCGGTGCCGGCCGCCTCGGAGGCGAGGACCAGCGAGCGGTGGGCACGCAGGGCGAAGTCGGAACGGGTCTCGGCGAGCGCCTCGTACGCATGCCGATAACGCCCGGCGCGGACATCGACGCAAACCCCGGCGAGGACTCGGTCGTCGGCCGCCGGGTGCCATACATACTGCCCTTCGAATAACTCCGCGGCCATGTCCCCTGCCTTGTCCCCTTGCCCTGTCCGCGTTGACCGCTTCTCGCGGTTGCGCAGGAGGCACCTTACTCAGCGCGGGGGACCCCCGGAACGCCGAATTCGACATATCGGTCAGGGGATTCGAGAATGTTTATCGAAGACCGTGAGGACTCCCGAGCGATGGTTCAAACCGTAACCTTCTTTGGCTCCGGCGGTCTCGCGGGACCCGTCGCCATGCGCCGCTACTACACTCTTTCCGGAAAACCCCCCACACCGCACCACACCTCGGGAATCGTCATTCAGCTCCTCGCCGCCCGGCTGCGCGGGCTCCCCCCGTCCCTCGGACCGGTCCGGCTGGTCGGCGTCGACGGGCACGCCGGCTCCGGCAAGTCGACCTTCGCCGGGCGGCTGGCCGCCGCGCTGGGCGGTGCCCCGGTGCTCCACCTCGACGACATCGCCAGCCACGAGCAGCTCTTCGGGTGGACCGACCGGCTGCTGACCCAGGTGATCCGCCCGCTCTCCCAGGGCGAACCCGCCGCCTACACCCCCTACGACTGGCGTGCGCGCGCCTTCGGTCCGCCGCGCCCGTTGCCGCCCGCGCCGGTGGTCCTGCTGGAGGGCGTCGGCGCCGGTCGCCGCGCGCTGCGGCCGTACCTGGCCGAACTGCTGTGGATGGAGCTGCCCCGCGAGGAGTCCTGGGCGCGCGGGCGGCGGCGGGACGGGGCGGAGCAGCGCGAGTTCTGGGACGGCTGGGTCGCGGCGGAGCGCGCGCACTTCGCCGCGGACCCCTCGCGCCCCCACGCCGGTCTTCTGGTGCGGCAGACGGCCGAGGGGTACGAGGTGTCGCCGGGGCCCGGGCGACGGCCGGGGTCAGGCCAGGATGTGACCCTCAGTGATGGGCCGTCGGCTGTGTGGTGAAGCTGTGAAGAGTCTTGTCGGCCAACTTGCCCAAGTGCCCCAACTTCGCTTGACCCGGGGCCCGTACAGGACTTACGTTCTCAATGTGCGGCCTTTCGGAGCCGCCCGAAGACGCGAAGCCCCCGGTTGTTCCCCCGTGATCGGGGGCTTCGTTCTGCCCGCGGACCGATTTCCGGGGCCCTCGCGCACCGATTCCGTCACCCTCGGTCACCGCCTTGCCCCGCCCCGTCCGCTCCCACCTCGCCGAACGGCCCCTGCGGCACCCTACGGCCCGCGGACACACCGCGGGTACGATGCCCTTGGTGCGACCTCGGCGGCTGCCTCGCGCACCTGCAACTCCGGTCCGCGGCACAGCGGTTCGGCCGCGGCGGCCGCCGGGCGACCGTCCGGCGGTGAACCACGGGGGCACGGTCTGTGGGGGACGTGATGGACTTCGGCACGCAGGGCCCCGAGGCCCCGGCCGACCTCGCCTGGCTGCGCGGGGTCGACGCCTACACGATGGGTGCCTATCCGCAGGCGGAGGAGGAGTTCCGGGCCGCGGTGCGGATGGACCCGGGCATGGCGGACGGCTGGCTCGGGCTGCACGCGCTCCGGGTCGACACCACCACCGCGCTGCTGCGGATGTTCCGGCACCGCGAGCGCTTCGGGGAACAGCGCGCCCGCCACCGCAGATCGCTCAACTCCTGGTACTGGCTGGGCTGGTGGGTGCAGCCGGTGCTGGAGAACCCGCGTGATCTGCTGCTCGCCCACGCCTCGCACTGGCTGGACGGCCGGCACGTGCCCGAGCTGGACCGGGCGCTGGCCGGGCTGCCCCCGGTCGACACCGACCCGCAGGTCCGCTTCCTGCACGCCTGCCGCGCCTATCTGGTCAAGGACTGGGACCAGCTGGTCCGCCACACCGATCCGCTGCTGGACGACGCGCTGCTCGGCATCGAGGCCGGGCTGTTCGGCGGCATGGCCCGGGTCCGGCTGGAGATGTACGGCCAGGCCGAGCCGCTGCTGTCGGCGGCGCTGATGCGCTGCCGCAGCGAACAGCCGCAGCGCAAGGAGCTGCGCTACTGGCTGGCGCGGGCGCACGAGGGCACCGGCCGCTCCGCCGCCGCGCTCCCCCTGTACCGCGCGGTGCACCGGGTCGACCCCGCCTTCATGGACACCTCCGCCCGGCTCGCGGCGATCGCCGAGGGGGACGGGTACGACGACGCGGCCGACCTCGCCGCGATCACGCTGACCGGCACGGACACCGTGGACGGGCCGGACGGCTTCGACCCGCTGTTCGGCGCCGAGGGGCGGGATCTGCGGCTGCCCGAGCCGGAGCTGCCGACCGGGCCGCTGCCGTCGGTGGCCGCCCCCGCGGTCCGCGACCGGACGGGGGGCACCGGCTCGCCGATACCCACCGGACCGACCGATCCCGCCCTGCTCGAACAGGCGCTCGCCGAGCTGGAGCGGATGGTGGGGCTCGAACCGGTCAAGCGCCAGGTGAAGGCACTGTCCGCGCAGTTGAACATGGCGCGGCTGCGGGCCGGGCAGGGACTGCCGGTGCAGCCGCCGAAACGGCACTTCGTCTTCTCCGGTCCGTCCGGGACCGGCAAGACCACGGTGGCGCGCATCCTCGGCCGGGTCTTCTACGCCCTCGGCCTGCTCGGCGGGGACCACCTGGTGGAGGCGCAGCGGGCCGATCTGGTCGGCGAGTACCTCGGGCAGACCGCCGTGAAGGCCAACGAGCTGATCGACTCCGCGATCGGCGGGGTGCTGTTCGTGGACGAGGCGTACTCGCTCTCCAACTCCGGGTACGGCAAGGGGGACGCGTACGGGGACGAGGCCCTGCAAGTGCTGCTGAAGCGGGCGGAGGACAACCGGGACCACCTGGTGGTGATCCTCGCCGGGTACCCCGAGGGCATGGACCGGCTGCTCGCCGCGAACCCGGGGTTGTCGTCCCGGTTCACCACCCGTGTCGACTTCCCCTCCTACCGGCCGGCGGAACTCACCGAGATCGGGAAGGTGCTGGCCGGGGAGAACGGTGACCTGTGGGACGAGGAGGCGCTGGAGGAGCTGCGGTCGATCGCCGGGCACGTGGTGGAGCAGGGGTGGATCGACGAGCTGGGGAACGGGCGGTTCCTGCGCACCCTGTACGAGAAGAGCTGCGCGTACCGGGATCTGCGGTTGTCGACGTACCCGGGGGCGCTGTCGCGGGAGGACCTCGCGACACTGCGGCTGGCCGATCTGATGCAGGCGTACGGGGAGGTGCTGTCGGGCCGGGGGCCGCAGGATCCGTCGGCGGGGTAGGTACGGCCCGGTGGGACACGGGGAGCCGGGCGGACCGCCCGGCTCCCCGCACCGCCGCCGCTAGGTCGCGAGCGCCTGTTCCGGCTCCCCGCTCACCCGCGGCTCGGTCAGCCGCATGTCGGCGATCTCCCGGTGGGCCGGGTCGCGGACCTCGCCCACCAGCATCTCCAGGACGTCCTCCAGGGCCACCAGACCGAGGACCTTGCCGGACGCGTCGGCCACCTGGGCCAGGTGCGTGGCGGCGCGGCGCATGACCGTGAGGGCGTCGTCCAGGGGGAGTTCGGCCCGCAGGGTGGTCATGGGGATCCAGACGTTCTGGGGCACCGCGCGCTCGGAGTCCTCCAGGTCGAGGACGTCCTTCACATGGACGTACCCCATGAACGCGCCCTTCTCGGTCGCCGCGACCGGGAAGCGGGAGTAGCCGGTGCGCGCGGTCAGCCGGACGATCTCTCCGGGGGTGACCGCCGGGGTCACCGTGACCAGGGACTCGCGGGGCAGCAGGACGTCCGTCACCGGGCGGGAGCCCAGCTCCAGCGCGTCCTCCAGGCGTTCGCGCTCCTCCGGGTCGAGGAGGCCCGCCTCGCCGGAGTCCTCCAGGAGCCGGTTGAGCTGCTCACTGGTGACGACCGCCTCGACCTCGTCCTTGGGCTCCACCCGGAACAGCCGCAGCACGGCCTGGGCGACGGCGCCCAGGGACACGGTGATCGGCTTGCACACGCGGGCGAACCAGACCAGTCCGGGGCTGAGCCACAGCGCCGCCTTCTCGGGCGCCGCCATGGCCAGGTTCTTCGGCACCATCTCGCCGATGACCAGGTGGAAGAAGACCACCCCGGCCAGGGCGATGACGTAGCCGAGCGGATGGATCACGCCGTCGGGGAGGTGGACCGCCTCGAAGAGCGGCTCCAGCAGGTGCGCCACGGTCGGCTCGGCGACCGCGCCGAGGGTCAGCGAGCAGACGGTGATGCCGAACTGCGCGGCGGCCATCATCTGGGGCAGCCGCTGGAGGCCGTACAGCACCTGGCGGGCCCGCGCGGTGCCGAGCGGTTCGATCTGGCTGCGGCGCACGGAGACGAGCGCGAACTCGGCGCCGACGAAGAAGCCGTTGGCGAGCACGAGCAGCGCGGCGAAGAACAACTGCAACACGCTCATCGGACGGCCTCCGCGATGTTCGCCGCCGGGGCCGTCCTGACCAGGCGGACCCGCTCGGCGCGGTAGTGGCCGACCTGGCGGACCGCGAGCCGCCAGCCGGGCAGCTCGGCCCGGTCGCCGGGGGCCGGGATCCGGCCGAGCAGGTCGGCGACCAGCCCGGCGACGGTCTCGTAGGGCCCCTCGGGCACGTCCAGGCCTATCCGCTTGAGGATGTCGACCCGGCAGCTGCCGGCCACGTCCCAGGCGGGCCTGCCGTCCTCGGGCGGGGCTACGGCCAGTTCGGGCACGTCCTTGGCGTCGTGCTCGTCGCGGACCTCGCCGACCAGTTCCTCGACGATGTCCTCCAGGGTGACCACGCCGGCGGTGCCGCCGTACTCGTCCACCACGACCGCGATGGGCTGCTCGCTGCGCAGCCGGGCCAGCAGGGGCTGCACCGGCAGGGTCTCGGGGACCAGCAGCGCCGGACGGGCGATCCGGCCGACGGGGGTGCGCAGCCGGTCGTGCGCCGGGACGGCGAGCGCGTCCTTGAGGTGGGCCATGCCGACGACCTCGTCGATCTTCTCCCGGTAGACGGGGAAGCGGGACAGTCCGGTGGCCCGGGTGAGGTTGACCACGTCCTCGGCGGTGGCCGAGTCCTGGAGCGCGCTGACCTTCACCCGGGGGGTCATCACGTGCTGTGCGGTCAGCTCGCCCAGCGACAGGGTGCGCACGAACAGGTCGGCCGTGTCCTGCTCCAGGGCGCCGGCCTGTGCGGAGTGCCGGGCGAGCGAGACCAGTTCGCCCGGGGTGCGCGCGGAGGCCAGCTCCTCGGCGGGTTCGACGCCGAGGGCGCGGACCAGCCGGTTGGCGACCGTGTTGAGCGCGGCGATCACCGGCCGGAACAACCGGGAGAAGTGGTGCTGGGGACCCGCGACGAAGCGGGCGACCTGGAGCGGGCGGGACACCGCCCAGTTCTTGGGCACGAGTTCGCCGATCACCATCTGGATCGCGGAGGCCAGCAGCATGCCGACGACCACGGCGGTGCCGGAGGCGGCGCCGCCGGGCAGGCCGAGGGCGGCGAACGGGCCGCGCAGCAGCCGTCCCAGGGCCGGTTCGGCGAGCATGCCGACGACCAGGGAGGTGATGGTGATGCCGAGCTGGGTGCCGGAGAGCTGGAAGGACAGGTGCTTCAGCGACTCCACGACGGTACGCGCGCGCTTGTCGCCGTCGGCCGCGGCCTTCTCGGCCTCGGGGCGTTCGACGGTCACCAGGCCGAACTCGGCCGCCACGAAGAATCCGTTGGCGAGAATGAGCAGGAACGCGGCTGCGAGGAGCAGCAGGGGGGTGGTCACGATGCCGCCGCCTTCCCGGTATGTCGGGTGGGGGCGGCGCAGGTACTACAGGACGATCCGTCCATCGCCGGAGGGATTCACTCCTCGGGTAGCAGGAACCCCCGGCACCGGGCGGCGCACAGGGGCGGAGGCGCTTCGGCGCGGCCTCCGCCCACCAGATTAATCAAGACAGGGGCCGGGCGGGCAGGGTGGGCGGCCCCGAGTCAGCCCTGATCTTCCCCGAGGCGGGCGGCCGAGCGGGCCTCGGCGAGCGCCCGGAGCGCCCTGGCGTCGGCGATCGCGCGCTGCTTGGCGAGGCCCGGCTGGATGCCGAGCGCGGGCAGGCTGGTGCCGTCGCTGAGGTTGAGGAACACCCAGGGATCGCCCGGACGGAGGTTCACCTGAAGGATCTCCGCCCAGTCCAGACGACGCGTGCCGGCGATGTTGACGACGGTGACGCCCTGCTCGTCGGCGACGACCTTCACCCGGGCCAGCTTGGCCAGCACCCAGAAGATCAGCGCCCCGGTGACCACGAAGCTCAGCCGCTCCCCCGGGCCGAGCCCCTCCAGCAGCACGGCGATCCCCGATATGGTCAGGAAGATCACCACGCCGGCGGTGAGCAGGATGGCCCGGGTGTGGCCCGGCCGGAAGGTGACAGGGAGGGTGGGCAGCTCGGACATCGGCGTGCTCATCAAAGGCGGCAGGCGTGGATGGCCGTGGTCAGGATGGCGCGGGCGCCGATGGCGTAGAGGTCGTCCATGATCCGCTGCGCGTCCTTGGCGGGGACCATGGCGCGGACCGCGACCCAGCCCTCGTTGTGCAGCGGGGAGACGGTCGGGGACTCCAGGCCGGGGGTGAGGGCGACGGCCTTCTCCAGCTGCTCGACCCGGCAGTCGTAGTCCATCATCACGTACGTGCGGGCCACGAGGACGCCCTGGAGGCGGCGCAGGAACTGCTGCACCTTGGGTTCCTCGGTGTCCGCGCCGGTACGGCGGATCACGATCGCCTCGGACTTCATGATCGGCTCGCCGAAGACCTCCAGGCCCGCGTTGCGCAGGCTGGTGCCGGTCTCCACGACGTCGGCGATGACCTCGGCGACGCCCAGCTCGATCGCGGTCTCCACGGCGCCGTCGAGGTGCACCACGGAGGCGTCGACGCCGCTGTCGGCGAGGTGCCGGGCGACGATCCCCTCGTAGGAGGTGGCGACGGTGCGGCCCTTGAGGTCCTCGACGCCGCTCGCGGTGCCGGGCTTGCCGGCGAAGCGGAAGGTGGAGCGGGCGAAGCCCAGCGGCAGGATCTCCTCGGCGTCGGCGCCGGAGTCGACCAGCAGGTCACGGCCGGTGATGCCGATGTCCAGGCGGCCGGAGGAGACGTAGATCGCGATGTCGCGGGGGCGGAGGTAGAAGAACTCGACCTCGTTGCCCGGGTCGACGATCCGCAGTTCCTTGGACTCGCGGCGCTGCCGGTAGCCGGCCTCATGCAGCATGTCCGCCGCAGGGCCGGACAGGGAACCCTTGTTGGGGACGGCGATGCGCAGCATGAGGTCGGCTTCCTTTGCGTGAAGGGGTTTCCGGGGGGCGCCGCGGGGCTCCGCGGCGGGGTACGGCGGGTCGGTCAGAGGTGGGCGTAGACGTCGTCCAGGGAGATCCCGCGGGCGACCATCATCACCTGGACGTGGTACAGCAGCTGCGAGATCTCCTCGGCGGCCGCCTCCTTGCCCTCGTACTCGGCGGCCATCCAGACCTCGGCGGCCTCTTCGACGACCTTCTTGCCGATGGCATGGACCCCCTTGCCGACCAGCTCTGCGGTGCGGGAGGTGGCGGGATCGCCCTGGGCGGCCTTGTGCTGGAGCTCGGCGAAGAGCTCCTCGAACGTCTTCTTGGACATGGTGGTCCTTACCCTACGCGCTCCGGCCGGTGCCTCAGTGCCAGGGTTCGGATACCGAACGCAGCGTGGCCGCGGTGGACACCGCCGCGATCACGGCCTCGTGGCCCTTGTCCTCGGTGGACCCCTCGATGCCGGCCCGGTCCAGGGCCTGCTCCTCGGTGTCACAGGTGAGCACGCCGAAGCCGACGGGGACGCCGGTCTCGACGGAGACCTGGGTGAGGCCCGCGGTGACGCCCTGGCACACGTAGTCGAAGTGAGGGGTGCCGCCGCGGATGACGACGCCGAGGGCGACCACCGCGTCGTAGCCCCGCCCGGCGAGCACCTTGGCGGCGACCGGCAGCTCGAAGCTGCCGGGCACCCGGATCAGGGTCGGCTCGTCGATCCCCAGGTCGCCCAGGGCGCGCAGGGCGCCGTTCACCAGGCCGTCCATCACCTTCTCGTGCCACTGCGCCGCGATGACGGCGACCCTGAGGTCGCTCACGTTGCGTACGGACAGCTCCGGTGCACCCTTGCCGCTCACGTCTCTCCTCGTTGCGTTCTTGCTCGCCGGCTCGCCGGCCTGTTACTGGTTGGGGCAGGTGGCCGCGGGGGCGGCCTGGGCGGGCGCCGGCACGGCCGGGGCGTCCAGCCAGGGCAGGTCGTGGCCCATGCGGTCGCGCTTGGTGCGCAGGTAGCGCAGGTTGTGCTCGCCCGCCTGGACGGGCATCGGCTCGCGGCCGGTGACCTTCAGGCCGTGGCGCTCCAGCGCCTCGGTCTTGTCGGGGTTGTTGGTCATCAGCCGGACGCTGCGCACGCCGAGGTCGGCGAGGATCCGGGCGCCCGCGCCGTAGTCGCGGGCGTCGGCGGGCAGGCCGAGTTCCAGGTTGGCGTCGAGGGTGTCGCGGCCCTGTTCCTGGAGTTCGTAGGCGCGCAGCTTGGACAGCAGGCCGATGCCGCGGCCCTCGTGTCCGCGCAGGTAGACGACCACGCCGCGGCCCTCCTCCTGGATGCGCGCGAGGGAGGCGTCCAGCTGGGGGCCGCAGTCGCAGCGCAGGGAGCCGAAGACGTCCCCGGTGAGGCATTCGGAGTGGACGCGGACGAGGACGTCCTCGCCGGTGCCGATGTCGCCGTGGACGAGGGCGACGTGTTCGACGCCGTCGAGGGTGGAGCGGTAGCCGTGGGCCGTGAAGGTGCCGTGCCGGGTGGGCAGCAGGGTCTCGGCCTCGTGGCGGACCGTGGGTTCGGTGCCCCGGCGGTGAGCGATCAGGTCCTCGATGGAGATGATCGTCAGGCCGTGCTTGCGGGCGAACGGGAGCAGCTCGGGCAGCCGCAGCATCCGGCCGTCCTCGCCCGCGATCTCCACGATGGCGCCGGCCGGGCGCAGCCCGGCGAGCCGGGCGAGGTCGACGGCGGCCTCGGTGTGGCCGTTGCGCTCCAGGACCCCGCCGGAGCGGGCGCGCAGCGGGAAGACGTGGCCGGGACGGACGAAGTCGACGGGCTCGGCGGTGCCGCCCGCGAGCAGCCTCAGCGTGGTGGCGCGGTCGGCGGCGGAGATGCCGGTGGTCACGCCGTGCGCGGCGGAGGCGTCCACGGAGACGGTGAAGGCGGTCCTCATCGACTCGGTGTTGTCCTCGACCATCTGCGGCAGCCGCAGCCGGTCGAGTTCGGCGCTCTCCATGGGGGCGCAGATCAGCCCCCGGCACTCGCTCATCATGAAGGCGACGATCTCGGGGGTCACCTTCTCGGCGGCGACGACGAGGTCGCCCTCGTTCTCCCGGTCCTCGTCGTCTACGACGACCACGGGCCGGCCGGCGGCGATGTCGGCGATGGCCTGTTCGACCGGGTCGAGCGCGAAGTCCTCCACCGGGAAGGGGTCGTACAGGGGGGTGGCCGGGCTCATGCCGGTGCTCCTTCCAGAACGGGCCGCGTGCTCTTGCGCGAGCGCAGCCACCAGTCGCGCATGCCCCACAGGACGAGCGCGCCGTAGATGACGTAGACGAAGCCGGAGAAGGCGTAGCCGTTGGCGAAGTTGAGGGGGACGCCGACGAGGTCGACGAGCAGCCAGGCGAACCAGAACTCGACCATGCCCTTGGCCTGGGCGTACATCGCGACGACGGTGCCGACGAAGATGTAGGCGTCCGGCCAGGGGTCCCAGGAGAGCTTCGGGAACGCGGTGAACAGCAGGGCGACGGCGACGGTGCCGACGGCGGCGGCGCCGACGAGGGCGGCCCGCTCGCGCCAGGTGGCGAACCGGGGGGAGATGTGGCCGTCGCCGGCCCCGCCCCGGCCGCGGTTCCACTGCCAGAAGCCGTAGAGGGCGACCGCCATGACGACGGCCTGCTTGCCGGCGCTGCCGGTCAGGTGGCCGTAGAAGGCGGCGAAGAGGACGAGGCCGGAGACGAACTGCACCGGCCAGCTCCACAGGGAGCGGCGCCAGCCGAAGACGAGGCCGATCAGGCCGAGGATGTTGCCGATCATGTCGGACCACAGGATGTGCTGTCCGAACAGGGTGAACGCCTCGGAGTTGAGCGAGTTCACCGGCCGTCCTCCCGTCCGGCCGCGAGCAGCCGCTCGACGTACTTGGCGATGACGTCCACCTCGAGGTTGACCGGGTCGCCGGGCTGCTTCACACCGAGGGTGGTCAGAGCGAGGGTGGTGGGGATGAGGCTGACGGTGAAGTGGTCGGGGCCCGCGTCCACCACGGTGAGGCTGATGCCGTCGACGGTGATGGAGCCCTTCTCGACCACGTAGCGGGCGAGGTCCGCGGGGAGCGAGATCTTGACGATCTCCCAGTTCTCGGAGACCTTGCGCTCCAGCACCTCCCCGGTGCCGTCGACATGGCCCTGGACGATGTGGCCGCCGAGGCGGGCGCCGACGGCGGTGGGGCGTTCGAGGTTGACGCGGGAGCCGACGGCGAGCGCGCCCAGGCTGGAGCGGTTCAGCGTCTCGGCCATGACGTCGGCGGTGAACTCGTCGCCCTCGTGGTCGACGACGGTGAGGCAGACTCCGTTCACGGCGATGGAGTCGCCGTGCCGGGCGCCCTCGGTGACGATGGGGCCGCGGAGCCGGAAACGGGAGGCGTCGCCGAGATTCTCGACGGCGGTGACTTCACCCAGCTCTTCGACGATTCCGGTGAACACTTCCCGGGTCCTCCTGCCTCGTGGCACGGACTCCGGGGCCTGTCGAAGACGACAGAATCTACGGATGAGCACACATCGGGGGCGTCGCCGAAAAAGACCCGTCCGCATGCGGACGAGACCCGAGACGGCGGCGCGCACACGTGACGCGTGCCCGCCCGCCGCGCACTGCCTCCCATCCGGACTTTAACCGTCGGTCCAGGAATTTCACCTGGTCAACCGGTCGCTGGAGGCGACCGGGTCGCGGACTGTAACCGCCGGTTCGGACTTTCACCGACCCCGGAGTGCGCTGCTTCTGGTACACGGCCAGTGTGCCACGCCCGGCGCCCGCCCCGACAGGGGGAGCGTGTGGGCTCGCTCACAGTGCGTGCTCCCGGGCTTGCGCGGGACGGCGCGGCCCCTCAAGTCCCCTGCTCGCGGCTCGGGTTGGTGGTGTCTTCCCCATTGACCGTAATGGTCTAGTCCTTTTAGGGTGCGGGCGGGCCCGGCGGCGGTGACGACGGCCCTTGCCCGCCGCCGGGCCGTCACGTCAGGGCGCGGAGCGTGTCACATTTCCCGTCCGCGTCCCGTCTCCCCCGGTACACGGCGCCCCGACCGGGGGCGCCCGGTCGGGAGGGACGAACGGGGATGACCACGATCCTGGTCACGGGGGGCACCGGCACGCTCGGACGGCACGTCACCGAGCGGCTGCGGTCGGACGGGCACGAGGTGCGGGCGCTCAGCCGGCACGCCCGGCCGTACGACGTCGATCTGCGCCGGGGCGGACCCGCGCTGGACGCCGCGCTCACGGGCGTCCCGACGGTGGTGCACTGCGCGAGCAGCCCTCGGGGCGGTGACGAGGAGGCGGCCGAGCAGCTGATCGCGGCGGCGCGGCGGGCGGGGGTCGGCCACCTGGTGTACATCTCCATCGTCGGCGTGGACCAGGTGCCGTTCGGCTACTACCGGACCAAGTTCGCGGTGGAGCGGCGGATCGAGCGCTCGGGGCTCGGCTTCACCATCCTGCGCACGACCCGGTTCCACGACCTGCTCGCGTCGCTCTTCACGTCCCTGGCCACGTCACCGGTGCTGCCGCTGCCGGCCGGGGTCGCCGACCAGCCGGTGGAGGTGGCCGAAGTGGCGGACCGGCTGGCCGAGTTGGCGCTCGCGGCGCCGGCGGGCAGGGTCGCGGACCTGGGCGGCCCCGAGGTCCGCCCGCTGGACTCCCTGGCCCGCTCCTTCCTCCGCGCGACCGGCCGGCGCCGCGGGGTGGTGAACGTGCCGCTGGCCGGCAGGACGTACCGGGCCTTTCGCGCGGGGGGTCATCTGGTGCCGGAACGGGCCGTGGGCAGGGGGACGTTCGAGGAGTACCTGGCGCGACGGTCCGGGTGAGGGCGCCGTCACGGGCGGGACGGCGCCCCGCTCCACAGTTCGTCCTGGGCCCGGTCGCGGGCCGTCAGCAGCGCGCCGCGCAGTACGGCGGAGCCGCCGAGCCCGCCGGCGCGGACCTCGGTGGGCAGGGGCGACAACCGGCCGAGCCGCTCGGCCACGAGAGCGGCGAGCACCTCGCCCCCGGCCCGCCCGACCTCCCCGCCGAGCACCACGCACCCGGGATCCAGCACGGCGACGACGGAGGCGGCACCGACGGCGACGCCGTCGGCCAGGGCGGCCAGAAAGCGCGCGCCGGCACCACCCGTCCCGGCCGGCGGGGCACCCTCCGGCTTCGTTCCGCCGGAGGCCCGACCGGCCACGCCCTCCCCCGGCACGGGCCCGCCCCCCGCCGCCGAGGAGTCCGTCCCCGGCCCCGGCACCGGGCCCCCGGCGGGAACCGGCGCCCCTCGCCCCGTCCGCGCCCCCGCCTGCGCCATCCGCCCCGCCGACGCCTCCCCCGGCCATCCCTGCGCGGCCTCCTCGTCCGCGGCCGGCGCTCCCGTGGCCGACGCGCTCTCCACCGCCCCGCGCACCACCCACGCCGCGCCCGGGCCGTCGACCACGGCCGGTGTCGGCAGGCCGTGGGCGGCCGCCAGGGACAGGACGGCCGCGGCGCCCGCCAGGGCGTGGAAGCCGCCCGCGCAGTCGGTGGCGGAGGGAAGGCCGGACGTGCCGGGGACCGGCAGGAAGCCGATCTCGCCGGTGCCCCCGGAGGCACCGCGACGCAGGACGCCGTCGAGGACGACCGCCGCGCCGGTGCCGTGTCCGAGCCAGAGCAGGACGAAGGTGTCCCGGTCGCGGGCGGCGCCCTCGCGCTGCTCGGCCAGCGCGGCGAGGTTGGTCTCGTTCTCCACCGTGATCCGGGCCCCGGGCAGCCGTTCCTGGAGGGCGGCGGCCAGGCTGCGGTGCCAGGCCGGCAGGCCCGCGGAGTCGCGGAGGTCGCCGGTGGCCGGGTCGATGAGGCCCGGCGCGCCGATGCCGACGGTGTGCAGCCGCTCCGCCCCCGCCTCCTTGGCCGCCCGCTCCACCGCGGCCACCACCCGCTCCACGGCGGGCCCGGTCCCCGCGCCCCGGTCGACCGGCACGGACGCCTCCGCGAGCACCCGCCCCACCAGGTCGGCGACCAGCACGACGACCCCGTCGGTGCGCACGTCGAGCGCGGCCAGGAAGGCGCCGTCGGCGACGATGCCGTAGAGCCGGGCGTTGGGCCCCCGGCGGGCCGCGCCGGACTCGCCGACGACCCTGATCAGTCCGGCGGCGGTGAGCCGCTCGACGAGGTCCGCGACCGTCGGCCGGGACAGCCCCGTCAGCTGTTTCAGCTGCCCCGCCGTCAGCGGGCCTCGCTCCTGCAAGAGCCCCAGGGCCAGCCGGTCGTTGATGGCCCTCGCGGTGCTGGGTGATGCGGGCATGGCGGGAATCCTCCCAGATCGGTTCCAGATCGGTTCCACGGGCCGGACGCCAAGGCGCGACGCGATAAGAACTATCTATCAGGCAGGGTCCCTGATAATTTACGCCCGACGACTTCCGGGGAGGAGCACAGACATGAGTGACAAGGGCGAGGTGCGGCGCGCCCGGTACGCCGTGGCGGCCGTGTTCGCCGTACACGGTGCCGTGACCGGCTCCTTCGCGACCCGCGTGCCCTGGGTCCAGGACCACGCCTCGCTCAGCGCGGGCCGGCTGGGCTTCGCGCTGGCCTTCACCGCGCTCGGCGCCTCGTGCGCGATGCCGGTGGCGGGCCGGATCAGCCACCGCTTCGGCAGCCGTACGGCCCTGCGCGGGCTGCTCGCGCTGTGGACGCTCTCGCTGATCCTGCCGTCCCTGGCGCCGAACCTGCCCACCCTGTGCCTGGCGATGTTCACCTACGGCGCCTGCGCGGGCATGTCCGACGTGGCGATGAACGCGCTCGGGGTCGAGGTCGAACGGCGGCTCGGCAAATCGATCATGTCGGGGCTGCACGGCATGTGGAGCGCGGGCGCGCTCACCGGCTCGGCGGCCGGCACGCTCGCCGCCCACCTCGGTGCGGACGCGCGCACCCACTTCCTGCTGGCCTCGGCCGTCCTCACGGTGCTCGGCCTGCTCGCCTGCTCCTGGGTGCTGGACCTACAGCCCACCGAGGACGAGGAGCCGCCGCCGCGGTTCGCGCTGCCGCCCCGCTCCGCGCTGCTGATCGGCATGATCGGCTTCTGCGCGGTGTTCGCGGAGGGGGCGAGCCTGGACTGGTCGGCGGTGTTCCTGCGCGACCGGCTGGACAGCTCGGCCGCGCTGGCGGCGGCGTCCACCACCGGGTTCATGCTCACGATGGCCGTGGCCAGGATCGCCGGAGACGCGGTGGTGAACCGGTTCGGCGCGGTGCGGACGGTCCGCGCCGGCGGCGTCCTCGCGGTGCTCGGCGGACTGCTGGTGGTGGTCGCCGGGCAGCCGGCGGTGGCGATGGGCGGCTTCGCCCTGATGGGGCTCGGCATCGCGGTGGTCGTGCCGCTGTGCTTCGCCGCCGCCGGACACGCGGGACCCAACCCCAGCCAGGCCATCGCGGGTGTGGCGACCATCACCTACACCTCGGGGCTCGTCGCGCCCAGCCTGATCGGCGGGGTGGCCCAGGCGACCAGCCTGGTGGTCTCGTTCGGCGTGGTGACGGCGCTGGCGTGCGGGCTCGCGGTGTGCGCGGGAGTGCTGCGCAGCGCCGAGCGCGGGCCCGCGCGGGAGGTCAGTCCGCGGGCCGCAGCAGCTCCCGGGCAACGGCCCTGAAGCCCTCGCTCCACGGCGCCGGGCGCAGGGTCGCCGCGTCCAGCCGGACCAGCACCCGGGCGCCCCGGGCGTAGGTCTCGGCGCCGTCGGCCGAGCAGAAGCGGAAGCCGTAGGTCAGCCCGGTGGTGCCGAGCCGGTCCAGCCACAGGTGCACGGCGTAGCGGCCGGGGCGTGTGACCGGCGCCTCATAACCGATGCGCAGCTCGCGCACCGCGTTGCAGGCGTCCCCGGCCGCCACCCAGTCGCCGTCGAAATGGATGCCGTGCTCGTGCCACAGCTCGGTCCAGGCGCGCTCGACCAGCAGCGGGTAGCGGGCGTTGTGCAGCAGTCCGAGCGCGTCGAGGTCGTCGAAATGGACGGTGACGGGGACCAGCCGGCCGTAGGAGACGGCGGGGGCGGGGGCGGCTTCGACGGTCACGGGTGGAGCTCCTGAGCGAGGCGAACGGGGTGGCACCCCTGGGCACGGCGGACATACTAAGCGACCGCTCAGCAAGCCCTCGCCGGGGCCCGGACGGCGGGCGTGTGCTCGGGGTGGGTCGGCGACCAGCGACAATGGTGCGGATAGCCCTGCGGCTACCCCCGGTCACACACTCCCCCCGGCAAGAAAGCGAAACCCCACCATGGACCTCGGCGTGCGCTGGAAACTGCACGGTGACGGGCGCACGCCCGCGCCCGGAGCGGTGGTACGGCCCGACGAACGGCTGTCCTGGCCGCGGACGGTCGGCCTCGGCGCCCAGCACGTGGTCGCGATGTTCGGCGCCTCCTTCGTGGCGCCCGTGCTGATGGGCCTGGACCCCAACCTGGCGATCATGATGTCCGGCATCGCCACGGTGATCTTCCTGCTGGCCACCCGGGGCCGGGTGCCCAGCTACCTCGGCTGCTCCCTGTCGTTCGTCGGGGTGGCCGCCGTCATCCGCGCGCAGGGCGGTACGAGCGCGACGGTGACCGGCGCCACCCTCGCCGTCGGCGTCGTGCTGTTCCTGGTGGGGCTCGCGGTGCAGCGGTTCGGGGCCCGGATCATCCACGCCGCCATGCCGCCGATCGTCACCGGCGCCGTCGTCATGCTGATCGGCTTCAACCTGGCGCCGGTGACCGCGTCCACCTACTGGCCGCAGGACCAGTGGACGGCGATCCTCGTGATGCTCTTCACCGGACTCGCCGTGGTGTGCCTGCGCGGCTTCTGGTCCCGGATCGCGATCTTCCTCGGCCTGATCTTCGGCTACGGCATCTCCTGGGTCTTCGACCGGGTCTTCGGCAAGATCCACTCCGTGGACGGCGGCGGCAAGCTCACCGACCACTGGCGCCTGGACCTCTCGGGCGTGTCCAAGGCGGACTGGATCGGGCTGCCGCACTTCCACGGGCCGTCCTTCCAGTGGTCGGCGATCCTGGTCGCGCTGCCGGTGGTGATCGCGCTGGTCGCGGAGAACGCGGGCCACGTCAAGGCGGTCGGCGAGATGACCGGCGACCCGCTGGACGACAAGCTGGGGACGGCGATCTCGGCCGACGGCGTCGCCTCCATGCTGTCCACGGCGGTCGGCGGCCCGCCGAACACCACGTACTCCGAGAACATCGGCGTGATGGCCGCGACCCGCGTCTACTCCACCGCCGCCTACTGGGCCGCCGCCGGTTTCGCCCTGCTGTTCGGCCTCTGCCCGAAGTTCGGCGCCATCGTGGCCGCCATCCCGGGCGGTGTCCTCGGCGGCATCACCGTCATCCTCTACGGCATGATCGGCCTGCTCGGCGCGCAGATCTGGCTCAACGCCAAGGTGGACCTGCGCAACCCGCTGAACCTGGTGCCGGCCGCCGCGGGCATCATCATCGGCGTCGGCAACGTCAGCATGAAGTTCACGAGCAACTTCTCGCTCAGCGGCATCGCCCTCGGCACCGTGGTCGTCATCACCGGCTACCACGCCCTGCGCGCCTTCGCCCCGGCCCATCTGAAGAAGCAGGAACCCCTCCTGGACGAGGGCACGTCCACCTACGACCCGGGGACCCCGCGCACCGAGTCGTAGCGGGCCGCGTTCCCTCGTTCCGGCGACCGCGCGGGCCGGTCGGCCCGGCCCGCGCGCCGGAGCTGGGAGGCTGCGTCCATGACGCAGCCGGAACAGGTCACCTTCCCCGCGGCACGGGCCGGCACGACCGTCGACGCGGTCGTCGCCCGGATGCGTGCCCTCGACGCCGTCCTGCCCGAGCGGGACGGGGTCGCCGTGTTCAACCGCGTCTACCTCACCGTCACCGAGGAGATCGGCCGGCGCCTGCGCGGCGGGGAGTTCCCCGATCCCCGCGCGGCCACCGCGCTGGACGTGCGGTTCGCCGAGCGGTACCTGACCGCGGTGGACGCCGACGCGGCGGACCTGAGGCCGCCCGCCTGCTGGCGGCCGCTGTTCCAGCTGCGCCGCCATCCCGGGGTACGGCCGCTCCAGTTCGCGCTGGCCGGTGTCAACGCACACGTCGGGCACGACCTCCCCCTCGCCGTGGTGGACGCCTGCCGGGCCGTCGGCTGCGAACCGGCCGATCTGGAGGACGAGTTCGAGCACGTGGGCGAGATCCTGGTGGTGCTGGAGGAACGGGTCCGCGAAGAGCTGATGCCGGGCCCCGATCTGCTCCAGCTCGCCGATCCGCTCACCCATCTCGTGGGGTCCTGGAGCCTGGAACGGGCCCGGGAGGCCGCCTGGGCGGCGGCCCGCGCGCTGTGGGCGCTGCGCCACCGCCCGGACATCGCCGGGGAGTTCACCGAACGGCTGGACGCGGTGGTCGGGCTCGCCGGCCGGATGCTGCTGACCCCGCTCGGCCACCGCACACCGCGGCCCCGCTGACCCGCGCCCGGCGCACACCACGGCCCCCGCCGGTCCCCCTCCCCCGCCCGTCCGCCGCGGTGGCCCGAAATCGTCCCTGGCGCGCCCTCCCCGGAACACCCTCGGTGCCATGGCACGTTGGCCGCGACGTACCCGAACGCGGAGGAGCAACGGCATGGCGACCCGGCTCGGACTCGGTCTTCCCCAGATGCGGCAGTACTCGATCGGCAAGGACGTCCCCGAGGTGGCGCGCGCCGCCGAGGACCTCGACTACGACAGCCTGTGGGTCTTCGAACGGGCCCTGTTCCCCGAGCCCGCCACCCAGGGGCTGTACGGCATCGACGGCCTGCCCTGGCCCGACCAGTACCGCTCGGTGGCGGAGCCGCTGGTCACCCTCACCCTGGCCGCGGCGGCCACCCGGCGGGCCGAACTGGGCACCAGTGTGCTGATCGCGCCGCTGCACCTGCCCTTCCAGCTGGCGAAGGCGCTGGCCTCGCTGGACGCGGCGAGCGGCGGCCGGGTGCTGGCGGGACTCGGCACCGGCTGGTCCCTGGACGAGTACGCCGCTGCGGGCGTACGGCCGTTCGAGGAGCGCGGCGCGGTGCTGGACGAGATCATCGACGTGTGCCGCGCGGTGTGGGGCCCGGACCCGGTGGCCCACGACGGCCCCCTGGCGAAGATCGCCCCGGCCGTGGTGGGGCCCAAGCCTGCCCGGCCGATCCCGATCCTGCTGGCCGCGGGCAGCGGGCGGGCCCGGCGGCGGCTGGTGGACCGGGCCGACGGCTGGCTGCCGGTGAGCACCGGGGCCGAGCGGGTCGCGGCGGACTGGCGGCGGCTGCGGGAGCTGGCCGAGGAGCGGGGACGTACGGAGCCGATCCGCACGGTGCTGCGGGTGAACACCACGCGCCTGCCGAAGCCCTACGAGGGCGCCGACCGGCGGCCGTTCCAGGGCAGCGTCGACCAGATCGTGCAGGACCTGGTGGAGCACGCGGCGATCGGCCTGGACGAGATCCTGATCGATCTCCAGGGCACCGCGCGGGACGCGGCGGAGCTGACGGACGTCGCCGCCGAGGTCTTCGAGAAGGCGCGGGCGGCCGGAGTCTGAGGCCGGCCGCCCGCGCCTCGGCCGTGTCTCCCGGTCAGTCCTCCGGGAGTTCGACCGGGGCGATCTCGTCGTAGACGTCGCCCGGGCCGGGGTTGGTCGCGTCGGTCGCGCCGCCGAGGTGGTGCATGACGCCCCAGACCGCGTTCAGCGCGGTCTGCACGGCCCCCTCGGCCCAGCCGGCCGTCCAGGAGATGTCGTCGCCGGCCAGGAAGATGCCCCGCTTGTCCGCGGGCAGCCGGTCCTGCATGAAGTGCGTGAACAGGCGCCGCTGGTAGCGGTAGTGGCCCGGCAGATTGGCCTTGAACGCGCCCATGAAGTAGGGCTCGTTCTCCCAGGAGACGGTCACCGGGTTGCCGATGATGTGCTTCCTGATGTCGACGTTCGGGTAGATCTCGCCGAGCGACTTCAGCATGACCTCCATCCGCTCGTTCGCGGACAGCGGCAGCCACTTCAGACTGTCGTCGCACCAGGTGTACGACAGGCAGATCACGGCGGGCTTGTCGGGACCGTCGTCGAGCAGGTACGTCCCGCGTGTCATGCGGTCGGTGAGCGTCATCGACATGACGTCCCGGCCCGTCTCCTCGTCCTTGTCCAGCCAGAACGGCCGGTCGACCGGGACGAAGAGCTTGCTGGACTCCATGTAGTGGGTGCGTTCGATCGCGGTCCAGTGGTCGATCGGGAACAGCGAGTCGTCACAGTCGATCTTGGACAGCAGCATCCAGGACTGCGCGGTGAAGATCGCCGCCCGGTAAGTGCGGATGTCACCGCCCGCGTCGGTCACGGTGATCCGGTTGCCCGCGGTGCGGTGCAGCCGGGTCACGGCCGGACGCGGCTCGCCGTCGGCGTGCAGGGACCGCAGCGAGGTGCCGTACGGCCAGTGGACGATCTTCTCCGGCTCGCGCTCCCACAGCCGCAGCGGCAGCTGCTGGGAGCCGCCGACGATGCCCCGGTGGTGGTCGTCGGCCTCGGTGTAGACGACGCGCAGGATCTCCAGGATGGAGTTGGGGAAGTCGGTGTCCCAGCCGCCGGTGCCGAAGCCGACCTGGCCGAAGATCTCGCGGTGCCGGAAGGACCTGAACGCCTCCGAGTCGCAGAGGAAGCCGTAGAAGGTCTGGTTGTCCAGCTTCTCGACCAGCTTCGCCCAGATCTCGCGGATGCGCGGGACGTCCCGCTCGCGCATGGCGCGGTTCATGTCGGAGAAGTCGGCGCCCTCGTCCAGGCACTTGTTCCAGGCGTCGGCGACGTCCCGGTACACCTGGGGCAGGTCGTCGATGGTCCTGGCGTAGTGCGTCTCGCCCTTGAGGTCCACGACGGTCGACGGGGTCGCCTCGGCCAGCGGGTTGGGGAACGGCCTGGTCGTCAGGCCGACCAGGTCGATGTAGTGCTGAAGGGCCGTGGAGGACGGCGGGAACCGCATCGCGCCCAGCTCGCAGTTGAGGTCCGCGTCGCAGCCGTCGAAGCCCACCGTGCGCAGCCGGCCGCCGAGCTGGTCGGCCTCGTAGACGACGGGCCTGAGGCCCATCTTCATCAGCTCGTAGGCGGCGACGATGCCGGACAGGCCGCCGCCGATGATCGCGACCTCGGTGCCGTGCTCGGTCGCGGGGACCTGCCCGAGGCCCGCCGGGTGGGCGAGGAAGTCGTCGTAGGCGTAGGGGAAGTCCGGGCCGAACATGGTGATCGGCGGCTGCTGCGCGTCGGTGTGCTCGACCGCGTTGGGCACCGTGGACGTCATGGGGTACGGACTCCTTGCACGAAGAACTCTGGGAAAGCCGAGGGGGGTTGGCGGACGTCAGACGAGGGACCCGTACAGGCCGGGGCGGCGGTCCGTCAGATAGGGGTTGGCCGCGCGGGAGGCGGCCAGGAAGGCGGGGTCGGCGTCGGCGCACACCAGCTGCTCGGCTCGCCCCGCGCGGGTGCGGGCGACGCCGTCGGGCCCGGCGAGGACGGACAGCCCGACGAACTCGAACTCCCCTTCCAGGCCGACCCGGTTGACGTACGCGACGTACATCTGGTTCTCGAAGGCGCGCACCGGGATCATCGACTCGGCGACGAACTGGTAGGGGTGCATCTGCGCGGTCGGCACCAGCAGCAGGTCGGTGCCGGCCAGCGCGTGCGCGCGGACGTTCTCCGGGAACTCGACGTCGTAGCAGATCAGCAGGCCGACGGTGAGGCCGTTCAGCTCGGCCTGGACGAGCTGCCGCTCGCCCGGGGTGAAGTGTTCGCGCTCGAAGCAGCCGAACAGGTGCGTCTTGCGGTAGTTGGCGAGCCGGGAGCCGTCGGCGGAGATCAGCTGGACGGAGTTGTGGACGGCGTCGCCGGCGCGCTCCGGGTAGCCGTAGGCGATCGCGACACCGTGCCGCGCGGCGATCTCCGCGACGGCGTCGGCGGACTCGCCGTCGGCGCCCTCGGCGAGACGCCCGATGGCGTCGCCGATCGCGTAGCCGGTGAGGAACATCTCCGGGGTGGTCAGCAGCGCGGCGCGCGAGGCGGCGGCCCGGCCCGCGGCCTCGTCCAGGACCGCGAGGTTCCCGGCGACGGAGCCGGGGCGGCCGGAGCTCTGGAGCAGGGCGGTGCGCATGCGTCTACCTCACCGGTCACGGAGGGGGTTCGGGGTCAGGTAGACGGTACGGTCGGCGCGCTCGGCCGGACAAGGAGCAGCCGTTGCGCGCGGGTGCGCGGTTCGTTGCGTGCGGGGAGGGTGGGGCGGCGATTCGTTGCGCGCCCCGGCGGACCGGCGGCCGGTCGGGGGACGGATCGGACATCCGCGGGCCGCCGGTGGGCCGCCCGGGGCGTCGGCTGGCGCCCCGTGCGCGGGCGGACCGGCGCTACTTGCCGGTGCCGACCGGGTCGACGGTGATGCCGGGGCCGCCCTCGGTGACGGGCACGTTGACGCCGGCCTTGAGGACGGTGGAGTGGGTCTCGTTCGGCGGGGTGACGACGAGCTGGGTGAAGGTCACGCCGGAGCCGCCGGAGTTGTTCGGCGGGTAGTGCAGGGTGAAGCGGGTCTCCGCGCCCGGCTGAAGGGTGACCACCGGGGCGGTGAGCTTGCTGCGGGAGGCGCTGACGGTGCCGTCCTTGCCCTTCAGGTCGACGCCCGGGAAGCCGTGCAGGGTGCAGTTGGCCGAGCCGGTGTTCTTCATGTTGACGATCAGTTCTCCCTCGGCCATCGCGCCGGAGGTGCTGAACGCCAGGTGGGCGGTGGTGCAGCCGGCGCCGGACGCGCGGCCGGTGCCCGTGGCGGCGTGGCCGCCGCCCGTCTGGCCGCCGCTCGTGCGGCCGCCGTTCTGGCCGGTGCCGGTGGAGCCGCCGTTGCCGTCCGAACCCTGGGAGGGGGAGCCCTGCGTCCCGGAGCCCTGGGTGTCGGAGGCGCCCGAGGCGGCGCTCGACGCGGAGGAGTCGCCGCCGCCCGAGGAGCCGCTGTCGCTGCCGCCGCACGCGGTGAGGGACAGGCCGGCGGCGACGGCGACGGCGAGCAACGTGAACTTCTGGACGCGCATGATTCCCCTTAAGCGGTACGGGCGACGTGCTGCTCCTTGAGACACGCGCGACCGGTGCCGGGTTCCGGTCCTCACCGGTCCCCTACACGGCTGTTACAAACACTAGAGTTCGCGCAGCCGGTCCACGATCTCCCGCAGCAGCACGGGGTCGGCCGCCGCACCGCCGGCCGGGGCGCGGTGGGGCGCTTCGATGCGGACGAGGCCCGCCTCGGCGAGGTCGCCGAGCAGCACCCTGACCACGGTCAGGGGCAGATCGGCGTCCGCGGCCAGCTCCGCGACCGGGCGCGGGCCGCGCCGGACCAGTTCCAGCAGGGCGGCGCCCGCGTGGTCGACGCCGGCCTCGGCGGCGTCCGTGTCCAGGGCGGTGACCCGGGACATCAGGTCGATGGCGTGCCGGTCCGAGGGCCGGGTGCGGCCCCGGGTCACCGTGTAGGGGCGCACCATCGACCCGGTCTCGTCCTCGTACCAGTGCTCGTCGCTCACGGCGGGATCATGGGGTGGCACGGGCGGCCGCGTCCAGGTGACTGCCGAGACGGCGGACCAGCAGGGCCATCTCGTGGGCGAGCTGGCCGACGTCGGTGCCGGCCTCGCTGAGCACGGCGAGCCGGCTGCCGCTGCCGGCCGGGGTGATGAACAGATAGGCGTCGTCGAGCATGACCATGGTCTGCCGCACCTGGCCGGCCGCGAACCGCTCCCCCGCCGACCGCGCCAGGCCGTGGAAGCCGGAGCAGACGGCGGCCAGGTGCTGGATGTCCTGCGGTGGCATGCCCGCCGAGCTGCTCAGCGGGAGGCCGTCGGCGGTGAGCAGCACGGCCTGCCGTACGTGGTCGGTGCGGGCCACGAGGTCGTCCAGCAGCCAGCCGAGGTCCGTGCCGGGCGTCCCGGCGGACACGGCGGACTGTCGGGGGGTCTGGTCGTCACCGTGCATCGTCGGTGTCCGTCCCTTCGTCGGCGTGGGTGGTCGTCACGGGTGCGTCCGGCGCGTCGGGCCGCGTGGGCAGCCCCTTGCGGCCCTGGTCGAGCCCGCGCTGGAAGGCCCCGAAGATCGCCCGCATCTCGTCGGCGTCGATCTCCCGCCGCGGCGTGTCCCCCGGGGGCCGCGGCTCGTCGCGCAACCGCGGGGCGATCGAGGTCTGGCGGGTGCGGGTGGGCAGCGCGGGGGCGGGGGCGCCGGGAGCGGCCGGGCGGGTGCCGCGCACCCGTGCGGGGAGTGGGGGCGGGGTGTCGTCCGGTGCGGGCGCGGTCCGTTTCCTGGTCGGCAGCGGCCGTGTTCCGGTGGTCTCCTCCGGCGAGTGCGGGGCCGGTACGGTGTCGCGCCGCCGCTCGTGCCGCTCCGCCCGCGCCGGCGGTTCGGCGTCCGCCAGGACCTGCTCCGGCAGCAGCACCACCGCGGTCGTCCCGCCGTACGGCGAGTCGCGGAGGCTGACGTCGATGCCGTGGCGGGCGGCGAGACGGCCGACGACGTAGAGGCCGAGGCGGTCGTGGCGGGTGGGGTCGAAGGCGTCGGGGTCGGTGAGGGTGCGCCGCGCCTCGGCAAGCGCGTCGGCGTCGAGGCCGAGTCCGCGGTCGTCGATCTCCAGCACGAAGCCGCCCCCGGCGCGCCCGGTGCGCAGCGTGACCTGGGTGTGCGGCGGCGAGAACACCGTCGCGTTCTCCAGGAGTTCGGCGATCAGGTGGACGACGTCGGCGACCGCGTCGGCCGCGATCGCGGCCTTGGGCATCGGCGGCACGACCACCCGTGTGTAGTCCTCGATCTCGCCGACGGCGGAGGCGACGACCTGCGCGACGGGCACGGGCCGGCGCCAGCGGCGGCCGGGCGCGGCGCCGGAGAGGATGATCAGGCTCTCCGCGTGCCGCCGCATGCGGGTGGTCAGGTGGTCGATGCGGAACAGCTCGCGCAGGATGTCGGGGTCCTCGGTGCGCCGCTCCAGCGTGTCCACGAGCTTCAACTGCCGGTGCACCAGGGCCTGGTTGCGGCGCGCGATGTTGAGCAGCACCGCGAACAGCCCCCGGCGCAGGGTGGCCTGCTTCACCGCGGCCTCGACGGCGGCCAGCCGCGCGGTGTTGAAGGACCAGCCGACCTGCCCGATCTCGTCGTCGCGGACGGCGCCGGCGGGGAGCGGCGGCGCCTCGGCGACCGCGTCGACCTCTTCGCCGGCCCCCAGCCTGCGCATGACGTCCGGCAGTTGGCGGGTGGTCAGGACGTCGGCGGCGTCGCGCAGGGCCTCCAGGCGGCGCGAGATCCGCCGGGCGCCGCGCACCGCGAGCCCCAGGGAAAGCGCCACGGCGATCAGTCCGGCGCCGCCGGCGACGGCCGCCTTGGTCAGCTCGTGGTAGGCGAACGCCCGGCCGCGTGCCGCGGAGTTGTCGCCCGCCTCGGTGCACAGGTCCCGGTACCGCTTGACGATCCGGTCGATGGTGGAGCGCCAGTCACCGGCCGCGACCGCCCGGGACGCCCCGCCGGCCCCGGCCCGCAGCAGCGCGTCCTCGCCCCGGGTCAGCGAGCGGTACAGGTCTCCGCGCTGGAAGTCCTCGAACAGGGCCCGGGAGTCGGACGGCAGGTCGGGCACATAGGTCTCCTGGAAGACGCGCCGGTCCTCCACGGCCTGGGTCAGCGCGCCGTACTGCCGGGCGGTCAGGGTGGTGCCCGCCGCCCGCGCCCCGGTGACCAGCGCGTCCTCCCGGGAGACGAACTCGCGCACCCGGACCAGCTCGAAGACGGTCTGGGTCTCGCGGGCGAGCTGTCCGGCCTGGAGCGCGGTGAGCGTGGACTGCACGTCGAAGGCGGGTGTCACGAGCGCGCTGTACTGCTCGACGGCCTGGTCCCAGCCGATCCGCCTGGTGAGCACGCGCCGGCGCAGCCCGTCCAGCCTGCCGGTGGCGGTGACCATGGCGTCCAGCGCCTGCCGCTGGCGCGCGGTCAGCCGGCCCCGGTCGCCGTCGCGGACGGCCAGCCGCATGGCGTCCACCACGCGGTCGGTGCGGCGCTGCTGGCCGAGCAGCTCGCCCGCGCTGGTGGCGCCGGTGCCGCCGCCCAGGTAGGCGGCGGACATCCGGCGTTCGATCTGGATCTGTCCGACCGCCGTGTCGACGGGGGTGCCGAAGTCGTCGTAGACCCCCTGGACCCGGATCAGGGCGCGCAGTTCGGCGGTGACGGACACCATGGCGAAGCCCCACAGGGCCATCAGGGCGACGGCCGGGGCGAGCGCGAGCGCCACGATCCGGGTGCGGACGGTGGTGGGACGGCCGAGGGGCCAGCGCATGGAGACCTACCGGTATTACCAGTCAGTAGAGAGCCCGCACAACCTACGGGACGGTCACCCCGAACCGCAATGGCGACCCCCCGTCGGCCCAGGTCAGCTCGGAGGAAACGACCCCGGCGCGGGAACTTGTCCGAACAAGTCGGCCTCGGTGCGCCCGTCTTCGATGTCCCGGTGGTGAACGCGCGAGGAACATCGGCCGCTGATTCCCTCCACAGTCGCAGCTCCCCCGGAGCACGCTGGAACGTCGATTAGGCTGTCACGCTGTGCACAGCCGCCGACGCGGAGGGGAAGCATGACGGCGCGACACGAGGAGATCGCCGACGAACTGCGGCGCGCGATCGGCCGCGAGGAGTACACGGTCGGCAGCCGGCTGCCCTCGGAGTCGGAGCTGGCCGCGCACTACGGCGTCTCGCGCGGCACCGTCCGGCAGGCCGTCGCCGCCCTCACCGCCGAGGGCCTGATCGGCTCCCGCCAGGGCGCCCGGCGCGTGGTCCTCGCCAGCCGGCGCAGTCAGAGCTTCGAGGAGCTGCGCAGCTTCGCCCAGTGGGCCCGCGCGATGGGCCGCGAGGCCACCGGCCGGGTGGTCTCCCAGGGCTACCGCCCGGCCGCCCACGAGGACTCCGTACGCCTCCAACTCCCTCTGGGAACACCCGTGTTGCACGTCCTGCGCGTGCGCGGTCTGGACGGCGAACCGGTGCTGCTCGAACGCACGGTGTACGCCGACTGGATCTCCCCCGCGGTCGAGTCCATCGAGCCCGACTGCCCATCGGTCACCCAGCGCCTGTACGACGACACGGGCCTCGTCTTCGCCCACGGCGAGCACCTCATCGACGCGGTCGCCTGCGGCGCGCGCGACGCCGAGCTGCTGGGCGTCCGCCGCACCAGCCCCCTCCTGCGGGTCCGCCGCGTGACGACGACCCGCGAGGGGCGCCCGGTGGAATGGTCGGACGACCGGTACCGGCCGGACGCGGTGACGTTCAGCGTGCACAACTCCATCGGGAACAACGCGCTGTCCCGGAAGACGGCCGAATAGCCCGCCCCGGATTCTAGCCGGGCGCCCCGGAGGAGAACCGGCGCAGCAGCGGCGACAGCACCAGCACGGACTTGGTCCGCTCCACGAACGGCTCCCCGGCGATCCGCTCCAGCACCCGCTCGAAGTGCCGCATGTCCGACGCGAACACCTGGGCGATGGCGTCCGCGTCCCCGGTGACCGTCGACGCGGCCACCACCTCCTGGTACCGCTCCAGCCCCCGCTGGATCGTCTCCGGCGAGGTGTTCCGCCGGCAGTAGATCTCGATGTATCCCTCGGTCTCCCAGCCGAGCGCCGCCGGATCCACCCGTACGGTGAATCCGGTGATGGCTCCGGTGGCCCGCAGCCGGTCCACTCGGCGTTTGACCGCGGGCGCGGAGAGTCCGACCAGTTGCCCGATGTCCGCGTAGGAGCGGCGGGCGTCCTCGGCGAGGGCGTGCACGATGCGTTCGTCGAGATCGTTCAGCACAGGGGGTGGTTCACTTACTTCTTCGGTGGGTTCACTTCTCTGCCGCCACCGCGAGGTCCGCACCGGTCGCGAGGCGGGAACGGCGGAAGCCGTATACGAAGTAGAACACGAGCCCGACCACCAGCCAGACACCGAACACCGTCCAGGTCACGGCGGACAGGCTGCCCATCATCCACACGCAGAAGACGAAGCCCAGCGCGGGCAGCAGCGGCGACAGCGGCACCCGGAAGCCGCGCCGCATGTTCGGCCGGCTGAAGCGCAGCACCACGACCGCCACGTTGACCAGGGCGAAGGCGAACAGCGTGCCGATGCTGGTGGCGTCGGCCAGCTGTCCCAACGGGATCGCGGCCGCCAGGATGCCGCAGAACAGGGAGACGATGACGGTGTTCGCCCGGGGGGCGCCGCTCTTCGGGTGGACCCGGGCGAAGACCTTGGGCATCAGACCGTCGCGGGACATGGCGAACAGGATGCGCGTCTGGCCGTAGAGCACGGTCAGCACCACGCTGGCGATGGCGATGACGGCGCAGAAGGCCAGCAGGGTGGCCCAGAAGCTCTGCCCGGTGACGTCCTTCATGATCTGCGCGAGCGCGGCCTCGGAGTCGTTGAACGACCGCCAGGGCCGCGCGCCGACCGCGACGGCGGCGACCAGCACGTACAGGCCCGTCACGATGACCAGCGACAGCATGATCGCGCGGGGCAGGTCGCGCTGGGCGTTCTTCGCCTCCTCGCCGGCGGTGGAGGCGGCGTCGAAGCCGATGTACGAGAAGAACAGCGTGGCCCCGGCCATGCTGACGCCCGTCATCCCGAGCGGCATGAAGGGCGTGTAGTTGTGCGCCTTGAAGCCCATGAAGCCGATGGCGCAGAAGAGGACCAGCGCGGCGATCTTCACGCACACCATGACGGTGTTGGCCCGCGCGGACTCCTTGGCGCCGCCGAGCAGGAAGACCATGGCGAGCAGGACGACGATCAGCGCGGGCAGGTTGAAGACGCCGCCGTGGCCGGGCGGGGCGGACAGGGCGGCCGGCACGGTGACACCGATGGTGCCGTGCAGCAGCTCGTTCAGGTACTGGCCCCAGCCGACGGCCACGGCGGCGACCGAGACGCCGTACTCCAGGAGCAGGCACCAGCCGCAGACCCAGGCGATCAGCTCGCCCATCGTTGCGTATGCGTACGAGTAGGAGGAGCCGGAGACCGGGATGGTGCCGGCCAGCTCGGCGTAGGACAGGGCCGAGAACAGGGCGGTGAGGCCGGCGATCACGAAGGACAGGGTGACGGCCGGTCCGGCCTTCGGGACGGCCTCGCCGAGGACCACGAAGATGCCGGTGCCGAGCGTGGCACCGATGCTGATCATGGTCAGCTGCCACAGCCCGAGGGAGCGCCGCAACGACCCGCCCTCACCCTTGCCACCCTCGGCGACCAGGAGTTCCACGGGCTTGCGGCGCATCAGGCGGGCGCCGAGGCCCGGGGCGGCGGGGGCTGCCGATGTCTGGTTCTGCGGCGGGGCGCCGTGATCGAGCACGCGCTGGCTCCTCGTTCGATGCGGTCGACGCGCTAGCCGCCGCCGATGCCGTGGTGGCGCCGAAGACAGCTGCTGACGCCGGGTACAGCGCAGCACACTACGAGGCGGGCCTTCGCGGAGGTAATGCAGCAACCTTGCGCACACCCGCACGATCGTTGCGTTCCACCGTACGTCACGGCGGAACGTTGCGCTCCGGATGCCAAACGTTGCGCAACCGCCGCACATCGGGCCGGGTCGGACAGGAGCGGCGAGAGGGGATATGCCGACGGCCCCCGCCGCTCCCACCAGGGGGAACGACGGGGGCCGCCGGGTGCGGAGGGGATCAGCTCCAGCTGGCGTGCAGCGGCTTGCCCTCGGCGTAGCCGGCCGCGCTCTGGATGCCGACGACGGCCCGCTCGGCGAACTCCTCCAGGGAGCCCGCGCCCGCGTAGGTGCAGGAGGAACGGACGCCCGCGATGATCGAGTCGATCAGGTCCTCGACGCCCGGGCGGGCCGGGTCGAGGAACATCCGGGAGGTGGAGATGCCCTCCTCGAAGAGCGCCTTGCGGGCGCGGTCGTACGACGACTCCTCCGACGTGCGGTTGCGCACCGCGCGTGCCGAGGCCATGCCGAACGACTCCTTGTAGGGGCGGCCGTTCGCGTCGTGCTGGAGGTCGCCCGGGGACTCGTAGGTACCGGCGAACCAGGAGCCCACCATCACGTTGGAGGCACCGGCGGCCAGGGCCATGGCCACGTCGCGCGGGTGCCGGACGCCGCCGTCGGCCCACACGTGCTTGCCGTACTTGCGCGCCTCGGCGGCGCACTCCAGCACCGCGGAGAACTGCGGGCGGCCCACGCCGGTCATCATGCGGGTGGTGCACATGGCGCCGGGGCCCACACCGACCTTGACGATGTCCGCGCCCGCCTCGATCAGGTCCCTGACGCCCTCGGCGGAGACGATGTTGCCCGCGGCGATGGGCACCTGCGGGTCGAGGGCCCGCACCACCTTGATCGCGCTGATCATCGACTCCTGGTGGCCGTGCGCGGTGTCGATGACGAGGGTGTCCACGCCCGCGTCGAGCAGTTGCTTGGCCTTGCCCGCCACGTCGCCGTTGATGCCGACGGCGGCGGCGATGCGCAGCCTGCCGTTCGCGTCCACGGCCGGGGTGTACAGCGTGGCGCGCAGGGCGCCCTTGCGGGTGAGGATGCCGGCCAGCCTGCCGTCCTTGTCGACGGCCGGGGCGTAGCGCCGGTTGTGCGTGTCGAGGGTGGTGAAGGCCTCGCGCGGGTCGATGTCCGCGTCCAGCAGGAGCAGGTCCTTGGACATGACCACTTCGAGCTGGGTGAAGCGGTCCACACCGGAGAGGTCCTCGTCGGTGACGACGCCGATGGGGCGCTGGTTCTCGTCCACGACCACACCGGCGTTGTGCGCCCGCTTGGGCAGCAGCGCGAGGGCGTCCGCGACGGTCTGGTGCGGGGCCAGCACGATCGGGGTGTCCAGCACCAGGTGACGGCCCTTGACCCAGGAGACGACCTCGGTGACCACGTCGATCGGGATGTCCTGCGGGATGACCACCAGGCCACCGCGGCGGGCCACCGTCTCGGCCATGCGCCGCCCGGCGATGGCGGTCATGTTGGCGACGACGAGCGGGATGGTGGTTCCCGTGCCGTCCGGCGAGCTGAGGTCCACACCCTGCCGCGAACCCACCGCGGAGCGGCTCGGCACCATGAACACGTCGTCGTACGTCAGGTCGTACGTGGGCCGGATGTCATTGAGGAAACGCACGTGCTGCACATCCCAGTCGTTCAGAGGCGACCCCCCGACGGGTGCGCCGAGGGGAAAAGAGCACGTACTTCATTCTCCCATGCCGTCCCCCCGATCACCCCCGGTCAAAACCTCCAGGCTCCCCCACGGACCTTCGGAGGATCCACCGAAACCGGACCGGTACGATCATCCGACCGTTCTGGCGAGTCTCGGCGGACCTGCTCCACGGTCCGTGCGCGCGGCGAGGGCGTGGCAGGCAAAAGGGGGAGAGTCGGGGGGCGGGCCGATGGGCGACGACAGGCGCGCCGTGCTGTTCGCCGCGCGATCGCGGAACGCGTTGCACCGGCTGCTCGACACGCTCCCCGTCTTCGCGGGTGACGACCGTGTCCGCCGCTGTTTCACCCTGGTTCCCGGCTCCGAGTTCTCCGCGGACGCCCTGCGCGCCCTGGAGCGGGCGGGCGGGCGCGTCCTGCCCTGGGCCGAGGCGGTCGGCCGGACCTTCGCGCTGATCCTCGCCGCCAGTCCCAAAGGCGATCTCCAGGCCCTGCACGGCCCGCGCGTCCTGCTCCCGCACGGCGCCGGCTTCAACAAGTCGGTGCCCGGCGAGGGCACCGAGGACTCCGCATCCGGACTCGACCCCGCCCATCTGCTGCTGCCCGACGGCGCCCCGCTCGCCGCCCGCTATCTGTTCTCCCACCCCGGGCAGATCGCACGGCTGGCACCGGCCGGCCCCGCGGTGACGGCCCGGGCGACGGTCGTCGGCGATCCGCTCCTGGAACGGTTCCTGGAGTCGCGGGAGCGCCGCGACCGCTACCGCGCCGCGCTCGGCACGGGCGACCGCACCCTCGTCGTGCTGTTCTCGACCTGGGGCCCGGAGTCCCTGATCAACCGCCGCCCCGGGCTGCCCGCCGAACTGGCCGCCGCGCTCCCCCACGACGAGTACCAGCTCGCCCTGGTGCTCCACCCCAACGAACGTGCCCGCCGCGGCACGCTCGACCTGGCCGAGTACCTGGAACCCGCCCGCCGGGCCGGGCTGGTCCTGCCCGCGGCGCACGAGGAGTGGGCGTCGGTCGCCGTCGCGGCGGACGTGCTGATCACCGACCACGGCTCGGCGGCCCTGTACCCGGCGGCGCTGGACCGTCCTCTGCTCGGCGCCTACGACGGCGGCAGGGAACTGCTGCCCGGCAGCCCGATGGCCGGCCTCCTCGCGGGCGTCCCCCGCCTCGCCCCGCACCTTCCCGGCGCGGAGGCGGCGAGCCTGGTGGCGACGGCACTGCGCGATCACCGCCCCGGCAGCAGCCGTGCCCTCGCGGAACCGGCGTTCGCCGAGCAGGGTCGGGCGCTCGACCGGCTACGGGAGACCGTGTACGGCCTGCTGGACCTCGCCCCGCCCGCCCATCCCGTCCTGCCCCGGCTGCTGCCCGACCCGACCCCCGCGCCGCTCGCGCCCGCCGCCTTCGCGGTCCGTGTCGAAGCCGACGGCGGCGGGACGCTCCGGGTGCTGCGCCATCCCGCCCCTCTCGTGCCGCCCGCGCCCGCTCACCATCTGGCCGCCGAAGTGGGCGCCGCGCACCGGCGGTTCACCCAGAGCGCCGGTCTGCTGCACCGCCGCGCGGGCGGCCACCCCGGCGCGCCGACGGAACCGGCGGACGAGTGGACCCTGCGGATCCTGGCGGACCACCCCGGCGGCCGGCGCAGCGCCGCGGTCGTCGTCTCCGCCACCCACTGCCTGCTGCGCCCGCGATCGGGCCCCCTGCTGTCCCTGCGCATCGCGCCGCAGGGAGCGGAGGGACGGTCCTCGGTGGTCGACCCGGTGCCCGTCCTGTCGGCGGTGCACGCCGCGCTCCTCGACGGCGAGGAGCGCACGGACCTGCGACTGGTGTGCGCGGTGGGCCACCGCACGGTGGAGGTCCGGACGGCCCGGGCCACGGCGGCGGAGGCGGCCACAGCGGTGTGACGCGACCGGGTTCCCCCGGCTGAGAGTTGACGTTCCGTTGGGCCAGGCCCCCGCGCCCCCTCACCCCAACGCCAGCGCCACCGTCACCTGCTCCGGGCCCTCGCTCGCCTCGGTGAAGATCTCGTGGGCCACCCGCCACTCGTCGGGGCGGGCGTCCGCGTACGGTGTCCAGCCCGTGACGACGAGGAGCAGTCCGCGGTCGGCCGCCGCGGTCGGCCAGACGGAGGGGTCGCATAGGCTGTCCAGGAGCGCGTCCCAGTTGCGGCCGAACCAGTCGGGCAGGGCGAGGGCCGCCGCCACCGCGTCCATCAGGGCGGCCTTGTCCGTGACCCGGGAGAGGTCCAGGGCGACGACCGCGCGGTCCGTGAGTTGCCGGGTCATCTCAGCACCGCCCGGAACGAGTTGTAGTGATCACCGGTGTAGTAGAACTCCCCGCCCTGTCCGGTGATGATGCGGCGCGCCCCGCGGTCGTGCGAGCCGGGCGTCGGCACCGTGTACTCGTGGTAGTAGCCGCGCTGGTGCTTCGGCAGGTGTCTCTCATAATTGCCGAAGACGATCCCGTCGCGGGAGTACGGATAGGGGCCGCCCCGGTCGATCAGGGCCAGGGTCCGCCGGGCCTCGGCGGGCAGCCGGGACTCCGGCACGGTGGCCATGCCTCTGGCCCACCCGGGAGTGGCCACGGCGGCGGACGACGGGCCCCCGCCCGTCCCCGTACCGCTGCCCGTGCCCGAGCCCGTACCTCCGGCACATCCGGCGAGCAGCACGGCGAGCACGACCAGCAGCCCCGCGAGCACACGGGACGGGGCCCGGCCGGGCGCCCGGGACCATCGGAACTTCAGGGGAACGTACCGCGACGACATGCGGACGATGCTTTCACGGCGGGCCGGTCCGGACGACCCGTGCCCCGCGGAAGGCGGCGGAGGCGAGGGCGGCCGGCGGCCGTCTCGTCCGCCTCCGTCCTCGCTCACCGCCGCTCACTGCCCGTCGGGGTCCTGCCGGGTGAGCGCGGCCTTCGGCGTCGGGCCCGCGGTCATCAGGTAGTCCGCGGCCGAGGTGTCCGTGACCAGGCTGGTGACCAGCCCGGAGCGCAGCACCGCGTCGATCGCCGCCGCCTTGCGCTGACCGCCGGCGATCGCCACGACCTCCGGGATGCGGCGCAGCTGGTCGGCCTTGACGGTGATGCACCGCTCCCCCAGGTCCCGCCCGATCCGGCGCCCCTCGGCGTCGAAGAGGTGCGCGGCCATCTCGGCCGCGACGCCGAGCGAGGCGTAGTGCGCCCGCTCCTCGTCGCTGAGCATGTCGTGCACCGTCGAGATGCCCGGTTCCCAGGAACCGATGGAGACGCAGGCGACCGTGACCTTGTCGAAGTACTCGTAGGCGCGGGCGATCCCGGTCTGGTTGCGCAGGGCCGCCGCGGTGGCCGCGTCCGGCAGCAGCATCGGCGCGTAGATCGGGTGGGCGTCGCCGCCCGAGACCTGGGCGGCACGGCGCACGGCCTCGACCGAGCCGCGCTCCGAGGTGCCGGCGTCGTACACACCCGTCAGCTGCACCACCGTGCACGGCGGCAGCCGGTCGAGGGCGGCCGCCATGTGGATGGTGGACCGGCCCCAGGCCAGCCCCAGTACGTCCCCCTCGTCGACCAGCTCGCCGAGCAGGTCGGCCGCGACCTCGCCGAGGTTCTCCGGGTCGGGGGTCTCCTCGGCCTCCGCCGGGGACTCGACCACGACGGCGTGCCTCAGGCCGTAGCGGGCGCGGAGCGCGTCGGAGCGCTCGGCGTCCAGTTCGGCCGGCACACGGATCTCGATGCGTACGAGATCCCGTTCGAGAGCGGTCTCCAGGACCCGGGCCACCTTGAAGCGGCTGACGCCGAACTCCTCCGCGATCTGGATCTTGGACTTGCCCTCGAGGTAGAAGCGGCGGGCCATGGCCGCCGCCTGGACCAGCTCAGCGGGTCCCATCCGCATGGCTGACCGGCCCGCCGACATACCCGACACGGCGATCTCCTCACTGCTGTTCACACTCTGGATTCGCCGTTCATCCTTGCAGATTCGGCGCAACTGATCCGCCCTGATGGGCGGCGTTCTCTCAACCGTTCACGTAGCCGTGGCTCAGTGGTCGCATGCCCAGGACGCCCCGGCGGTGGCCGTCTCCGCCTGGGCGCGCAGGGCACGCACCGCGTCCGCCGGGTCCTTCGCCCCGTAGACCGCCGAGCCGGCGACGAACACGTCCGCGCCCGCCTCCGCGCACCGCTCGATCGTGGTGGCCGAGACACCGCCGTCGACCTGCAACCAGAGCTGGAGGCCGTGCTTGCCGATCAGCTCACGGGTGCGACGGATCTTCGGCAGCATGATGTCGAGGAAGGCCTGGCCGCCGAAGCCCGGCTCGACGGTCATGATGAGCAGCATGTCGAGTTCCGGCAGCAGGTCCTCGTACGGCTCGATGGGCGTCGCGGGCTTGAGCGCCATGGAGGCGCGCGCGCCCTTGGCGCGGATCTCGCGGGCGAGACGCACCGGAGCGGCGGCCGCCTCCACATGGAAGGTGACGGACGAGGCGCCCGCCTCCACGTACTGGGGGGCCCAGCGGTCCGGGTCCTCGATCATCAGGTGGCAGTCCAGCGGGGTGTCCGTCGCACGGGCCAGGGACTCCACCACCGGCACGCCGAGCGTGAGGTTGGGGACGAAGTGGTTGTCCATGACGTCGACGTGGAGCCAGTCGGCGCCCTGGACAGCCTTGGCCTCCTCCGCCAGGCGGGCGAAGTCGGCGGACAGGATGCTGGGGTTGATCTGCACGGCCATGCCCCAAGACTGCCATGTCCGGGGCACTGATGTTCGCGCCGGTCCACAGGTGAGACCGTTCATCACACTGATCTGCCGTTTGTCTGATGTTCCGGACGTCCCTGTGGATAACCGAGGGCGACGAACCCGGCGCACGCGGTGAAATGGTGCCCGCGCGACCGCCTGCGGACCGTCAGCCGGCCGTCTTGCGGATCAGTGCCAGATACATCGCGTCGGTGCCGTGCAGATGCGGCCACAACTGGATGTCGGGGCCCTCGCCGAGCGCGGGGACACCCGGCAGCAGCGGCCGGGCGTCGATCAGTTCGGCGTCCGGGTACTGCTTGAGCACGTCGGCGACGACCGCCCGGGTCTCGGCGAGGTGCGGGGAGCAGGTGGCATAGCCGACCACGCCGCCGACGCGCACCGAGTCGAGCGCGGTGCGCAGCAGCGCCCGCTGGAGGGGAGCAAAATTGTCCAGGTCCTCGGGGCGCCTGCGCCAGCGGGCCTCGGGCCGCCGCCGCAGCGCGCCCAGCCCGGTGCACGGCACGTCCACCAGCACCCGGTCGAAGCTGCCCGGCCGCCACGGCGGCCGGGTGCCGTCCGCGGCGATCACCTGGTACGGCCCCGGGTTGCCGGCCAGCGCCTTGGCGACCAGCCCGGCCCGGTGCGGCTGCTTCTCCGAGGCGAGCAGCACGGCACCGCGTTCGGCGGCGAGCGCCCCCAGCAGCGCGGCCTTCCCGCCGGGTCCGGCACAGCCGTCGAGCCACCTGGCGTCCGGCCCTTCCAGGGGCGCGTTGGCCAGCGCGAGCGCCACCAGCTGGCTGCCCTCGTCCTGCACCCCGGCGCGCCCCTCGCGCACCGCCTCGACCGCGCCCGGCTCACCGCCCTCGGCCAGCCGCACGGCGTACGGCGACCAGCGCCCGGGCTCGGCGGCCTCCTCGCGCAGCAGTTCCTCGGTGGCGGCCCGGCCCGGCCGCGCCACGAGCGTCACCCGCGGCCGCTCGTTGTCGGCCGCGAGCAGCTCCTCGATGCCGGCGCGCCCGCCGCCCAGCGAGTCCCACAGCGCGGAGACGACCCAGCGGGGGTGCGAGTGCACGACGGCGAGGTGGTCCTCGGGGTCCTCGTCGTACGGCGGCGCGACCTTCCCGATCCATCCGTCGAGGTCGTCCTGCGCCACCTTGCGCAGCACCGCGTTGACGAACTTGGCCCGCCCGTCGCCGAGCACGACCCGGGCGAGTTCCACGGTGGCGGACACGGCGGCGTGGCTCGGGATCCGCGTCCCCAGCAGCTGGTGCGCGCCCAGGCTGAGCACGTCGAGCACCGGTGGGTCCACCTCGCGCAGCGGCCGGTCCACGCACGCGGCGATCACCGCGTCGTACGTGCCCTGCCGGCGCAGCGTCCCGTACACCAGCTCGGTGGCGAGCGCGGCGTCCCGCGCGTCGAAGTCGCCCTTCTCCCGCGCCTTCCGCAGCAACGGCGGCAGCACGAGGTTGGCATAGGCGTCCCGCTCGTCCACCGCCCGCAGCGCGTCGAAGGCCAGGATGCGGACGGGGTCCTTCTTGGGACGCCGATAGGGCTTGGCGGGCTTACGGCCCCGCCGCGACTGCTCGCTCACGAAAAAGGTGCTCCGGAGGTGAAAGGGGGTGTGCCGCCCAGCCTACGTCGGCGGAGGTGAGCGGGGGTGCGCGGGTGCCGGGGCGCTCGGGCCCGGGCCCGCGTCGAGGGCCCCGCGTCGAGGGCCCGGGCCCGCGTCGAGGGCCCCGTGGCCGCGTCGAGGGCCCGGGTGCCGCCGTGGAAGGCGGCGGGCGCGTGCCCCGCCGCCGCAGCCCCGGTCAGCCGCCCAGGGTCTCGCCCTCCGTGATCCGCGCCCCACGGGCCCAGTCGGCCGCGCGCATCGGCTTCTTGCCCTGGGCCTGGACCCACAGCAGCTCGACGGCGTGGGAGCCGGTGCCCACGTGCACGCTGTTCTTGCCGGCCGCGAGCCGTCCGGGCGCGAGGTCGGTCCGGGCGGGCACCGGCGTGACCTGGACGAGCTTGAGCCGCTCGCCGCGGAAGGTGGTCCAGGCGCCGGGCGCCGGGGTGCAGCCGCGCACCACCCGGTCCACGCGCAGCGCCGGCGTCGCCCAGTCCACCTGGGCGTCCTCGACGGTGATCTTCGGCGCGAGGGTGATGCCGTCGGCCGGCTGCGGCACGGCCTTCACGGTGCCGTCCTCGATGCCGTCCATGGTGGCCGCGAGCAGCCCGGCCCCGGCGAAGGCCAGCCGGGTGAGCAGATCGCCGCTCGTGTCGGTGGGCCGGATCTCCTCCGTCACCGTGCCGTACACCGGCCCGGAGTCCAGGCCCTCCTCGATGAGGAAGGTGGACGCACCGGTGATCTCGTCGCCCGCCATGATCGAGTGCTGCACGGGCGCGGCCCCGCGCCAGGCGGGCAGCAGCGAGAAGTGCAGGTTGACCCAGCCGTGCGCGGGGATGTCCAGGGCGACGCGGGGCAGCAGCGCGCCGTAGGCGACGACCGGGCAGCAGTCCGGGGCGATCTCCGTCAGCCGGGCGAGGAACTCGGGGTCCCGCGGCCTGGCCGGCTTCAGCACCTCGATGCCGGCCTCCTCCGCCCGCTCGGCCACGGGCGACGCGACCAGCCTGCGGCCCCGCCCCGCGGGTGCGTCGGGCCTGGTGACGACGGCGGCCACCTCGTGCCGCCCGGAGGCGAGCAGGGCGTCCAGGGCGGGAACGGCGACCTCGGGGGTACCGGCGAAGACGAGCTTCATGGGCGGGATCGGGCCTCTCGGGCGGGGATCGTACGGGCAGCGCACCAGTCTATGACCGCCCGGGAACCGGCACTCCGCGGAGCACGGCGGCGCGCAACTCGCCCGGCTGCCGGGCCGGCTGAGCGCCGGGCGGCGCGCGGGCGGACGAACGGCGTACGCATATGCCTGCACGCCCCCACCCCGTGACCAGCGGAGCACACAGGCGTTGGTCAAGAAAGAGTTGACCACATAGGGCCGCTTCGCCGCCCGATTCCTTTCAACGCCGGTTCGAGAGGCTTGTTCATGGCCGACCACGCAACCCACGACGCCCAGGCCCGGGCCAGCCTGCACCTGCTGGTGCGGGACATCGAGCGGGTCCGCCGGCAGGTGGACGCGCTGCGCACGCTCACCGCCCAGTTGGGCAACGTCTACCGCCCGCGCCGCACCGGCCCGTCCACGGGCTTCGTCGTCTACGGACGCGCCCCCGCCCCCACGGTCCGTCTCGCCCAGGAACTGCGGGACAGCGTCGAGACGCTGGTCACGGCCGCCGTGGACTTCGACCGCTCGCTCGGCTTCTCCTGGGACGCGGTGGGCTCGGCGCTCGGCGTCACCAAGCAGGCGGTGCACCGCCGTTACGGCGCCCGCCGCGCCGCCGCGCAGACGGCCACCGAGACCGAGCGGACGCCGGAGCCGTCCGGCACCCGCACGCTCAACGTGAACGCCGGCCTGCCCACGGTGCCGACGGTGCCGGCCGCCCGTTCCATGCCCACCCAGCCGACGGCGGGCAGCCCGACCCTGCGTGAGGACGCCCGCCCGACGGCCTTCCCCGGTCCGCGCAACGGCTGACCCGCCCGGCGTCGCCCTCCCAGGAGACTCACGGGTCCTTTGGGAGGGCCGGAGGGACGCCCCGGAGGGCGGAGGGCCCACGGCGGGCAGCGGCCCGCGCGCCCGCGCCCCTCACCCGATGTCCGGCGGATCGATCCGCACCCGCACCCGCGCCGTCTCCCCGCTCCCCCGGGCCATCCGCGCCGCCTGCGCGGTCTTCAGGGCGGAGGCCAGCGCCGCGCCACTGCCCGGGGGCACGCGCACCAGAGCCCGCTCCCAGTGTTCGCCGGGAGGCACCGCGCCGGGCCTGCGCGCACCGCCGGGCGGCGTGGGCGGCACCGGAACCGGCCCCAACACCTCGGCGTCGGGCGGCAGTTCGACCGCCGCCAGGAACTCCGCGACCGCCTCGGGCGGGCCGGACACGGCCGCCATCCGGGACACCGGCGGGAAACCGAGTTCGGCCCGCTCGGCCAGCTCCCGCAGCGCGTGCCCCACAGGGTCCCAGCGCACCAGCGCCTGCACGGGCCGCAAGGTCGGCTCCGCCACCACGACCACGGTGCCGCCCTCGCCCTGCGGCCGGACCAGCGCCCCCGCCGCGATCCACCGGCGCAGCGCGTCCTCGCCGGCCCGCAGATCGGGTCGTACGAGCATGGCCCAGCCGTCGAGCAGCAGCGCCGCCGCGTAACCGCCCTCGGCCACCGGCTCGGCGCCCGGAGTGCTCACCACCAGCGCGGGCGTGCCCGGCACGGTGTCCAGCACGTGTTCCCGCCCCGAGGTGCGCACCGGCACGGCGGGAAAGGCCCGGCCCAGTTCCTCGGCGGTGCGCCGGGCGCCCACCACCTGGGCGCGCAGCCGGAAGCCGCCGCACTCGGGACAGTGCCAGGCGCCCTCCTCCCGGCCGCACCAGCCGCAGCGCAGCACGCCCGCGTCCTGGCCCTGGAGCGGTCCGGAGCAGTACCGGCAGCGGGCCGGGGCCCGGCACTGGGCACAGGCCATCCGCGGCGCGTACCCGCGGCGGGGCACCTGGACCAGAACGGGCCCGTGCCGCAGCCCCTCCCGGGCGGCCTGCCAGGCGAGGGTGGGCAGCCGGGCGGCGCGGGCGGCCTCGTCGCGGGCGAGGTCCTCGTCCCCGACGGTGCGCACCAGCGGCGCGGACCGCCGTACCTGCTCCCGCCCGGCGACCAGGGGCCGCGCCCAGCCGCTCTCGACCAGCTGGGCCGCCTCCACCGTGGTGGAGAAGCCGCCGAGCAGGAAGGCGCACTTGTCGAGGGTGGCGCGCAGCAGCAGGACGTCGCGGGCGTGCGGCTGCGGGGCGTGCGGCTCGCTGTGGCTGTCGTCGCCGTCGTCCCAGATCGCGACGAGCCCGAGGTCGCGCACGGGCGCGAACATGGCCGCCCGGGTTCCGACGACGGCCCGTACGGACCCGCGCCGTACCGCGAGCCACTGCGCGTACCGCTTCTCGGGCCCGGCGTCGGCGGTGAGCAGGGCGTGCCTTCCCGGCCCGAGCAGTGTGGTCAGCGCGGCGTCGACGCGGGCGGCGGCACGGCCGTCGGGTACGACGACGAGGGCGCCGCGGCCCGAGGCGAGCGTGGCGGCGACGGCCCGGGCCAGCTCCTCGCTCCACAGGGGCCCGGGCAGCGCGTGCCACACCGCGCGGGGGGCGCCGCCGGCGGCCAGGGCCTGGAGGAAGGCGCTCCCGTGCTCGTACCGCGCCCAGGAGCCGGTGTCCGGGGCCCCGGGGGGTGGCAGGGGGTCGGGCGAGGGGCGCTGCTCGGCGCGGGCGTTGCGCGGCGGTACGGCCAGCTGGAGCACGTCGGCGAGGCTGCCCGCGTACCGGTCGGCGACGGCGCGGGCGAGGCCGAGCAGCTCCTCGCCGAGGACGGGCTCGGGGGAGACCACCTGGGCGAGCGCGGCGAGGGGCCCGGAGTAGTCGGACTCGGCCCGCCGTTCGACGAGGAAGCCGTCGATGAGGCCGCCGCCCTCCCGGCGGCCCTCGCGCACCCGGTGCCGTCCGGCCCCGAACCGCACCCGGACCCGGACGCCGGGCTGCGCCTCGTCGTCCAGCTCGGCGGGGACCGCGTAGTCGAAGTACCGGTCGAGGTGCAGCACACCCTTGTCGACCAGCACCCGCGCCACCGGCAGCCGCTCGGCGAGCGCGGCGCCCCGCCAGGTCCGCGGCTTGGCCCGGGGCGCCTTGGCCTTGCGCACGCTCTCCCGGATGAGCGCGAGCTGCTCCGGCGGCGCCCCCTCGGGCCCGCCTCCCCCGCTCTTGCGGGGCTCCCCGTTCTCGCTGCTCACGCTTGCATTCTTACCAAACCCGACCGACAAGGCCCCGGCCGATCACCGTCCGGCGGGGTCGTCCCGGGGCTTGTCGCCTCTAGGCTCGCCGCCATGACCGATGCGACGCCGGACCCGTTGGACTGCCTGAGAGAACGTCTCGCCGCCCCCGGGGAGGTGGTGACCGGCACCGTGGCCGGGTTCGACGGGGACGACGTGCTCGTGCTGCTGGACGGCGATCCGGGGCGCCCGTCGGGGCGCGTCCCCGGCGGCGAGCTGACCTGGCGCCGGATCGGGCACCCGGCGGAGCTGGTCGCGGTGGGACAGCCGATCCGGGCGGAGGTGACGATGCGCGGCAGGCGCGGCGGCGAGGTCCTGCTGTCCGCGCGGGCCTGCGAGGACGAGGCGCTGTACCGCTTCCTGCTGGGCCTGGCGCGCGGGGACGTCGTCACGGGGACGGTGTCCTCGGTGCACCGCTTCGGGGTCTTCGCGCGGATCGACGGGGAGCCCGCGCATCCCGTCCACGAGGGAACCGGCTTCATCAACGTCCCGCAGCTGACCTGGGCCCGGTTCGACGACCCGGCGGACGTGGTGACGCCGGGGCAGCGCATCCGCGCGCAGGTACTGGCCTCGGAGACCCGCCGGGGCCAGGTCGCGCTGTCCCTCAAGGCCCTCCAGGACGACCCCTGGGACACGCTGGGCGTGGGCGTCGGCGACGTCCTGACCGGCCCGGTGACCAAGATCGTTCCCATCGGGGTCTTCGTCCGCGTCGACGAGTTCGCGGAAGGTCTCGTGCACGCCGATCTCCTCGCCGGCCGGACCCTCGAGGAGGGGCAGGAGCTGCGGGTCCGGGTGCTGGAGGTCGACCGTGCGCGGCGCCGGGTCCGGCTGGGGCTCGCGGGCTGAGCCGGAACGCGCCGAGGCCCGGCCCCCGTGGGGAAGCCGGGCCTCGTGGCACGGAACGGATCAGATTCCCGCGGCCTTGCGCAGGGCGTCCACGCGGTCGGTGCGCTCCCAGGTGAAGTCGGGCAGCTCCCGGCCGAAGTGGCCGTAGGCCGCCGTCTGGGCGTAGATCGGGCGGAGCAGGTCGAGGTCGCGGATGATCGCGGCCGGGCGGAGGTCGAAGACCTCGTCGATGGCCTTCTCGATCTTCTCGGTCTCGACCTTGTTGGTGCCGAAGGTCTCCACGAACAGACCGACGGGCTCGGCCTTGCCGATCGCGTAGGCGACCTGGACCTCGCAGCGGGAGGCCAGGCCCGCCGCCACGACGTTCTTCGCGACCCAGCGCATGGCGTAGGCGGCCGAGCGGTCCACCTTGGACGGGTCCTTGCCCGAGAAGGCGCCGCCACCGTGACGGGCCATGCCGCCGTAGGTGTCGATGATGATCTTGCGGCCGGTCAGGCCGGCGTCGCCCATCGGCCCGCCGATCTCGAAGCGGCCGGTGGGGTTGACCAGGAGGCGGTAGTTCTCGGTGTCCAGCTTGATGCCGTCCTCCAGGAGCGCCTTCAGCTCCGGCTCCACGACGAACTCGCGGATGTCGGGGGCCAGCAGCGACTCCAGGTCGATGTCGGAGGCGTGCTGCGAGGAGACGACCACGGTGTCGAGACGGACGGCCTTGTCGCCGTCGTACTCGATGGTGACCTGCGTCTTGCCGTCGGGGCGCAGGTAGGGGATGGTGCCGTTCTTGCGCACGTCCGACAGGCGCTTGGACAGGCGGTGCGCCAGGAAGACGGGCAGCGGCATCAGGGTCGGCGTCTCGTCGGAGGCGTAGCCGAACATCAGGCCCTGGTCGCCCGCGCCCTGCTTGTCCAGCTCGTCCTCGTCACCCTCGACGCGCGACTCGTACGCGGTGTCGACGCCCTGCGCGATGTCCGGGGACTGCGCGCCGATGGACACCGACACGCCGCAGGAGGCGCCGTCGAAGCCCTTCTTCGAGGAGTCGTAGCCGATCTCCAGGATCTTGCCGCGCACCAGGGTCGCGATGTCCGCGTAGGCCTTGGTGGTCACCTCGCCGGCCACGTGCACCAGGCCGGTGGTGATGAGCGTCTCGACGGCGACCCGGGAGGACGGGTCCTCGCGCAGAAGCGCGTCGAGAATGGTGTCGCTGATCTGGTCAGCGATCTTGTCGGGGTGACCCTCGGTCACGGACTCCGAGGTGAACAGGCGACGGGACACAACGCTCCCTGTGGTTGCAGCGGCTGCTGGCTGATCATTTGCAGTCGACGCGGGGCTGCGCCCGGCTCCGACCTTGAACAGTTTATCGGTCGCGCTCGGCCTATGGGCCACCGTCTCGCCTCTCGGGAGCGCTGTGACCTGCGGCACGGGCATTCTGCACAATGCCCGGCGACCTTGGCCAGGGTAACCGTCCCCGACTTGAGCATGACCTGAATTCGCCGGTGGATTCGCCCGGCCGGCCGCGCCGCCGTCAGTCCAGGCGGGCCACGACCAGGTCCCAGACGGTGTCGGCGAGGGCCTCCTTGGGGCCGTACGGCACGGGCGTCTCGCTGCCGTCGGCGCCCAGGACGACGGCCTCGTTCTCCTCGGAGCCGAAGGTCTTGCGCTCCCCCACCTCGTTGACGACCAGCAGGTCACAGCCCTTGCGGGCGAGCTTGGCGCGGCCGTTGGCGAGGACGTCGTCGGTCTCGGCGGCGAAGCCCACGATCACCTGTCCGGCCCTGGCCCGTTCGGCGGAGACCTCGGCGAGGACGTCGGGGTTGCGGACCAGGACGACGGGGTCCGGCTCCTTGTCGTCCTTTTTCTTGATCTTGCCGGTGGCGTAGGCCGCGGGGCGGAAGTCGGCGACGGCCGCGGCCATGACGACGGCGTCCGCGTCGGCCGCCGCCTTGAGCACGGCCTCGCGCAGCTGGACGGCGGTGCCGACCCGGACGACGTCCACGCCCGCCGGGTCGGGCAGGCCGGTGTTGGCCGCGACCAGGGTCACCCGGGCGCCGCGGGCGGCGGCGGTGCGGGCGAGGGCGTAGCCCTGCTTGCCGGAGGAGCGGTTGCCGAGGAAGCGCACCGGGTCCAGCGGCTCGCGGGTGCCGCCCGCGGAGACCACCAGATGGCGGCCGCGCAGGTCGGGCTCCTGGACGCCGCGGGCGAGCACCCGGCGGCAGACCTCGAAGATCTCCCCCGGGTCGGGCAGCCGGCCCTTGCCGGTGTCGACGCCGGTGAGGCGGCCGACGGCGGGCTCGATGACGACGGCGCCGCGGCGGCGCAGCGTGGCCACGTTCTCCTGGGTGGCGGGGTGCTCCCACATCTCGGTGTGCATCGCGGGCGCGAAGACGACGGGGCAGCGGGCCGTCAGCAGGGTGTTGGTCAGCAGGTCGTCGGCCAGGCCGTGGGCGGCCTTGGCGAGCATGTCGGCGGTGGCGGGGGCGACCACGACCAGGTCGGCGTGCTGGCCGATGCGCACGTGCGGGACCTGGTGCACGTCGTCCCAGACCTCGGTGGCGACCGGGTTGCCGGACAGGGCGGAGAAGGTGGCGGCGCCGACGAAGCGCAGCGCGGAGGCGGTGGGTACGACGCGCACGTCGTGGCCCGACTCCGTGAACCTCCTCAGCAGCTCACAGGCCTTGTAGGCGGCGATGCCACCGCTGACGCCCAGTACCACCCTCGGCTTGTCCACCATGTCTCCTCGGTCCGGAAAACCTGCAACACCCATGACACACCACAGGCCCGGCAGCATGACTGCCGGGCCTGTGGACAAAGCATCCGCGGTCTGAACGTACTACTGCGCGGGGCCCTCGATGGCCTCGGAGGTCAGCAGACCGGCGTTGATCTCGCGCAGGGCGATCGAGAGCGGCTTCTCGTGGACGTGGGTGTCGACGAGCGGACCGACGTACTCAAGGAGACCCTCGCCGAGCTGCGAGTAGTACGCGTTGATCTGGCGGGCACGCTTGGCCGCGTAGATCACGAGGCTGTACTTCGAGTCGGTGGCCTCAAGAAGCTCGTCGATCGGCGGGTTGATGATGCCCTCGGGCGCGGTGATGGAAGAGGACACGCTCTACCTTCCGATGGATGGGTAAGAATCAAAGATCGTGATCAGCGTCACGATTACACAACGTCCATCAAGGCTAGCAGCTCACGCGCCACGTCCTCGACGGAGGTGTTGACCAGGGTCTCGTCGAACTCCGGTTCGGCCGCCAGCTCGGTCCTGGCCGCTTCGAGACGGCGTTCGATGACCTCGGGCGGCTCGGTGCCCCGGCCGGTGAGCCTGCGCACCAGCTCCTCCCAGGAGGGCGGAGCCAGGAACACCAGCCGGGCCTCCGACATGGACGCACGGACCTGGCGGGCGCCCTGGAGGTCGATCTCCAGCAGCACGGGCTCGCCCTTCTCCAGCCGCTCCAGCACCGCCGCGCGGGGCGTGCCGTAGCGGTTGCCGGCGAACTCGGCCCACTCCAGCAGCTCGCCGTTGGCGATCAGCTTGTCCATCTCGTCGTCGGTGACGAAGAAGTAGTGGACTCCGTGCTGCTCACCGGGGCGCGGCGTGCGGGTGGTCGCCGACACCGAGAGCCAGACCTCGGGGTGTTCCTTGCGCATATGGGCGACGACCGTGCTCTTGCCGACCCCCGAGGGGCCGGAGAGCACGGTCAGCCGCGGACGTTCACTCATGCAGCGATTATTCCAGCAATCCCGGGGTGCCCGGGACTCCTGGTCCGGCGCGGGCCCGGACTCAGGCGCCGGTGCTGCCGAACTCACGCTCCAGGGAAGCGATCTGGTTGGAACCGAGACCCCGCACACGGCGGCTCTCGGAGATGCCCAGACGCTCCATGATCTGCTTGGCGCGGACCTTGCCCACGCCCGGCATGGACTCGAGCAGCGCGGAGACCTTCATCTTGCCGATGACGTCGTTCTCCTGGCCCTGCTTGATGACCTCGTGCAGGGAGGCGCCGGAGTGCTTGAGTCGATTCTTGACCTCGGCCCGCTCCCGGCGAGCCGCGGCGGCCTTTTCGAGCGCGGCTGCGCGCTGTTCAGGGGTAAGGGGCGGAAGAGCCACGCCTACGTCACCTCGGATGTCGAACTGTCGGATACGGACCGGTGAGGAACCTAGTCGCCCCACACCTGGGGAGCCACGAGCAACACGCTTGCCCGCTCTCCCCCCACTGCCATGAGGGGCGTGGGAGGTGCCCCCACTGCTCGGAGACTAGCGGGCAAGTCCGCCAGAGTCAGCGAGAACAGCGGAAAAGTCCTGGTCAGCCTCCGTCAGGCCGGACATTTCAGACATATTGCCCTCGTTTTGAGGATGTCTTCACACTCAAGTCGCCGCTGGTCCGCTCACCCGAGCACCTGTCGGAGGGTGTCAGCCGCCGGCGACGGCCGCCCGGATCTCCTCCGCGAAGCGTCCGGCCGCCGCGCGCAGCGCCCCGACGTCGGGACCGTGACGCAGCACACCCCGGCTGACGTTCGGCACGACGTTGCGCACCGCCGTCCCGAAGACCGCCGGGAGGTCGGCCGGGGTCGCGCCCTGGGCGCCGATGCCGGGCGCGAGCAGCGGGCCGTTGATGTCCAGGTCGTACCCGGAGAGGTCGCCGAGCGTGGCACCGACCACCGCGCCGAAGGAGCCCAGCGGCTCCTGGCCCGCGTTGTCGGCCGCCAGGTGGGCCAGCACGGTCGCCGCGACGCTGCGGCCGTCCGCGCGCAGCGCGTGCTGCACCTCGCCGCCCTCCGGGTTCGAGGTCAGCGCCAGCACGAACAGCCCGGCGCCGCTCTCGCGGGCCAGCGCCACGGCCGGGTCCAGCGAGCCGTAGCCCAGGTACGGCGAGACGGTCAGCGCGTCGGAGAACAGCGGGGCGTCCGGGTGCAGGAAGGCCTCGGCGTAGGCGGCCATGGTCGAGCCGATGTCGCCGCGCTTGGCGTCCATCACCACCAGGGCGCCGGCCGCGCGCGCCTCCTGGACCGACTTCTCCAGGACGGCCAGCCCCCGCGAGCCGAACCGCTCGAAGAACGCGCTCTGCGGCTTCAGCACGGCCACCCGGTCGGCCATGGCCTCCACGACCGTGCGGCTGAACCGCTCCAGTCCGGCCACGTCGTCGGCGAGGCCCCACTCGGCGAGCAGGGAGGCGTGCGGGTCGATGCCGACGCACAGCGGGCCGCGCTCGTCCATGGCGCGGCGCAGACGGGTGCCGAAGGGCTCCGGAGCGGTCATGCGGACTTCCTCACGTCGGCGCCGACCGCGTCGGCGAGGGTGGCGTACGGGCTGGTGCGCAGGCGGGCGGCGAGGCCCTTGTGGATCGCGCGGCACCAGAAGGGGCCCTGGTAGATGAAGGCGCTGTAGCCCTGGACCAGCGTGGCGCCGGCCAGGATGCGCTGCCAGGCGTCCTCGGCGGTCTCGATGCCGCCGACGCCCACCAGGGTGATCCGGTCGCCCACACGGGCGTACAGACGGCGCAGGACCTCCAGGGAGCGGGCCTTGAGCGGCGCGCCGGACAGCCCGCCGGTCTCCTTGACCAGGGCGGCCGGGGAGGTCAGGCCGAGGCCCTCGCGGGCGATGGTGGTGTTGGTGGCGATGATGCCGTCCAGGCCCAGCTCCACGGCCAGGTCGGCGACCGCGTCGACGTCCTCGTCGGCGAGGTCCGGGGCGATCTTCACCAGGAGCGGGACGCGGCGGCCGGGGACCGCGCGGTCGGCGGCCTCGCGCACCGCGGTGAGCAGCGGGCGCAGGTGGTCGACGGCCTGGAGGTCGCGCAGGCCGGGGGTGTTCGGCGAGGACACGTTGACGACCAGGTAGTCGGCGTACGGCGCCAGGCGCTCGGCGGACTTCACGTAGTCGGCGACGGCCTCCGCCTCCGGGACGACCTTGGTCTTGCCGATGTTGACGCCGACGACCGTCCGGAAGACCGGCTCGCGGGTGGCCAGGCGGGCCGCCACGGCCAGCGAGCCGTCGTTGTTGAAGCCCATGCGGTTGATCAGCGCGCGGTCCTGCACGAGCCGGAACAGCCGCTTCCTGGGGTTGCCGGGCTGCGGCTCGCCGGTGACCGTGCCGATCTCGACGTGGTCGAAGCCCAGCATCGCCATCCCGTCGATCGCGACGGCGTTCTTGTCGAAGCCGGCCGCGAGTCCGAAGGGGCCGTGCATCCGCAGGCCGAGGGCCTCGGTGCGCAGCTCCTTGTGGCGCGGCGCGAGGGCCGCCGCGACGAACGTGCGCAGCACCGGGACGCGCGCGGCGAGTCGGATCCAGCGGAAGGCGAGGTGGTGGGCCTTCTCGGGGTCCATCCGTGTGAAGACCAGACGGAAGAACAGGTTGTACATCTGGGAGAGTCCTCTGGGTTCTCATGCGGACCGGGGGTCCTCATGAAGAGGGGGACACCGTTTCCGGTGTCCCCCTCGGGGCTGCTAGTCGCGGGCCGCGGTCAGGTGTTCCGCGTGTTCCTGGAGCGAGCGGACGCCCACGTCGCCGTGGTTGAGGGCGTCGATGCCCTGGACGGCCGCGGCGAGCGCCTGGACGGTCGTCAGGCACGGCACGGAGCGGGCGACGGCAGCCGTGCGGATGTCGTAGCCGTCGAGGCGGCCGCCGGTGCCGTACGGGGTGTTGACGATGAGGTCGACCTCGCCGTCGTGGATCAGCTGGACGATCGTCCGCTCGCCGTTCGGGCCGGTGCCCTCGGACTGCTTGCGCACCACGGTGGCGTTGATGCCGTTGCGCTTGAGGACCTCGGCGGTGCCGGAGGTGGCCAGCAGCTCGAAGCCGTGGGCGACCAGCTCCCGGGCCGGGAAGATCATCGAGCGCTTGTCGCGGTTGGCGACCGAGATGAACGCGCGGCCCTTGGTGGGCAGCGGGCCGTAGGCGCCCGCCTGCGACTTGGCGTACGCCGTGCCGAAGACGGAGTCGATGCCCATGACCTCGCCGGTGGAGCGCATCTCCGGGCCGAGGACGGTGTCCACGCCGCGGCCCTGGATGTCGCGGAAGCGCGACCACGGCATCACGGCCTCCTTGACGGAGATCGGCGCGTCCAGCGGCATCTCGCCGCCGTCGCCCCGCTTCGGCAGCAGCCCCTCGGCGCGCAGCTCGGCGATGGTCGCGCCCAGCGAGATCCGGGCGGCGGCCTTGGCGAGCGGCACCGCGGTCGCCTTCGAGGTGAAGGGGACCGTACGGGAGGCGCGGGGGTTGGCCTCCAGGACGTAGAGGATGTCGCCGGCCATCGCGAACTGGATGTTGATCAGGCCGCGCACGCCGACGCCCTTGGCGATGGCCTCGGTGGAGGCGCGCAGCCGCTTGATGTCGAAGCCGCCGAGGGTGATCGGGGGCAGCGCGCACGCCGAGTCGCCGGAGTGGATGCCGGCCTCCTCGATGTGCTCCATGACGCCGCCGAGGTACAGCTCCTCGCCGTCGTAGAGCGCGTCGACGTCGATCTCGATGGCGTCGTCGAGGAAACGGTCGACCAGGACCGGCCGGGACGGGCTGATCTCGGTGGACTCGGCGATGTAGGCGGCGAGGCGGGTCTCGTCGTAGACGATCTCCATGCCGCGCCCGCCGAGCACGTACGACGGCCGGACCAGGACCGGGTAGCCGATCTCGTCGGCGATGGCCTTGGCGCCCTCGAAGGTGGTGGCGGTGCCGTGCTTCGGGGCCGGCAGCCCCGCCTCGGCGAGGACCCGGCCGAAGGCGCCGCGGTCCTCGGCGGCGTGGATGGCCTCCGGGGAGGTGCCGACGACCGGCACGCCGTTGTCCTTCAGGGCCTGCGCGAGGCCGAGCGGGGTCTGGCCGCCGAGCTGGACGACCACGCCCGCCACCGGGCCGGCCTGCTGCTCGGCGTGGACGACCTCCAGCACGTCCTCCAGGGTGAGCGGCTCGAAGTACAGCCGGTCGGAGGTGTCGTAGTCGGTGGAGACGGTCTCCGGGTTGCAGTTGACCATCACGGTCTCGTACCCGGCGTCGGACAGCGCGAAGGAGGCGTGGACGCAGGAGTAGTCGAACTCGATGCCCTGGCCGATGCGGTTGGGGCCGGAGCCCAGGATGATGACGGCCGGCTTCTCGCGCGGGGCGACCTCCGACTCCTCGTCGTAGGCGGAGTAGAAGTACGGCGTCTTCGCGGCGAACTCGGCGGCGCAGGTGTCGACCGTCTTGTAGACCGGGCGGATGCCGAAGGCGTGCCGGACCTCGCGGACGACGTCCTCGCGCAGGCCGCGGATCTCGGCGATCTGCTGGTCGGAGAAGCCGTGCCGCTTGGCCTCGCCGAGCAGGTCGCCGGTCAGTTCGGCGGCCTCGGCCAGCTCGTCCGCGATCTCCTTGATGAGGAAGAGCTGGTCCACGAACCAGGGGTCGATCTTCGTGTACTCGAAGACCTCCTCCGGGGTGGCGCCGGCCCGGATGGCCTGCATGACGGTGTTGATCCGGCCGTCGGTGGGCCGTACGGCCTCGCGCAGCAGGGTCTCCTTGTCGCCGGGGTCGCCGACGAAGGTGAACTGGCTGCCCTTCTTCTCCAGCGAGCGCAGCGCCTTCTGGAAGGCCTCGGGGAAGTTGCGGCCGATGGCCATGGCCTCGCCGACCGACTTCATGGTGGTGGTCAGCGTGGAGTCGGCCTGCGGGAACTTCTCGAAGGCGAAGCGCGGCGCCTTGACGACCACGTAGTCGAGCGTGGGCTCGAAGGAGGCCGGGGTCTCCTGCGTGATGTCGTTCGGGATCTCGTCCAGGGTGTAGCCGACGGCCAGCTTGGCGGCGATCTTCGCGATCGGGAAGCCGGTCGCCTTGGAGGCGAGCGCCGAGGAACGCGACACGCGCGGGTTCATCTCGATGACGATCACCCGGCCGTCCGCGGGGTCGACCGCGAACTGGATGTTGCAGCCGCCCGTGTCGACGCCGACCTCGCGGATCACGGCGATGCCGATGTCGCGCAGGATCTGGTACTCGCGGTCGGTGAGCGTCATCGCGGGCGCCACGGTGATGGAGTCACCGGTGTGCACGCCCATGGGGTCGAAGTTCTCGATGGAGCAGACGACCACGACGTTGTCGTTCTTGTCGCGCATCAGCTCCAGCTCGTACTCCTTCCAGCCGAGGATGGACTCCTCCAGGAGCACCTCGGTGGTCGGCGAGAGGGTGAGGCCCTGCCCGGCGATGCGGCGCAGTTCCTCCTCGTTGTGGGCGAAGCCGGAGCCTGCGCCGCCCATGGTGAAGGAGGGGCGCACGACGACCGGGTAGCCGCCGAGCGTCTCCACGCCCTTCATGACGTCGTCCATGGAGTGGCAGATCACCGAGCGGGCGGACTCGCCGTACCCGATCTTGCGCCGGACCTCCTCCACGACCTCCTTGAACAAGTCGCGGTCCTCGCCCTTGTGGATGGCCTCGGGCTTGGCGCCGATCAGCTCGACGCCGTACTTGGCCAGAACGCCGTTCTCGTGCAGCGAGATGGCGGTGTTCAGGGCCGTCTGGCCGCCCAGGGTGGGCAGCAGGGCGTCGGGGCGCTCCTTGGCGATGATCTTCTCGACGAACTCCGGGGTGATCGGCTCGACGTAGGTGGCGTCGGCGATCTCCGGGTCGGTCATGATCGTCGCCGGGTTGGAGTTGACGAGGATGACGCGCAGGCCCTCGGCCTTGAGCACGCGGCACGCCTGGGTGCCGGAGTAGTCGAACTCGGCGGCCTGGCCGATGACGATCGGGCCGGAGCCGATGACCAGGACGGACTGGATATCGGTGCGCTTAGGCACGCTGGCCCTCCATCAGGGAAACGAAGCGGTCGAACAGGTAGGCGGCGTCGTGCGGACCGGCCGCCGCTTCGGGGTGGTACTGGACGGAGAAGGCGGGCTGGTCGAGCAGCTGGAGCCCCTCCACGACGTTGTCGTTCAGGCAGACGTGCGAGACCTCGGCCCGGCCGAACTTGGTCTCGCTGACCTTGTCGAGGGGCGCGTCGACGGCGAAGCCGTGGTTGTGCGCGGTGACCTCGACCTTGCCGGTGGTGCGGTCCTGGACCGGCTGGTTGATGCCCCGGTGGCCGTACTTCAGCTTGTAGGTGCCGAAGCCGAGGGCGCGGCCGAGGATCTGGTTGCCGAAGCAGATGCCGAACAGCGGGGTCCCGCGCTCCAGGACGGCGGTCATCAGGGCGACCGGGCCGTCGGCGGTGGCGGGGTCGCCGGGGCCGTTGGAGAAGAACACGCCGTCCGGGTCGACGGCGTAGACCTCGTCGGCGGTGGCGGTGGCGGGCAGCACGTGCACCTCGATGCCGCGCTCGGCCATGCGCTGCGGGGTCATGCCCTTGATGCCGAGGTCGATCGCGGCGACGGTGAACTTCTTGTCGCCGACCGCGGGGACGACGTACGCCTCCTTGGTGGCGACCTCCTCGTAGAGGCTCGCGCCCTTCATCTGGGGCTGGGCCTGCACCCGCGCCAGCAGCTCGGCGTCGGCGGCGATCGACTCGCCGGAGAAGATGCCGGCCCGCATGGAGCCGCGTTCGCGCAGGTGGCGGGTGAGGGCGCGGGTGTCGATGCCGGAGATGCCGACCACGCCCTGGCGCTCCAACTCGTCGTCCAGGGAACGCCGGGAGCGCCAGTTGGACGGGACGCGCGCGGGGTCGCGGACCACGTAGCCGGAGACCCAGATGCGGGCCGACTCGTCGTCCTCGTCGTTCCAGCCGGTGTTGCCGATCTGCGGGGCGGTGGCGACGACGATCTGGCGGTCGTACGACGGGTCGGTCAGCGTCTCCTGGTAGCCGGTCATGCCGGTGGAGAACACGGCCTCGCCGAAGGTCTCCCCCACGGCCCCGTAGGCGCGGCCGCGGAACGTGCGGCCGTCCTCCAGGACGAGTACGGCGGGAGTCTTCGCGGCTCCCCTGGTGGAGGTCGTCATCGTGCGCCTTCCGTGTCGTTGATCATGTGGTTCAAGGTGTCGACCCATTCGGGGTGCTCGGCCGCGTGGTCGGAGCGGAAGCCGGAGTCGATCAGTTTGCCGCCGTGCGCCCAGGTCACCACCAGCAGTCCGCCCTCGGTGAGGACCTTGCCGGCGATGCCCTTGTCGAGCCGGGCCTCGCGCAGGGCCGCGGCGGGGATGAAGAAGTCGTTCGCGCCGGGGCGCTCGACCTCCAGGCCCGCGTCGGTGAGGGTGAGCCGGGCCAGGCTGCGGGTGCCCAGGCCGTGGGCCACGATGCGGTCCAGCCACTGCCCGGCGGTGGTGGAGCCGTGGTAGCGGCCGCTCATGCTCAGTTTCACCGGGCCGGACTCCTCGGGCACGGCGGGCAGCTCCGGGATGTCGCTCTGGAGGGTGCCGCGCCATTTCCAGCCCTCGCGCATCAGCCAGTAGACGAGCGCGATGAAGAGCAGGAGCCCGACGAGCCAGCCGATGCGGGCCGGCCAGTCGGTGACCGAGGCGGATCTCTGGGCCTCGGCCAGGAGGTTTACAGGTGTCACGTGAGCTTCCCGTCGACGAGCGTGGCCTTGCCCCGCAGCCACGTGTGCGTCACACGGCCCGGCAGCTCGCGTCCCTGGTAGGGGGTGTTGCGGCTGCGCGAGGCGAAGCCCGCGGGGTCCACCCGGCCACGGTATGCGGTGTCGACCAGGGTGAGGTTGGCAGGCTCACCGGCCGAGACGGGACGGCCGTGCCCGAGGGCCCGTCCGATGCGCGCGGGCTGGAAGGACATCCGGTCGGCGACGCCGGCCCAGTCCAGCAGGCCCGTGTCGACCATGGTCTCCTGGACCACCGACAGCGCGGTCTCCAGGCCGACCATGCCCATGGCGGCGGCGGCCCACTCGCAGTCCTTGTCCTCGTGCGGGTGCGGGGCGTGGTCGGTGGCGACGATGTCGATCGTGCCGTCGGCGAGCGCCTCGCGCAGGGCCAGCACGTCGCGCTCGGTGCGCAGCGGCGGGTTGACCTTGTAGACGGGGTTGTAGGTGCGCACCAGTTCGTCGGTGAGCAGCAGGTGGTGCGGGGTGACCTCGGCGGTGACCTGGATGCCGCGGGACTTGGCCCAGCGGACGATCTCGACGGAGCCGGCGGTCGACAGGTGGCAGATGTGGACGCGGGAGCCGACGTGCTCGGCGAGCAGGACGTCGCGGGCGATGATCGACTCCTCGGCGACGGCCGGCCACCCGCCGAGGCCCAGTTCGGCGGAGACGACGCCCTCGTTCATCTGGGCGCCCTCGGTCAGCCGCGGCTCCTGGGCGTGCTGGGCGACGACGCCGTCGAACGCCTTCACGTACTCCAGGGCGCGGCGCATGATGACCGCGTCGTCCACGCACTTGCCGTCGTCGGAGAAGACGGTCACCCCGGCGGCCGACTCGTGCATGGCGCCCAGCTCGGCGAGCTTCTTGCCCTCCAGGCCGACGGTGACGGCGCCGATGGGCCGGACGTCGCAGTAGCCGTGCTCCTTGCCGAGCCGCCACACCTGCTCGACCACGCCGGCGGTGTCGGCGACGGGGAAGGTGTTGGCCATGGCGAACACGGCGGTGTAGCCGCCGCTCGCGGCCGCGCGGGTGCCGGTGAGCACGGTCTCGGAGTCCTCGCGGCCGGGCTCGCGCAGATGGGTGTGCAGGTCGACCAGGCCCGGCAGCAGCACCTTGCCGCCGGCCTCGATCACCTCGGCGCCCTCGGCTTCGAGGCCGGTGCCGGTCTCCGCGATGGTCTCGCCGTCGATCAGCACGTCCTGCGGCTCGCCGCCGAGCACCTTCGCACCGCGGATCAGGGTCTTGCTCATGTTCTTACTTCTCCTCAGTGCGGTTGGCGGCGGCGGGCTCGTTGCCGCCGAGCAGCAGGTACAGGACGGCCATCCGGATGGAGACGCCGTTGGCGACCTGCTCCACGGCGGTGCAGCGGTCGGAGTCGGCGACCTCGGCGGTGATCTCCATGCCGCGCACCATCGGGCCGGGGTGCATCACGATGGCGTGCTCGGGCAGCTTGGCCATGCGGTCGCCGTCGAGGCCGTAGCGCCGGGAGTACTCGCGCTCGGTGGGGAAGAACGCGGCGTTCATCCGCTCGCGCTGGACCCGGAGCATCATCACCGCGTCGCTCTTGGGCAGCGTGCTGTCGAGGTCGTAGGAGACCGCGCAGGGCCAGGACTCGACGCCGACCGGGAGCAGGGTGGGCGGGGCGACCAGGGTTACCTCGGCGCCGAGGGTGTGCAGCAGGTCGACGTTGGAGCGGGCGACCCGGCTGTGCAGGACGTCGCCGACGAGGGTGACGCGCTTGCCGGCCAGGTCCTGGCCGAGCCCGGTGTCCCGGCCGACCAGGCGGCGGCGCATGGTGAAGGCGTCCAGCAGGGCCTGGGTGGGGTGCTGGTGGGTGCCGTCGCCCGCGTTGATCACGGCGGCGTCGATCCAGCCGGAGGTGGCGAGGCGGTAGGGCGCGCCGGAGGCGCCGTGCCGGATGACGACGGCGTCGACGCCCATCGCCTCCAGGGTCTGGGCGGTGTCCTTCAGGGACTCGCCCTTGGACACGCTCGACCCCTTGGCGGAGAAGTTGATGACGTCCGCGGACAGGCGCTTCTCGGCGGCCTCGAAGGAGATCCGGGTGCGCGTGGAGTCCTCGAAGAAGAGGTTGACGACGGTGCGGCCGCGCAGGGTCGGCAGCTTCTTGATCGGCCGGTCGGCGACCCGGGCCATCTCCTCGGCGGTGTCGAGGATCAGGACGGCGTCGTCGCGGGTGAGGTCGGCGGCCGAGATGAGATGACGCTGCATCTGTCAGGCTCCGTAAGGCAGTTCAGGAGGATTGGGGCAAACCGGGGCGTCCGCGGGTACGCCGAAGCGACCCTTGTGCGCCCGACTTGCTACTGGTCGGCCGGCTTCACACCGAGCAGCACGGTGTCGCGACCGTCCTCCTCGGCGAGCTGGACCTTGACCGTCTCCCGCAGCGACGTGGGGAGGTTCTTGCCGACGTAGTCGGCGCGGATCGGCAGTTCCCGGTGGCCGCGGTCGACCAGGACCGCGAGCTGCACCGCGCGCGGGCGCCCGATGTCGTTCAGGGCGTCGAGGGCGGCGCGGATGGTGCGGCCGGAGAAGAGCACGTCGTCGACGAGGACGACCAGCTTGCCGTCGATGCCGTCACCGGGGATCTCGGTGCGGGCCAGCGCACGCGGCGGGTGCATGCGCAGGTCGTCGCGGTACATGGTGATGTCGAGGGAGCCGACCGGGATCGTGCGGTCGGTGATCTGCGCGAGCTTGGCGGCCAGCCGCTGGGCGAGGAAGACGCCGCGGGTGGGAATGCCGAGGAGCACCACGTCGTCGGCGCCCTTGGCGCGCTCCACGATCTCGTGGGCGATGCGGGTCATGACCCGCGCGATGTCCGGACCCTCGAGGACGGGCCGGGCATCGGTCGCATGCTCATGGGCGTGCGTGTCCATAAAAAACGGACCTCCTTCTCCGCCTCACGGGACGGACCTTAAAGGACGTCGGAATTGCGCCATCCACGGTACCAGGTCATCGACCGGGGTCTTGTCACCCTCTTGGCCTAATCGGACATCACTACCACGGAAGCGTCGGGGTGGCCCATTCGGCTTGACGCAGAAGAGTCACGCTGCGTAACCTCACAGTGAGTTACCAAACGCGCGGCGGGAAGACAGCCGGCCGCGTCGACACAGTGTCCGGGGAGCTATATGTCCAGCGAATACGCCAAACAGCTCGGGGCCAAGCTCCGGGCCATCCGCACCCAGCAGGGCCTTTCCCTCCACGGTGTCGAGGAGAAGTCCCAGGGTCGCTGGAAGGCCGTGGTGGTGGGCTCGTACGAGCGCGGCGACCGTGCCGTGACCGTGCAGCGCCTCGCCGAGCTGGCCGATTTCTATGGCGTTCCGGTGCAGGAGCTCCTGCCGGGCACCACGCCGGGCGGCGCCGCCGAGCCGCCGCCGAAGCTGGTCCTCGACCTGGAGCGGCTGGCCACGGTGCCGGCCGAGAAGGCGGGGCCCCTCCAGCGCTACGCGGCGACGATCCAGTCCCAGCGCGGCGACTACAACGGCAAGGTCCTCTCCATCCGCCAGGACGACTTGCGCACACTCGCCGTCATCTACGACCAGTCCCCCTCGGTCCTCACCGAGCAGCTGATCAGCTGGGGCGTGCTGGACGCGGACGCCCGCCGCGCGGTCGCCACGCACGAAGAGGCGTGACGGCGTAGACCAGCCAGCAGAAACGTGTCGCCGGGGTGGCCGGAACTCTATGGTTCCGGCCACCCCGGCGGCTTTTTTTCACGACGGTTCCGGCCGTCTCCCGGCCCCTCGGGCACGTGAACGGCTCAGGGGCGCGGACGACCGCTCGACAGGCCGCGGAGAACCCGCGGCGTCGTCTCACGGTCGCCCACGCCCCTGTCGTGGCCTCTTCGGCCGAGCGGGCGCAGCCGGTGGCTAGGCCCGGCGCAGCGAAGGCTTCAGCTCCTTGAGCCGGCCCAGCAGACCGTTGACGAACGAGGGCGACTCGTCGGTCGAGAACTCCTTCGCCAGCTGCACCATCTCGTCCAGGACGACGGCGTCCGGTGTCTCGTCGACCCAGATCAGCTCGTACGCGCCCAGCCGCAGGATGTTGCGGTCCACGACCGGCATCCGGTCGAGCGTCCACCCGACCGCGTACTGGGCGATCAGCTCGTCGATGCGCCGCGCGTGCTCGGCGTAGCCCTCGACCAGCTGCATCGTGTACTCGCTGACCGGCGGCTGCCGGGTGTCGGACCGGGACAGCCGGACCCAGTCGGCGAGGACCGTCAGGACGTCGGCGCCGCGCTGGTCGCCCTCGAAGAGGATCTGGAAGGCGCGCTTGCGGGCCGTGTTGCGGGCAGCCACGGTTAGCTGTTCACCCGGCCGAGGTAGTCGCTCGTACGGGTGTCGACCTTGATCTTCTCACCGGTGGTGATGAAGAGCGGGACCTGGATCTGGTGGCCGGTCTCCAGGGTGGCGGGCTTGGTGCCACCGGTGGAGCGGTCGCCCTGGACACCCGGCTCGGTCTCCTGGACGGTCAGCTCGACGGCGGCCGGCAGCTCCACGAAGAGCACCTCGCCCTCGTGCTGCGCCACGGTGGCGGTGAAGCCCTCGATCAGGAAGTTGGCGGCGTCGCCGACGGCCTTGCGGTCGACCATCAGCTGGTCGTAGGTCTCCATGTCCATGAAGACGAAGTAGTCGCCGTCCATGTACGAGAACTGCATGTCGCGCTTGTCGACAGTGGCCGTCTCGACCTTGACGCCGGCGTTGAAGGTCTTGTCGACGACCTTGCCGGACAGCACGTTCTTGAGCTTGGTGCGCACGAAGGCCGGGCCCTTGCCGGGCTTGACGTGCTGGAACTCGACGACGGACCAGAGCTGGCCGCCTTCGAGCTTGAGCACCATGCCGTTCTTGAGGTCGTTCGTGGAAGCCACGGTTGCGGAATCTCCTGGACTGACGTACGACCCCGGGTCACGCGCTACAGCGCGAGCAGCTCCTTGGTCGTGATGGTGAGTAGCTCGGGTCCGCCGTCCGCCTCGGGGCGTACGACGAGCGTGTCATCGATCCGGACACCGCCCCGGCCCGGGAGGTGGACCCCCGGTTCGACGGTGACCGGCACGCAAGCGTCCAGTTTACCCATGGCCGCGGGCGCCAACTGCGGGTCCTCGTCGATTTCGAGTCCGACACCGTGACCGGTCAACGGTGGCAGGGCCTCCGCATAGCCCGCGGAGTCCAGCACATGGCGTGCCGCGCGGTCCACATCACGGTAGGCGGCGCCGGGCGCGAGGGCCTCGCGGCCGGCCCGCTGGGCGGAGAAGACCAGGTCGTACAGCTGGATCTGCCAGTCCGCCGGGGAGGTGCCGATGACGAAGGTACGGCCGATCTCGCAGCGGTAGCCCCGGTAGGTCGCGCCCAGGCAGACGGAGAGGAAGTCGCCCTCCTCCACCCGCCGGTCGGTGGGCCGGTGGCCGCGGCGGCCGGAGTGCGGGCCGGTGGCCACGGAGGTGGGGAAGGCCGGCCCGTCGGCGCCGTGGTCGACCAGGCGGCGCTCCAGCTCCAGCGCGAGATGCCGTTCGGTGCGGCCCACCAGGATGGACTCCAGCAGCTCGCCGAGGGCCTGGTCCGCGATCTCGGCGCCGATCCGCAGGCAGGAGATCTCCTCCTCGTCCTTGACGATCCGCAGCTGTTCCACGGCGCCGCCCACGTCGCCGAGGCGCAGGGCGGGGGCGACGGCGGCGATTTCCCTGTGCCTGCTGACCGTCAGATGGTGCTCCTCGACGGCGAGCGAGTCGGCGCCCTGGCCCTGGGCGAGGCCCGCGGCGGTCACGGCGGGGTCGGCGCCGCCGTGCGCGGGCAGCACGTGCACCCGCAGGGCGTCGTCGGGGCGGCCCTCGAAGGGGCGGTCCTCGGGCGGTCCCGAGCAGACCAGGAGGTCCTCTTGGCTGCCGAGGAGCAGGACGGCGCCGTGCGGGGCGGCGGCCGCGAGGTAGCGCACGTTGGCGGGGCGGGTGACGAGCGCTGCCGCGGTGCCGGCCGCGTTGAAGTGGTCCCGCAGTCGGGATCGGCGGTTCGCGTACACCTCTGACATGAGATGAGCGTAGGAGTTTTATGCGGTTTGTGCCGTTTTTGGGGGCCGAGTGGGGCTCGGGGACGGTGCACCGCGGGCCGGGGCGGGCGGCCCGGTGGTCACCAGCTCGGGGGGCTGGCTATCGCCCTCGCCAGGACCTCGTCCAGGACGCGTGCCGTTCCCGGGACGTCCAGCTGCGAGTTGTCGATGATCGGCAGGCCCGAGCCGTACCAGCCGGCCATGCGGCCGTGGATGCGGGCCACCTCCTCGTCGGTGAGGCGGCGGTTGCCGGTGCGTTCGGCGTTGCGCTCCAGGACCACGTCCAGGCCGGGCAGCAGGACGACCGGCAGCAGGCCGGGACCCACATGGCGCTTCCAGCCGCCGAGGCCGACGACCGGGCGGTCCGGGAAGACGGCGTCGTCCAGGATGCAGGAGATGCCGTTGGCCAGGAAGTTGCGCGCGGCGAAGCCGCAGGTGCGGCGGGCCAGCCGGTACTGGGCCTCGGAGTGGTCGTTCCAGCCGGACTGGGGGTCGGCGAAGCCGGAGCGCACCCATTCGCGGACGTCGTCCAGGCTGATGTGGGCCGTGGGGACGCGACGGCGGTCCGCCCAGTAGCGGGCCACGCTGGTCTTGCCCGCGCCGGCCGGGCCGATCAGCAGGACGGCCAGGGTGGTGGTCGTCGGATCGGGCACCGCGGTGGCGGTCGGGGCCGCCGTGGGCACGCCGACCGGTCCGCCGGGCGGCAGATGCACATGGCCGGTGACGTCGGAGGGGGCCGGGGGCGCGGGCACCTGTCGCGGGGGCGCGGGTGGCATCGGGCCCGAGCGGGCCGGGGCGGGCGGCGGACCGGCGGGCGCGGGCGGCCGCGGCTGTCCCGGGGGCGGGAACGGGCCGGAGGGGGCCTGCGGGCGCGGCTGCCCCGGCGGGGGCGGCACGGACGGGCCGGGGAAGCCCGGGGGCGGCGGGGGTGGGGACGACGGTCCCTGGGGCGGGCCGGGATGGTGTGCGGCCGGCGGCCAGCTGGTGTGCGGCCGGTGCCCCGGCTGGTGGGGCGGCGGCAGCGGAGAACCCACTGCGTGCTGCATCCGTTGCCACTCCGTCTCGTACAGGCAGTTGGCTGCGGGGGCGAGGCCCCGCTCCTTCCCGAACGGTACCGTCCCCGGCCGTCGTTCGGTGAAACGGCCGGGAAGGGCCCGAAGTGCCCTACGGGGCACGGAAAGCGGCGCGGCCCGCCGGGAGCGGGCCGCGCGGGGGCCGGTCACACCAGGGGCCGGCCGCGTCGGGGGCTACTCGCCCACTTCTCCGTAGGCGGCCAGCAGCACGGCCGGGTCGGGGCCCTCCAGGACGGTCGGCTTGGCCAGGCCGTCCAGGACGATGAAGCGCAACAGGTCGCCGCGGGACTTCTTGTCGACCTTCATGTTCTCCACCAGCTTGGGCCACTGGTCGTAGCGGTAGTGCAGCGGGAGACCGACGGACTCCAGGATCGCGCGGTGGCGGTCGGCGGTCGCGTCGTCCAACCGGCCCGCGAGACGGCCGAGTTCGGCGGCGAAGTGCATGCCGACCGCGACCGCGGCGCCGTGCCGCCACTTGTAGCGCTCGTTCTTCTCGATGGCGTGGCCGAGGGTGTGGCCGTAGTTGAGGATCTCCCGGCGCCCGGACTCCTTCAGGTCCGAGGAGACGACCTCGGCCTTCACCCGGATCGAACGCTCGATCAGCTCGGCCGTGTGCGGGCCGGCCGGGGTGCGGGCGGCCTCGGGGTCGGCCTCGATCAGGTCGAGGATCACCGGGTCGGCGATGAAGCCGGCCTTGATGATCTCGGCGAGCCCGGAGACGTAGTCGTTGACCGGGAGGGAGTCCAGCGCCGCCAGGTCGCACAGCACACCGGCCGGCGGGTGGAAGGCGCCCACCAGGTTCTTGCCCTCGGCGGTGTTGATGCCGGTCTTGCCGCCGACCGCCGCGTCCACCATGGCGAGCACGGTGGTCGGTACGGCGATCCAGCGCACCCCGCGCAGCCAGGTCGCGGCCACGAAACCGGCGAGGTCCGTGGTGGCGCCGCCGCCCACGCCGACGATGACGTCGGTGCGGGTGAAGTTGGACTGGCCGAGCGCCTTCCAGCAGTAGGCGGACACCTCGGCGGTCTTGGCCTCCTCGGCGTTGGGCACCTGGATGGCGATGGCCTCGTAACCCTGCTCGGCCAGGTCGGCGCGGAGCGCGTCGCCGGTCTCGGCCAGCGCCTCGGGGTGGATCACGGCGACCCGCTTGGCCTTGGGACCGATCAGCCCGGCCAGTTCGCCCAGGAGCCGGCGGCCGACCAGCACCTCGTAGGGGTCGGTGCCCGCGGTGCCCGCGATCTGGATCCGGGTGACTGCCTCGCTCATGCCTTCTTCAACTCCAGTGCGTCCAGCGCCGCTTGCGCGACCTCTTCGGGGGTGCGCCCGTCCGTCTCCACGACGGCGGTGGCGACCTCCTCGTACAGATGGCGCCGGGCCTCCATCAGCTCCCGCCACTGCTTGCGCGGATTGACCGCGAGCAGCGGACGGGCCACGTTCAGGCCGGTGCGCCGCACCGCCTCCTCCACCCCCATGGAGAGGTAGACCACCCGCTGCCCGGCCAGCAGCGCGCGCGTGTCGGCGTCCAGGACCGCGCCGCCGCCGAGCGCGAGGACGCCCTCGTGCCCGGCGAGCGCGGCGGCCACGGCCGCCTTCTCCAGCGCCCGGAAGAACTCCTCGCCCTCGTCCACGAAGATCTCGGAGATGGTCCGGCCCTCGGCGGCCACGATGTCGTCGTCGGTGTCCCGGTAACCGCTGCCCAGCCGCTCGGCGAGCAACCGGCCGACGGTGGACTTGCCCACGCCCATCGGGCCGACCAGGACGACCTGCGGGGCGGTCATCGGATCGCGAGGTTGTCGAGGTACGAGCGGACGTTGCGCCGGGTCTCGGCCACCGAGTCACCGCCGAACTTCTCGGCGACCGCGTCCGCGAGCACGAGGGCCACCATGGCCTCCGCGACGATGCCCGCGGCCGGCACGGCGGAGACGTCGGAGCGCTGGTGGTGGGCCTGGGCGGCCTCGCCGGTGGCCACGTCCACGGTCCGCAGGGCGCGCGGCACCGTCGCGATCGGCTTCATCGCCGCCCGCACCCGCAGCAGCTCACCGGTGGACAGGCCGCCCTCGGTGCCGCCCGCGCGGCCGGAGACGCGCCGGATGCCCTCGGGGGTGGCGACGATCTCGTCGTGCGCCTTCGAACCGGGCACCCGCGCCAGCTCGAAGCCGTCGCCGATCTCCACGCCCTTGATCGCCTGGATGCCCATCAGGGCACCGGCCAGCCGCGCGTCCAGCTTGCGGTCCCAGTGCACGTGGGAGCCGAGGCCCACCGGAACGCCGTAGGCCAGCACCTCGACCACGCCACCGAGGGTGTCGCCGTCCTTGTGGGCCTGGTCGACCTCCGCGACCATCGCCTTGGACGCGTCCGCGTCCAGGCAGCGCAGCGGGTCCGCGTCCAGCTTCGCCACGTCGGCCGGCGTCGGGTACACCCCCTGCGGGGCCTTCACGGAGCACAGCTCGACCACGTGGGAGACGATCTCGATGCCGGCCGTCTCCTTCAGGTAGGAGCGGGCGACCGCGCCGAGCGCGACCCGGGCCGCGGTCTCCCGGGCCGAGGCGCGCTCCAGGATCGGCCGGGCCTCGTCGAAGCCGTACTTCTGCATGCCCGCCAGGTCGGCGTGACCGGGCCGGGGCCGGGTCAGCGGCGCGTTGCGGGCGAGTCCGTCGAGGACCTCGGCGTCCACCGGGTCGGCCGACATGACCTGCTCCCACTTCGGCCACTCGGTGTTGCCCACCATGATCGCGACCGGCGAGCCGAGGGTCAGCCCGTGCCGGACGCCACCCAGGAAGGTGACCTCGTCCCGCTCGAACTTCATCCGCGCACCGCGGCCATAGCCGAGCCGCCGCCGCGCCAAGTGGTCCGCCACCATCTCCGTGGTGATCGGCACGCCGGCGGGAAGGCCCTCCAGCGTCGCGACAAGTGCGGGACCGTGGGACTCCCCCGCGGTCAGCCAACGCAGCCTGCTCAACGGTGCTCCTCAGTGTTCGCGCCCGGTACTGCCCTGCGTACGCGTGTCCTCGCGTGCGGTGACGGCGTGACCGGATGCGCGACGCCGGTCCGCCACCACCGATCCTCCCACGTCCGGGACGGCTGTCCGGCTTCCGGTCCAGCAGGCGGACGACTCCGGCCCGGTCAGCGGGCGGCGAGCGCCTGTTCCCCGGCCCGGCGCATGGCCTCCAGCGGGGCCGGGGCACGGCCGGTCATCCGCTCGACCTGGAGGACGGCCTGGTGGACCAGCAGGTCCAGGCCGCCGACCACGGCGCCGCCGTACATGGACCAGCGGGCCGCCAGCTCGGTGGGCCAGGGCTCGTAGAGCACGTCGAAGAGGGTGGCGGGGCGTTCGGGCACCGCGGCGGCGAGGGCGTCGGTGGTGCCGGCCGGGGTGGTGGCGATCACCAGCGGGGCGCGCAGCGCCCGCGCCGCCTGCGACCAGTCCGCCGTGCGCACGTCCACGTCGAGGCGGCGGCCCCACTCGCGCATCTCGGCGGCCCGGGCCTCGCTGCGCACATAGGCGACGACCTCGCCGGTGCAGATCCGGGACAGGGCGGCGAGCGCGGAGGAGGCGGTGGCGCCCGCGCCGAGGATCGCGGCGGAGTCCACCTGCTCGACGCCGTGCTCGCGCAGCGCGGCCACCATCCCCGGGATGTCGGTGTTGTCGCCGCGGGCGCGGCCGTCCTCGGTGAACACGACCGTGTTGACGGCGTCCACCGAGGCGGCCGTCTCGCTGATCTCGTCGAGCAGCGGGATGACCGCCCGCTTCAGCGGCATGGTCAGCGACAGCCCCGCCCACTCGGGCCCGAGCTTCTCGAGGAAGCCGGGCAGCGCGGCCTCGTCGACCTCGAAGCGGTCGTACGACCAGCCGGTGAGCCCCAGCTCGGCGTAGGCCGCCCGGTGCAGCACCGGGGAGAGCGAGTGGGCGATGGGCTGTCCGAGCACGGCGGCCCGGCGGGCGTCAGTTGCCCGAGGTGGCATTGAACTTGTCCTTGAGCTGCTTGAATTCTTCGTAGGTCTTGGCGAATTCGGTATTGGTCGTACCGTCGGTCGCCACGAAATAGATCCAGCCGTCGTGAGTCGGGTTCAGCGTCGCCTTGAGCGCGTCCTCGCCGGGGTTTCCGATGGGACCGGGCGGCAGGCCCTTGTGGGTGTACGTGTTGTACGGGCTCTGGTTGCTGTTGATGTCCTTCTCGGAGATGTGGATGTTGCTGGTGCCCTTGAGGTAGTTGTACGTCGAGTCGAACTGGAGCAGCTGGTTCGTCTCGGTGTTGGTGGGCTTCAGGCGGTTGTAGACCACTTCCGCCATCTTGCGGAAGTCGTCGTGGGTCTTGCCCTCCGCCTGGACCAGGCTCGCGACCGTGACCAGCTCGAACGCGTTGTGCAGGCCCAGCGACCTCGCCTTGGCGTCCAGGCCGTAGGCGGCGTACCTCTCCTTGGCCTGGGCCACCATCTGCTTGAGGATCGCATCGGGTTTCATGCCCTTGGCGGCCGCGTAGCTGCCCGGGAAGAGGAAGCCCTCCAGCGGGTCCTTGATATTGCTGTCGCTGGAGACCCAGGACGGCAGACCGAAGGTCCGGTACTCCTTCGCGGCGATCTTCTGGGTCGTTCCGGCGGCCAATTGGAGTTTCTTGTCGATGTCCTGGTACACACCGGCATTTCGCTCGCCCGGCCGCACCATCACATTGTTCTGGCTCTTCGGGTCGAGCATCATCCGCACGGCGCTGGCGGCGGACATCTCCTTTTTCAGGAGATAGGCGCCGGCCTGGATCGAGTCGCCGCCCGGTGTGGTCCCCTGCGCGTGCACGAAGGCCTCGGCGCTCTTGACGACCCCGGCCTCCTTGAGGCGCCGCCCGATGTCCCAGCCTCCGGCGCCCTTGGGGATCTCCACGGTCACCGTCTCGCCGGTGCCGTCGCCCGCGTAGTCCGGGGCCGGAGCGAAACGGTTCTGGTAGAACTTGTAGCCGTAGTAGCCGACCCCGCCGAGGCCGCCGCCGAAGACCAGGACGACGACCATGCAGGCGCAGCCGGTGCGGCGCTTCTTGCTCTTGACGGGCTTTCTGCCCTTGCCGGCGCGCCGCTCGGCGCGGCCGGCCCGCTCGTGCGGCTCGTCGTCCTCGTCGTCGCCGCCCGCGAAGAAGGCGTGCTCCTCCTCGCCGTCCACGGCGGGGTCCGGCTCGGGTTCGACCTCGGGGCGCCTGCGGCCGGGCGGCTCCGGCGGCGGGTAGGCGTCCTCGGCGGCGTAGAAGTCGGGCTGCTCGGCGCCGTAGGCCACCGGCTGCTGCCCGTAGGGGTCGCCTGGGTCGGCCGCGTAGGGCACCTGGCCGTGGGTGCCGGTCGCGTCCCAGCCGCCCTGGTGGCCGGGCTGGGGGTGCTGGCCGGGCTGGGGGTGCTGGCCGGGGTACTGGGGGTCGTACGGGGTCTGGCCCTGGTCGGCGTAGTACGGGTACTGCTGACCGTCATAACCGGGCTGGGGCATCTGCTGCCAGTCGCCGTGCTGCGGCTGCTGCGGGTACTGCTGCTGCGACCGGCCTCCGTAGGCAGCCTGATGACCGGCGTACGCCTGCTGCCCTTCCCATCCGCCGTCCCCGTACAACGGGTCCTGCGGATGCCACGGTTCGGAGCCTGGGCCCCGGCCATACTCAGTCATCGATCCCCTAGAGCCGCGAGGCCGGCGGTCACGCGGCCAGTGGACCGGCTTCCGCTCCGCCTCTTGCTGTGCGGCGGCTGTTCGAACACCGCCGCATCGCGCGGAACGTTACCGTATCGCGATCAGATGACCACTTCGACGCCCTCACCGGGTGCTTTACCTGACACCCGTTCGGATTCCAGGGCCTGCTGGAGGATGACCACGGCGGCGGCCTGGTCGATGAAGGCGCGGCCCTTCTTGGACTTCACGCCCGACGCCCGCAGCCCCTGGCTGGCCGTCACCGTCGTCATCCGCTCGTCCACCAGGCGCACCGGCACCGGCTCGATGCCCTTGGCCAGCTCCTGGGCGAAGGCGCGGACCTTGACGGCGGCCGGGCCCTCGCCCCCCTTCAGGGAGCGAGGGAGACCGACGACGACCTCGATCGGCTCATACTCCGCCACCAGTTGACGCAACCGGCGGTGGGCGGCGGGGATGTCACGGCCGGGGACCGTCTCCACCGGGGTGGCGAGGATCCCGTCGGGGTCGCACGAGGCGACCCCGATCCGGGCGTCCCCGACGTCGATCGAAAGCCGACGTCCTCTGCGCATTTCCGACCGTTTCCTTACTGGGCTATCACTTGGCGGTCTCGGCCACGAGACGCTCGACGGCCTCGGCGGCCTCGCCGACGGCGGCCGGGTTCTGGCCGCCGCCCTGGGCGACGTCCGGCTTGCCGCCACCGCCGCCGCCGAGGGTCTTGGCGGCGGTGCGCACCAGGTCGCCGGCCTTCAGACCGCGCTCGCGGGCGGCCTCGTTGGTGGCGATCACGGTCAGCGGCTTGCCGTTGTTGACCGTGAACAGGGCGACCACGGCGGCCCGGCCGCCCTGGATGCGGCCGCGCACGTCGAGGACCAGCTTGCGCAGGTCGTCCGGCGTGGTGCCGTCCGGCACCTGCCCCGTGACCAGGGCGACGCCCCGCACGTCCTTGGCCGAGTCGGCGAGCCCGCCGGCGGCCTGGAGCACCTTCTCGGCGCGGAACTTCTCGATCTCCTTCTCGGCGTCCTTCAGCTTGCCGAGCATGGCGGCGACCTTCTCCGGCAGCTCCTCGGAGCGGCCCTTGAGCAGCTCGGTCAGCTGGTTGACGACCGTGTGCTCGCGGGCGAGGAAGTTGTAGGCGTCCACGCCGACCAGAGCCTCGATACGGCGCACACCCGAGCCGATGGAGGACTCGCCGAGCAGCTTGACCAGGCCCAGCTGGGCGGTGTTGTGCACATGGGTGCCGCCGCACAGCTCCTTGGAGAAGTCGCCGATGGTCACCACGCGGACCCGCTCGCCGTACTTCTCGCCGAACTCGGCGATGGCGCCCTGCTTCTTGGCCTCGTCGATGCCCATGACCTCGGCGTGCACGTCGAGGTCGCGGGCCAGCACCTCGTTGATCTTCTGCTCGACGTCGGTCATCACGGCCGTCGGCACGGCGGACGGCGAACCGAAGTCGAAGCGGAAGCGGCCGGGCTGGTTCTCGGAACCGGCCTGGGCGGCCGTCGGGCCGAGGGCGTCGCGCAGGGCCTGGTGGGTGAGGTGGGTGGCCGAGTGGGCGCGGGCGATGGCCTTGCGGCGGCGCACGTCGATGGAGGCGTGGGCCTTGGCGCCGACGGTGACCTCGCCGACCTGGACCACGCCCTTGTGGACGTAGACGCCCGGCACCGGCTTCTGGCAGTCGCGGATCTCGATCACCGCACCGGAGTCGACCTTGATCCGGCCGGTGTCGCCGATCTGACCGCCGCCCTCGGCGTAGAAGGGGGTGCGGTCGAGGACGACCTCGACCTCGTCGCCCTCGGTGGCGGCCGGCGAGGAGACGCCGTCGACCAGCAGGCCGACGACGGTGGACTCGCCCTCGGTGTCGGAGTAGCCGATGAAGTCGGTGGCGCCGGCGCTGTCGGCGATCTCGCGGTAGGCACCGAGGTCGGCGTGGCCGGTCTTCTTGGCCTGGGCGTCGGCCTTGGCGCGCTCGCGCTGCTCCTTCATCAGCCGCCGGAAGCCGTCCTCGTCCACGGCGAGGCCCTGCTCGGCGGCCATCTCCAGGGTGAGGTCGATCGGGAAGCCCCAGGTGTCGTGGAGCAGGAAGGCCTTCTCACCGGAGAGGACGGTGCCGCCGGACTGCTTGGTCTCGGTGACGGCGGTGTCCAGGATGTTGGTGCCGGCCTTCAGCGTCTTCAGGAAGGCGTTCTCCTCGGCGAGGGCGACCTTCTCGATGCGCTCGCGGTCGGTGATCAGCTCCGGGTACTGCTGGCCCATCATGCCGATCACGGTGTCGATCAGGTCCTTGACGACCGGACCGGTGGCACCCAGCAGCCGCATGTTGCGGATGGCGCGGCGCATGATGCGGCGCAGCACGTAGCCGCGGCCCTCGTTGCCCGGGGTGACGCCGTCGCCGATGAGCATGACGGAGGTGCGCATGTGGTCGGTGACCACGCGCAGGGAGACGTCCGAGTCGTGGGAGTCGCCGTAGCGGACGCCGGTCAGCTCGGTGGCCTTGTTGATGACGGCCATGGAGGTGTCGATCTCGTACATGTTCTGCACGCCCTGCAGAATCATGGCGAGGCGCTCCAGGCCGAGGCCGGTGTCGATGTTCTTGCTGGGCAGGTCGCCGAGGATCTCGAAGTCGTCCTTGCCGGTGCCCTCGCCCCGCTCGTACTGCATGAAGACGAGGTTCCAGATCTCCACGTACCGCTCGTCGTTGACGGCCGGGCCGCCCTCGACGCCGAACTCAGGGCCGCGGTCGTAGTTGATCTCGGAGCAGGGGCCGCAGGGGCCGGGGACGCCCATGGACCAGAAGTTGTCCTTCTTGCCCAGGCGCTGGATGCGCTCCTTGGGCACGCCGACGACCTCGTGCCAGATCTGCTCGGCCTCGTCGTCGTCCTGGTAGACGGTGATCCACAGGCGCTCGGGGTCGAGGCCGTAACCGCCCTTGTCCAGGGAGCTGGTGAGCAGCTCCCAGGCGTACTTGATGGCGCCTTCCTTGAAGTAGTCGCCGAAGGAGAAGTTGCCGCACATCTGGAAGAACGTGCCGTGGCGCGTGGTCTTGCCGACCTCTTCGATGTCGGGCGTGCGCACGCACTTCTGCACGCTGGTGGCGCGGTCGAACGGCGGCTTGACCTCACCCAGGAAGTAGGGCTTGAAGGGCACCATGCCGGCGGGGACGAGGAGCAGAGTCGGGTCGTCCGCGATGAGCGACGCCGAAGGGACGACGGTGTGCCCGCGCTCCTCGAAGAAGCTCAGCCAGCGGCGGCGAATCTCGGCCGACTCCATCAGTGGTCCTCATTCCGGTTGTACGAGTACATCGGGGCTTCGATGTACTTCGGGTTGCTGCGGTTGTTCTCGATGGCGGCGAGCCGCCGGGGCGCGGGGAGCCCGGGGGCTTCCTCGATGCCGAGGGCCTCCTGGAGCTCCGCCTCCCGCTGGGCCATGTTGTCGCGGACGTCGGTGGCGAAGCCGACCGCGCGGTCCTTCAGGCGCTGCCCGGTCTCCAGGGCCTTGTTGGCCGCGGTGGCGGCCAGGCTCTCCGGGGTCAGCTGCCGGATCCTGCGGTTGACCTTGGTGGTGGCCCAGACGCCGGCGGCGACGCCGGTCGTGAACCAGAACGTACGACGGAACATCGCTCGGTCAGTCCCTCTTCCCGCGGGGGTTGCGCTTGCGTCGTGCGGCAGGGACCGTGCGGCCCACGATCACGGTACGCCGGGGCGACTTCTCGGGCACGTCCCCCTTGCGGCCGCCGAGCGCCCTGCGGACGCCGTAGCCGAAGGCCGCGACCTTGACCAGCGGGCCGCCGAAGGTGGAGGCGACGGTGGTGGACAGCGCGGACGCGTTCGAGGTGACCTCCTGGACGTCCGAGGCGATCGCGTCGACCCGGTCGATCTGGGTCTGCGCGGAGCGCACCGCCTGGGAGGCGTCCGCGAGCAGCGGGACGGCCTGGTCGGTCACGTCCGCCACGAGCTTGGTGGTCGCCTTGAGCGTCTGGGCCAGCCTCGCGAGGGCCACCGCGAGGAAGGAGACCAGGATCGCCCAGAAGACGGCCACCAGGATCCCGGCCACCTCGCCACCGGACACTGTGCGCACCCGCTCCCTGAAACGTGCCTGAGCATCGGAAAAGTCGTGCACCGAGCCTATCGCGCCGGGGCGGCGGCTCCGTACCGGATTACCGGCGGGAACGGTGGAGTTACGGGAAGCGATTGTACGGAACGAACACGGTTCAGTACCCTCCGTGTCCCATGCGAGGTCCTCAGTGCCCAGAACCTTTCGCCGATGGCGAGCCACCCCTCGAACTGACCGCATTCGTCGGACGGGCGGCGGAGCTGGACTCCCTGGCCGCGGCGCTGCGCTCGGCCCGCCTGGTGACGGTGACCGGTACCGGCGGGGTGGGCAAGTCCCGGCTGGCCGCCCGGCTCGTGGCGGACCACGAGGGCGCGCACGGGTGGGTGGAGCTGGCGCCGGTGCGCGACGCGCAGTTCGTGGAGTACGCGGTGGCGGAGGCACTGGGACTGACCGACCACACCACCAGGTCGCCCCGCGAGGCGCTGCTGGAGCACTCGGCCGCGCTGCCGCCGCTGCTGGTCGTCGACGGGTTCGAGCACTTGGCCGGGGCCACGGCCGAGCTGGTGGCGGAGCTGCTGCGCAGGCTGCCCGGGCTGCGGGTGCTCGCGGTGGGCCGGCGTCCGCTGGGGCTGGCGGGCGAGCGGCTGTTCCCGCTGGCGCCGCTCGCTCCGGACGAGGCGGTGGAGCTGTTCACGCGGCGGGCCCGGGAGCAGGGGCTCACGGTGGCCGACGGCCCCGAGGTGCGGGAGCTGTGCCGGCGGCTGGACGGCATCCCGCTGGCACTGGAGCTGGCGGCCGGCCGGCTGCGGGCGCTGTCCCCGGCACAGCTGCTGGAGCGCCTCGGCGACCGGTTCAGGCTGCTGACCGGCGGCGGCCGGGACGCGCTGCCCCGGCACCAGGCGCTGCGCACGGCGATCGGCTGGAGCCACGAGCTGTGCACGCCCGCCGAGCGGCTGCTGTGGGCGCGGCTCTCGGCGTTCGCGGGGACCTTCGACCTGGAGGCGGTCGAATACGTGTGCAGCGGGGACGGACTGGCCGCCGACGACGTCCTGGACGTGCTGTCGGAGCTGCTGGCCCAGTCGGTGATCGCCCGCGAGGACGGTCCGGCGGGCCCGCGCTACCGGATGCTGGACAGCGTTCGCGCCTACGGCGCGGGCTGGCTGGAGGCGGCCGGGGACGCGGCCCGGCTGCGGCGGCGCCACCGGGACTGGTACCTGGGCCTGGCCGCCTGGTGCGAGCTGGAGTGGTTCTCGCCCCGGCAGGGTGAGGTGGCCGCGCGGGTCGCGGTGGAGCTGCCCAATCTGCGCACCGCGCTGGAGTTCTGCCTGACCGAGCCGTCGGAGGCGCATCTGGGCCAGTGCCTGGCGGGATCCCTCTGGTTCTGCTGGGTGGGCTGCGGGCGGCTGGCGGAGGGGCGGCGCTGGCTGGAGCGGAGCGTGGCGCTGGAGTCGGGCTACGAGCGCTCGCTGCTGAAGGCGCTGTGGGTGCTCGGCTACGTGGCGGTGCTCCAGGGCGACGCCGCGGCGGCGCTGGAGGCGCTGGGCGCCTGCCGGGAGCGGGCCGAGCGGACGGGCGATCTCGCGGCGGTGGCGTACGCGGAGCACCGCACCGGCTGTCTGGCGCTGGTCACGGACGATCTGCCGCGTGCAGAAACGCTGCTGCGGTCGGCGCTCACCCGCTACCGCGAGATCGGCGAACTCAACAGCAACGTGCTCATGGGCCACGTCGAGCTGGCGATGGCACGCGCCTTCCAGGGCGATCTGCCGGACGCGGTGCGGCTGTGCGAGGAGGTACGCCGGGTCTGCGAGGAGCACGGGGAGCGCTGGGCACGGTCGTACGCGCTGTACGTGCTGGCGTACGCGGCCTGCCGGGACGGCGCCCCGCAGCGTGCCCGCGAGCTGCTGACCGAGTGCCTGCGCCACGCCCATGCCTTCGACGACCTGCTCGGCACGGTCCTCGCGATCGAGCTCCTCGCGCTGGTGACGGTGACCGAGGGCGACGCCGCCGAGGCAGCGCTCCTCCAGGGCGCGGCGAGCGGGCTCTGGCCCTCGGTGGGCCTGCCGCTCTTCGGCTCGGACCACTACAACGCCCCGCACGCCCAGTGCGAGAAGAGCGCCCGCCGGGCGCTGGGCGACACCCGTTACGAGGAGTGCGCGCGCCGCGGGGCCGGTCTGGACCGCGCGACGGCCGTGGCCCGGGCCCTCGGCCACCGCGGCGCGGCGCCGTCGGCCGCGCTGCCGCCGCCGCGCGGCGCGGGCGGGCGGGGCGGGGCGGGCACGGACGGGGGGCGTGCGCCGGAGCGGAGCGCGGTCGGCGCGAGACGCCGGGAGGGCGGCCGGTAGGGCGCGGGCGACCGGCTCGGAAAACGCGAGACCCGCCGGCTCGCCCGCCCCAAGGGGCGGAGAGACGGCGGGTCCGGGTGTGGTGCTACGCGCGCGCCGGGATCAGCGGGCGTAGTACTCGACGACGAGCTGCTCGTCGCAGATCACCGGGATCTCCTTGCGGTTCGGCTCGCGGTCCAGGCGGAACGCCAGGGCCTTGAGGTTCACCTGGAGGTAGCGCGGGGTCTCGCCGTCCGCGGCGAAGCCACCCTCACGGGCGATCTGGAAGAGCGTCTTGTCCTTGGAGCGGTCGCGGACCTGCACGACGTCGTCCGGACGGACACGGAAGGACGGCTTGTCGACCTTCTGGCCGTTGACCTGGATGTGGCCGTGGACGACCATCTGGCGGGCCTGGTAGATCGTGCGGGCGAGACCCGAGCGCAGGACCAGCGCGTCGAGGCGGCGCTCCAGCTCCACGATCAGGGCCTCACCGGTCTTGCCCTGGACCTTGGAGGCACGCTCGTAGGCGCGCACCAGCTGGCGCTCGGAGATGTCGTACTGAGCGCGCAGGCGCTGCTTCTCCAGCAGACGGACCTTGTAGTCCGAGTTCTGCTTGCGGCCGCGGCCGTGCTCACCCGGCGGGTAGGGGCGGGCCTCGAAGTACTTGACGGCCTTCGGGGTCAGCGCGATGCCGAGGGCACGCGACTTCTTGACCTTGGGGCGGGACTGGTTCGCCACTGTCTCTATCTCGTTTCGTAGTGTTCGGCTTGCCAGGGTTTCGGGAGGTCGCATCCGCAGCCGGGAAAACCCGCCGGTCCACGAGGGACCTGCCGGGCAGCCGCTTCCCTGGTCTGGGCACATACGTGCAGCACGCGAGTGGCCCACCGACCGTCCCGGGCCCCGGGTGGTGGTGGGCTGCCCGCGACACCGATCGACGGTGCGCGACGCTCCTGGAGCCCGTCCGCGAAGGACGGGATCTCCGGCCTGCTGTCCCGCTCTGACGGCACGGGACTAGGCGCTCCGCAGCAGTCTACAGGCTGCTCAGCTCCGCCTGCGACCGAGGTGCTTGCGGGTCCACTCGACTGCGTCGGCGTACCGCGCCTCGGCGCCGTGCCTGCCCGGTGTGTAGTACTCGCGGTCCTTCAGGGCGTCCGGCGCGTACTGCTGCCGGGCGATGCCCTCGGGCAGGTCGTGCGGGTACACGTACCCCTGGGCGTGGCCCAGCTTGGCGGCGCCCTTGTAGTGGCCGTCGCGCAGATGCGGCGGCACCGCTCCCGCCAGGCCCTTGCGCACGTCCTCCAGGGCGGCGCCTATCGCCGTCGTCGCGGAGTTGGACTTGGGGGCGAGGGCGAGCGCGATGGTGGCGTGGCTGAGGGTCAGGGCCGCCTCGGGGAAGCCGATCATGGCGACGGCCTGGGCGGCGGCGACCGCGATGGGCAGCGCGTTGGGATCGGCCAGGCCGATGTCCTCGCTGGCGGAGATCATCAGCCGGCGGGCGATGAAGCGGGGGTCCTCGCCGGCCTCGATCATGCGGGCCAGGTAGTGCAGGGCGGCGTCGACGTCGGAGCCGCGGATGGACTTGATCAGGGCGCTGGCGACGTCGTAGTGCTGGTCGCCGTCGCGGTCGTACTTCACCGCCGCCCGGTCGACGGTCTGCTCCAGGGTCGCCAGGGAGATCTCGCCCTCGCCCTGGTCGAGGGCGGCGCCGGCGGCGGCCTCCAGGGCGGTCAGGGCGCGGCGGGCGTCGCCCCCGGCGATGCGCAGCAGGTGTTCCTCGGTGTCCTCGGGGAGGGCGACCGCGCCCTTGAGGCCGCGTTCGTCGTCGAGGGCGCGGCGCAGCAGGCCGCGGATGTCGTCGTCGGTGAGGGGTTCGAGGGTGAGCAGCAGGGAGCGGGACAGCAGCGGGGAGATCACCGAGAAGTAGGGGTTCTCGGTGGTGGCCGCGATCAGGGTCACCCAGCGGTTCTCGACCGCGGGCAGCAGGGAGTCCTGCTGGGCCTTGCTGAAGCGGTGGATCTCGTCCAGGAACAGGACGGTCTCGGTGCCGAAGCCGCCGGCGGCGCGGCGGGCGCCGTCGATGACCGCGCGCACCTCCTTGACGCCCGCGGTGATCGCGGACAGTTCCACGAAGCGCTTGTTGGTGGCCTTGGAGACGACGTAGGCGAGGGTGGTCTTGCCGGTGCCGGGTGGGCCCCACAGGATCACCGAGGAGGCTCCGGCGGGGCCGCCGGAGCCCTCGCCGACCAGGCGGCGCAGGGGCGAGCCGGGCTTGAGCAGGTGCTGCTGGCCCACGACCTCGTCGAGCGTGCGCGGGCGCATGCGCACCGCCAGGGGACTGGCCGACGGATCCTTCTCCTGGCGTTCTTCTGCTGCGGCGGTGAAGAGGTCGGGTTCCACCCTGAAACCCTAAGACACGCCACCGACAATGCCGCCCGGCCCCGGTCCGGGGCGGGCGGCGGGCAGGCGGTTACGGGGGCTCAGGCCCAGAGCTGGCTGCCCCAGCGGGTGAGGATCAGCATGGCGATGATGCCGCAGTGGGTGACCGGCAGCACCCAGGTGAACTCGCCGAGGAAGGAGCGCAGCCAGCGCGGGGCGGGCAGGAACCCGTTGCGGACGTTGGACGAGGTGACGTACCAGAACATGGTGATCGTGGCGACCCAGGCCAGGGAGCACCACAGGCACAGGGCGTTGATCCGGTACAGGGACTCGAACTGGAGCCAGGTGACGAAGCAGACGCCGAAGAGGGTGCCGAAGTTGAACGTCAGCCAGTACCAGCGCGGGAAGCGGACCCGGGTCAGCAGGCTCATGCCGACGCAGATCACGATGCCGTAGCAGACGAGGCCCAGCATCGGGTTCGGGAAGCCGAAGGCGGCGGCCTGCTTGCTCTCCATCACGCTGCCGCAGGAGACCACCGGGTTGACGCTGCACCCGGGGGTGAACGTCTTGCCCGCGACCTTGGCTTCGAGGATCTTGAACTTGTCGAGCGTGATCACCCAGGCGGCCAGCAGCCCGGCCGCGCCGGTGATCACCAGCAGCAGGGCGAAGGCCCGGCTGCCGCCCACCGTGCGGGGCGCGTCGGCGGGGCGGTCGGGACCGGACACCGCGGAGACGTCGTTGACTGTCGTCTTGCTCATCACGCCGATTCCGTCACTTGAGAGTTGGACCATCTTCGGGCACCGGCCATTGTGCCGCACCCCGCTGTGTGTCCACCGGTCGACGGGGACATGCGGCTCCGCCCGGAGATCACGGACCGTTCGGTTCTGGCCGCGGGTCCGGGGCCGGCCCGGCACACGCCGGGGAAGTCCGCACCGTACGCGCGGGGACGCGACCCGGGCCGGCGGCCCCGGTCCCGGCATCCGGCGCGGTGCGCGTCCGGCCTGCTCGGACCCGATGGCGCGGGCGTGCGGACTGCGGCACGGCTCCCGCGGGCCACGCCTGCCGACGGCGGTGGGGCCACGGCCCCCGGCGCGGGCCCGGCGACGGGCAACGGCACACGAAGACCCCCGTACCGGAAACGCCTGACAGGACGAATCGGCACCCGCCGGGTTGACGCATCTGGCCGGTTCCGTTCATCAGCGAGCGGGCCGCACCGCGAGCCCGAAGCCGCTAGTGCTGTGACCGGAAAGGTTCACCGGCTCGCGACGCCCGGCACGGCACCTCGCCGCGTTGTCGCGTCACCCGAGTACATCCAGTACGCGGGCGACGCTCCGCCTTGCGATGCACCGCACCGGACGCCGCGAGCTTTCCGGCGAACCTTCCCGGCCACAGCACTAGAAGGGCACCGGGGACTCCGACTCCCCGGCGCCCTTCTCCGCTTCGCCTGCTAGCCGAGCCGGGACTCCAGTTCGGCGACGATCTCGTTGACGCCGATCGCGGTCTGCTCGCCGGACTCCATGTCCTTGAGCTGGACGACACCCTCGGCGAGGTCGCGCTCACCGGCGACCAGCGCGTACCGCGCGCCGGAGCGGTTCGCGTTCTTCATCGCGCCCTTGAGGCCCTTGCCGCCGTACGAGAGGTCCGCCGCGATGCCGACCTTGCGCAGCTCGGTGATCTTGGCGAACAGGACGCGGCGGGCCTCCTCGCCGAGCGGGACGGCGTAGACGGAGGTGGTGGCGGGCAGGTCCAGCCGGATGCCCTCCGCCTCCAGCGCGAGGACCGTGCGGTCCACGCCGAGGGCCCAGCCGACCGAGGGCAGCGCGGGGCCGCCGATCATCTCGGACAGGCCGTCGTACCGGCCGCCGCCGCCCACCGCGGACTGCGAGCCGAGGCCGTCGTGCACGAACTCGAAGGTGGTACGGGTGTAGTAGTCCAGGCCGCGCACCAGCTTCGGGTCGTCCTCGAAGGCGACGCCCGCCGCCGTGATCAGGTCGCGCACCTCCTCGTGGTACGCCTTGCAGGCGTCGCACAGGTAGTCGCGCAGCAGCGGCGCGCCGGTCAGCTGGACCTGGACCGACTCGCGCTTGTCGTCCAGGACGCGCAGCGGGTTGATCTCGGCACGCCGGCGCGTGTCCTCGTCCAGGTCCAGGCCGCGCAGGAAGTCCTGGAGCGCGGCCCGGTACACGGGCCGGCACTCCTTGTCGCCCAGGCTGTTGAGCAGGATGCGGAAGTCGCGCAGCCCCAGCGAGCGGTACGCCTGGTCGGCCAGGATGATCAGCTCGGCGTCGAGCGCCGGGTCCTCCGCGCCGATCGCCTCGGCGCCGACCTGGGAGAAGTGGCGGTAACGGCCCTTCTGCGGGCGCTCGTAGCGGTAGTACGAGCCCGAATACCAGAGCTTCACGGGCAGGTTGCCCGACTTGTGCAGGTTGGCCTCCAGGGCCGCGCGCAGCACGGAGGCCGTGCCCTCGGGGCGCAGGGCGAGCTTGTCGCCGCCCTTGGTCTCGAAGGCGTACATCTCCTTGGTCACGATGTCGGTGGACTCGCCGACGCCGCGCGCGAACAGTTCGACGCTCTCGAAACCGGGGGTCTCGACGTAGCCGTAGCCGGAGTTGCGCAGCGGGGCGGCGATCGCCTCGCGGACCGCCAGGTACGTGGCCGAGTCCGGGGGGATCAGGTCGTAGGTGCCCTTGGGGGCCTTGAACGTGCTCACGGAAGCTCTCTCGTCACATTCCTCGTCGGGGAGCCGGGGAGGCTCCCTGGCCGGCGGCCACTTCCCGCAGATAGGGGTTGGTGGCGCGCTCGCGGCCGATGGTCGTCTGGGGGCCGTGGCCGGACAGGACCACGGTGGAGTCGTCGAGCGGCAGGCACACACGCCCCAGCGACTCCAGCATGTCCGTCATGGACCCGCCCGGCAGGTCGGTGCGTCCGATGGAGCCGGCGAACAGCAGATCCCCGGAGAAGAACACCGACGGCACGTCGGCGCTCTCGGGCATCCGGAAGGTCACCGACCCCTTGGTATGGCCCGGCGCGTGCGCGACGGAGAACTCCAGCCCGGCCAGCTCCAGTTTCGCGCCGTCGGCCAGCTCCCTGACGTCGTCCGGCTCGCCCACGGTCAGCTCCCCCATCAGCGGCATCCCGATGGAGCGGCCGAGCGCCTTCTCGGGGTCGCTCATCATGTACCGGTCCGAGGGGTGGATCCAGGCGGGCACGTCATGGGCGCCGCACACCGGGACGACCGAGGCCACGTGGTCGATGTGGCCATGGGTGAGGACGACGGCGACGGGCTTGAGCCGATGCTTCTTCAGCGCGTCCTCGACTCCTTCGGTGGCCTGGTGGCCCGGGTCGATGATCACGCACTCCTCACCGGCGGCGGGGGCGACGAGGTAGCAGTTCGTCCCCCAGGCCCCGGCGGGGAACCCGGCAATGAGCACGATCGTCCTTCGTTGTGTCGGTGACAGTCGGCGACTGGGCGGCTTCGGCCGCACTCAGAGCCTACCGGCGCTGCCGTTTCCTCAGCGAACCCATATACGGTACGGGGCTACACGCAGTGGTCGGCCCACGAGGACGCACGCGTACCGCTCGACACACGACACGCATGAGGAGAGAACCCGGTGGTCAGCCAGGAGCAGCGGCGGCGTCAGCTCGCCCGGGAGAAGTTCTTGCGGCAGCAGCAGCGGCGCACCGAGGCGCGGCGCAAGGCCCGCGTGCGCAACTCCGCGATCGCGTCGGTACTGGGCGTGATCGTGATCGGCGCCGTGGCGCTGTACACGACCCATGTGCTGGGGGACGGCGACAAGAAGACCGACGCGAGCGCCAAGACCACGCCGAGCGCGTCCGCCTCGCCCAGCAAGGCGCCGGACCCGTGCCACAAGCCGGCGGCCGGCTCGGTGAAGAAGCTCAGCTGGAAGAAGGAGCCGGCGATGTCGATCGACACGTCGGCGAAGTACACGCTGGACCTGGCGACGACGTGCGGTGACATCCCGATCGCGCTGAAGGCGTCGGCGGCCCCGCACACGGTCAACTCCTTCGACTTCCTCGCCGGCAAGGGCTACTTCGACCACACCAAGTGCCACCGGCTGACCACGCAGGGCATCTACGTGCTCCAGTGCGGCGATCCGCAGGGCACCGGCATGGGCGGTCCCGGCTACACGCTGCCGGACGAGAACCTGAAGGACGCCAGCCTGAAGAAGAACACGTACCCGGCGGGCACGGTGGCGATGGCCAACACCGGTCAGAAGCACACCGGCGGCAGCCAGTTCTTCCTGGTGTACAAGGACAGCCCGCTGCCGCCCCAGTACACGCCGTTCGGCACGATCGACGCGGCCGGCATGAAGGTGCTGAACAAGATCGCCGGCGCGGGCGAGAGCACCGGCCAGGGCGACGGTGCCCCGAACGCGACCGTGGTGATCGACAAGGCGACCGTCACCAAGTCCTGAGGACGGCGTGGGCTCCCGGCGGAATTTCGGTCGCGCTGGATGCGGACAGGGAACCCGCTGGTCGCCTATGTTGGCCGTGACGAAACTGTGGTCGATGCCCGGGGGCGCTGAGGCACCCCGCAGGCATCATGTGGAGGAGGCGCTGTGAGCAGCGACCCGTGGGGCCGCGTCGACGAGACGGGGACCGTGTACGTGCGTACGGCCGACGGCGAGCAGGTCGTCGGATCCTGGGCGGCCGGCTCCCCTGAGGAGGCGCTGGCCTACTTCGAGCGCAAGTACGAGGGCCTGGTTGTCGAGATCGGCCTCCTCGAGAAGCGAGTGCGCACCACCGACCTGTCGGCGAAGGACGCCCAGGCCGCCATCGGTCATCTGCGCGAGCAGGTGGACGCGCACCACGCGGTCGGCGACCTGGAGGCGCTGCGCCGCCGGCTGGACAAGCTCGTGGAGACGGTCGAGGCCCGCCGGGAGGAGCGCAAGGCCCAGCGGGCCAAGCAGTCCGACGAGGCCCGCAAGGCCAAGGAGGACCTGGTCGCCGAGGCCGAGCAGCTGGCGCAGTCCGACCAGTGGCGGGCCGCGGGTGAGCGGCTGCGGGCGCTGGTGGACACCTGGAAGGGGCTGCCGCGGCTGGACCGCAAGTCCGACGACGAGCTGTGGCACCGCTTCTCGCACGCCCGGTCGGCGTTCTCCAAGCGGCGCAAGGCGCACTTCGCCCAGCTGGACGCGCAGCGCGAGGAGGCCCGCCGGGTCAAGGAGCGGCTGGTCGCCGAGGCCGAGGCGCTGTCCGGTTCCACGGACTGGGGTCCGACGGCGGCCCGTTACCGCGAGCTGATGGCGGAGTGGAAGGCCGCGGGCCGCGCCCAGCGCGAGCACGAGGACGACCTGTGGAACCGCTTCCGCGGCGCGCAGGACGTCTTCTTCGCCGCGCGCAGCTCGGTGTTCGCCGAGCGGGACGCGGAGCAGGCGGAGAACCTCAAGCTGAAGGAGGAGCTGGCCGAGGAGGCCGAGAAGCTCCTGCCGATCGGCGACCTCAAGGCCGCCCGGGCCGCCTTCCGTTCGATCAACGAGCGCTGGGAGGCCATCGGCCACGTCCCGCGTGACGCGCGGCCGAAGGTCGAGGGCCGGATGCACGCGGTCGAGCGGGCGCTCCAGGAGGCCGAGGAGGCCGAGTGGCGCCGGACCAACCCGGAGGCGCGGGCGCGCGCCGAGGGTCTGACCGGTCAGCTCCAGGCCGCCGTGGACAAGCTGCGGGCGCAGATCGAGCAGGCCCGCGCCCAGGGCAACAACGCCAAGGCCGACAAGCTGGAGAGGGAGCTGGAGGGCCGCCAGGCACTGCTGGACCAGGCTCTGAAGGGCCTCCAGGAGTTCGGCGGCTGAGTTCCCTCGTTGCCGGTGTGAAAGGGCCCCGTACGCGCGTACGGGGCCCTTTTCCCTGTCCGGGGGCGGTGGTTACGAGCGGCTGCGGCCCGAGGTCACGCGGTAGACGTCGTACACGCCCTCCACGCCCCGGACGGCCTTCAGGACGTGGCCGAGGTGCTTGGGGTCGCCCATCTCGAAGGTGAAGCGCGAGGTGGCCACCCGGTCGCGGGAGGTCTGCACGGCGGCCGACAGGATGTTGACGTGCTGGTCGGACAGGACGCGGGTGACGTCCGACAGCAGCCGGGAGCGGTCCAGCGCCTCGACCTGGATGGCGACCAGGAAGACCGAGGACTGGGTGGGCGCCCACTCGACGTCGAGGATGCGCTCCGGCTCCCGGGACAGCGAGTCCACGTTGACGCAGTCGTTGCGGTGCACGGAGACGCCGCTGCCGCGGGTGACGAAGCCGATGACCGGGTCGCCGGGTACGGGCGTGCAGCAGCGGGCCAGCTTCACCCACACGTCCTCGACGCCCTTGACCACGACGCCGGGATCGGCGCTGGAGCGGCGCTTGCGGCCGCGGCCGCGGGACGGCGGGACCGACTCGTCGATCTCCTCGGTGGCCGCCTCCTCGCCGCCGAGGGCCTGCACCAGCTTCTGCACGATGTTCTGCGCGGAGACATGGCCCTCGCCTATCGCCGCGTAGAGCGCGGAGATGTCCGAGTAGCGCATCTCGTGGGCGAGGGTGATCAGGGAGTCGCCGTTGAGGATGCGCTGGATCGGCAGGTTCTGCTTGCGCATGGCCCGCACGATGGCGTCCTTGCCCTGCTCGATCGCCTCGTCCCGGCGCTCCTTGGAGAACCAGGCGCGGATCTTGTTGCGGGCGCGCGGCGACTTGACGAAGCCGAGCCAGTCGCGCGAGGGTCCGGCGCCGGCCGCCTTGGAGGTGAACACTTCCACCAGGTCGCCGTTGTCCAGGGTGGATTCGAGCGGTACGAGCCTGCCGTTGACCCGCGCTCCTATGGTGCGGTGGCCGACCTCGGTGTGCACGGCGTAGGCGAAGTCGACGGGGGTGGCGCCGGCCGGGAGCGCTATGACGTCGCCCTTGGGCGTGAAGACGAAGACCTCGTTGCGGGACAGGTCGAAGCGCAGGGACTCCAGGAACTCGCCCGGGTCCTCGGTCTCCTTCTGCCAGTCGAGCAACTGCCGCAGCCACGCCATGTCGTTGATGGCGTCCTTGTCCTTCGCGGACGTCTTGGGCGCGTCGGTGCGGACCTTGGAGGCGCCGGCGACGGCCTCCTGCTTGTACTTCCAGTGCGCGGCGATGCCGTACTCGGCCCGGCGGTGCATGTCGAAGGTGCGGATCTGGAGTTCGACGGGCTTGCCGTTGGGACCGATCACCGTGGTGTGCAGCGACTGGTACATGTTGAACTTGGGCATCGCGATGTAGTCCTTGAACCGGCCGGGGACTGGGTTCCATCGCGCGTGCACCGTGCCGAGGGCGGCGTAGCAGTCGCGGACGGTGTCGACCAGGACGCGGATGCCCACCAGGTCGTAGATCTCCGCGAAGTCACGGCCGCGGACGATCATCTTCTGGTAGACGCTGTAGTAGTGCTTCGGGCGGCCGGTGACGGTCGCCTTGATGCGGGCGGCGCGCAGGTCGGACTGGACCTCATCGGTCACTATGGCCAGGTACTCGTCGCGCTTGGGCGCCCGTTCGGCCACCAGCCGGACGATCTCGTCGTACATCTTGGGGTAGAGGATCGCGAAGGCGAGGTCCTCCAGCTCCCACTTGATGGTGTTCATGCCCAGGCGGTGGGCGAGCGGCGCGTAGATCTCCAGGGTCTCGCGCGCCTTCTTCTCCTGCTTCTCCCGCTTGAGGTAGCGCATGGTGCGCATGTTGTGCAGGCGGTCGGCGAGCTTGATGACCAGGACGCGGGGGTCCTTGGCCATGGCGACGACCATCTTGCGCACCGTCTCGGCCTGCGCGGCCTCGCCGAACTTGACCTTGTCCAGCTTGGTGACGCCGTCGACGAGCAGGGCGACCACGTCGCCGAAGTCGCGGCGCAGGTCCTCCAGGCCGTACTCGGTGTCCTCGACGGTGTCGTGCAGCAGTCCGGCCATCAGCGTGGCCGGGTCCATGCCCAGCTCGGCGAGGATGGTGGTGACCGCGAGCGGGTGGGTGATGTACGGGTCGCCGCTCTTGCGCTTCTGGCCGCGGTGCCAGCGCTCGGCGACCTGGTAGGCGCGCTCGATCTGGCGGAGGGTGGAGTTCTCGATCTTGGGATCGTTGCTGCGCACTATCCGCAGCAGCGGCTCCAGGACCGGGTTGTACGGGTTGGCGCGCTGCACGCCGAGGCGGGCCAGCCGGGCGCGGACGCGGTTGGACGAGCCGGTGCGGCCGGGCTGCACGGAGGGCGGGCGCACCACGGGGGGCTGGGCCGGACGCTCGGTGGGAGCCGGTTTGGGGCGCACGGCCTCGGCGGACTTCTCGACGGGGGCGGACGGGGCGTGCTCGACCGCCCCGCGGGTGTCGTTCTTGGCGGTCGACACGTTGGGCGCGGGTTTCGCCGCGGCCGCCGAGGCGGGCTCGGGCTTGGCGGCGGTCAGTGGCTGGGCCTCGTCTGGCAAGAGGGCTCCTCGTGCACGTTCCGGGTCCGCTGGTCAGGCCCGGACACCTATGGTATCGAGCCTGAGGACTGAGTGCCGAGGAGCCTGCTTACTGATCAGGGGCCCGAGCCCGGCTCGCGCCCCTGACCTCACTTAACCTGCTTGTCCAGCCCGCACAGCAGCGCGCCGACCCGGCTTCACCTCCAGTTGAAGGTTGCCGTGCCCTTCACCTGGATCTCCTTCTCGGCGAGCACGTTCCCCCACGGCACGGTGAAGGAGCCGGACTTGCGACAGCCCAGGTCGTACCACTTCTTCTTCCCGTTGACGAATCCCTTGGCCTTGACGCAGACCTTGGTGCCCTTGAAGACGGCCCAGGAATAGCCCATCCGCAGGCCCGGACGCCCGAAGTGACCGCACCCATCCTTAAGGGTCTGCCACTTCCACGGCACGGCAACCGCCCTGTTCCAATCGCTGCAGCTGGCCGCCGCAGAGCTGGGGGACTTGGCCTGCGGGTGGGCCGGAGCGGCGCCGGCAGTCGTCGCCCCGGCGCCGAGGGCGGCTACGGAGAGAAGCGAGACGACCCCCGTGGTCATCTTGCGTGACATGTTCATCGAATCCTCCTCTGCGGTGCCCTGGTCAGTGGCACCGGGAAGATCCCATCACTGCGACGCCTTGCCGAACGTGAATTTGATGAACATCTGAGCTAATTGATGGGCTCTGCTGAAAACCAAGGAGGGCGCCCCAGGGTGCTTCGGGCGCCCTCCTTCTTGTGTTCGGCCCCTGCCTCTCAGCAGGCGGCTTCTCTCACACGGTGAGGAGCGCCTCCAGCGGGGCTCCGGCGAGGGTCGGCTCCAGGCGGGCGCGGGCGCCGAGGAAGCCCAGCTCCATCAGGACGGCGAGGCCGCAGACCTCGGCCCCGGCGCGCTGGATGAGGTGGATCGCCGCCTCGGCGGTGCCGCCGGTGGCCAGCACGTCGTCCACGATCAGGACGCGGTCGCCGGAGGTCAGGTCCTCGGCGTGCACCTCGATCTCGGCGGAGCCGTACTCCAGGTCGTACGCCTGGCGCAAGGTGGCGCCGGGCAGCTTGCCGGCCTTGCGGACCGGGATGAAGCCCAGGCCCGCGCGCAGCGAGACGGGGGCGCCGAGGATGAAGCCCCGGGCCTCCAGTCCGACGACCTTGGTGGCGCCGGTGCTCTCGGCGACGCCGGCGAGCGCGTCGGTGAGGGCGGTGAAGGCGGCCGGGTCCGCCAGGAGCGGGGTGATGTCCTTGAACATCACGCCCGGCTCCGGGTAGTCGGCCACGTCGCGGATGCGGCTGAGCAGCAGCTCCTGGATGTCGGTCATCGGCGCTTCCCCGCCTGTCGGCCACGGCCGCGGCCGCGGGTGGGCTGGTTGCGCGGGCCGACCACGGCGGGCGCGGCGTCCTCGGGGTCGGCGTCCGCGGTACCCGCGAGCCCCTCCTCCGCGGCGGCCTGGGCCCGCTTGGCCATGACCCGCTTGGTGAGCGTCCGCAGCGCGGGCTCGCGCTCCTTGAGGTCGGCGACCAGCGGGGTCGCGATGAAGATCGAGGAGTACGCACCGGCCGCCAGGCCGACGAACAGCGACAGCGAGATGTCGTTGAGGTCGCCGGCGCCGAGGAAGCCGCCGCCGATGAAGAGCAGACCGGCGACCGGCAGCAGGGCGACGACCGTGGTGTTGATGGAACGGACCAGGGTGCCGTTGATCGACCGGTTGGCGATCTCGCTGTAGGTGAAGCGGGTCTGCTTGGTGATGTCCTTGGTCTGCTCCTTGAGGCTGTCGAAGACGACGACCGTGTCGTAGAGCGAGTAACCGAGGATGGTCAGCAGACCGATGATCGTGCCGGGCGAGACCTCGAAGCCGACCAGGGCGTAGATACCGGTCGTGATGGTGATGTCGTGGATCAGCGCGACCAGGGCCGCGACGGCCATGCGCCATTCGAAGGCGATGGCCAGGTAGATCACGACGAGCACCATGAAGATCGCCAGGCCCTCCCAGGCCTTGTTGGCGATCTCCTGGCCCCAGCTCGGGCCGACCAGGTCGGCGGCGAGCTTCTCGGGGTTGATCTTCAGGTCCTTGGCCAGGGTCTGCTTGACCTCGTCCGACTTGGCCGTGTCGAGGCCGGCGACCTGGATGCGCAGGCTGCCGTTGCCGAGCTTCTGTACGACGGCCTCGTGGCCGGAGGCGTCCTTGGCGTACTCCTCCGCTTGGGCCACCGTCGTGCTCATGCTGGTCGGCGTGGTGAAGACCGCGCCGCCCTGGAAGTCGATGCTCATGTTCAGCCCGCGCACCGCCAGGCCGAGGATGGCCGTGATGGTGATCAGGATGGAGACGCCGTACCAGATCTTGCGCTTGCCGATGAAGTCGTAGCTGATCTCGCCGCGGTGCAGCTTGGCGCCGATGTTGCCGAGTTTCGACATCGCTCACGCCTCCTTCGGGTCGACAGGGCCGGCGGCGGGACCGGCGGTACGGCGGGTGCGGCGCAGCGGCGGCTTGACGCCGAGGCTCTTCGGGTCGAGGCCGGACCACTTGTGGCCGTTCGCGAAGAACGGGCGGCGGGCGAGCAGCGTCATCAGCGGCTTGGTGAACAGGAAGACCACGACCACGTCGAGCAGGGTGGTCAGACCCAGCGTGAACGCGAAGCCCTGGACCTTGCCGACGGTCACGATGAACAGGACGGCGGCGGCGAGGAACGACACGAAGTCGGAGACCAGGACGGTGCGCCGGGCGCGCGGCCAGGCCCGCTCGACGGCGGGGCGCAGCGAGCGGCCCTCGCGGATCTCGTCCCGGATGCGTTCGAAGTACACGATGAACGAGTCGGCGGTGATGCCGATGGCGACGATGGCACCGCAGACGGCCGGCAGGTTCAGCGCGAAGCCGATGGTCGGGCCGAGCAGCGACATGATCACGTAGGTGAGGATCGCGGAGACCACCAGGGACGCCATGGCGACCAGCGACAGACCGCGGTAGTAGACCACCAGGTAGAGCACGACCAGCGCGAGGCCGATGGCGCCGGCGAGCAGACCGGCGTGCAGCTGCTGGCCGCCGAGCGCGGCGGTCACGGTGGTGACGGACTGCTCCTGGAAGGAGAGTGGCAGCGCGCCGTACGACAGCATGTTGGCGAGGCTCTGCGCCTCCTGCTGCGTGAAATGGCCGGAGATGTATGCGCTACCGCCGGTGATGGCCAGACTGACGTACGGGCTGGAGACGACCTCGCCATCCAGGACGATGCCGAACTCGTTCTGCGGGGCCTGGTTCTTGGCCAGCTGGCCGGTGATGTCGGCGAACTTCTTGGCGCCCGTGGAGTTGAAGGTCATCTGGACCTGCCAACCGGAGGCGCCCTGGGTGTCGAAGACGGCCTGGGCCTTCTTCACCTCGGTGCCGTCCACGCCGGCCGGGCCGAGCAGGTATTTGTACGGGTTCTTGCCAACAGTGCCGCAGGCAATGGTGGACTCGCCGGGCTTGGCGTCCTTGCCAGCCTTGGCGCGCTGATCGGGCTTGGAGCAGTCCAGGGCAGTGTACGCGGCCTGGAGCTTGGCGATGTCCGTGCCGCCGGAGGCCGAGGGGGTCGGCTTCGGGGAGGAACCACCGGTGGGCGTCGCGCTCGGCGAGGGGCTTGGGCCGGCCTTGAGCGCGTCGGTGACCGCACGGCCCTGCGTGGTCGCGGAGGAGGTCGGGGACGTGCTCGACGGCGAGGACGACGAGGAAGAGGCCTTCTGCGAGGAGGAGGCGCTCGCGGAGGGGCTGGAGCCCGGCTTGGGCGAGGAGCCCGTGGTCGGGGAGCCGGTCGGGGAGCCGCTCGGCGAGGGGCTGGCCGCGGCACCGCTGGGCTCACTCGCCAGGACGGGGCGGAAGTAGAGCTTGGCGGTGGTGCCGACCTGCTGCTGGGCCTCCTTGGAGTTGGTGCCCCGCGGGATATTGACGATGATGTTGTCGTTTCCCTGGGTCTGCACCTCCGCCTCGGAGACGCCGAGACCGTTGACACGGCGGTTCATGATGTCGACCGCGGTGTCCATGTTGGCCTTGTTGATCGCGGACCCCTGGTCGGCCTTCGCCTTGAGCGTGATGCTCGTACCGCCGGCGAGGTCGATGCCGAGACGCGGAGTGGTGTGCCCGGAGGCGAACATCCCTCCGGTGAGCGCCACGATGGCGATCAGGATGAGGGCCAGCGAGCGCCCTGGTTTGCTCTGGGCGCTCGCGCTCCGGCCCTTCTTAGGTGCTGCCACCTTCTCGTACTCCCTCTCGAGCCGCTCGGCGTCCGGTCGGCGCTCGGCGGCCATGACATGGTGTCGGGCTCCCCGTACGGGAAACAGACGCGCCCGGTGGTGCGCGGGGCGTGATTATGCACCCTCGCGCACCACCGGGGCGTGACTACTTCACGTCGGAGTCGCCGTCGGTCTTCTTCGGCTGGTCATCCGTCCGGGCCTCGGCGGCCTCGGACGCGTCGGCGGCGCCCTCGTCGGCGTCCTTCTTACCGAGGTCGATCTTGTCGTCGGAGGCGGCGGCAGCGGCGGCAGATCCGTCGGTCTCGTCGGTCTCGGTGAGGGAGGAGGCGTCGTCCGGGACGATGTCGGCGTCGGACTTCAGGTCGTGCTCGATGCCGTGCACGATGCGGTTGTACTCGTCGTCGCTGAGGACGGCGCCGATCGCGTTCTTCGCGAAGAGGAGGTCGACACCGGGGCCGGCGTCGAGGAGGACGGTGTCCTCGTTGATCTCCTTGACCGTCGCGTACATTCCCCCGATCGTGCGGACACCGGAGCCGGGCTGCAATTCGTTGCGCATCTGCGCGGCCTGCTGCTGCTTCTTCTTGGCAGAGCGCGTCATCAGGAACATGGCCGCGATGAGCACGATGAACGGGAGAAGGGTATACGGATTCACGGGACGGATTTCCTTCGCGCGACCGCGACGGAGAGCGGCCTTTTATCGGGATGGGGGTGTGGTCGGCGCCACCCGTACAGGCGGCATCGGCGGAGTCTAAGCGAGTCCGCGCACATGGAACAACGCTCAGCATGGCACCTGGGTTCCTGCCCGTGCCAATGCCCGGCCCGCCGGGGGTCCGCTGCCGGAGGCGTCACGCCCCGAACAGGTCCCCTTGTCCGTTTCCCGGCGTGGCCGAACGGGGCGGGGTGAGCCCGAGGTGCGTCCAGGCGGCGGGGGTGGCCACCCGGCCGCGCGGGGTGCGGGCCAGCAGGCCCTCGCGGACCAGGAACGGTTCGGCCACCTCTTCCACGGTCTCACGTTCCTCCCCCACCGCGACGGCGAGCGTGGACAGGCCCACCGGGCCGCCGCCGAACAGCTTCAGCAGGGCCTCCAGGACGGCGCGGTCCAGCCGGTCCAGGCCGCGCCCGTCGACCTCGTAGACGGCGAGCGCGGCCGCGGCGATCTCACGGGTGATCACACCGTCCGCCTTGACCTGCGCGTAGTCGCGGACGCGGCGCAGCAGGCGGTTGGCGATGCGGGGCGTGCCGCGGGAGCGGCCGGCGATCTCGGCGGCGCCGTCGGGCTCTATGCCGACGTCCAGCAGCTGTGCCGAGCGGTGCACGACCCGCTCCAGTTCGCGGGGCTCGTAGAACTCCATGTGCGCGGTGAAGCCGAAGCGGTCGCGCAGCGGGGGCGGCAGCAGACCGGCCCGGGTGGTGGCGCCGACCAGCGTGAACGGGGGCAGCTCCAGGGGAATGGCGGTGGCGCCGGGGCCCTTGCCGACGATGACGTCGACGCGGAAGTCCTCCATCGCCATGTACAGCATCTCCTCGGCGGGCCGGGACATGCGGTGGATCTCGTCCAGGAAGAGCACCTCGCCCTCCTGGAGGGAGGAGAGGATCGCGGCGAGGTCGCCGGCGTGCTGGATGGCGGGGCCGGAGGTGATGCGGATGGGGGCGCCCATCTCGGCCGCGATGATCATCGACAGGGTGGTCTTGCCGAGGCCGGGGGCGCCGGAGAGCAGTACGTGGTCGGCGGTGGCGCCGCGCGCGCGGGCCGCCCGCAGCACCAGGTCGAGCTGTTCGCGGACCTTCTCCTGGCCGATGAACTCGCCGAGGTCCTTGGGGCGCAGGGCGGCCTCGACGGCCTGGTCCTCGCGGTCGGCGGCGGAGTCCACCAGCCGCTCGGCGGGAGTGTCGGCCGTGTCGTCCCAGTTCATGTGGTGTGCCTCAAAGGGGTGGGGGTCAGCGGGCGCGGTTCAGGGTCTGCAGGGCGGCCTTCAGCAGCCGGCCGACCTGCGGGGTGCCGCCCTCCGCCTCGGCCTGGGGTGCCACGGCGGCCACGGCCTCGTCGGCCTCGCGGGTGGCGTAGCCGAGGCCGATGAGGGCCGCGTGCAGCTGGTCGCGCCAGCCCTGGGTGACGGGGGCACCGACGGCCGGGGCGGTGCCGACGGGCGCGCCGAGGCGGTCCTTGAGCTCCAGGAGCAGCTTCTGGGCGCCCTTCTTGCCGATGCCGGGGACCGCGGTGAGGGCCTTCTCGTCACCGGTGGCGACGGCGCGGCGCAGCGCGTCCGGGGTGTGCACGGCGAGCATCGCCTGGGCGAGGCGGGGGCCGACGCCGCTGGCGGTCTGGAGCAGTTCGAAGACCTGGCGGGCGTCGTCATCGGCGAAGCCGTACAGGGTCAGCGAATCCTCGCGCACCACCAGGGAGGTGTGCAGCTTGGCGGGCTGTCCCACGCGGAGCGCGGCCAGTGTGTCCGGGGTGCACTGGACGGCCATGCCGACGCCGCCGACCTCCACCACCGCGGAGTCGGGGGCGAGCGCGGCGACCGTGCCGCTGAGGAAGGCGATCATGCCGTACGGCCTTTCGTCGGGTGGGCGGTGTGCAGGGCGACGGCCCGCTGGAGCCGGTTCTGGGCGGGGGCGCGCCAGATGTGGCAGATGGCGAGGGCGAGGGCGTCGGCGGCGTCGGCCGGCTTGGGGGGCGCGGCGAGCCGCAGCAGCCGGGTGACCATGGCGCCGACCTGCGCCTTGTCGGCGCGTCCCGAGCCGGTGACGGCGGCCTTGACCTCGCTGGGGGTGTGCAGCGCGACGGGGATGCCGCGGCGGGCGGCGCACAGCATGGCGACGGCGCTGGCCTGGGCGGTGCCCATCACGGTGCGCACGTTGTGCTGGCTGAAGACGCGCTCCACGGCGACGAACTCGGGCCGGTGTTCGTCCAGCCACTGCTCGATGCCCTGCTCGACGGCGAGCAGCCGGTGGCTCAGCTCGGCGTCCGCCGGAGTGCGTACGACGCCGACGCCGACCATCGTCAGCGGGCGGCCCGCGACCCCCTCGACCACGCCGACACCGCACCGGGTCAGCCCCGGGTCCACCCCCAGCACCCGCACGGGGCGCCTCCCTCCGACCGCTCGATCACCTGTTTGTGCAGGCTATCGGGTGGCACTGACAACGCCGCGCACCGACGCCCGGCAACGCGACGGGCCGACGGGGTGTCCCGTCGGCCCGGTCGGACAGCCGCGCGCCTTACGCGTCGACCTTCTCCATGATCTCGTCGCTCACGTCGAAGTTGGCGAAGACGTTCTGCACGTCGTCGCTGTCCTCCAGGGCGTCGATCAGCTTGAAGATCTTCTTGGCGCCCTCCTCGTCCAGCTCGACCTGCATGGTCGGGACGAAGTTGGCCTCGGCGGAGTCGTAGTCGATGCCGGCCTCCTGGAGGGCGGTGCGGACCGCGACCAGGTCGGTGGCCTCGCTGAGCACCTCGAAGGACTCGCCGAGGTCGTTGACCTCCTCGGCACCGGCGTCCAGGACGGCACCGAGCACGTCGTCCTCGGTCAGCTCGCCCTTGGGGACGATCACGACGCCCTTGCGGTTGAACAGGTACGACACCGAACCGGGGTCGGCCATGGAGCCGCCGTTGCGGGTCATGGCGACACGCACGTCGGAGGCGGCGCGGTTGCGGTTGTCGGTGAGGCACTCGATGAGCACCGCGACACCGTTGGGGCCGTAGCCCTCGTACATGATCGTCTCGTAGTCGGCGCCGCCGGCCTCGAGACCGCCGCCGCGCTTGATCGCGGAGTCGATGTTCTTGTTCGGGACCGACTGCTTCTTGGCCTTCTGGACGGCGTCGTAGAGCGTCGGGTTGCCGTCGAGGTCGACGCCGCCCATCCGCGCCGCGACCTCGATGTTCTTGATCAGCTTCGCGAAGAGCTTGCCGCGCTTGGCGTCGATCACGGCCTTCTTGTGCTTCGTCGTAGCCCATTTAGAGTGGCCGGACATCTGCCTGTCTCCTTCGCGTTACCCATCTATGAACGAACGCCAGAGATCCTACAAGGACTCCGGGGCGGCATTGGCGCGCACCATGTCCACGAACAGGGCGTGCACCCGGTGGTCACCGGTCAGTTCCGGGTGGAACGACGTGGCGAGCGCGTTGCCCTGGCGGACGGCGACGATGTGGCCGTCGTGCTCGGCGAGCACCTCGGCGTCGGCACCCACGGACTCCACCCAGGGGGCGCGGATGAAGACGCCCTCCACAGGATCGCCCGCGACGCCCCGCACGTCGACCGCGGCCTCGAAGGACTCGTTCTGCCGCCCGAAGGCGTTGCGGCGCACGATCATGTCGATGCCGCCGACGGTCTCCTGGCCCGAGCGCGGGTCGAGGATCTTGTCGGCCAGCATGATCATGCCGGCGCAGGTGCCGTAGACGGGCATGCCGTCGCGCACCCGGGCGCGCAGCGGCTCCATCACACCGAAGAGGACGGCCAGCTTGGAGATGGTGGTGGACTCGCCGCCGGGCAGCACCAAGCCGTCGACCTCGGCGAGTTCCTCGGGGCGCCGCACCGGCCTGGCCACGGCGTCCGCCGCGGCCAGGGCGATGAGGTGCTCCCGTACGTCGCCCTGGAGGGCCAGGACGCCAATGACAGGAGTGTTCATGGGGTGTCGTACCTGTACCAGTGCCTGAGGGCCGGGCTCACCAGCCGCGGTTCGCGTAGCGCTCGGTCTCGGGGAGGGTGTCGCAGTTGATGCCGACCATGGCCTCGCCGAGGTTGCGGGACGCGTCCGCGATGATCTTCGGGTCGTCGTAGAAGGTGGTCGCCTTGACGATGGCGGCGGCGCGCTTGGCCGGGTCGCCGGACTTGAAGATGCCGGAGCCGACGAACACGCCCTCGGCACCGAGCTGGCGCATCAGCGCGGCGTCGGCCGGGGTGGCCACGCCGCCGGCGGAGAACAGCACCACGGGGAGCTTGCCCAGCTCGGCGACCTCCTTGACCAGCTCGTAGGGGGCGCGCAGCTCCTTGGCGGCGGCGTACAGCTCGTTGTTGTCGCAGCCGCGCAGCTTGGCGATCTCGCCCTTGATCTGGCGCAGGTGGCGCACGGCCTCCACGACGTTGCCGGTGCCGGCCTCGCCCTTGGAGCGGATCATCGCGGCGCCCTCGGCGATGCGGCGCAGGGCCTCGCCCAGGTTGGTGGCGCCGCACACGAACGGGGTGGTGAAGGCCCACTTGTCGGAGTGGTTGACCTCGTCGGCCGGGGTGAGCACCTCGGACTCGTCGATGTAGTCCACGCCGAGGGACTGGAGGACCTGGGCCTCGACGAAGTGGCCGATGCGGGACTTGGCCATGACCGGGATCGAGACGGCGTCGATGATGCCCTCGATCATGTCCGGGTCGGACATGCGCGCCACGCCGCCGTCCTTGCGGATGTCGGCGGGGACCCGCTCCAGGGCCATGACGGCGACGGCGCCCGCGTCCTCGGCGATCTTCGCCTGCTCCGGGGTGACGACGTCCATGATGACGCCCCCCTTGAGCTGCTCGGCCATGCCGCGCTTCACGCGGGCGGTGCCGGTCTCGGGAGCCTGGTTCTCGGTGGTGGACACGGGTGACCTCGCTGATGTGAAGAGGGTTTCTGCTGACCCGAGGAAACGCGAGGGGACCAGGCCACAGCAAGGGCCAATGAAAAGCCGGTGGCTCCTTTTCGCTGTGAATGACAGGTATACGGCCGTCAGGCGACCCTTTCCACCAGGGCCGCGGGGGGTTCGTCGTCCATTTCGAAGGCCAGTGGGAAGGGCGCGTGGCCGGCCAGCCGGAACCAGCGGACCTTGCGGTGTTCGCGCAGCCGGCGGGCGGCGCCCACCGCGTCGTTGTGGAAGCGGCGGGCCATCGGCACCCGGCGCACGGCCTCGGCCAGCTCACGGGCGGTCTCCTCGCCGCCGGGAGCCTCGCGCACCGCCTCCACCTGGGCCGGCTCCGCGAAGACCGCGCGCAGGGCCTGGCTCAGCTCGCTCTCGGCGACCTCCCGCTGCTCCTCCTCGGCCTGCCGGGCGGCGTGCGCGGCCTCGTACAGCACGATCGAGGCGGCCGGGTCCAGCACGCCCGAGGTGGCGAGTTCCTGGGCCACCGAGGCCCGGCGCAGCAGCTGGGCGTCGAGCGCGGCCCGGGCGGCGTCCATCCGTACGTGCAGCCGGTCCAGCCGTCCGGCGGTCCAGCTCAGGTAGACGCCGATCGCGAGCAGGGCGACGAGGATCCAGATGAGGGTTGCGGTCACGCCGGAAGGCTATCGGTCCCGGCGCCGGGCCCCGCAGGCCGTCGTGTCCCCGGCCGCCCCGCCCGCCGACCGGGCTCCGGCGGCATGTGCCGTGCCGGTCCCCGCGGACGGCCCCGGCCCCCGCCGGGAGCCGTCCCCGCGGCCGGGCGCCGGGTCAGTCGCGGGCGAGGCCGAAGCGGGCTCGCAGGCCCGTCGTGCGTTCGTCCGCGGCGACCGCGGTCGTGCCGTCGGTGACCGTCTCGTAGACGGACAGGATGTCCGCGCCGACCGTGGACCAGTCGAAGCGGCGCACGTGCGCGCTGCCGCGGGCGCGCAGCGCGGCCCGGCGGTCCGGGTCGGCCAGCAGCCGGACGGCGGCGTCGGCGAGCGCGTCCGCGTCCTCGTTGGCGAACACCTCGCCCGCCCGGCCCTGGTCGAGGACCTGCACGAAGGCGTCGAGGTCCGAGGCGAGCACGGGGGCGCCCGCGGACATGGCCTCGACCAGGATGATGCCGAAGCTCTCGCCGCCGGTGTTGGGCGCGAGGTACAGGTCGACGCTGCGCAGCAGACGGGCCTTGTCCTCGTCGCTGATCATGCCGAGGAACTCCACGTGGGAGCGGAGTTCGGGCGGCAGGCCCTCGACGGCGGCCTCCTCGTCGCCCCGGCCCGCGACCAGCAGCCGTGCGCCGGGCCGGGCGGCGAGGATCTTCGGCAGGGCCTTCATCAGGACGGGCAGGCCCTTGCGGGGCTCGTCGATGCGGCCGATGAAGCCGATCGTCTCCCCCTGCCACTGCGGCTTGGGCTCGGCCTTGGCGAAGAAGTCGACGTCGACGCCGTTGGGGATGACCACCGCGTCCCCGCCCAGGTGCTCGACCAGGGTGCGGCGGGCGTACTCGCTGACCGCGATCCGCGCGCTGATCTTCTCCAGCGCGGCCTGGAGGATCGAGTAGGCGGCGATCATCGCCCGGGAGCGCGGGTTGGAGGTGTGGAACGTGGCCACGATCGGGCCCTGCGCGGCCCAGCAGGTGAGCAGGCCCAGCGAGGGCGAGGTCGGCTCGTGGATGTGGACCACGTCGAAGGCGCCCTCGTGCAGCCAGCGCCGCACTCGCGCGGCCGACAGGAAGCCGAAGTTCAGCCGGGCCACCGAGCCGTTGTACGGCACGGGGACGGCCCGCCCGGCGGAGACGACGTACGGCGGCAGCGGGGTGTCGTCGTCGGCCGGGGCGAGCACGGAGACCTCGTGGCCGAGGCGGAGGAAGTACTCGGCGAGGTCGCGGACGTGGAACTGGACGCCTCCGGGCACGTCCCAGGAGTACGGGCAGACGATCCCGATTCTCACAAGGGTCCCTTCGCGGGGTCGAGGTCGGCGAGCCACAGCCGTTGGAGCATGTGCCAGTCCTCCGGGTGCTCGGCGATCCCGGTGGCGAAGGCGTCGGCCAGGGCCTGTGTCATGACAGACGTCTTCTCGGCCCGGGTGCCTGACTCCGGCACCTCGATCGCCGGATGCACCCGCCCGCGCATGACGGGCGAGTCGTCGTACCAGAGGGTCACCGGCAGCAGCAGGGCGCCGGTGTGCTGGGCGAGCAGCGCGGGGCCCGCGGGCATCCGGGCCCGCTCGCCGAAGAAGCCGACCTCCACGCCGGAGGCGGACAGGTCGCGGTCGGCGACCAGGCAGACCAGGCCGCCGTCGCGCAGCCGCCGGGCCAGGGTGCCGAAGGCGGAGCCGCCGCTGTGCGGCAGCACCTCCATGCCGAGGCCCTCGCGGTAGGCGACGAAGCGGTCGTAGAGCGTCTCGGGCTTGAGGCGCTCGGCGACCGTGGTGAACGGGGTGCGCAGCGCCGTGGTGACCCAGGCGCCGGCCAGGTCCCAGTTGGCCAGGTGCGGCAGGGCGAGGATCACGCCCTTGCCGGCGTCGAGGCCCTCGGTCAGGTGGTGGACGTCCTTGGGGTCGAAGCCCGTCCGGATCCGCTCGGCGCTCCAGGCGGGCAGCCGGAAGGACTCCATCCAGTAGCGCAGGTAGGAGCGCATGCCGGCGCGGGACAGCTCGGCCAGCCGCTCGGGACCGGCGCCGGGCACCACCCGCGCGTAGTTCGCCTCCAGCCGCTCCACGCCCTTGCCGCGCCGCTTCCAGGCGATGTCGGCGATGGTCCGCCCGAGGCGGGCCGCGACCGGCTCCGGGAGCTTCTTGACCGTGCTCCAGCCCGCGCCGTACAGCGCGTCCGTCAGCCGGTCCGCGGTGCTCACTGGGCCGCCCCGCTGTCCTGCCGGGCCGCCGCCTCCGCCTCGGCGGACTCGCGGCGCACGGTGACGACGCGCTGGACCAGGGTGACCAGACTGCCCGCGGCGACGATCCACAGGGCGATCGGCAGCAGCCACTGGATGCCCGGCACGCCGAACTTGTGCAGGCCCGCGAAACCGGCCGCCACCAGGGAGATCACCAGGCGCTCGGCCCGCTCGACCAGACCGTTGACGGCGACGGGGAGTCCGATCGACTCGCCGCGCGCCTTGGTGTACGACACCACCTGGCCGCTGGCCAGGCAGAAGATCGCCACGGCGCACAGCGCGTCATTGTCGCCCTGGCCCGCGTACCAGAGCGCGAAGCCGCCGAAGATCGCGCCGTCGGCGACCCGGTCCAGGGTGGAGTCGAGGAAGGCCCCCCAGCGGCTGGAGCGTCCCAGCTGCCGGGCCATGTTGCCGTCGACCAGGTCGGAGAAGACGAACAGGGTGATCACGACCGTGCCCCAGAAGAACTCGCCCCGGGGGTAGAAGACCAGCGCGCCCGCCACCACACCCGCGGTGCCGATCAGCGTGACCGTGTCGGGGCTTACCCCCCGCCGGATGAGAAACGCGGCGAACGGTGTGAGGACACGCGTGAAGAATGCACGCGCGTACTTGTTCAGCATGGCCTTCCCGACGGTCGGTGTCGCGCCGCGGCCCGTGATGGCCGCCGGCTGGCCCATCGTAGCCACGCGCGCGTGCGGGTGGCGGGCGGGCACCCGCAGCCCGTGCGCGCGAGCGGTGCGCGCGGCCGCCCGCGGCGGGATCGGGTCCGTCGTATGGACGCGAGGTGACGGGAGTGGAAAGCTCGAATAACCGCGGGCGTCGCCGAAGCCGCCACAGCACGCGGTTCGCGTGTCCGCGCCCCGATGACCTCACCGTGTACGGGAGGCAGGATCATGGGCGACAAGACTCAGACACACCCCGGGGCCGCCGGCAGGGCTCTGACGGCCGACCAACCCGCGTCCGTGCGGAATGTGGTGCTGGTCGGCCACTCCGGAGCGGGCAAGACCACGCTGGTGGAGGCCCTCGCGCTGACCGCGGGGGCGGTGAACCGGGCGGGCCGCGTGGAGGACGGCGGCACCGTCTCCGACTACGACGAGATAGAGCACCGGCAGCAGCGCTCGGTGCAGCTGTCCCTGGTGCCGGTCGAATGGGACGGCATCAAGATCAACCTCATCGACACCCCCGGCTACGCGGACTTCGTCGGGGAGCTGCGGGCCGGTCTGCGCGCCGCGGACGCGGCCCTCTTCGTCGTCTCGGCCTCGGACGGGGTGGACGGCTCGACCCGCATGGTGTGGGAGGAGTGCGCGGCCGTCGGCATGCCCCGCGCCATCGTGGTCACGCACCTGGAGGCGGCCCGCGCCGACTTCGAGGAGATGACCCGGATCTGCGCGGAGTCCTTCGGCGGCGACGACCCCGACGCCGTGCTGCCGCTGTACCTGCCGCTGCGCGGCCCCGCGGGCCCCGACGGGCACGCCCCGGTGACCGGGCTGGTGGGGCTGCTCACCCGCAAGCTGTTCGACTACTCGTCCGGCGAGCGCAAGGAGTCCGAGCCCGGCCCGGACCAGCTGCCGGACCTGGACGAGGCCCGCAACCGGCTCATCGAGGGGATCATCGCCGAGAGCGAGGACGAGACCCTGATGGACCGCTACCTCGGCGGCGAGCAGGTCGAGGTCAAGACCCTGATCCAGGACCTGGAACGGGCCGTGGCGCGCGGCAGCTTCTTCCCGGTGCTGGCCGCCGCCCCCGCCGCCGAGGGCGCCCGCCAGGGCCTGGGCACGGTGGAACTGCTGGACCTGATCACCGGCGGCTTCCCCACCCCCTTCGAGCACCCGGTGCCCGGCGTGACCACCCCCGACGGCGCCCCGCGCGAACTCGTGCCCTGCGACACGGAGGGACCGCTGGCCGCCGAGGTCGTCAAGACCGCCTCCGACCCCTACGTCGGCCGTATCTCCCTGGTCCGCGTGTTCTCCGGCACGCTGCGCCCCGACCAGACGGTGCACGTCTCGGGGCACGGTCTGACCGACCGGGGCCACGAGGACCACGACGTGGACGAGAAGATCGGCGCGCTGTCCATGGCCTTCGGCAAACAGCAGCGGCCGGTCACCCACGCGGTCGCCGGCGACCTGGTGTGCGTGGCCAAGCTGACCCGCGCCGAGACCGGCGACACGCTCTCCGCGAAGGACGACCCGCTCCTGATGGAGCCCTGGCAGATGCCCGACCCGCTGCTCCCGGTCGCCATCCGGGCGCACAGCAAGGCCGACGAGGACAAACTGTCGCAGGGCCTGTCCCGGCTGGTCGCCGAGGACCCCACGATGCGCCTGGAGCAGAACCAGGACACCCACCAGGTGGTGCTGTGGTGCCTGGGCGAGGCGCACGCGGACGTCGCGCTGGAACGGCTGCGCAGCCGCTACGGCGTCCAGGTCGACGTCGTCCCGCACAAGGTCTCGCTGCGGGAGACGTTCGCGACCAAGGCGGCCGGGCGCGGCCGGCACGTCAAGCAGTCCGGTGGGCACGGTCAGTACGCCATCTGCGAGATCGAGGTGGAGCCGCTGCCGGGCGGCTCGGGCATCGAGTTCGTGGACAAGGTGGTCGGCGGCGCGGTGCCGCGCCAGTTCATCCCGTCCGTGGAGAAGGGCGTGCGGGCCCAGGCCGCCAAGGGCGTCGTCGCCGGGCATCCGCTCGTGGACGTGCGGGTCACGCTGCTCGACGGCAAGGCGCACTCGGTGGACTCCTCCGACGCCGCGTTCCAGACGGCGGGCGCGCTCGCCCTGCGCGAGGCCGCCGCCGACGCGAAAATCCACCTGCTGGAGCCGGTCGCCGAGGTGAGCGTGCTGGTCGGCGACGACTACGTGGGCGCCGTGATGAGCGATCTGTCGGGCCGGCGCGGCCGGCTCCTCGGCACCGAGCAGGTGGGTTCCGGACGCACCCTGATCCGCGCCGAGGTCCCCGAGTTCGAGATCGGCCGGTACGCCGTCGACCTGCGCTCGCTCTCGCACGGCACGGCCCGCTTCGACCGGGCGTACGCGCGGCACGAGCCGATGCCGCCGCAGATCGCCGAACGTATTCGCGAGCAGGGCGGGGACGAGGGTTAGGTCCCTTTTCCGGGCGGGCGGCTTCGACCGTCCGCCCTTCGCTCGTCGGTGGTGGCGGATACCCTGGCCACCTGGGCACCTCGTGCGCGGGCCGACCGGTTTTCGGCGCGTGTGCGGGCCCAACAGGTGTGCGGGGCAGGGAAGTCGGGAAGGCCGCAGAGCGACACCGGCGGCGATGGGGGCGGGAATGTCGTTTGGAACGGAGTGGGACGGGCCCCAGGTGCCCGTCTCGGGCGACGGCCAGCAGGCGGCGACGGCCGCCCTGGCCTCCGCGGCCTACCGGGACGACAAGGTCGTGAAGATCAAGGAAGCGGACAACGAGTGGCACCAGTCCACCGTGAAGCCGGGCAGGATACGGCTGTTCGAACCGAATCTGGGCGAGGCGTTCTCGCGGGCCGTCGTGGACCGCATGCTCGGTCCGGGCCGTAAGCCGCTCATCCAGTCCTTCGGGTCCGAGCCCCAGTTCGTGGTGGAACACTGCCTGGCGGCCAACAACATCCGCCGTGAGCGCGACAACCGGCTGACCGCCGTGACGGTGCTGTGCGGCCTGCTCTTCCTGCCGGGGCTGATCGCCTGGCTGCTCGTCTTCCAGCTGCGGGCGTTCGTCGCCAAGCGGGACGACAAGCGGGCCGGCACCCTGGCCACCGTGCTGCTGCTCGGCGTGGCCGTGCTGGCCGTGCTGTTCCTGATCCGGACGCCGTTCAGCGGCTTCTGGGCGTGGTACGCGCGGGCGGCCGTGGTGCTCCCGGTGATCGGCTGGTACGTGGCCAAGCAGATCTGCGAGCGCACCGCCAAGGACCTGCGGGCCCGCTGGGACGGCCTGCTGTCGGGCAGCAGCGTCGGCATCAAGGTCCCCGAGGCCGTGCCGCGCGGCCCGAACCAGACCGCGGCCGACGCCCTGCGCGAGTCCCTGGCCCGGCTCACCGCCGAGCAGCAGTCCAACTCGGTCTTCTACGCCGGCCCCAAGGGCATACTCGGCATGGGCACCCGCTGGGGCTCCTGGCAGCTCGCCGAGGACCTGGTGCCCGCCGACCCCGGCCGCGAGATCCACCCCTTCCGCAGCTGGGACGTGATCCGCGCGATCCACGACCAGCTGACCCTGCTGGAGCGCGGTCCGCTGAACACCGGAGGCTTCCCCAAGCCGTCGGTCAAGCACTGGATCGTCACCCCGATCGCCGAGAAGGCCGGGGCGGTGTCGCGGCCCGAGGGCACCGACGTGGAGGCCTTCCAGGTCAAGCCGCACGCGATACAGGAGATCTGCAACAAGCAGCAGTTCGGCAAGGGCGACCGGCACTACCTGGGCGTGCAGTGGACGCTCTGGGACGGCCAGCTGGTGATCACCATGATGATCACGGTGACCGTGCTGCACGAGACGCTGCGCATCGAGGTCACCGGACATGCGCTCGGCCCGGTGAACGGACTGTTCTGGAGCAAGCCGGAGGCGCCCACCAAGGAGGTCAGCAAGACCTTCAAGCCGTGGGAGACCCGCAAGGTCAGCCTGCCGCTGATGACCACCGACGAGGTCGTACGTCTCGCCGTGCGCGCCCCGCTGACCTGGTACCCGCCGCTGCTCAACTGGCTGGGCGGCTCCCTGGGCCTGCCGGAGCCGTTCGGTCTGCGGCACGCGTGGGCCGACCAGCCGTGGCGGCACCGCTTCATGGCCGACGACGCGCTGCGCGCGGCCACCCCGGTGCTGCGGGTGGTGCACTCGGCCGCGATCAAGGTCCTCGCGGAGCACGGCGTGGACACGGAGAAGTTCGGCAGCCGGTCGTCGGCGCTCAGCGGCGCGATCCAGGACCCCACGCCGAAGAAGGCGGACCTGTACGACGCGTGACGCACACCCCCGGACACGGCGAGGGCGCCCCCTTCGGCGAGGGGGCGCCCTCGGCGCATCGGCACGCGGCCCGGTCTACGCCGACGGCCAGGCCCGCGCCAGCATCGCGCGGGTGTCGGCCAGCAGCTGCGGGAGCACCTTGGTGTGCCCGACCACCGGCATGAAGTTGGTGTCGCCGCCCCAGCGGGGCACGATGTGCTGGTGCAGGTGGGCGGCGATGCCGGCGCCCGCCACCGTGCCCTGGTTCATACCGATGTTGAAGCCGTGCGCGCCGGAGGCGGTGCGCAGCGCGGTCATCGCCTGCTTGGTCAGCTCGGCCAGCTCGGCGGTCTCCGGCCCGGTCAGCTCCGTGTAGTCGGCCACGTGCCGGTAGGGCACGGTCATCAGATGGCCGCCGTTGTACGGGTAGAGGTTGAGGACCGCGTAGACGTGTTCGCCGCGGCGGACGATCAGCCCGTCCTCGTCCGACTTCGCCGGTATCGAGCAGAAGGGACAGCCGTCGTCGGCCCCCGAGCCGCTCGGCTTGTTCTCACCCTGGATGTACGCCATCCGATGGGGCGTCCACAGACGCTGGAACGCGTCCTGCGTGCCGACCCCGATCTGCTGCTCCGGCTCACTCGTCATGCTAGGCAGCATATGGCGTGCGGCCCCGGTACAGGCCAGGGCCCCCGGCGACCGAAGTCCGCCGGGGGCCCGTGCCGGCCGGGGATCAGACCTGGGCGCGCTCCGCCACGACCTTGGCGATCTTGGCGATGGCCTCGTCGACCGGGATGCCGTTCTCCTGCGAGCCGTCGCGGTAGCGGAAGGACACCGAGCCGTTCGACATGTCCTCGTCGCCCGCGATGACCATGAACGGCACCTTCTGCTTCTGCGCGTTCCTGATCTTCTTCTGCATGCGGTCCGAGGAGGCGTCCACCTCGACGCGCAGCCCCTGCTTGCGGGCGGCCGCGGCGAACTTCTCCAGGTACTCGACGTGGGCGTCGCCGATCGGGATGCCGAGCGCCTGCACCGGCGCCAGCCACGCCGGGAAGGCGCCCGCGTAGTGCTCCAGGAGGACCGCGAAGAAGCGCTCGATGGAGCCGAACAGCGCGCGGTGGATCATGACCGGGCGCTGCTTGGAGCCGTCGGGGCCGGTGAACTCCAGGTTGAACCGCTCGGGCAGGTTGAAGTCGAGCTGGATGGTCGACATCTGCCAGGTACGGCCGATGGCGTCCTTGGCCTGCACCGAGATCTTCGGGCCGTAGAAGGCCGCGCCGCCCGGGTCGGGGACGAGGGGCAGCCCCTGCTTCTCGGCGACCTGGCGCAGGGTCTCGGTCGCCTCCTCCCAGACCTCGTCGGAGCCGACGAACTTCTCCGGGTCCTTGGTGGACAGCTCCAGGTAGAAGTCGGTCAGGCCGTAGTCCCGCAGCAGGCCCAGGACGAAGGTGAGCGTCTTGTCCAGCTCCTCGGACATCTGCTCACGGGTGCAGTAGATGTGCGCGTCGTCCTGCGTGAAGCCGCGGGCACGGGTCAGGCCGTGCACGACGCCCGACTTCTCGTACCGGTACACGGTCCCGAACTCGAACAGACGCAGCGGCAGTTCGCGGTACGAGCGGCCGCGCGCGTCGAAGATCAGGTTGTGCATCGGGCAGTTCATGGGCTTGAGGTAGTAGTCCACGCCCTCGTCGAGCTGCATGGGCGGGTACATGCCGTCGGCGTACCAGTCCAGGTGGCCCGAGGTCTCGAAGAGCTTCCCCTTCGTCGCGTGCGGGGTGTAGACGAACTCGTAGCCCTCCTCCTCGTGGCGGCGGCGCGAGTAGTCCTCCATGACCCGGCGGATGATGCCGCCCTTGGGGTGGAAGACGGCGAGGCCGGAGCCGATCTGCTCGGGGATGGAGAAGAGGTCCAGCTCGGCACCGAGCTTGCGGTGGTCGCGCTTCTCGGCCTCGGCGAGGAACTCCAGGTACGCCTTCAGCTCGTCCTTGGACGGCCAGGCGGTGCCGTAGATGCGCTGGAGCATCGGGTTCTTCTCGCTGCCGCGCCAGTAGGCGGCCGCGTTGCGCATCAGCTTGAACGCCGGGATGAGCCGGGTGGAGGGCAGGTGGGGACCGCGGCAGAGGTCCTTCCAGCACAGCTCGCCGGTCTTGGCGTCCAGGTTGTCGTAGATCGTCAGCTCGCCGGCGCCGACCTCGACGTCCGCGCCGTCGTCGTGCGACGCGGAGCCCTTGAGGCCGATCAGCTCCAGCTTGTACGGCTCGTCGGCCAGTTCCTCGCGGGCGGCCTCGTCGGTGACCACGCGGCGGGCGAACTTCTGCCCGCGCTTCTGGATCTCCTGCATCTTCTTCTCGATGGCCTTGAGATCCTCGGGCGTGAACGGCTTCTCGACGTCGAAGTCGTAGTAGAAGCCGTCCTTGACCGGCGGGCCGATGCCCAGCTTGGCCTCCGGGAACAGCTCCTGCACGGCCTGCGCCATGACGTGCGCGGTGGAGTGGCGCAGGATGTTGAGGCCGTCCTCGGACGTGATCTCCACGCCCTCGACCTCGTCGCCGTCGACGAGTGCGTACGCGAGGTCCTTCAGCTCGCCGCCCACGCGCGCGGCGATGATCGAGCGCTCGCCCGCGAAGAGGTCGGCGGCCGTAGTGCCCGTCGTCACCACGCGTTCTTCCCGCTCGGAATCGCGTTGGATGATCACACGGACGTCTGACACCGGTCTCTCCTGACTGAAGGTGGGTGCGGCGCCATACCAGGAGCGCGCGCACAGGCGATCGTACCGACCCGAGGGCACCGACCGCGAAACGGTCACCTTCGGTCGCCGTCCGCTCACGCCTCCCCGCAGGCCTCCTCGAAGAAGTCCAGGTTCTCCTGGAGGGATTTCAGCAGCCGGTCGCGTTCGGCCTCGTCCACCTGGACGGGGACGACGCCGGAGACGCCGGTGAGCCTGCGGAAGCCGCCGCGCCGCTCCAGCCGGCCGTGCACCCGCACCGGGAGGCCGACGAGATGGGCATGGCCGGCGATGCGGTAGTCCTCCTCGTCGAGGGTGACCCGCACATGCGTCACCTCGGCGCCGGCGAGGACGCGCAGCCGTACGGTGCCCTCGCCGCCGGGGCCCGAGCGGCGCATGCGCACGACGGCGCCGGTGATCCGCACGGGCACGGAGGCTTCCTCGCGCAGATAGCGGGCGGCGGCCTCGCGCAGGACGGGCAGGTCGCCGGGCGAGAACTCGACGGGTTCGGCGGCCGGGGCGCAGCCCTCGGGGACGCCGGCGGCGGGCGCCCAGGCGACGGCGATCCTGGCCCCCTCGGTGCCGCGCACCAGCGCGGTGAGCGCCTCGGTCAGCTCGCGGCTGACGCCGGCCTCGACGGCGCCGTCGAAGGCGTCCATGCCGCCGGTGGCGCGGCGGTAGTCGATGGCCTCGCGGGCGGCGTACAGGGCCTGGTGGAGGCGGACGGCGAGGGGACGGCCCGCGGGCACCGGCACGAAGGCGGTCAGCGGGCGGCCCTCGGCGGCGGGGCCGACGAGGACGTCCTGGAGGAGTTCCGCGGCCGCGCGGCGGTGCCGGGCGCCGTGGTACCCGGCCCGGGCGCGGGTGGCGAGCGCGGCGGCGAGCAGCATCTGCCGTGCGGCGCCGCGCAGTTGCTCGTCGCGGCCCCAGGGCGCGGCGCCGGCCGGTCCGTTCGGTACGTCGCGCCACCAGCGGATCTCGTCGCTGGGCCGGGCGAGGGAGATCAGCACCTCGCGGGCGGCGGGGGTGTCGCTGCGGGCGAGGGCGTCCAGGGCCTCGCCGAGCAGGTCGTCGCTGTCGGGGAAGGCGCGGCTCTCGGGGACCAGGAGGCTGGTGGCGGCGCCCGGGCCGGGCGGGGTCCAGCGGCCGTAGCGTCCGGCGGCCCCGCCGCGCCGCTGCCAGCCGTGCCGGCGCAGGAGGGCGCCGAGCACCGCCGGGTCGACGTCGGCGGGGCGCGGCGGGCCGTCGCCGGGGCAGGCGTCGGGGTGCGGTCGCAGCGGCACCGGTTCCTCGGGGGGACGGTTCCTCATGGTCTGCCTCCCGTCCCGACACGGGTCATGATCTCGCACAGCGCCCGGTCGTCGAAGATGCGTGTGGTCGGTATGCGCACGGTGGTCCGGTGCCGGCCGGTGATGGGGTGGCCGGCCAGGTTGACCCAGTAGCAGCAGTGCCTGAGGTCGAGCCGGTCGTGGCCGGCACGCAGCCAGTCGTCCTGGGAGCGCGGGACCAGCATCACGACGAGGATCTTGTGCACCGAGACGGGGGTGCGGGCGAGCTTGCGCAGGTGGTCGTTGTCGAGGGTGAAGGAGAAGGTGCGGCCCGGCGGGTGGGGGGCGATCTGGTACGTCGCCTTCAGCTGCACCTTGATGGTGACCTCGTCGTCGACGGTGTGGCCGGGCGCGCTGTGGCTGACGTGCCAGTCGATGCCGTTGTCCGGGAAGGGCTGGGACAGCGAGCAGCCGGCCGCGGCGGCGACCGCGTGCAGATAGCCGACCTGCAGTGTCTCCATGCAGGCGGTGGTGGCGAGCGTGCCGCGGAGGGGGTGCGTGCGTTCGGGCAGCAGCCCGCCCCGCTCGGGCTGCAGAGTGGCCATGTACCAACAGCCTTCCAAGCCAGGACTTTTCCCGGTGCGGGCCGCTGAACTGCAAAGACCCGTACTCCTGTTGTCTCCTCGCGGCGTACGGCGCAAACGGCCCGGGTATCACCAAATGGGCAGAAGACGGGAGGTCAGCTGCCGCGGCTGGACGAGGAGTTGGGCTGGTATGACGTACTGGTACGAGGGGCCGCTGGCCGCCTTCGACACGGAGACAACGGGCGTGGACGTCGAGACCGACCGGATCGTGTCGGCCGCCGTCCTGGTCCAGGACGCCCCGGGGACGGTGCCGCGGGTGTCGCGCTGGCTGGTCGATCCGGGGGTGCCGGTGCCGGCCGAGGCGACGGCGGTGCACGGGCTGACGCAGGAGCACCTCCAGCGCAACGGCCGCTGGCCGGCCCCGGTGATGCTGGAGATAGCCGAGCTGCTGGCGGAGCACGCGGCGCGGGGCCGCCCGCTGGTGGTGATGAACGCGCCGTTCGATCTGACGCTGCTGGACCGGGAGTTGCGCCGGCACCGGGCGTCCTCGCTGGAGCAGTGGTTCCCGTCGGTGCCGCTGCGGGTGCTGGACCCGCGCGTGCTGGACAAGCACCTGGACCGCTACCGCAAGGGGCGGCGCACGCTGACCGATCTGTGCGAGCACTACGGCGTGACGCTGGAGGGCGCGCACGACGCGGCGGCGGACGCGCTGGCGGCGCTGGAGGTCGTCCGGGCGCTGGGCCGCCGTTTCGCGACCCGGCTCGAACGCCTCTCCCCCGCCGAGCTGCACGCTCTCCAGGCCGACTGGCACGCGGCGCAGGCCCGGGGCCTTCAGGCCTGGTTCGCCCGCAGCGGCTCGGAGGAGACGGTCAGCACGGAGTGGCCGGTACGGCCGGGGCTGCCCGCGGCCGCCTAGGCCGCTCGCCCCGGGGCGCCCCGGGGCGTCCGGACAGCGGAAGAGCCGGTCCGCTGCTGCGGACCGGCTCTCTCCCGGTGGGCGATACTGGGTTCGAACCAGTGACCTCTTCGGTGTGAACGAAGCGCTCTCCCACTGAGCTAATCGCCCGGGAACGCACTGAACAATACAGGCCCGGACGCCGATCCTTCAAACCGCCCGCAGACGGCGCAGCAGGCCGCGGTGTCCGGCCCGCATCATCAGACGGTGGTTGACGCGGAAGACGGCGCGGCCGGGCACGGCGAGCCGCCGCAGCAGGGGCTTGCGCACGTCGACCTCCTGGTCGTAGCGGGCGAGCGTGCCGGGGCCCGCGGCGGTGACGGTCCAGCGCGCCCAGCCCTCGATGTCGCCGCTCATGGCGATCTCCAGGATCCCGGCGGCCGGGTCGCGCCGGGTCGCGCGGGCGGTGAAGGTCATGGCGTACGGCAGTGCCGAGCGGATGGTGAGGATGCCGGTGGAGTCGTCGAGCCGGGTCACCGAGCGCACCTGGGGCCACCAGCGGGGGTAGTCCTCGGGCCGCTCCAGTGCGGCGTAGACGGCGGCCGGCGGCGCGGGCAGGGGCCACAGGCTGTGAAAGCGGTAGTGGTTCCAGTCCATGTGCGGAGTCTGCCCGCACCCGCGACCAGGGTGCTGATTCCGGCTCAGTTTCTGTTCGAATGCGGGCGGTTGCGGGCCGGGAAATTCTCCGGGCCCGCCGCGCCGGACGGGAAAGCCGGGCGGTTTTTCCGGAAAACCCGTGCGTTTTCCGCCGGTTGCCCTTCGATACGCCGACGGCCCATCCGCTGTTCGCGGATGGGCCGTCGGTCCGGGTGGGCGATACTGGGTTCGAACCAGTGACCTCTTCGGTGTGAACGAAGCGCTCTCCCACTGAGCTAATCGCCCGGGCGCAGGAAGAACATTACCCCATGTCAGGGGGTGCCCCCGACCACGGTCCGCGGCGGTACGCGGACGGGCGGGAGGCGCGGCTCACCGGCGCTCGATCTTCCAGGGCAGGACGGGGCCGTACCGCCACAGGTAGATCGCGCCCAGCACCCCGGCGATCACCACGGCGATCACGGTCAGCGTGATGTTGCGGCGGCGCACCTCGGGCTGCAGGGCACGCTGGGCCGCCTCGGTGACCTTGCGTTTGGTCCAGCGCAGCACGAGCTGGGCCCAGACGAACTCGGTGGCCCAGATCGCCATGCCCGCGAAGATCACCACCCAGCCGGGTCCGGGCAGGGCCAGCATGAGCACACCGGCGGCCACCACGGCGAGGCCGACGACGAAGACGCCCACCTGCCAGCCGCGGTGCAGGAGCCGGCGGGACCGCACGAATTCCGGCGCACGGGAGCCCAGCCCCGACTCGTCACTCCCCGTATTCATGCAGACAAAGCTACCCGAGTGATTCAGATCACCGGAATGGGCGTAGATCCGGTACGAGTTCTCGGCCGGAAGAGTGTCGTAAACACACGCAAAACCCTCAGAGGGGTTTACAACGGCACCGTAGGTGGCATGTCGATTTCGCCGACGTGCGAATCCCCGAGCGCACACTGAGCGAAAGGCCCTGGCGCTTATGAACACCACGGTCAGCTGCGAGCTGCACCTGCGCCTCGTTGTGTCGAGCGAGTCCTCCCTGCCTGTCCCCGCAGGCCTGCGGTACGACACGGCCGACCCCTACGCCGTGCACGCCACCTTCCACACCGGAGCCGAGGAAACCGTCGAGTGGGTGTTCGCCCGCGACCTCCTCGCCGAAGGGCTGCACCGGCCCACCGGTACCGGCGACGTCCGCGTCTGGCCGTCCCGCAGCCATGGCCAGGGCGTTGTCTGCATCGCCCTGAGCTCCCCGGAGGGGGAGGCGCTGCTGGAGGCCCCGGCGCGGGCCCTGGAGTCCTTCCTGAAGCGGACCGACGCCGCCGTGCCGCCCGGCACGGAGCACCGGCACTTCGATCTGGATCAGGAGCTCTCGCACATCCTGGCGGAAAGCTAGCCCGCGGCCCTTCCGAGCAGCCCGGCGCCGTCCACTCGGGGAGACGGCTCGGGCCACACAACCGCATACGGCACGGGCCGGCGCCGTCACCGTGAGCGCTCACGGAAGCGGCGTCGGTCCGCCGGCGCGTGTCGCAGGCGCTCACCCCGGTCCGGGAACCCAGCGGCCCCCGAAGCCGTTCTTACGGGGCGTCGGGGCCGGACAGCGCCGGTGCGCCGGGCGCGCTGTCGCTACCATCGGCCAGCATCGGCGGGCGCCCGCCCGACCCCCAGGCCAGGGAGCGAAACGTGCTGATCACCCATGACACCCGGTGCGCGCTCGACACCGTGGTGGACCTGGTGAACACCGCGCCGGAGGACGAGACGGCGGCGGACGCGCTGCCGGATGTGCCGGCCCTCGCGGACTTCATCCGGAAGCACGAGATCAGCGACGTCGGGGTGCTGTCGCAGGCCGATCTGTCGGGCGTGCGGGAGATCCGGGCGCGGTTCGCGGCGATCTTCGAGGCGGCGGACGCGCGGTCGGCCGCCGGGCTGATCAACGAGCTGGTGGCGGCGGCGGGCACCACCCCGCGACTGACCGACCACGACGGCTACGACTGGCATGTGCACTACTTCGCCCCGGGTGCCTCCGTGGCCGACCACCTCGCCGCCGACTGCGGGATGGCGCTGGCCTTCTTCGTGGTCGCCGGGGAGGAGGAGCGGCTGCGGCGCTGCGAGGCCCCGGACTGCCGGCGTGCCTTCGTCGACCTCTCCCGCAACCGCTCCCGCCGCTACTGCGACAGCCGCACCTGCGGCAACCGCCTCCATGTGGCCGCGTACCGGGCCCGCCGGAAGGAGGCGACGGAAGCGACGGGCTGAACCGCGACGGCGCCGGGGCGCCGCGCGAGTCGTCCGCCCGTCGGCGATCACGGCGGGAGTGGCGGCCGGGGCGGTACGGGGAGGACGGACATATGCCGCCTCCCGCGAGCGCTGAGGGGTCGCTGGGCGGCGCAGGGCGTTGCGGCGGGGGCCGGCGGCGGAGCGAGCCGCGATGGTCGTGCGAGGGCCCGGGACGAGGCGTCCACGGGTGGCTCGGGTCGCCGGGAGCCGGCCCGGTCCGGCGAGGAGGAGCAGCCGGTATGCGGGCAGGGCGGCCGATGCGATTCACCGGTGTGCCGTGACGCGTCCCGGAGGTGTCGGTCTGCCTGCCGGGAGGCCGGGGCGGGCGACGTCGGTCCCGGCGGGTGGCGCCGGGACGGACGTGTACGGCTCACAGCAACAGCAGGTCGTGCAGCGCAGCCATGAGGATCAGACACCCGATCACCGCTAGGAAGATCATCAGCGGTGGCTGGGAAAGGGCGAAGAGGCACCCGCGCGGCTCGTCCTTCGGCGGCGCGGCCTCGCTCTGTGTCGTGTCCACCATCTCGCGGCCGATGATGGCGCACCGGGGAGCCCCTCGGCGATCAACACTCGCGATCTTGCGGGAGTTCGCCGAATACCGTGATCTCTCGTCCGGCTCGCTTCGGCTGGTGAACGTTTCCGCACGTCCGGGGATCCACTGTGTCGCACCGGCCAGTCATGTGACTGTCATATGCCGTGCTTCTTGAGGATGGCCTCGATGTCGCTGAAGTCGTCACCGGCGGACGAGGAGCGCGGGGCGGCGGCCGGGCGCCGGTCGCCGCGCAGGGCCGGTGCGGAGGACGTGGGCGCCACCGCGCCCGGCCGGGCCTCGGGTGCCGCCCGGCGCTCCCCGCCGGTGGCGCCGGTCCTGCGGCGCTCCACCGCGCGGGTGCCGGTGAACAGCAGCCAGGCCGCGCCCAGCACCCCGAAGCCCGCCCACGCGGTGGGGCTGAAGGCGGTGTCGGCGAGCCAGCCGACGACGCCCGTCATCACCAGGCCGACCGGCACCAGCGAGTAGGCCGCGATACGGGCCGCCGACAGGAAGCGCCTGCGGTACGCGGTGACCACCGCTATGCCCAGGCCGGCCGCGGACACGGCGGAGCAGACGGTCTCGGCAATCATCCGGTCCTCCTGGCGGGCTCGGTCGAGGGAAAAGGCACGCGCGGGGCGCCCCGGTCCGACCGAGGTGCGGCGCTTCGTCCCTTCCATCCTGCACCGCCCGGCCCGCGCGGGGCCATGCTCCGGCCGGAGATCAGGGAGATCTCCGGGTCGTCTCCTCCTGCGGTCCCATGGTCGGATTGGGGCGGTCGCGCGCGGCCTGGGAGACTGGGCGCATGAGCGACTCCTCCCCCGTGCGCACCGGTCCCGTCGTCCTCGACGTCTGGTGCGAACTCCAGTGCCCGGACTGCCGCACCGCCCTGGACGACGTGCGCGCCCTGCGCGCCCGCTACGGCGACCGGCTCGACGTGCGCCTGCGGCACTTCCCGCTGGAGCGGCACAAGCACGCCTTCGCGGCCGCCCAGGCCGCCGAGGAGGCGCAGGCACAGGGCAAGGGCTGGCCGTATGTGGAGGCCGTCCTGGAGGGGGTCGAGAAGCTGGACCGCGAGGGAGAGCCCTTCCTGGTCCAGGTGGCCCGTGAACTCGGTCTGGACGCCGAGGAGTTGGACACCGCGCTGATCGACGGCCGGCACATCCTGATCGTGGACGCCGACCAGGCCGAGGGCAAGGCGATCGGCGTCACCGGCACCCCCACCTACGTCATCGGCGGTCACCGGCTGGACGGCGGCAAGAGCCAGGAGGGGCTGCGCGAACGGATCGAGGAGATCGCGGACGGCCTCCTCGCCGGAGAGGACGCCTGAGTCCCGGCAGGGCCCGCAACGTCTGGGCCCGGCCGGGCACCGGGCCCCGCCGGGTACGGCCGGGCTACACCAGCGGCTTCGACAGGGAGTGGCTGGTCGTCTCGTAGCCGAGGGACTCGTACAGCCGCTCGGCCGGAGTGTTGCCCGCGAAGACGTCGAGGCCGAGCAGCCGGTGGCCGGACTCCAGGGCCTGGCGCTCCGCGAGGAGCATGAGGGTGCGGCCGTGCCCCCGGCCCCGCAGGGCGGCGTCGGCCTCGACGTCGTACACGCACGCCCTGGCCTCCCCCAGGGCGAGCCACAGGGTGCCGGCCCTGGTGCCCTCGTGCTCCAGGACGCTGAAGAGCATGCCCTCGGTCGCGAGTCCGTGCGGCAGCAGCCGGGCGTGGTCGTCGCGGGCCTTGGCGCGGGCGGTCTCCTCGGGGACGCCCCGCTCGGTCCACATACGGATGTGGCGCTCGCTCTCGCGGGCCCGCCAGGACGCGAACTCGGCCTCGGTCATGGGCCGCGGGCGACTGCCCGGCGGCAGCGCGGGCGGGGCGCCCAGGCGTTTCTCCATGCCGCGGTTGCGCAGCGTGTAGCCGAGGGCGGCGAACAGGCGCAGCGCGATGTCCCCCGGTGCCGGGACGACGGTCTCGATCTGCCGGCAGCCCCAGCCGCGCGCCACCTCCTCCGCGGCGAGCGCGGCGACCGTGCCCCGGCCGCGGCGCCGGTCGGGCTCGGCGATCGTCAGGTCCTTGATGCGGGCCGTCGAGGCCCCGAGGGAGGGCGAGGTGCCGAGACGGATCTCGCCGATGGGGCGGCTGTTCACGCACACCTGGTAGCGGCGTGAGCGGGTGCCGTCGGGGTGCTGCTGGAGCGGCTCGGCCGGCCGCAGGGTCGTGGTCATCACAGGTGTTCTACCCACGGCGGACGGCCGAGTCAGCCCTACCGAAGGATCGCGGGGCTCACGGGTCGAGGTCGTCCCCGGACCGCTCGTCGAAGACGCGCATCGCCTTGGCGGTCACCGGGCCCGGAGCGCCCGGGAGTTCGCGGTCGTCGACGCGGTGCACGGCCTGGATGTCGCGCAGGGTCGAGGTCAGGAAGATCTCGTCGGCGCGGGTCAGGACGTCCAGCGGGAGGTCGGTCTCCTTGGCGCCGGTCCACTCGACGGCCAGGGCGCGCGTGATGCCGGGCAGGCAGCCGGAGGCGATCGGCGGGGTGTGGATCTCGCCGTCGAGGACGACGAAGACGTTGGACCCGGTGCCCTCGCAGAGCATGCCCACGGTGTTGCCGAACAGGGCCTCGGAGGCGCCGTGTTCGTGGGCGCGGGCGAGGGCGACGACGTTCTCGGCGTACGAGGTGGTCTTCAGGCCGGTGAGCGCGCCGCGCTCGTTGCGGGTCCAGGGGACGGTGATCACGGCGGTGGTGTCGGGGCGGCGGCTGGTCTCGCCGAGGGCCACCACGAGGGTCGGGCCGTGTTCGCCGCGGTCGGAGCCGAGCGGGCCGTGGCCGCCGGTGTAGGTGATCCGCAGCCGGCCGAGCGGCATCGGGTTGGCGGCCAGGACGGCGGCGCAGGCCTCGCGGATCTCGTCGTGGTCGGGGTCGGGCAGGCCGAGGCCCCGGGCCGAGCGGGTCAGCCGGTCCAGGTGCCGGGTGAGGGCGAACGTCCGGCCGTGGGCCGCCTTCACGGTCTCGAAGATGCCGTCGCCGACCGTCAGCCCGTGGTCGAAGACGGAGACCCGGGCGGATTCCGTGTCCCGCAGCCCGCCGTCCAGCCAGATCTTCATGCGCACGCCTCTCCACTCTCCTCGTACGCCCCCGACGCTACCGTGAGCAGCCGGGACGCCTTCAGCTCGGTCTCCCGCCACTCCCCCTCGGGGTCCGACCCCCAGGTGATGCCGGCGCCGGCGCCGAAGCGCAGCACGCCCTCGGCCCGGTCGAGCCAGAAAGTGCGGATGCCGACGGCCAGCTCGCCGGTGCCCCGGTCGGCGTCCACCCAGCCGATGCCGCCGCAGTAGGGGCCGCGCGGGACCGGTTCCAGTTCCTCGATGATCCGCAGCGCGCTGGACTTGGGCGCACCGGTCACGGAACCGGGCGGGAAGGCGGCGGCGAACAGCTCGGGCCAGCCGGCGCCGGGGCGCAGCTCGCCGCGGACGGTGGAGACGAGGTGGACGAGTCCGGGGTGCTTCTCCACCGCGCACAGGTCGGGGACGGTGACGCTGCCGGTGGCGCAGACGCGCCCGATGTCGTTGCGGACCAGGTCCACGATCATCACGTTCTCGGCGTAGTCCTTCTCCAGGAGGTCCGCCTCGGTGCGGCCGGTGCCCTTGATGGGGCCGGACTCCACGGTCCGCCCGTCCCGGCGCAGGAACAGCTCGGGGGAGGCGGTGGCGATCTCCACGCCGTGCCCGGGCAGCCGGATGGTGCCGGCGTACGGCGCCGGGTTGCCGCGGGCCAGCAGGGCGGTCAGGGCGTCCACGTCGGCGTCCGGGGGGACGGGCGCGCTGAGCACCCGGCAGAGGTTGGCCTGGTACACCTCGCCGGCCGCTATGTACGCGCGGATGGTGCGCACGCCCGCGGTGTACGCGGCGCGGTCCAGGGAGGAGACCCAGTCCCCCACCGCGGGCCCCCGCCAGCCGCCGGGCACCGGGGCGGGCACCGGCGCCCGGCGCACGTCCGCGAAGCGTGCGCAGGTCAGACGGCCCTCGAAGTCCGCGCACACGGCCCAGAAACCGCTGGAGTCCAGGGCGGCGGGATCACTGGTGACGTCGAGGAGGCCGGTGGCGAGGCGGTCGCCGAAGCGGGCCAGCGGGGGCAGTCCGGAAGGGTGGTGGAGCACGTGGCCGAGTCTAGGTCGGGTGTCCGACGGGTGACCCGGGGATGTCCCGGAGGGGGCCCCGACCACCGCCTCCGCCGGGTGCACCGCAGCACGCTGCGCAAACGCGTTTTTGTACTGGCCCGGGAATCCGCTAGAGTTCAACACGTCGCCGGGACGCGGAAGCGGACCGAAACGACAGGCGGACGTAGCTCAGTTGGTAGAGCGCAACCTTGCCAAGGTTGAGGTCGCGAGTTCGAGCCTCGTCGTCCGCTCGAAGGAAGTAGGGGTCTTCCCGACCCCCTACACTCCTGGTGGAGTGGCCGAGAGGCGAGGCAACGGCCTGCAAAGCCGTCTACACGGGTTCAAATCCCGTCTCCACCTCCAAGGACGATTAGCTCAGCGGGAGAGCGCTTCCCTGACACGGAAGAGGTCACTGGTTCAATCCCAGTATCGTCCACTGGATCTTCGACTCGTTCGAAGATCCGCGGACCCGATGGGTCCGGACCCCGCGCGATTAGCTCAGCGGGAGAGCGCTTCCCTGACACGGAAGAGGTCACTGGTTCAATCCCAGTATCGCGCACTGACGGTGATCCCCGGATCACAGTCCGCGGACGATTAGCTCAGCGGGAGAGCGCTTCCCTGACACGGAAGAGGTCACTGGTTCAATCCCAGTATCGTCCACACGTCAAGAAGCCCCCGGTCACCTCGTGGCCGGGGGCTTCCGCATGACGCCCTAGCTGGAGAACAGCATGTGGGTGAAGCTCCGGCGGTGGTGATCGTGGTGCCCGTGGTGCCCGTGCTCGTGGTGGTGGCCGCCGTACGGGGCGCCCCAGGCGGGGGCGGACGGGGCCGGGTACGGCTGGGCGGCGGGCGGGGCCGGCGGCATCGGCTTGGACCACTGGGACTCCAGCTGGGTCAGGGCCTCCAGCTCGCCGTAGTCGAGGAAGATGCCGCGGCACCCGCTGCACTGCTCGATCTGGACGCCGCTGCGGTTGTACGTCTGCATGGGCGCGTGGCACTTCGGACAATGCATCGTCGGCTCAACTCCTCGCCGGTCGGTCCTGCTTGGTGTTTCCCCAGGACAGACTCCGTTTCCCGGCGCGTGGTTGCACCTGTGCCGAAGTCCGCGGGTCAAGTGGTGTACGGCACGGCCGTCATGCGCGCGCAAGCGTCGACGAGGGCCCGTTCGGCCTCGTCCAGCGGGCGGTCTGCCACCAGCGCCTTGGTGATCGCCAGGGCGGCCGTCTGCACGGTGAGGGCGCGGGCGGGGACCTCCAGGGCGGGCCAGGGGTCGCCGTCGGCGGGCACGGCCGGGCCGCGGGCCGCCCGGTAGGCGGCCAGGAAGCGGGTCCAGGCGTCGGGCGGCAGGAGCCCGCAGGCGTACCAGGCGGCGGGGCGGGCCAGGTCCCAGGCGGGGACGCCGAGCCCCAGGTCGTCCACGTCGATCAGCCGCCACGGTCCGTCGGGGGCGGGGTGCCGGACCAGTTGGCCGAGATGGAGATCGCCGTGGCACAGGGCGGGCGGGCCGGGCATCGGGGCCTCGTCGCGGGCCCACGCGGGGAGGGTGCCCCAGGCGTCGAGGACGGGGCGGGCGGCGTCGTGGGACCCGGTGCGCAGGGCGGCGCGCAGCCGGGCGACGGCGCGGGCGGCCTTGGCGGGACCGCGCATCGGCGGGAGCGGGGGCGGGGCGGTGCCGTGCAGGCGGGCGAGGAGGGTGGCGGTGGCCTCCCAGGGGGCGGCGCCGGGATCGTCCGGGTCCACGGGGGTGCCGTAGGGCCAGCGGGTGACGAGGCGGTCGTGCAGACGGGCGGGGGCGGGGGTGAGCGGGGGCAGCAGGATGCCGGGGAGCCGCGCCGCCGTCTCCAGGCGCCGGGCGAGGTGGCCGGGGTCGGTGCCCGGGGCGTGGGCCTTGGCGACGGTGCCGGCCACCCGGACGACGGTGGCGTCGGGGCGGTCGGCGAGGGTGACGGGGGTGCCGTCGGCGCGGACGTGCGCCGTGAGCGCGGACAGGATGTTCACGGAACCTCGCTGCTCGGGTGGGGTGACGGTACGACGGCGGCGGGGGCCGGGCGGGCCACGGCGCTCCCCGGTGCCGGGCCGCCGGGCCCGGAAACGGCGATGCCGGCGCAGCTCCCCAGCTGCGCCGGCATGTGTGCCGTCCGCCGCACCCCCGTCCCCACGGGGTTTCATGGATGGATGTCCCCGCCCGGACCGCTCTTCCGGGCCTGGGGTCGCCGCTCAGCGCCCCAGCATCGCACCCACGGACGACGCCTGTGTGGCCACCGTCTCCCAGCCGTCGAAGACCAGCAGGAGCAGGGCCGCCAGGGGAAGGGCCATGAGCGTCGCCACCAGCGGGTGGCGACGGCCCGTGCGGCGGGCCGCGTACGTGGCGCGCCGCGGTGCCGTGTGGGCCATGGTCCCTCTCCTGACCGTCTCGATCGTCCGAACAGCGGCGGGTGTCCGACCTCGGGGGACGAGCGCTGCACCCGCCGCTTGACCTCAAATCTAGGCGCGGGGGACGCGGCGGGCGTCATGCCCTCGTACCGATTGCCGGGCCTCCGGGAGGATGAGGCCCCGGCCGGGGCGTACTCCCGTGGGTGGAGAGCAGGTCCCGGGTCTCGGGGTCTTCCCTGAGGGGTCGTCCACCGTGTCGGGCATGTCGGACGCGTCCGGCGGCCCGGAATGAGTGAGTTCGATCACTCGGACCGGTGTCGGCGCGGGCGCCGGGTGCGCTTCGGGAACCCGTCGGCGACGGCTGCGGCGGGGGGTGCGCGGCGGGTCCGGCGGCGGCGTCCGAGCACGGGGACGCCTGGTCGCGGCGGGGTCAACCCCCCTGCGGGGCAATCGGGTTGACGGTGCCGTCGGCCCAAAGTGCCCGCCCAGCACGGCTTCCTGACCGTGTCTCACCTGGTCCGGGCGGCGCGCACAATCCGTCGGGGCGAGAGGGCGCGGCCTCTGCGCGCGGGCGGCCCGGGAAACGTAAGCTGTGCCACGTCAGAGGGACCGGGCAGCGGGGATGAACATGGCGATGATGCGCCTGAGGCGCGAGGACCCGCGCGTCGTCGGCTCGTTCAGGCTTCACCGACGGCTCGGCGCGGGCGGGATGGGCGTGGTCTACCTCGGCTCCGACAAGAAGGGGCAGCGGGTCGCCCTGAAGGTGATCCGGCCCGATCTCGCCGAGGACCAGGAGTTCCGCTCGCGTTTCGCGCGCGAGGTCTCGGCGGCCCGTCGCATCCGGGGCGGTTGCACGGCCCGTCTGGTGGCCGCCGACCTGGAGGCCGAGCGGCCCTGGTTCGCCACCCAGTACGTGCCCGGCCCCTCGCTGCACGACAAGGTCGCCGACGAGGGCCCGCTCAGCGCGGCCGACGCGGCGGCGATCGGCGCGGCCCTGTCCGAGGGGCTGGTCGCGGTGCACGAGGCGGGGGTCGTCCACCGGGACCTGAAGCCCTCCAACATCCTGCTGTCCCCCAAGGGGCCGCGGATCATCGACTTCGGCATCGCCTGGTCCACCGGCGCCTCCACGCTCACCCATGTGGGCACCGCCGTGGGCTCCCCCGGCTTCCTCGCGCCCGAGCAGGTGCGCGGCGCCGCGGTCACCCCGGCCACGGACGTCTTCTCGCTGGGCGCCACCCTCGCCTACTCCTCGACCGGCGACTCGCCCTTCGGGCACGGCAGTTCCGAGGTGATGCTGTACCGGGTGGTGCACGAGGAACCGCAGCTGCACGGCGTGCCGGACGCGCTCGCCCCGCTGATCCGGGCCTGCCTCGCGAAGGACCCGGAGGACCGGCCCAGCACCCTGCAACTGTCGCTGCGGCTCAAGGAGATCGCGGCCCGCGAGGCGCAGGGGCTGGGCGAGGTGCGGCCGCCCTCCCCGCGCGCGGCGGAGGCGGACCGGCCCACCGGGCGGCTCGTCGACACCTATCCCGACCCGCAGCGCGCCCAGCGCCGTGCCGCTCCCGGCACTCCGCCGCCGCGCGGTGCCGCGCCCCGGGGCGGCGTGCCCTCGCGGGGCGGGAGCGGCCCGCGCGGCGGGGCCGTGCCCTCGCGCCCGGGTGGGGCGCGGCCCGCCCCGGAACAGCGCGGCGGCCCGCGCTCGGGCGGGGGGAGCCGTCCCGGCACCCGCAACGGCGCGCGCCGGCCGGCCCCGCGTACCACGAAGACCAGGCTGCGGCCCGCCAACCCGCGGCTGCTGCGTCAGCGGCTGTTCGTGTTCGTGGTGGTGACCCTGCTGGTGGCGCTGGGCATCGCGCTGGCGCAGGGCTGCCAGGGACCGGCCCGCGGCCTGGGCGGCGGGTTCGGGGGCGCGCTGGGCGGGGAGCCGGTACGGCACGCGCGCGTCGAGCCGCCGCGGGCAGCCGGGGAGGCGCCGGCATCCGGGCACGGCCACGTGGCGGGACCCGGCGCCGCCGGGTGACCGGCCCTCGGCCGAGGGGTTTCAGGACTGCGGACGGCCCGTCGCCACGGCGTAGAAGGCGACCGCGGCCGCCGCGCCCACGTTGAGCGAGTCGACGCCGTGCGACATCGGGATGCGGACCCGTTCGTCGGCGGCGGCCAGCGCCCGGGCGGACAGTCCGTCGCCCTCGGCGCCCAGCATCAGCGCCACCCTGTCCATCCGGTGCGGGGCGGCCTCGTCCAGGCTGCGGGCCTTCTCGTCCGGGGTGAGGGCGAGCAGGGTGAAGCCGGACTCGCGGACCTGCTCCAGGCCCTTCGGCCAGTGGTCGAGACGGGCGTACGGCACCGAGAACACCGCGCCCATCGAGACCTTGACGCTGCGCCGGTACAGCGGGTCGGCGCAGTCGGGCGAGAGCAGGACCGCGTCCATGCCGAGGGCGGCGGCCGAGCGGAAGATGGCGCCGATGTTGGTGTGGTCGTTGACCGACTCCATGACCGCCACGCGGCGGGCGGTGCGCAGCAGTTCGGCGGCCGTCGGCAGCGGCTTGCGCTGCATGGAGGCGAGGGCGCCGCGGTGCACGTGGTAGCCGGTGACCCGCTCGGCGAGTTCGGGGCTCACCGCGTAGACGGGGGCCGGGAGTTCGTCGATGACGTCGCGCATGACGTCGATCCACTTGGCCGAGAGCAGCATGGAGCGCATCTCGTAGCCGGCCTCCTTGGCCCTGCGGATGACCTTCTCGCCCTCGGCGATGAACAGGCCCTCGGCGGGCTCGCGCCTGCGGCGCAGCTCGACGTCGGTCAGGCCCGTGTAGTCCGACAGGCGCGGGTCGTCGGGATCCTCGATGGTGATGAGATCGGCCACAGGGTGGTACTGCCTTGTCCTGGAGTGGTGCCAACGGCTGGATACGGGTGCATTACCCGAGGTAACCCGCGATCGGGCGGGTTTCGGTCAGGGGGTGGGCTCCGGACCGACCGTGACGACCTCGCCGATGACGATGACCGCCGGGGGCTTCACGTCCTCGGTGCGCACGGCCTCGGCGACCGTGGCGAGGGTGGCGTCGACGCGGCGCTGCGCGGCGGTCGTGCCCTCCTGCACCAGGGCGACCGGGGTCTGTGGCGGCCTGCCGTGCGCGATCAGCGTCTCGGCGATCTTCCCGATCTTGTCGACGCCCATGAGGACCACCAGGGTGCCGGTGAGCCGGGCGAGCGAGGGCCAGTCGACCAGGGATCGCTCGTCGTCGGGGGCGACATGGCCGCTGACGACCGTGAACTCGTGGGCGACGCCCCGGTGGGTGACCGGGATGCCGGCCGCGCCCGGCACGGAGATGGAGCTGGAGATGCCGGGCACGACGGTGCAGGGGATGCCCGCCTCGGCGAGCGCCTGGACCTCCTCCATGCCCCGGCCGAAGACGAACGGGTCGCCGCCCTTGAGCCGTACCACGGACTTGCCCTGCTTGGCGTGCTCGATCAGCGCGTTGTTGATGGCCTCCTGGGCCATGTAGCGGCCGTACGGGATCTTCGCCGCGTCGATCACCTCGACGTGCGGCGGGAGTTCGGCGAGCAGATCGCGCGGGCCGAGCCGGTCGGCGATGACGACGTCGGCCTCGGCGAGCAGCCGGCGGCCGCGGACCGTGATCAGGTCGGGGTCGCCGGGGCCGCCGCCGACCAGGGCGACGCCGGCGGTGCGGGTGCGGTGGTGGGGGGCGACGAGGGTGCCGTCGCGCAGGCCCTCGACGACCGCGTCCCGGATGGCGGCGGTGTGCCGGGGGTCGCGGCCGCGGGCGTCCGTGGTGAGGACGGCGACCGTGACGCCGGCGCTGGTGCCGGTGGCGGGGGTCCAGGCGGTGGCCTGGTCGGCGTCGTCGGAGCGGACGCACCACACGCGCCGGCGTTCCGCCTCGGCGGAGGCGGCGGCGTTGGCCTCGTGGTCGCCGGTGGCGATGAGGGCGTACCAGACGTCGGCGAGGTCGCCGTCCTCGTACCGGCGCCGGCGCCAGGTGATCTCGCCCGCGTCCGCCATCGCCTCGACCGAGGGGGTGGCCTCGGGGGACACGAGGACGATGTCCGCGCCGGCCGCGAGCAGGGCGGGCAGGCGGCGCTGGGCGACCTGGCCGCCGCCGAGGACGACCACGCGGCGGCCGGAGAGGCGGAGGCCTACGGGGTAGGCGGGGTGTTCGGCCATGGCGGGCTCCTCCGGGGGCGTTGTAGTGGCCCTGACGTGCGGATTTTACGGTGGCGTCGGCGGGGGACGGAGCGGGTGCCCGGGGACTGGGACGGAACGGCCACGGGTGCGGTGCCGGCACCGCACCCGTGGCCGGGGAGCCGGGCCCCCTCGTCGGCTACTTCTCCGTGACGCCCGCCGAGTCGAACGTGGCCACCTCGTGCATCGCCCTGGCCGCGCTCTGTACCAGCGGGAGGGCGAGCAGGGCGCCCGTGCCCTCGCCGAGGCGGAGGTCGAGGTCCACCAGGGGGCGCAGGCCGAGCTTGTTGAGGGCGGCCACGTGGCCGGGTTCGGCGCTGCGGTGGCCGGCGATGCAGGCCGCGAGGACCTCCGGGGCGATGGCGCGGGCCACCAGGGCCGCGGCGCCCGCGCTGACGCCGTCCAGGATGACCGGCGTCCGCAGGGACGCGCCGCCGAGCAGCAGGCCCACCATCGCCGCGTGCTCGAAGCCGCCGACGGCCGCGAGGACGCCGATCGGGTCGGCCGGGTCGGGCTGGTGGAGTTCCAGGGCGCGGCGGACCACCTCGGTCTTGCGGGCCAGCGTCTCGTCGTTGATGCCGGTGCCGCGGCCGGTGACCTCGGCCGGGTCGGCGCCGGTGAAGACGGAGATCAGCGCGGCGGACGCGGTGGTGTTGGCGATGCCCATCTCGCCGGTGAGGAGGCCCTTGTTGCCGGCCGCGACCAGGTCGCGGGCGGTCTCGATGCCGACCTCGATGGCGGCCTTGGCCTCCTCGCGGGTCATGGCGGGCCCGGCGGTCATGTCGGAGGTGCCGCCGCGGATCTTGCGGGGCAGCAGGCCGGGGGTGGCGGGCAGGTCGGCGGCGACGCCGACGTCCACGACACACACCTCGGCGCCGACCTGGGCGGCGAAGGCGTTGCAGACGGCTCCCCCGCCCAGGAAGTTGGCCACCATCTGGCCGGTGACCTCCTGGGGCCAGGGGGTGACGCCCTGGGCGTGGACACCGTGGTCGCCCGCGAAGATGGCGACGGCGGCGGGCTCCGGGATCGGCGGCGGGCACTGCCGGGACAGCCCCGACAGCTGCGCGGAGATGATCTCCAGCATGCCGAGCGCGCCGGCCGGCTTGGTCATGCGCTTCTGGCGCTCCCATGCCTCGCCCAGCGCCTTGGCGTCGAGCGGGCGGATCTGTGCGACGGTCTCGGCAAGCAGGTCGTGGGGTTCCTCTCCGGGGAGGGCGCGGCGGCCGTATGTCTCTTCGTGCACCACCCAGGACAGGGGGCGTCGCTTGGACCAGCCGGCCTGCATCAGCTCGGGCTCGTCCGGGAATTCGTCGACGTACCCGACGCACAGGTAGGCGATGACCTCCAGGTGCTCGGGCAGGCCGAGGGCGCGCACCATCTCGCGCTCGTCGAAGAAGCTGACCCAGCCGACGCCGAGACCTTCGGCGCGGGCGGCCAGCCAGAGGTTCTCGACGGCGAGTGCGGCGGAGTACGGCGCCATCTGGGGCTGGGTGTGACGGCCGAGCGTGTGCCGGCCGCCGCGGGTCGGGTCGGCGGTGACGACGATGTTCACCGGGGTGTCGAGGATGGCCTCGATCTTCAGTTCCTTGAACTGCTTGGCCCGGCCCTTGGGCAGCGACTTGGCGTACGCCTCGCGCTGGCGCATGGCCAGTTCGTGCATGGTGCGGCGGGTCTCGGCGGACCGGATGACGACGAAGTCCCAGGGCTGGGAGTGGCCCACGGAGGGCGCCGTGTGGGCGGCCTCCAAGACGCGCAGCAGCACCTCGTGCGGGATGGGGTCGTCGCGGAAGCCGTTGCGGATGTCGCGGCGTTCGCGCATCACCTTCAGGACGGCCTCGCGCTCGGCGTCGTCGTAGCCGGGGGCGGCCGGACCGGTGGACCGGGGCGCCGGTGCCGGGTCGGCGGCGCCGGTCTCCGGGCCCTCCTGCGGCACGGCCTCGGCCTCGCGGGGCGCGGGCACGGTGGCCTGCGGCGCGGGAGCACCCTGGGCGGGTACGACGAGGGGGGCGGGCGGGGTCGGCGCGAGGTGCGGGGCGCTGGGCACCTGGCCGTCCACGGGCACGAACCGCCCGAGCGGCGGCTCGGGGTGCGGGGGCACGTCGCCGGGCGTCCCGCCCTCGGCGGGAGCGGGCTGCTCGGGGAGGTCCGCGGGTACGGCGTCCTGCTGCGGGGCGGGCGCCGGGGCGTCCTCGGGTGCGGCGGCCTGGGGTTCAGTGGCCTGAGGCTCGGTGACTTCGGCGGTCTGCGGGTCCGCGGCCACGGGGGTCTGCGGGTCCCCGGCGGCGACCGGTGCCGGGGCCTCGACCGGGGTCCCGGCGCCGGGGGCGGCCGCGGCCGGGTTGCCCGCCCGGGCGGGCTCGGCGGCGTGAGCGGCCTGGCCGACGGTGTCCTGGGCGGTCGGCTGGGGCTGCGGCGGTACCGGCTGGGGGTGCGCCTCGGTCTCGGCGGGCCCGGCCACGGGTGCGACCGTCTGCGGGCCCTGCACCTGGTGCGGGTCCGGCGCGGTCGCCGCGGCGGGCTGCTCGGCCGACTGGGCTTCTCCCGGCACCTCGGCGACGGGCGCGGGAGCCTGGACGGCCGCGGGCTCGGCGGCCACGGCCTCGGCAGGCTGGGCGGCGGCCTCGGCGGCAACCGGCTGGGCGGCGGCGACGGCCTCGGGGGTCGCGGCAGTGGGGGCCTGCGGGACGGCCTGCTCGGCCACGGGGGCGACGGGCTCGGCGACCTCGGCGACGGCGATCGCCTCGGGGGCCGCGGCGGCGGGGGCCTCGGGGGTCGCCGCGGCGGGGGCCTGCGGGGCGGCCTGCTCGGCCAGGGGAGCAGGGAGCTCGGCGGGCTGAGCGGCGGCCTCCGCCGGTGCCTGAACGGGCTCCGTGGCCAGGGCCTCGGCGGGGACCGGCTCGGCGGCGGCTTCCACCGGCCGGGCCGCCTCGGCGGGGGCCTGCACGGGCTCGGCGGGAGCGGACTCGGCGACGACCTCCGGCGCCTGGGCGGCCTCGACGGGGGCCGGACCAGGCTCGACGACGGCCTGCGCGGGCTGGGCGACCTCGGCGGCGGGCACGGTGGCGGCCGGAACGGCGCCAGGCTGGGCGGCCACCGCTGCGGGGGCCTGCGGGGCGGCCTGCTCGACCACGGGGGCGACGGGCTCGGCAGGCTCCACGGCCTCGGCGGCAACGGGCTCCACGGCGACGGGCTGGGCGGCGGCCTCGTCGGCAACGGGCTGCACGGTCTCGGCGGCGATGGGCTGCGCGGCCTCGGTGGCGACGGGCTCACCGGCGGCAGGCTGCGCGGTCTCGGTGGCGGGCGCCGTCTCCGACGGCGCGGCGACGGGCTGGGCCGCCACGGCTGCGGGGGCCTGCGCGTCGGCCGGGCCGGGGGTGCCGTCGACGGGAGCCGCGACGGCCGCCTCGGGGGCCTGGGCCTCCGGCTCGTGCGCGGCCCCGGCGGGCGCGGACAGGTCCTGCGCGGTCGGCTCCGTGAGCGGGGCCTCTCCGGCCTGAGGAGCCGGTGCCACGTACACACCGTCGTGGCCGTCGGCGGGCTGCGGACCGTCGTGGCCCTGCACCACCTGGGCGGCGGGCTCGCCCTGCGCCGGCACGGCCGCCGGGTCAACCGTTTCGGCACCGGCGACCGGCGCACCGGGGGCCTCGGCGACCGGCGCGGCCTCGGCCGCACCCGGCGCGGCCACCGCGGTGTCCTCGGCACCCGGCGCCCCGGCAGCGACGACCGCCTCCGCGGCGGTGCCCGCAGCGGCCGCCACGGGGCCGGGAGCCGCCGCGGCCGGTGCCTGGCCGGCCGTCTGGGCGCCCGGCATCTGGCCGGTCCCGGCGCCCCAGGGCGCCGCGCTCTGCGGGCCCATCTCGCGCAGGGGCTGGGCGTCGAGGTACTCCGGGCCCCGGTCGGCCAGGGAGCGGACCGGTCCGGCGGAGTTGTTGGGGATGGGCGGGCCGAGGTGCAGCGGGCGGCGGGGCGCCGAGGCGTCCTGGGCCGAGGGCAGGCGGACGCCGCCGAGGTCCACGGAACCGGTGTCGCGGCCGGCGGCCTCGTGCGGGTCCGGCTCGTGGAGGGCCTCGACCACCGGCTCCGGGGCGGGCGGCGGCACTTCGTTGCCCCACGCGCCCTGGGCTCCCGGCAGCAGCAGGTCTTCGTCCTCGGCGGGTGCCTCGGAGAGATAGGTGTACGCGCCGTGCGCGGTGACGCCCGGCTGCTCCACCATGCCTGCGCTCTCCGGCTGTCCCTCGCCCGGGACCTGGCCGGTGTCGGTCATGCGTACCCCTCGCCCAATCGGTTAGTGCTCCTACGACCAGCTCACCCGGAACGGCACACCGACCGCCCCGTAGTGAAGAACGAGCGTCCGTGCCCAGCGGCACGAACGACCCGCCGGAAAAGGCGACAAAGCCATTCAGTGGCATTGTCCCGGTCGTGACGCCGTCGCGACAGCATGATCCGCGACAGGCCGCTGTGGACTGCGCCACGTTGCGCGTCCACGGGTTCGCCATACCACACCCACCCCAAAACGGGCGTGCGTTCCGGACATTGGGGAACGAAGTTCCGGGGCGCCGGTGCGGTACAACGATCGGCCAGCCTACCGCGCGCGGTACGACAACCCGATCACGGGTTGCGGTCGGGCAGGCCCGGCCGCCGCCCCTCAACGAGGCGCTTCGCGCGACGGCAGTGCGCCGGTGAGCAGGAAGACCACGTTCCGCTCGGTCTCCCGCCAGGCCCGCGTGTCGAGTTCGACGGACTGGAGCAGGGCGCACTCGACGCGGTAGCCGTGCTCGGTGAGGTCGCGGCCGACGAGTTCGGCGGCGTCGCGGGTGGCCGCGTGGGTGACGATGCGCTGCGGGCGCCGGTCGGCGACCGCGGAGACCACGGCCGCTCCCCCGCCGCCGATCCGGACGACGTCCGGTTCCGGCAGGTTCTCCAGGATGTGGGGCGCGCTGCCCGGCACCACCTGGAGCTGGACGCCGTAGCGGCGCGCGGCGTCGGCCGTGCGGGCGCAGGCGGCCGGGTCGTGGTCGACGGCGATGACGGCGGCGCCGGCCCGCGCGGCCTCGGTGGCGAACGCGCCGGAGCCGCAGCCGATGTCCCAGACGAGGTCGCCGACGCGGGGCCCGAGGCGGGCGAGTTGGGCGGCGCGCAGCAGTTCGGTCTCGCCCTCGCCGAGCGGTGTGCCGTCGCCGTACGCCTCGTCGGGCTGGACCCAGCCGCGCGGGCCGGTGCCCGGGTCGCGGCCGGCGATCCAGCCGCCGCCCTCCGCGGCGCCCACCGGACCACCGATGACGATGACCACGTTGGGGTCGCGCCAGGTGTGGTCGGCGGCCTTGTCGGAGGTGACGACGGAGACCTGTTCGCGTTCGGTGCCCAGTTCCTCGCAGATGACGAAGGTGCGGTGGACGCCCTCCAGGAGGAGGCCGAGTTCGGCGGGGCCGGCGCCCGGCGAGGTGAGGACGGCCACCTTGGTGTGCGCGCGGCAGACGTTCACGGCCCGGCGCAGGGTGCGCGGGTGGGCGACGACCACCTGGGCGTCGTCCCAGGGCATGCCGGCCCGGGCGAAGGCGGCGGCGACGGAGGAGACGGCGGGGACGACCTCCACCTCCAGGCCGAACTCGGGGGCGCGCAGGGTGCGCACCACGCCGAAGAAGCCGGGGTCGCCGTCGGCGAGCACGACGGCGGTGCCGCGGTGGGCGGCGATGCGGCGGGCGGCGAGCGCGACGCTGCCGAGGCGGATGCGTTCGGCGGCGGGCGGGATCTCGGGCAGTGCCAGGTGGTGGGCCGCGCCCGCCACGAGGGTGGCGGCGCCGAGGGCGGAACGTGCCGCCTCGGTCAGCGGCGAGCCGTCCCAGCCGATCACCGTGACCCGGTCGGCCATCGTCGTCCATCTCCAGGTTTTCGCAGGTCGTCAGGGGTACAGGGCCCATGGGCGGGCTCCGTGAGGGTACCCGGTGAAACCGTGGCGCGAGAGCGCGTGCGGTTCAGTTCCAGTCGGGGAAGGCGGTGAAGCCGCCGGTGTCGGCGAGTTGCTCGCCCACGCCGTCGAGGTCCTCGGGCAGCAGGCTCCAGACGATGAGGTCGGTGCGCACGTCCCGCCACTCGCCCCGGTCGTCGCGGGCGCGGGCTATCCAGGCGCCGCGCAGCACTCCCTCGCTGATGCAGCCGATCTTCTGGGCGACCTGCTGGGAGGCGGTGTTGTCGGCGGCGGTGCGCAGCTCCAGGCGTTCGAAGTCCTGGTCGCGGAAGAACCACTGGGCGGTGGCGAGGGCGGCCTCCGAGGCGTAGCCCTCGCCGCGGGCCCAGGGGGCGACGATGTACGACATCTCGGCGGAGCGCACCCGCCAGTCGGTGTGGCTGAGCCGGACGGTGCCGACCAGGCGCTGGGTGAGGAACTCGTCGACGGCGAAGACGATGCCGCGGCCCTCGGCGCGTTCGGCCGGGGCGCGCCGGGTGATCCAGGCGTGCGCGTCGGCCGCGGTGTAGGGCTGGGGCACGGAGGTCCAGGCGGTGACCAGTTCGTCGTTCATCATCTCGGCGAAGGCCTCGGCGTCGGTCTCCTCGAAGGGGCGCAGCACCAACCGCTCCGTGCTGATGGAGATGTTGGGGAAGGTGCTCGTCATGCGCCGCTCCGTAACCTTCGGAAACTCGTAAGACCATCAGGGCCGTCACACGGGCCTGCTGAACTGCCCAGCATGCAGCATGAAACCACTGAACCGCACGACGGGGTCCACACCCGGTGAGGGAGTGGACCCCGTGGGTCGCGAAGCGGTGTGCGTCCTGCCGGGCCGGATCAGAAGGACGGGATGACCGAGCCCTGGTACTTGTCCTCGATGAACTTCTTGACCTCGGGCGAGGTGAGGAGCTTGGCGAGCTTCTTGACCCGCGGGTCGTTCTCGTTGCCCTTCTTCACGACGAGGAGGTTGACGTACGGGTTGTTCTTCGCGGACTCCAGGATGATGGCGTCCTTGGCGGGCTTGAGGCCCGCGGAGATGGCGTAGTTGCCGTTGACGACCGCCGCGTCCACGTCGTCCAGGGAGCGCGGGGTCTGGGCCGCCTCGACCTCCTTGAACTGGAGGTGCTTGGGGTTGTCGGCGATGTCCTGGGGGGTGGCCTGGGAGACGCCGGACTTGAGGGTGATGAGCCCGCCGGTGGCGAGCAGCTTCAGGGCGCGGGACTCGTTGTCGGCGTCGTTGGGGACGGCGACGGTCGCGCCGTTCTTGAGGTCGGCCGCCTTCTTGGCCTTGTGGGAGTAGAGGCCGAGCGGTTCCAGGTGCACGCCGGCGACGGACACGAGGTCGGTGCCGCGCTTCTTGTTGAAGTCGTCCAGGTACGGCTTGGTCTGGAAGTAGTTGGCACCCACCGAGCCGTCCTGGGTCGCCGTGTTCGGCGTGATGTAGTCGGTGAACTCCTTGACCTGGAGGTCGAGTCCGGCCTTCTTCGCCAGGTTCTTCTCGACGAAGTCAAGGACTTCGGCGTGCGGGACCGGGGTGGCGGCGACGACCAGCGGGCCGCTGTAGTCGTGGGAGGCGGAGGACTTGCCCGAGCCGCAGGCGGTCAGCCCCAGCGTGAGGGCTCCGGCGGCGAGGACGGCGGTGGTGAACTTGGCGGTGTTACGCACGAAAAGTGCCTTTCCTTATGGTGGTGCGACCCCGTGAGGGTGACGGGGAGTCTGTGTGCGGCGCGGCGGGGCGGGCCTACGCGGCCTTGCCGACCCCGGCCGCGTCCGGCTCCTTGGCCTTCAGCAGCCGCAGCTTGGGCGCGGGGCCCGAGCGGCCGCCGCGGCTGTGCAGGGCGCGGGCGGCGAAGTCGCCGGCGAACTGGATGACGGAGATGGCGACGGCGAGGATCGCGACGGTGATCCACATCAGCTCGGTCTCGAACCGCTGGTAGCCGTAGCGGACGGCGAGGTCGCCGAGGCCGCCGCCGCCGACCGTGCCGGCCATCGCGGAGTAGCCGATGAGGGCGATGACCGTGGTGGTGGTGCTGGCGATCAGGGAGGGCAGGGACTCGGGGACGAGCACCTTGCGGACGATGGTCCAGGTGTTGCCGCCCATGGACTGCACGGCCTCCACGAGCCCCTGGTCGACCTCGCGGACGGCCGTCTCGACCAGGCGGGCGAAGAACGGGATGCCGCCGATGGCGAGCGGTACGACCGCGGCGGCCGTGCCGATCGTGGTGCCGGTGACCCAGCGGGTGAAGCTCATCAGGGCGACCATCAGGATGATGAACGGCAGCGAGCGGCCGATGTTCACGATCTGGCCGATCACCTTGTTGGCGACGATGTTCTGCAGCAGGCCCCCGCGGTCCGTGAGGACGAGCAGCAGGCCGAGCGGGAGGCCGGCGACGACGGCGATCAGGGTGGACCAGAGCACCATGTCGAACGTCTCGGAACAGGCCTGCGACAGCAGGGGCTGCATCTCGGACCAGGTCACTTGGCACCTTCCTTCACCAGTACGGCCTCCTGGCCCACGACGTCGATCTGCAGTCCCTGTTCGCGCAGGAACCCGATGGGCACCACGTTGTCCTCGTAGCGACCGGGCAGTTCGAGGCGCATCCGGCCGATCTGGAGGCCGCCGACGGTGTCGATGGCGGCGCCGAGGATCGAGATGTCGATGTTGTAGGTGCGCGACAGCTGGGAGATGACCGGCTGGGTGGCGGCCTCGCCGTGGAAGGTGACGTCGAGGACCGTGCGGTCGGCGCCGGTGCGCTCGCCGCTGACCGGGAACAGCGCGGCGGCCAGTTCGGATCCGGGGGTGGCCAGCAGCTCGCTGACCGTGCCGGACTCCACGATCCGGCCCTTCTCCATCAGGGCGGCGGAGTCGCAGACGGCCTTGACCACGTCCATCTCGTGGGTGATGAGCAGGACGGTGAGGCCGAGCTGCCGGTTGAGGTCGCGCAGCAGCTGGAGGATGGAGCGGGTGGTCTCCGGGTCGAGGGCGCTGGTGGCCTCGTCGGACAGCAGCACCTTGGGGTCGCCGGCCAGGGCGCGGGCGATGCCGACGCGCTGCTTCTGGCCGCCGGAGAGCTGGGCGGGGTAGGCCTTGGCCTTGTCGGCGAGGCCCACCAGGTCGAGCAGTTCGAGCGCCTTGGCGGAACGTTCCTTCCCGGACTTGCCCAGGATCTCCAGCGGCAGCTCGACGTTGTCCTGCACGGTCCGCGAGGACAGCAGGTTGAAGTGCTGGAAGACCATGCCGATCCGGCTGCGCGCCTGGCGCAGCTCCTTGCCGGCGCGCGGTCCGCGGCCGGCCAGGGCGGTGAGGTCCTGCCCGGCGACGGTCACGGTGCCGGAGGTGGGGCGCTCCAGCAGGTTGACGCAGCGGATGAGGGAGGACTTGCCGGCGCCGGACTGCCCGATGACGCCGTAGACCTCGCCTTCGCGGACGTGGAGATCGACGCCGTCGAGGGCGGTGACCTCGCGGCCGCGGGAGCGGTAGACCTTGGTCAGGCCCGATGTGGTGATCACTGGATTTCCGTCACTGTCGAGTGCGCGGGCGCGGGTGTGCCCGGGCACGGGTGCGTTGCGTGCGTTCGGTCGGGGACGCGGCACGGTTCTCGGGTGGCGGTGGAGAACGCCGTGTGCGCGGGCGGCCTCGGGTCACACGTGCCCGGGTGCGGGCGCGGGACGGGCCGCGGCTCTCGCTTCGGGGCGCGAGGCTCGGATGGTGCGGGGGCCCTCTAGAAGGCGCACATTCGACACGGACACGTACAAACAGCACCGGGCGTCATGGTCGCCTCGGTCGCAGGGATGCGGCTGTTCGTCGTGGTCATGCGGCCCAGTAAAGCAGACGTGGGCCGTCGGCCGGCCGCCGCTGTCCGGATGCTGGACAGCGGCGGACAGCCCGGGGCGGGCTCAGCCGCGTACGGATATCTCCACCCGGGCGTCGCGGACCAGTGCGGACAAGGCCGCGAGGTCGTCCACCACCAGGTCGGCGTCGAGTTCCCCGGCCCGGTGGGTTGTGGCCAACGCCACGGTGGCCATGCCGGCCGCGCGGGCCGCGCGCAGCCCGGCGGGGGCGTCCTCGAAGACGACGCAGTGGGCGGGGTCCACGCCGAGCTGCCGCGCGGCCAGCAGATAGGGCTCGGGATCGGGCTTGCCGTGGGTGACGTCCTCGGCACTGACCAGCGACTTCGGCGTGATGCCCGCGGCCTGGAGCCGGGCCTCGGCGAGCCGGCGGGTGGCGGAGGTGACGACGGCCCAGCGGTCGGCGGGCAGGGAGTCCAGGAACTCCAGGGTGCCGGGCAGCGGCCGCACCCCGGCCACGTCCTCCACCTCCAGCTGCTCGACCCGGGCGACGGCCCCGGGCACCAGGTCGGCCGGGAGCAGGTCGGCGATGATCTCCGCGGCGGTACGGCCGTGCAGCTCCACGCCCCGCAGCCGCTCGGCGGTGACCCCGTACTCGCCGGCCCACCTGGTCCAGCAGCGCACGACGGAGTCGTACGAGGAGACGAGGGTGCCGTCGTTGTCGAACAGGAGGGCGTGTGCGTGGATCGTCATGCGCTCGACCCTACGGTGTACGGCGGGGTCGGCGGCGATCGCCCGTTTCCGCCGTAATAAGGTCACCGCATGCTCACTGTCCTGACGCTGGTGACCGGGGTCGCCGCGCTGCTGCTCGCCGCCTGGTGCGGCTGGGCCGCCTACCGTGACCAGCCCACCAAGGACTGGCACCTCATCGGCATGGCCGCGGTGTCGGTGCTGGCCGCGGTGCAGCTGGTGATCGGGATCGTGCAGCTGGCGCGGGGCGAGAAGCCGGAGCAGGGCACCGCGATCTTCGTGGCGTATCTGCTGGGCGCGTTCGCGTGCGTCCCGGCCGCGGGGTTCATGTCGCTGGCCGAGCGGACCCGCTGGGGTTCGGTGACGGCCGCGGCGGGCGGTGTGGTGCTCGCCGTACTGCAGGTCCGCCTCTATGACATCTGGGGAAGCTGAGATGACGACCGTCGAGGAGAAGCCGGCCCGGCTGATCAGCGGGCCGGGGATGCTGCTCGTGTGGTTCTACGGCGTGATGGTGGTCGGCGCGCTGTCGCGTTCCGCCTACCAGATCTCGACGGACTTCCAACGGGCGCCGCTGGCGTACTCGTTGTCCGCGGTGGCCGGGCTGGTGTACGCGTTCATCACGTACACGCTGGTGCGCGGCGGGGAGGTCGCCCGGCGGGCGGCGCTGGTGTGCTGCGGCGTGGAACTGGCGGGCGTGCTCCTGGTGGGCACGTGGACCGTGGTCGACGGCTCGGCGTTCCCCGACGCCACGGTCTGGTCCGACTACGGGATGGGCTACGTCTTCATCCCCGTGCTGCTTCCGCTGTCCGCGATGTACTGGCTGCGCAAGGCGCGGCCCGGGGCCACCGCCTGAGCCGCGCCGGAGCGCGGCTCAGGCCGGTTCACGCCGTGGTCGCGTAGGCGGCCGCGGGCTTCTCCAGGATGATCAGGTCCACTCCGTCCGTGCCCTTGGCGCGGCCCACCGCCTCGTAGCCGACCCGGCGGTAGAGGCGGAGGTTGCCCTCGCTGCGGTGGCCGGTCTGGAGCCGGAAGAGGGTGGCGCCGCGTTCCCCGGCGAGGGCGGCCTCGGCGGCGCGCAGCAGCCGGGCGCCGATGCCGTGCCCCTGGAGGCGGGGGTGGACGCAGAGCCGGGCGATGGCGGCGGCGCCGTCCTCGGTCACCTTGCCGCGTACGGCGCCGATCACCTCGTCGCCGAGCCGGGCGACGAAGACGCAGTCCGAGGCGATCTCCTCGCGGACGGCGTCGAGGGTCTCGACGAGCGGGTCGATGCGGTAGTTGCCGTAGAGCGCCGCTTCGCTCTGGAAGCAGAGGTACTGGAGGCGGAAGATCTGCTCCGCGTCCTGTTCGGTCGCCACCGAGATGGTCACGCTCATGCCCATGTGCGCATGCCTCCCGCTCACCTGATCACCTGTCGTCCCCCACACTCCTATCCCCGCCCTCGGCGCGAGGCAATCTCCGTCGTGCGCGGTCGCCCTGTGAGATAGCCGACTCCCCCGCCGTCGGCGGCGGGGGAGCCGGTGTCCGGTCAGCTCAGGAAGTCGGCGCGGGCGAGGATCCCGGTGTCGGCGTTGTCGGTGAAGACGCCGTCGATGCCGGTCTCGAAGTACGCCTTGAAGGCGCCGAAGGCGTCGCCGTAGCCGTCGGCCGCGCCGCCCTTGCGGAACTCGGCCGGCAGGAAGGGATTCTCGTTGCGCATGGTGTAGGGGTGCAGGATCAGCCCGACGCGGTGGGCGTCGGCGACCAGGCCGGAGGGCTCGGCGAGGGTGCCGTCCGCCTTCCTCGGGATCACCAGGTCGAGGGTGGGGCCGATGCCCTGGGCGTAACCGGCGATCTCCCGCAGGCCCTTGGGGGTGATCAGGTCGGCGACGGTGCGCGGGTCGCCCGTCTCCACGAAGTCCCAGGGGCGGCTGTCGGCCGTGGACAGCAGCACCACGAGCGGGTTGTCGACCAGCCGGTTGAGCCGCTCGATGCTGGTGGGCTCGAACGACTGGAGGACCACCGGGGAGTTGCGGCCGTCCTTGCCGTGCTTGCGCAGCAGCTTGGCCACCCGCTCCTCCAGGCCGAGGCCCAGCTTGCGGAAGTAGGTGGGGTGCTTGGTCTCGGGGTAGATCCACACCTGCTTGCCGCGCTTGCGGGTCTGCTCGTCCTGCCAGGCGAGGACCTCCTCGAAGGTGGGGATCTCCCAGCGCCCGTTGTAGAGGGTGTTGTGCGGCCGGTTGGCCGGGATGCGCTCGACCGCGCGGAGCGTCTTCAGCTCGGCGAGGGTGAAGTCCTCGGTGAACCAGCCGGTGGTGGGCACGCCGTCGAGCACCTTGGTGGTCTTGCGGCCGGCGAACTCGGGATGGTCCGCGACATCGGTGGTACCGCCGATCTCCGGCTCGTGCCGGCAGACGAGGTGGCCGTCCTTGGTGGGACACAGGTCGCCGGCCTCCACGATGTCGGCGCCGAAGTCGAGGGCGAGTTCGTAGGAGCCGAAGGTGTGCTCGGGGCGGTAGCCGCTGGCGCCCCGGTGCCCGATGATCGTCGGCACCGGCAGGCCCTTCAGTCCGCGGCCGGCGGGCTTCGCCGCCCGCGCCTCGGCCGCCCGCGCGGCCCCGGGCAGTCCGAGGACCGCCCCGCTCGCGCCCAGCACCGCGGCGCCGAGCAGCGCCCGCCGTCCCGTGCCCTCGTGCCGCGGCTGCTCGTTCGTCCGGTCGATCCCCATCGGCGGCCTCCTGCCGTCTGCTGCGCCTGCTGCGCCCGCTGTCGTGTCGCTCGTCGGTTCGAGCGATCGTAGGGGCGGGAACATGACAGGAGGGCGGCTTCGGGTCGAACACGGGGACGCCGGCGAGTGGACCGTGGGCGTCCCGGGGTGACGGACCGTCGCGCGGCGCGTCCGGCCGAGCGACGTCCGTCACATCGGCACAAGGGCGTTACCCGCCGTCTGCCACGCGTCACCGCAGGTAAACCCACGTCAACTCTTCGTAAGACCTCGGTGAACCGGCGGTACCCGATGTGCGTTCGCGCCGGACCCGCGAGTAATGTCCTCACCTGCACAGACTCATATCGCTCCCTCGGCATCGGAGGACCCGTTGTCCCGCTTCCGCCTCATCAAGGCAGTGCTCGGACCGATCATGCGCCTGATGTTCCGCCCCCAGGTGGAGGGCGTGGAGCACATTCCGGGGGACGGCCCGGTGATTCTGGCCGGAAATCACCTCACCTTCATCGACTCGATCGTGCTGCCGCTGGTCACCAAGCGTCAGGTGTTCTTCATCGGCAAGGACGAGTACGTCACCGGCAAGGGCGTCAAGGGCCGGCTGATGGCGTGGTTCTTCACCGGCGTCGGCATGATCCCGGTGGACCGCGACGGCGCGAACGGCGGTGTGGCCGCGCTGATGACCGGACGGCGGATCCTGGAGGAGGGGAAGATCTTCGGCATCTACCCCGAGGGCACCCGCTCCCCCGACGGCCGCCTCTACCGGGGCCGCACGGGCATCGCCCGCCTGACCCTGATGACCGGCGCCCCCGTGGTGCCGTTCGCCATGATCGGCACCGACAAGCTCCAGCCGGGCGGCAACGGCATCCCGCGCCCCGGCAAGGTGACCGTGCGCTTCGGCGCGCCGATGGAGTTCTCCCGCTACGACGGCATGGACCGCGACCGCTATGTGCTGCGCGCCGTGACGGACTCCGTGATGGCCGAGGTCATGCGGCTGTCCGGGCAGGAGTACGTGGACATGTACGCCACCAAGGCGAAGGCCGCCTGAGACCTCCGGACGGGCGGACGCGGCGGGCGTTCGTCCGTCTGCCGGTGTGAATCTCCCCGGGCGCAGGGGCATTCGGCCTACGCTCCCGCGCGTACCCCCCGGAGAACATGTCTGATTCAGGCATGGATACACCTTCGCGGCGAACCCTCCTCCGTGTCCCGATCGCAGCCGTCGGTGCGAGCCTCCTGGCGTCCTGCGGCTCCGGCTCCGAGACCCGCTCCGGCCCCCACCGCGCGGACACCGGCCCCCTCGGGGCGGGCATGGAGGGGAACTTCGTACCGGCGGGACCCAAGGGGTACGTCAACCCGTCGGACCCGGAGGTCCTCGCCACCGAGCGCAAGCGCGGGGCGGGCCGTGTGCACAGTCTCCGGTTCACGGCGGCCGAGGCGGAACTCGACCTGGGCGGGCGGTCCGTGCGGACCTGGGCCTACAACGACACGGTGCCGGGCCCGCTGGTCCGGGTCAGCGCCGGCGACGTGCTCGATCTGACGCTCGCCAACCGGCTGCCCGTCAGCACCACCCTGCACTCGCACGGCGTGCGGCTGCGCTGCGACATGGACGGCGTACCGGACCTGACGCAGCGTGCCATCCCCTCGGGGCGCGACTTCCGCTACCGGTTCACCGTGAAGCACCCGGGCACCTATCTGCTCCACTCCCATGTCGGGATGCAGCCCGACCGCGCCCTGTACGCGCCGCTCGTCGTGGACGACCCCAAGGAGACGCTCGCCTACGACAAGGAGTGGATCGTCGTCCTGGACGACTGGCTGGACGGGGTGGACGGCTCCACCCCGGACGGGGTGCTCGAACAGCTCAAGCCGGGCGGCTCCGCGATGGGCGGCATGGGCATGGGCCCCGAGCACCCGCACGCGAGCGGCAGCCCGAGCCCCCACCCGAGCAAGTCGGCCGGGAAGAAGGCGGCGCCGCCCGCCAGGTCCACGGGCCCCAACCGGGTGCTGCACGACTCCCACAGCCGCATGCTCGACGGCGACGGCGGCAGCGTCGACTACCCGTACTACCTCGCCAACGGGCGGCTGCCGCACAACCCCTCGGTGTTCCGCTGCCGCCCCGGCGACCGCATCCGCATCCGCTTCGTCAACGCGGGCTCGGAGACGGCCTTCCGGGTCTGCCTCGGCGGCCATGCCATGACCGTCACCCACACCGACGGCTACCCCGTGCGGCACAGGGAGACCGACGCGCTGCTCATCGGCATGTCCGAGCGGTACGACGTGCTGGTGACCGCCAAGGACGGCTGCTTCCCGCTGGTCGCGCTCGCCGAGGGCAAGAAGGGCAGCGGGCTCGCCGTGCTCCGCACCGACAAGGGGAAAAACCTTCCCGCACCGAATGTCAGGCCGGACGAGCTGGACGGCGAGTGCGTGCCGGCGCGGCGGCTGGAGCCGGCCGAGTCGGTGGCCCTGCCGGAGCGGCACCCCGACCGCCAGATGCGCATCAGGATCACCGGCAACATGCACAACTTCGACTGGGGCTTCGACCACAAGCCGTACGACGTGCGGCAGCGGCACGAGATCCATGCCGGGGAGCGGGTGCGGCTCACCCTCATCAACGCGACGGACATGTGGCACCCGATGCATCTGCACGGGCACACGTTCGCGATGACCGGGCTGGACGCGGTGGGGGCGCGCAAGGACACCGCGCTGGTGCTGCCGCACCGCAAGCTGGTGGTGGAGTTCGACGCGGACAACCCGGGGCTGTGGATGCTGCACTGCCACAACCAGTACCACTCGGAGAGCGGGATGATGACGGTGCTGGGCTACAAGCGCTGAGCGGCCGGCCGGGGCGCGGACCCCGGCCGGGACTCCCTACTCCGCGTACTGCGGGTACCCGGTCTGCTCCGTGTTCTCCAGCCGCTGCCCCTTCAGCAGGAACCACGCCACCGCCGCCGTGCCCAGCAGGACCGCCGCGCCGGCGCCGGACGCCAGGTGGAGGCCGTGCACGAAGGCGTCGCGGGCCGCGTCCAGGAGGGAACCGGCCGCACCGGCGGGCATGCGGGCCGCGGCCTCGACCGCCGCGCCCAGCGACTCATGGGCGCCGGACGGGGTGCCGGCCGGGCCCGTGAAGCCGCTGTAGACGGCGGTCACGATGGAGCCGAGGAGGGCGATGCCGAGGGCGGCGCCCAGTTCGTAGGCGGTTTCGGAGACCGCCGAGGCGGCGCCGGCCTGCTCCTTGGGGACGCTGGAGAGGATGACGTCGGCGGTGACCGTGAAGGACAGGCCCGCGCCGATGCCGACGACCAGCAGGGCGGCGCCGAGGACCGGGTAGCCGGTGGACTGGCCGAGGCAGGTCAGAGCGGCCAGGGCCAGGCCGACCGCGGCGAGACCGCCCGAGACCACCGAGCGGACCGAGAAGCGCCGGGCCGCGCTGCCCGCGACCAGTCCGGCCGCCACCGCGCCGACGGCGGCGGGAAGTTCGGCGAGGCCCGCCTCGAACGGGTGCCTGCCCTGGACGAGTTGCAGGTACTGGGAGAGGAAGAACACCAGCCCGGACATGCCGAGCACGGTCAGCAGGTCGGCGAGTACCGCGCCGCTGAAGCCGCGGTGCCGGAACAGCCGCATGTCCAGCAGCGGGACCGGCATGGTCAGCTGACGGCGGACGAAGCCGCCGAGGGCGCCCGCGCCCAGCAGGCCGATGCCGAGGGCCGGCCAGGAGAAGCCGTGCGTCGCGGCCTCCTTGACGGCGTAGACGACGCCGATCATGCCGACGAGCGACAGCAGGACACTGGGCAGGTCAAAGGGGCCCGGGTGCGGGTTGCGGGACTCGGGCAGGGTGCGCAGACCGACCAGCACGAGGACGGCCATCACCGGCAGGTTGATCAGGAAGACCGAGCCCCACCAGAAGTGCTCCAGCAGGAAACCGCCCACGATCGGGCCGACGGCCGTACCGGCGGAGGCGGTCGCGCCCCAGATGCCGACGGCGAGGCTGCGCTCGCGCGGGTCGTGGAAGAGGTTGCGGATCAGGGCGAGGGTGGCCGGCATCAGGGTCGCGCCCGCGACACCGAGCAGGGCCCGCGCCACGATCATCGACTCGGGTGTCGTGGCATAGGCGTTGAGCACGGAGATCGCGCCGAACGCGGTGGCGCCGCAGAGCAGGATCCGCTTGCGGCCGATGCGGTCGCCGAGGCTGCCCATGGAGACCAGCAGACCGGCGATGACGAAGGAGTAGACGTCACCGATCCACAGCAGCTGGGTGCCGGAGGGATGGAGGTCCTCGCTGATGTAGGGGGTGGCCAGGCCGAGGACGGTGGCGTCGACGGCCACCAGCAGCACGGCCAGGACGAGGACGCAGAGCGCGAGCCACCGGCCCGGTCGCCGCTCCGCCCGCGCCACGTCGGCCGGCCGCAGGGTGCTGGTCATGGTTCCTCTCTTCGCAGGGCGCCGCCGAGCAGCAGTTCGGCGACCATGGTCGGGAAGTCGCGGGCGGCCACACGGCCGTCCAGGCTGGCCCAGGCGCAGGAGGCGGTCAGCCCGTACAGCGCCTCGGTGAGCCAGGCGGGCGTGAGGTCGATGCGGAACTCGCCGCTGTGCTGCCCGCGCTGGAACAGGGCGGCGATCCGGCCGTCGAGCCGCTGCCAGCCGTCGTTCTGCCGGTCGCCCTCCCACAGCTGGCTCTCGCCGTACAGGAAGGCGAGCAGTCCCGCGGCCGGCTGGATCTCGCGGACCAGTCTGCGCACGGCGTCGGCCGCGGCCCCGTCCTCCGGACGGGCCCGGTCCAGCGCCGCCTCGCACTCCGCGATGCCGAGCGCCTCCAGCGCCCGTACGAGCGCGTCGCGCCCGGCGAAGTGGCGGTGCAGCGTGGCCCGGCTGATCCCGGCGGCCTTGGCGACCTCGTCCATGGTCGCGGTGGACTTGCGGGTCAGCAGGGCGGCGGCGCTGCGCAGCACATGGTCACGGTCCATGAGACAAGGATAGCCCAGGTGAGACATTCGTGTCTCATGCCGGGCATGTGTGACTCATCATCGCTGGTCGGCGCGGGTGTGGCTCAGGGCCTGCGCACGCGGGCGCGCCGCTGCCGGGGGACGCGGGTGCGCCCCGGCACGCGCGCGGGCGTCAGTGCCAGGGCAGTTCCCCGCGCCGCTGCCAGTAGGCGCCGGGGTCCTCGGTGAGCGTGGCGAGGCGGGTCATCTGCTCCGCGTCCAGGTCGACGGCGGGGGCGTGCAGATTGGAGGCGAGCTGGGTGACCGTCGCGGCGCCGGAGAGGACCACGCCCACCCAGGGCCGGCGCAGGATCCAGGCGAGGGCGACGGCGTCGCAGCCGAGTCCCGTCTCGGCGGCGACCGCCCGCAGCGCCTCCGGCGCGTTCGGGCCGGCGAGCCGGCCGTTGGCCATGCCCTCCTTGACGATCACGGTCAGTCCGGCGTCGTGGGCCTCGGCGAGGGCGGAGCCCGCCGAGTGCTCCAGGACGTTGTACGTGGACTGGACGGTACGGAAGAGGGGCTCGCCGTCGACCGTCACCGCGAGGGCGGCGCGGATCGCGTCGGCCTGGGCGGGGCCGCTGGTGGAGAAGCCGACGGTCAGGCCGCCGGCGGCGGCCTCCGCGAGCCTGGCGTGGAGTTCCTTGTCGGTGAGGGCCGGGCTGTCCGGGGTGAGCGAGTGGATCTGGTAGAGGTCGAGCCGGTCGCCGAGCAGGGCGTCGGTCTCGGCGCGCTGGCGCTCGTACGTCGCCAGTCCGTGGTCCTTCACCTCGTGCCGCGCGGCGTCGGTGGACCAGCCGGCGGTGTAGGTGTAGCCCCATTTGCTGCCGACGACGACGTCCCGGACGTCGGGGCGGGCCTTCAGCCAGTCGGCGAGGAACTCCTCCGAACGGCCGTAGGAGCGGGCCGCGTCGAAGTAGCGCACGCCCTGGGCGTAGGCGGCGTCGAGGAGTTCATGGGTGCGGGCGCGCAGGGCCGCCACGCTCCGGTCCGCGCCGAGGTCCTCGTCCCGGCCCAGGTTGATGTAGCCCGGGCGGCCGACGGCGGCCAGCCCCAGGCCGATGTGACAGGTGGCGGTGGTGGCGGTCGCGAGACGGGCGAAGGGCATCGCGGGCTCCGTTGGGTCGGCTCCGGTTCGGCTGCGACCAACGTAACCCGCGACCGGCTCCGCCCCGGAGCCCGGCGCGTGGGTGGACCCGCCGGGGCGGGCACCTGCCCCGTGGCCCGCCCGGCGTAGCCTCTTCCCGTGCCAGCCCCCCGTCTGCATCGCGTCGCCGTCCTCGTGCTCGAAGGCGCGAAACCGCTCGACGTCGGCATCCCCGCGCAGGTGTTCACGACCCGCGCGAGCATGCCGTACGAGGTGCGGGTGTGCGGGGCCGCACCCGGTCTCGTGACCGGCGGCGACGGCCTCGCGTACGACGTCGCCCACGGCCTCGACGCGCTGGAGTGGGCCGACATCGTCTTCGTCCCCGGCTACCGGTTCCCGGACCGCGACGACCCGCCGCGGGCCGTCGTCGACGCGCTGATCGCCGCCCACGCCCGGGGGGCCCGGCTCGCCGCCATCTCGACGGGTGCCTTCGCGCTCGCCGCCACGGGCCTGCTCGACGGCAGGCGGGCCACCACTCACTGGCACTACACGCGGGCCCTGCGGGCCAGGCATCCGCTCGTCCAGGTCGACGAGAACGTGCTGTTCGTGGACGAGGGCAGCCTGCTCACCTCGGCCGGCGCGGCCTCCGGCATCGACCTGTGCCTGCACATCCTGCGCGGCGACCTCGGAGTGGCCGCGTCCAACCACGCGGCCCGGCGTCTGGTCGCCGCCCCCTACCGCAGCGGCGGCCAGGCCCAGTACGTGCCGCGCAGCGTCCCCGAGCCGCTCGGCGAGCGGTTCGCCGCCACCCGCGAGTGGGCGCTGCACCGGCTCGACGAGCCCCTCACCCTCGGCGTACTGGCCCGGCAGGCCGGGGTCTCGGCGCGCACGTTCTCCCGGCGCTTCGTCGAGGAGACCGGCTACACGCCGATGCAGTGGGTGATGCGTGCGCGCGTCGACCTGGCCCGGGAACTGCTCGAACGCTCGCAGCGCAGCGTCGAGCAGATCGCCGCCGACGTCGGGCTCGGCACCGGCGCGAATCTGCGGCTGCACTTCCAGCGCATCCTCGGCACCACGCCGAGCGAGTACCGGCGCACCTTCACCCGGGGCGAGTGAGGCGCCCGGCGCCCGTGGCGGGATCCTTGTGAACCATGGCGGTCCCGCCACTGTCAGCGGCATGCGCCGCGGGCGAGCCTGGTGGCGAACGGAAGGGACATTCCTCATGACTCGCATCGCCATCAACGGTTTCGGCCGCATCGGACGCAATGTGCTGCGCGCGCTGCTGGAGCGCGACAGCGCCCTGGAGATCGTCGCCGTCAACGACCTGACGGAGCCCGCCACGCTCGCCCGGCTGCTCGCCTACGACAGCACGGCCGGCCGGCTCGGGCGCCCGGTGACCGTCGAGGGGGACGCCCTCGTGGTCGACGGCCGCCGGATCACGGTGCTGGCCGAGCGGGAACCGGCGCGGCTGCCCTGGGGCGAACTCGGCGTCGACATCGTCCTGGAGGCCACCGGCCGCTTCACCTCGGCCGCGGCCGCCCGTGCCCACCTCGCCGCGGGCGCGAAGAAGGTGCTCGTCAGCGCGCCGTCGGACGGCGCGGACGTCACGCTCGCCTACGGGGTCAACACCGACGCCTACGACCCGGCCGCGCACACGATCGTCTCGAACGCCTCCTGCACCACCAACGCGCTCGCGCCGCTGGCCGCGGTACTCGACGAACTCGCCGGTATCGAGCACGGGTTCATGACGACGGTGCACGCCTACACGCAGGAGCAGAACCTCCAGGACGGCCCGCACCGCGACGCCCGCCGCGCCCGTGCCGCCGGCGTGAACATCGTGCCGACCACGACCGGCGCCGCCAAGGCGATCGGCCTGGTGCTGCCGAACCTCGACGGCAAGCTGTCGGGTGACTCGATCCGCGTGCCGGTGCCGGTGGGCTCGATCGTCGAACTCAACACGACCGTCGCGCGCGACGTGACACGCGACGAGGTGCTGGCGGCGTACCACGCCGCGGCGGAGGGGCCGCTCGCCGGCGTCCTCGAGTACTCGGACGACCCGCTCGTGTCGTCCGACATCACCGGCAATCCCGCCTCGTCGATCTTCGACTCGGCCCTCACCCGCGTCGACGGCCGCCACGTCAAGGTGGTCGCGTGGTACGACAACGAGTGGGGCTTCTCGAACCGCGTGATCGACACCCTGGAGTTCCTCGCCGCGGGCTGATCTCCGCGGGGCGCGCCGGTCGGGCAGCCGGCGGTCACGGGGCGTGCCGGGGCGAGCGGCCCACGCACGCCCCGGTGCCGTCGGACGGACCTAGCGGGCCGTCTTCGCCCGCGCCCACTCGTGCTGGACCGCCACGTCCGCCTTGACCTCGGCCAGCTGGACGGCCACCGCGCTCGGGGCGGTGCCGCCGCGGCCGTTGCGGGAGGCGAGGGCGCCGGGGACGTTGAGGACGGTGCGGACCTCGGGGGTGAGGTGGGCGGAGATCTTGGCGAACTGCTCGTCCGTCAGCTCGTCCAGCTCCTTGCCCTCGGCCTCGGCGGCCTTGACGCACTCTCCCGCGACCTCGTGCGCCACCCGGAAGGGGACGCCCTGGCGGACCAGCCACTCGGCGATGTCGGTGGCGAGGGAGAAGCCGGCCGGGGCCAGTTCCGCCATCCGCTCGCGGTGGACCGTGAGGGTGGCCATCATGCCGGTGAAGGCGGGCAGCAGCACCTCCAGCTGGTCGCAGGAGTCGAAGACCGGCTCCTTGTCCTCCTGGAGGTCGCGGTTGTAGGCGAGGGGCAGGGCCTTGAGGGTGGCGAGGAGCCCGGTCAGGTTGCCGATGAGGCGGCCGGACTTGCCCCGGGCCAGCTCCGCGATGTCCGGGTTCTTCTTCTGCGGCATGATCGACGAGCCGGTGGAGAACGCGTCGTGCAGGGTCACGAAGGAGAACTCCTTCGTGTTCCAGATGATGATCTCCTCGGCGATCCGGGAGAGGTTCACGCCGATCATCGCGGTGATGAAGGCGAACTCCGCGACGAAGTCCCGGGAGGCCGTGCCGTCGATGGAGTTGCCGGCGCTGCCGTGTTCGAACCCGAGGTCCTTGGCCACCGCCTCCGGGTCCAGGCCCAGGGAGGAGCCGGCCAGGGCGCCCGAGCCGTACGGCGAGACCGCCGTGCGCTCGTCCCACTGGCGCAGCCGCTCCGCGTCCCGGGACAGGGACTGGACGTGGGCGAGGACATGGTGGGCGAAGAGCACCGGCTGGGCGTGCTGGAGGTGGGTGCGGCCGGGCATCGCCACGTCGGGGTGGGCCTCGGCGAGGCCGATCAGGGCGTCCTGGAGGTCGGCGATCAGACCGCCGATGATCCGGGCGTGGTCCCTGAGGTACATCCGGAACAGGGTGGCCACCTGGTCGTTGCGGGACCGGCCGGCGCGGAGCTTGCCGCCCAGGTCGGGGCCGAGGCGCTCCAGCAGGCCCCGCTCCAGGGCGGTGTGCACGTCCTCGTCGGCGATGGTGCCGGTGTAGGAGCCGTCGGCGACGTCCGACTCCAGCTGGTCGAGCCCGGCGATCATGCGCTCCAGCTCGTCCGCGCTGAGGAGCCCGGCCTTGTGCAGCACGCGGGCGTGGGCGCGGGAACCGGCGATGTCGTAGGGCGCGAGCCGCCAGTCGAAGTGGACGGACGCGGACAGCTTCGCCAGGGCCTCGGCGGGACCGTCGGCGAAACGGCCGCCCCAGAGCCGTACGTCACCGCTGTTGCTGCTCACTTGCGTGCTCCTCGGGAGTGTCTCTGTGCGACCGCCTCCCCACCCTTGCAGGCGAGGAGGCGGCTGTCAGTTCTGATGCGTGCGAGGGACCCGTGCGGGTCACGCCGGATCCGCGTCAGGCTTCGCCCGCGAGATCACGCCGCGCGGCGATCTTCGACGACAGGCTGTAGATGTCGATGAAGCCCTTGGCCGCCGCCTGGTCGAAGGTGTCACCGGTGTCGTAGGTGGCGAGGTTGAAGTCGTACAGGGACGACTCCGAGCGCCGGCCGGTGACGACGGCGCGGCCGCCGTGCAGGGTCAGGCGGATGTCGCCGGACACGTGCTGGTTGGCCTCGTTGATGAAGCCGTCCAGGGCGCGCTTGAGCGGGGAGAACCACTGGCCGTCGTAGACCAGTTCGCCCCAGCGCTGCTCGACCTGCCGCTTGTAGCGGGCGAGTTCGCGCTCGACGGTGACGTTCTCCAGCTCCTGGTGGGCGGTGATCAGCGCGATCGCGCCGGGGGCCTCGTAGACCTCGCGGGACTTGATGCCGACGAGGCGGTCCTCGACCATGTCGATCCGGCCGATGCCCTGGGCGCCGGCGCGCTCGTTGAGCTGCTGGATGGCCTGGAGGACGGTGACGGGCTTGCCATCGAGGGCGACCGGCACGCCCTCCTTGAAGGTGATGACGACCTCGTCGGCCTCGCGCGGGGTGGCGGGGTTGGAGGTGTACTCGTAGATGTCCTCGATCGGGGCGTTCCAGATGTCCTCCAGGAAGCCCGTCTCGACGGCGCGACCGAAGACGTTCTGGTCGATGGAGTACGGGGACTTCTTGGTGGTGGCGATCGGGAGCTGCTTGGCCTCGCAGAAGGCGATCGCCTTGTCCCGGGTCATCGCGTAGTCGCGGACCGGGGCGATGCACTTCAGGTCGGGGGCGAGGGCGACGATGCCGGCCTCGAAGCGGACCTGGTCGTTGCCCTTGCCGGTGCAGCCGTGGGCGACCGTGGTGGCGCCGTGCTTCTTGGCGGCGGCGACCAGGTGCTTGACGATCGTCGGCCGGGAGAGGGCGGAGACCAGCGGGTAGCGGTCCATGTACAGGGCGTTGGCCTTGATCGCCGGGAGGCAGTACTCGTCGGCGAACTCGTCCTTGGCGTCGGCGACCTCGGCCTCGACGGCACCGCACGCGAGGGCGCGCTTGCGGATGACGTCCAGGTCCTCGCCGCCCTGGCCGACGTCGACCGCAACGGCGATGACCTCGGCGCCCGTCTCCTCGGCGATCCAGCCGATGGCGACGGAGGTGTCCAGACCGCCTGAGTAGGCGAGTACGACGCGCTCGGTCACGGGTTTCTCCTCACGTGCAATTGCTGACATGCATGAGTATGCAGAACTCTGCATGATTCGTCAATCGCCCTTTCGGGTGAGCCCGAGAATCCTTAGACAGTCGAAAGAGTTACGGGAATAATCCTGGACATGGGAAAGACTTACGAGCGCATCGACGGCAGGCTCCGCACGTTCATCGAGGAGCAACCCCTCTTCTTCACCGCGACCGCGCCGCTGGCCGGCGACGGCCGGGTCAACCTCTCCCCCAAGGGCCTCAGGGGCTCGTTCGCCGTGCTGGACGAACTCACCGTGGCCTACCTGGACTTCGCCGGTTCCAACGCCGAGACCATCGCGCACCTGCGGGAGAACGGGCGGATCACCCTGATGTGGTGCGCCTTCCAGGGCCCGCCGAACATCGTGCGGGTGCACGGCCGGGGCGAGCCGGTCTTCCGCGACGACCCGCGCTTCCCGGGGCTGCTCGCCCGCTTCCCCGGCATCGACCCGGAGCCGCACGGGCTGCGCGCGATCATCGTCGTCCACGCCGAGCTGGTGCGGGACACCTGCGGGTACGCCGTCCCCTTCATGGCGTACGAGGAGGAACGCGACCTGCACGAGAGGCGCTTCGCGCGGGAGGACGACGCCTCCCTGAACGAGTACTTCACCAAGAAGGAGTACATCGCCACGAGCCTGGACGGCCTTCCCGGACTGCCGCTGCCGCTGCCCCCGGCTAGCGTCTGAGCATGCGCCCCGGTGCCGTCGCCCGCCTCGTCTCCGCCTCCCTCCTCGGTCTGCTCGGCGCCGCCCCGCCCCGCGGGCCGCTGCCGCTGCCCGAGCGGCTGGCCGACACCGGCGGCGGCACCCAGCTGATCATCGCGCAGGCGCCGGACACCGCTTCCACGACGGGCACGGTCACCTGGTGGGACCGGCGGGGCGGGACATGGGCGCGGGCCGGGTCCGCGCCGGCGCGGTTCGGGGCGAAGGGTCTGGTCGAGGGGGCCGCCCGGACGCAGGGCACGGAGACGACGCCGACCGGGTTGTACGACCTCCCGTTCGGCTTCGGGACCAAGGCGGCGCCGGGCGGCACGCGGGTCCCCTACCGGGCCGTCCGCGAGAGCTCCTGGTGGTGCCAGGACAACGCGTCGTCGTCGTACAACCGCTGGACGGATCCGCTGCCGCGCGACTGCCGGGCCGCGGAGTCGGAGCACCTGAGCGCGTACGCCGGGCAGTACGCGTACGCGCTGGTGGTGGGGTTCAACTACCACCGGCCGGTGCGGGGGCGGGGGGCCGGGATCTTCCTGCACGTCAACGGGCGCGGGGCGACCGCCGGTTGTGTCTCCGTCCCGGAGGCGGACATGCGGCGGATCCTGCGGTGGGTGGTGCCGCGGCGGGCGCCGCACATCGTCCTGGGCACGGCCGGCGGCGCCACCGGCGTCAGCCGGTACTGACCTCAGTCCGGCAGGGTGACGCGGAAGGTCGTGGCGCCCGGTTCGCTGTCCGCCTCCACCGTCCCGCCGTGCGCCTCCACCACCGCCGCCACGATCGACAGGCCGAGGCCCGCCCCCGGCGCGGACGCGTCCGCGTGGCGGCGGTGGTCGGCGCGGGTGAAGCGTTCGAAGACCGCGGGGCGCAGCTCCTCGGGGATGCCGGGGCCGTCGTCGTGGACGCGGAGGCGGACGGCGCCGGGCCGGGGCTCCAGGGTGACCGTGACCTCGGTGCCCGGGGGCGTGTGCAGACGCGCGTTGGCCAGCAGGTTGGCGACCACCTGGTGGAGGCGGTGCGCGTCCCCGGTGACCGTGACCGGGTCCTCGGGGAGGTCCAGGGTCCAGCGGTGGCCGGGGCCCGCGGCGCGGGCGTCGGTGACCGCGTCCAGGACCAGCCGGGTCAGGTCGACCGGGCCGCGCTCCAGCGGGCGGCCCGCGTCGAGGCGGGCGAGCAGCAGCAGGTCGTCCACCATCAGGCCCATCCGGGCGGACTCCGCGGCGATCCGCTCCAGCGCCCGGGTGACCTCGGGCGGTACCGGGCCGGGGTGCAGCAGGCCCAGTTCGGCGTGGCCGCGCACCGAGGCGACCGGGGTGCGCAGCTCGTGGCTGGCGTCGGCGGCGAACCGGCGCAACCGCTCCTGGCTCGCGTGCCGCCGGGTGAGCGCGTCCTCGACATGGCCGAGCATGCGGTTGAGGGCGGCGGCGACCCGGCCGACCTCGCTGTGCGGGTCGGCGACGGGGGCGCGCGGCGGCAGGGCGACCTCGCCGCTGGCGAGCGGGAGTTCGCTGACCCGGGTGGCGGTGGCGGCGACCCGGCCGAGGGGGCGCAGGGACCAGCGGACCCAGAGGGCGCCGGCCACCCCGGCCGTGACCAGGGCGAGGCCGAAGACCACCGCGGAGACCAGCTCCAGCCGGTGGACGGTGGCCTCGACGGGCTCCAGCGGGAGGCCGGCCATCAGCACGTCGCCGTCGCGTCCGGAGGTGGCGACGACCCGGTAGTGGCCGAGGGCCGAGAGTTCGACGGTGTGCGGGCGGCCGTCGGCCGGTGTCCGGGCCAGCCGTTCGGCGTCCGCCGCGGACAGGGAGACGTTCAGGTCGGCGGAGAGGTCGCCGGAGCGGATGAGGCCCTTGTTGGTGACGGTGCCGTCCAGCAGGCGGGCGCCGAAGGTGCCGGTGGCCATCCGCCGGGTGTCGGCCTGCTCGTCGCCGTCGTGGTCGTCGGGCAGCCTGCCGCGGTGCTCCAGGCTCTCCGGGAAGCGGGTGCCGACCTGGGCGAGCTGTTCGTCCAGGCGCTGGGTGAGGAACCCGTTCAGCTCGACCACGGCGGCCACCCCGACGGCGGCGCAGCTCACCGCCAGCAGGACCACGAGACCGAAGGTCAGGCGGGCGCGCAGGGTGCGGAAGCGGGGCAGGCGGGCGAGCGGGCCCGGGCGGTCGCCGGTCTTCACCCGGCCACCGGTTTGATCACGTAGCCCGCCCCGCGCACCGTGTGGATCATGGGTGCCCGGCCCGCGTCGATCTTCTTGCGCAGGTAGGAGATGTACAGCTCGACCACGTGGGCCCGGCCGCCGAAGTCGTAGGACCAGACCCGGTCGAGGATCTGCGCCTTGCTGAGCACGCGGCGGGGGTTGCGCATCAGGAAGCGCAGCAGCTCGAACTCGGTCGGCGAGAGTTCGATCAGCTCGCCGGACCGGGTCACCTCACGGGCGTCCTCGTCCATCACCAGGTCGCCCACGACCAGCCCGGCCTCCTCCTCCGGGCGGCGGGCCATCCCGGCGCGGCGCAGCAGTCCGCGCAGCCGGGCCACGACCTCCTCCAGACTGAAGGGCTTGGTGACGTAGTCGTCGCCGCCCGCCGTGAGCCCGGCTATCCGGTCCTCGACGGCGTCGCGCGCGGTGAGGAAGAGCACGCACACATCGGGCTGCGACTCGTGCAGCCCGCGCAGCACGGCGAGGCCGTCCATGTCGGGCAGCATCACGTCCAGGACGACGGCGTCGGGCCGCAGCTCGCGCGCGGCGGCGAGGGCGGCGGTGCCGTCGGCGGCGGCGCGCACCTCCCAGCCCTCGTAGCGCAGGGCGCCGGTGAGCACCTCGGCGAGGTCGGGGTCGTCGTCGACGACGAGGACGCGCAGCGGGGTGCCGTCGGGACGGGTGAGGGCCGGGTGGCCGGAACGGGTCGTGTTCATCGCGCCTCCCAGCATCGCGCGTGCGCGGGGCGGCGGCGGGCCGCGCGGGCTGTGAGTTTGCTCTGAAAAGAGTGGGTGGGCCGTCGCAGTACCTGGTCAGGGGATTGCTGAGAGCTCTCTGAGACGTCTGTGAGAAAGCCCTGAAGACAGCGTCCCGAGGCCCTTTCTCAGAGGCCCCTCAGAGCTTGGGCACGCACAGTGGGCGGGCCGACGGACGAAGGGACGGCCTGATGACAGCAGTGGACACGAGGCGGGCGGCACCGCCCCTGCCGGGGGCCGCGCGGCGCCGCTCCCCCGCGGGGCCACTGCTCGCCGTGCTGTGGGCGGGGGCGGCGGCCGTGGTCGCGCTCTGGTGGACGGACACCGCCTCGGTGGTCGGAGCGGCCGGCTGGCTCACCGGCGCCGGGCGGATCGCCGGGCTGCTGTGCGGGTACGCCTGCGCGGTGCTCGTCGGCCTGATGGCGCGGGTGCCGCTGCTGGAGAACCGGGTGGGTTCGGACCGGGTGGCGCGCTGGCACGCGATGGCCGGCCGGTACACGGTGTGCCTGCTGGTGGCGCACATCGTGCTGATCCTCGCCGGGTACGCGGCACAGGACCGGGCGTCGCTGTGGCACGAGACGGTCACCGTGGTGCTGGACTACCCGGACATGCTGAAGGCCGGCGCGGGCACCGTGATCCTGTTCGCGGTCGGTCTCACCTCCGTGCGGGCGGTGCGCCGCCGGGTCCGGCACGAGTTCTGGTACTACGTCCACCTGCTCACGTACGCGGCCGTGTTCCTGACCTTCTTCCACCAGGTGTCGCTGGGCGAGCAGTTCAACGGCGCGCCGGTGGCCGCCGCCGCCTGGTACGCGCTCTACCTCGGGGTCGCGGCGCTCGTGGTGTGGTTCCGCGTCCTCACCCCGGTGCGGCTGAACCGGCGGCACCGGCTGCGGGTGGAGTCGGTGCAGCCGGAGGCGCCCGGCGTGTACTCGGTCGTGATGCGCGGCCGGCACCTCGACCGGCTGGGCGCGCGGCCGGGCCAGTTCTTCCGCTGGCGGTTCCTCGCCGAGGGCATGGCCTGGACCTCCACCCCGTACTCCCTGTCGGCGCCGCCGCGCCCCGACCTGCTGCGCATCACGGTGAAGGCGCTCGGCGACCACAGCACGGCCGTCTCGCTGCTCAGGCCCGGCACCCGGGTGTGGGCGGAGGGCCCCTACGGCGCGCTCACCGCCGACCGGACCACGGCCCGGCGCTCCCTGCTGATCGCGGCCGGAGTCGGCGTCACACCGCTGCGGGCCCTGTTCGAGACGCTGCCCGGCGAGGTCACCCTGCTGTACCGGGCGCGCTCGGCGGAGGATCTCGCGCTGGGCGGCGAACTGGAGGCGATCGCCCGGTGGCGCGGTGCCAGGGTGCTGTACGCGCTGAACGGTCCGCACGGTGAGCGGCCCGCCCTCACGGCGGAGTCGCTGCGGGCGGCCGTCCCCGGGCTGCGCGGCCACGACGTCTACATCTGCGGGCCGCACGGATTCGCGCGGGACGTCTACGAGGCCCTGCGCGCGGCCGGTCTGCGGGACCACCGCATCCACCACGAGTCCTTCGAACTGTGAGGCCGACGCCATGCACGCGTTGAGGAAGAACCGGCCGCTGCGCCGCATCGTCCTGGCGAGCGCCGCCACGGTCTCCGGCGTGGTGCTGCTGCTGTCCCTGAAGCCGCACGCCGGTTCCGGTCTCGTCGTGGGCGCGTCGACTGAGGCCCCGCGGACCGGGGCGAGCGCGCCCGCCTCCCCCGGAGGCGTCTCGAAGACCGTCACCGGCAGCACCGTGCAGACCCGCTGGGGCCCGGTCCAGGTGCGGGCCACCATCGAGGACGGCAGGCTCACCGACGTGACGGCCGTCCAGTACCCCACGGACAACCCGCGCGACCAGGAGATCAACAGCTATGCGCTCCCCCAGCTGCGGCGCGAGGCGCTGGCGGCGCAGAGCGCGCGGATCGACATGGTCTCGGGGGCCACGTACACCAGCACCGGCTACCGGCAGTCCCTCCAGTCCGCGCTGGACCAGGCCCATGGGTGACGCGGTGCGGCACGCGGAGGAGGTCATGGGGACCGTCTTCTCCTTCGACGTGCGCGGCGGTGAGCCGAGCGCGGTGCGGGCGGCGCTCGGCGCGGCGGTGGCGGGGCTCCACCGGGCGGACGCGGTGTTCAGCACGTACCGCGCGGACAGCGAGGTGTCCCGGCTGGCGCGGGGCGAGCTGACCGTGGCGGAGTGTGCGCCCGAGGTGGCCGAGGTACTGGCACTGGCGGCGGAGGCGGAACGGGTGAGCGAGGGATGGTTCGCCACCCGCCACCGGGGCGTGCCGGATCCCACCGGGATCGTCAAGGGCTGGGCGGCCGAGCGGGCCGCGCGGCTGCTGGCCCGGGTGCCGGGAGTGCGCGGGGTCGGCGTCAACGGCGGCGGCGACGTCCAGCTGCTGGGCGAGCCGGAGCCGGGGCGGCCCTGGCGGGTGGGCGTGGCCGATCCGCTGCGGGCCGGGGGGCTCGCCGCGGTGGTGTCGTCGGCGGGGGCGGCCGAGCTGTCCGTCGCCACGTCGGGCACCGCCGAGCGGGGCGCGCACATCGTGGACCCGCGCACGGGCCGGCCCGCGGACACCGACCTGGTGTCGGCGACCGTGGTGGCACCCCGGCTGACCTGGGCGGACTGCTGGGCCACGGCCGCGTTCGCACGGGGCTCGCGCGCGGGCCTCGCCTGGCTGGAGTCGCTGCCCGGGGTGGAGGCGCTGCTGCTCACGGCGCAGGACGAGGTGCTCCGCACCGGGGGCCTTGACCGGTATGTGGGTTGAAAGGGAAATTTCTTCCCGGAGAAGCCATCCCTCTCGCGCCCTGCGACGTATCCCGTGTGAAGCGAATTCTCCGGGAGGAACCCATGGCAATCTTCAGCAGCCTGCTGCCGCTGCGTGACCACGGCGGCCACGGCGGGCACGGCGGCGACCACGACGACCGCGGCGGAGACCGCGGGCGCGGGCGCGACCGCGACCGTGACCGTGACCGGGACCGGCACGACGACTTCGACCGTCACGACCACGGCGACCGGCACGACGACCGCTTCGGACGCTACTGACCGACCACCTCCGCACAGGACGGGCGGGCCGGGGGACGAAGACCCCGATCCGCCCGTCCGCACTCCGAGGAAACGCATCCCATGGCGCGTGTGCTGCGGCGTCTGCTGTCGGTGGGCGAGACCTCCGACACGGTCGTGGCGGCCGCGCCCGCGGTCCCCCCGCGCGAGGTGTTCCGGCGGTTCTGGCCCTACACCCGGGGCGGCCGCCGCTGGCTCGTGCCCCTCGTGCTGTTCAGCATGGCCGGACCGGCCGTCGACGCCGGGGAGCTGTGGCTGTTCAAGACCGTCGTGGACGAGGTGCTGGTCCCCCGGGACCTGGGACCCTTCCTGTGGATCGCCCCCGCCTACCTGGGGCTGATCGTGTGCTCGGGCGTCCTCGGATTCGCCGACCGGATGACCTCCACCTGGGTCGGCGAACGCTTTCTGCTCTCCTTGCGCTGCGCGGTCTTCCGCCATCTCCAGGGGCTGTCCCTCGGCTTCTTCGAACGCCGCCGGCTCGGCGACGTGCTGTCCCGCGTCACCAACGACGTGGACGCGGTCGAGACGTTCCTGCTGTCGGGCGTGGCCGACGCCCTGTACTACGTGCTCCAACTGGCCGTCTTCCTCGGCCTGTTGTTCTACCTGAGCTGGGACCTCACGCTGCTCGCGCTGGTCATCGTGCCGCTCTTCTGGTCCGCGGCGCGGCACTTCGCGCGGCTGAGCAAGGAGGCGTCCCGGGAGACCAGGCGGCGCGGCGGCTCGCTCAGCGCGATCGCCGAGGAGGTGCTCGGCAACGTGGCGCTGGTGCAGGCGTACAACCGGCAGGGCTGGGAGGCGCACCGCTTCGAGCGGGAAGGCTCGGGCCGGCTGCGGGCGGTGCTCGCCTCGACCCGCATCCGGGCGGTCTACGCCCCGATCGTCGAGGTCATCGAGGTGGCCGGGGTGCTCGCGGTCCTCGGCCTCGGTACCTGGCAGCTGGCCCAGGGGCGGCTCACCCTGGGCGGGCTGCTGGTCTTCCTCGCCCTGATCGGCAAGATGTACGGCCCGGTGCGCGGGATGTCCGGACTCGCCACCACCTTCTACACGGCCGCCGCCTCCGCCGAGCGGATCATCGAGCTGCTGGACCAGCGCCCCCAGGTCACCGAGCGGGCGGACGCCCGCCCGACCGGCCGGGCACACGGCTCGGTGGAGTTCGACGGCGTCTGGTTCCGCTACCCCGGCACCACCCCCTGGGCCCTCGCGGACGTCTCCTTCCGGGTGGCGCCCGGCGAGACGCTGGCGCTGGTCGGGGCGAGCGGCGCCGGCAAGTCCACCGTCGCCCGGCTCCAGCTGCGCTTCTACGACCCCGACCGGGGCGCGGTCCGGCTCGACGGCACCGATCTGCGCGAGCTGCGCCTGGCCGACGTGCGCGAGAGCGTCGCGGTGGTGCTCCAGGAGACCCTGGTCTTCCACGGCACCGTGCGGGAGAACATCGCCTACGGCCGCCCCGGCGCGTCCGAGGCCGAGATCGTGGCGGCGGCGCGCGCGGCGGACGCGCACGAGTTCGTCGAGCGGCTCCCGGACGGGTACGACACGCTCGTCGGCCAGCGCGGGCGCACCCTGTCCGGCGGCCAGTGCCAGCGGCTGGCCATCGCCCGCGCGATGGTCAGGAACGCGCCCGTGCTGCTGCTGGACGAGCCGACCACCGGGCTCGACGCGGGTTCGGGCCGGCGGATCATGGAACCGCTGCGCCGGCTGATGGCCGGGCGGACCACCATCGTCATCTCGCACAACCTGCTCACCGTCCGGGACGCCACCCGGATCGTGGTGCTCGACGCGGGCCGGGTCGTCGAGGACGGCGCGCACGCCGAGCTGCTGGACCTCGACGGCACGTACGCCCGGCTGCACCGGCTGAACACCGGCAGGGTGGCGTCCTGACGGCTCATGTCTCCCGGGACAGCACATGCGCGGTCTGCAGCCGGGCGTGCGCGAGGACGGTGCCGTCGGCCGAGATCAGCCGGGCGCCGGAGACGGAGTCCGGGTCGACGGGCGCCGTGGCCCCCCAGTAGCCGTGCCCGTCGCGCACGGTGAAGTCGCCGACGTGCACGGTCGTGCCGTCCGAGCGCTCCAGCACACAGGAGACCCGGCCGGTGTACGCGCCGCCGTGCCCGGCGAGTTCGACGGTCATGAAGATCCAGCCGGGGTTGCCGGGACGGGCGTACACCTCGCCGACGGACCGGCCGCGGGCCGAGGCGGAGGTCATGTCGCCGACCAGCATGGGTTCGGACTGCATGGTGTGCGGGGGCGTGGCGGTGACCTGCTCGACCGCGGTGCCGATGCCCCAGCCGGCGAACCCGGCGACCAGCGCGAGGCCGGCTCCGGCCGCCGCGAGCCGCACCCGGGTCCGGCGCGCCCGCTCGCGCAGCGCCGCGAACGCGACCCCCGCGCCGTGCCCGGAGGCGTGCCGCTGCGCCGTCGCCTGCCGCGCCAGGCTGCGCGCCACCCGGGTCTCGAAGCCGAGGGGCGGCTCCTGGCAGGGCAGCAGGCCGATCAGCCGGTCGCCGACCAGGGTCAGCTGGCGGACGAACTCCCGGCAGTCCGCGCACCCGTCCAGGTGGGCGAGGGCCTCGGCGCGCTCCCGGCCGGGCAGCACGCCCAGCGCCAGCTCGGCCCCGAGCTCGCGCAGCTTCTCGCAGTTCGCGTCACTGGACATGGTCGCCCCGCTCCGGAGCCGACAGTGTGGTGCGCAGTTTGCCCATCGCCGCCCTGATCCGGGTCTTGGCGGTGCCGAGCGGGATCTGTTCCGCGTCGGCGACCTGCTGGGCCGTCATCCCGTAGACACCCGCCATCATCAGGGCCCGCGCCTGTTCCCGGGGCAGCCGGCCCACGGCGGCCCGCAGCCGGGCGGAGGCCTCGTCGGCCAGCACCCATCGCTCGGGGGTCTCGGTGACCGTGCCGAGAAGGGCGTCGAGGTCCTCGGGTGCCACCGGCTCCGTGCGCCGGGCGCGTACGGCGTCGATGGCGAGGTTGTGCGCGATGGTGGTCAGCCAGGTGGTGACCGAACCACGGCGCGAATCGTAGATCTGCGCGTGCCGCCACGCGCGTTCGAACGTCTGCTGGGCGACGTCCTCGGCGAGCTGCTGGTCCCCGGTGACCGCCATGGCCACGCCGAAGACCCGGTGCTGGAAACGCCGCACGAAGACGATCGCCAGCTCCTGGTCTCCGGTGGCCAGCCCGGACAGCAGCGCCTCGTCCGGGAGGCGCCCCAAGGGGAACCGCAAACCCGACACACCCTTGTATACGGCCGACGGCCGCCGGGGGATTGCCCGCCCCCCGGTCCGGCCGTCGCGGAGGATCACATGCCCATTCTCCGCCGGGGGGCCGCGCCGCGCATGCCGGTCAGTGCCCGTTCTGGGCGAGCTTGAGCAGGTGGTCCGCCAGGGCCTGGCCGCCGGTGGGGTTCCGGCTGATCAGCAGCAGGGTGTCGTCGCCCGCGATGGTGCCGAGGATGTCGTGCAGCTCGGCCTGGTCGATGGCCGAGGCGAGGAACTGGGCGGCCCCGGGCGGGGTGCGCAGCACGACCAGGTTGGCCGAGGCCTCGGCGGAGATCAGCAGCTCCTGGGACAGGCGCCGCATCCGCTCCTCCTTGGCGGATTCGCCCAGCGGGGCGCGCGGGGTGCGGAAGCCGCCCTCGCTGGGCACCGCGTAGATGAGGTCGCCGTCGTTGTTGCGGATCTTGACCGCGTTCAGTTCGTCGAGGTCCCGGGAGAGCGTCGCCTGGGTGACGCTGAGCCCGTCGTCGGAGAGCAGCTTGGCCAGCTGGCTCTGCGACCGCACCGGCTCCCGGTTGAGGATGTCCACGATCCGGCGGTGGCGTGCGGTGCGCGTCTGCGGCACGGCGGGCCCGGCACCTGTCTGCTCGCGGTCCTGCGCCTGGCTCATCGTCGTCTCATTCTCCGGATCGTCCGTCCCCGCCTGCGTCGAGGATGCCGGGCAGCGCCTGGAGCAAGGCACCCGCCTCGTCGTCGCGCAGGTTCAGCGGGGGCATGAGCCGCACGACGTCGGGGGCGGGGGCGTTCACCAGGAACCCGGCCTCCTGGGCCGCCTGCTGCACCTGTGGCGCGCGCGGCCCGGTGAGCACGATACCCAGGAGCAGGCCCGCGCCCCGGACATGGTCGACCAGCGGGTGGTCCAGGGCCTCGATCCCGGTGCGCAGCCGCTCGCCCTGCCGCTTGACGTTCTCCAGCAGTTCCTCGCCCTCGATGGTGTCGAGGACGGCGAGCCCGGCGGCGCAGGCGACCGGGTTGCCACCGAAGGTGGTGCCGTGCTGGCCGGGGCGCAGCAGGTCGGCGGCGCGGCCGAACGCGACGGTGGCGCCGAGCGGCAGGCCGCCGCCGAGCTGCTTGGCGAGGGTGACCACGTCCGGCAGCACGCCCTCGTGGGCCTGGTAGGCGAACCAGGTGCCGGTGCGGCCGATGCCGGTCTGCACCTCGTCCAGGACCAGCAGGGCGCCGGTGGCGGCGGTGATGGCGCGGGCCGCCTTGAGGTAGCCGGGCGGCGGTACGACGACGCCGTTCTCGCCCTGGACCGGCTCGATGATCACCAGGGCCGTCTCCTCGGTGACGGCGGCGGCCAGCGCCTGGGCGTCGCCGTAGGGGACGTGGGTGACGTCGCCGGGCAGCGGGCGGAACGGGTCCTGCTTGGCGGGCTGCCCGGTGAGCGCGAGGGCGCCCATCGTACGGCCGTGGAAACCGCCCTCGGTGGCGACGACGTGCGTCCGCCCGGTGAGCCGGCCGATCTTGAAGGCGGCCTCGTTGGCCTCGGCGCCGGAGTTGCAGAAGAAGACCCGGCCGTCGCGGCCGAAGAGCTGGAGCAGCCGCTCGGCGAGGGCGACGGTCGGCTCGGCCAGGAAGAGGTTGGAGACGTGGCCGAGGGAGCCGATCTGCCGGGTGACCGCCTCGACGATCGCCGGGTGGGCGTGGCCGAGGGCGTTGGTGGCGATGCCGCCGACGAAGTCGGTGTACGCGCGGCCCTCGGCGTCCCACACGGTGGCGCCCGCGCCGCGCACAAGGGGCAGGCGCGGGGTGCCGTAGTTGTTCATGAGCGCGCTCTGCCAGCGCTGGGTCAGTTCCTGGTTGCCCGTCACGGCGTGTCCTTTTCGGGCTCGTCGGGCACGACCATGGTGCCGATGCCCTCGTCGGTGAAGATCTCCAGCAGGATGGAGTGCTGGACCCGGCCGTCGATGACGCGGGCGGTGTGCACGCCGTTGCGGACGGCGTACAGGCAGCCCTGCATCTTGGGCACCATGCCGGAGCTCAACTCCGGGAGCAGCTTCTCCAGTTGGCTTGCGGTGAGGCGGCTGATCACCTCGTCGGAGTGCGGCCAGTCCTCGTAGAGGCCCTCGACGTCGGTGAGGACCATGAGGGTTTCGGCGTCCAGTGCCGCAGCGAGTGCCGCAGCCGCCGTATCAGCATTGACGTTGTAGACATGACCGTCGTCCTGACTGCGGGCGATGGAGGAGACGACCGGGATGCGGCCGTCGGCGAGCAGGGCCTCGATGGCGCCGGTGTCGATCGCGGTGATCTCGCCGACCCGGCCGATGTCGACGAACTCGCCGTCGATCTGCGGGAGATGCTTGACGGCGGTGATGGTGTGGGCGTCCTCGCCGGTGAGGCCGACGGCGAGCGGGCCGTGCTGGTTGAGCAGACCGACCAGCTCGCGCTGCACCTGTCCGGCGAGCACCATCCGTACGACGTCCATGGCCTCCTCGGTGGTGACCCGCAGGCCGGCCTTGAACTCGCTGACGATGCCGTGCCGGTCGAGGGCGGCGCTGATCTGGGGGCCGCCGCCGTGCACCACGACCGGCTTGAGTCCGGCGTGCCGCAGGAAGACGACGTCCTGGGCGAAGGCGGCCTTCAGTTCCTCGTCCACCATGGCGTTGCCGCCGAACTTGATGACGACGACCTTGCCGTGGTGCCGGGTCAGCCAGGGCAGCGCCTCGATGAGGATCTTGGCCTTGGGCAGTGCCGTGTGCTTGCGCGTCGCGGTCATGAGGAGTAGGCGCTGTTCTCGTGGACGTAGTCGGCGGTCAGGTCGTTGGTCCAGATCGTCGCGGTCTCGGTGCCGGCGGCCAGGTCGGCGACGATGTGCACCTCGCGGTAGCGCATGTCGACCAGGTCGCGGTCCTCGCCGACCGAGCCGTTCTTGCACACCCAGACGCCGTTGATGGCGACGTTCAGCCGGTCCGGCTCGAAGACGGCGCCGGTGGTGCCGATCGCGGACAGGACGCGGCCCCAGTTGGGGTCCTCGCCGTGGATGGCGCACTTGAGGAGGTTGTTGCGGGCGATGGAGCGGCCCACCTCGACGGCGTCCGCCTCGCTCGCCGCGTTGACCACCTCGACCTTGATGTCCTTGCTGGCGCCCTCGGCGTCGCCGATGAGCTGGCGGCCGAGGTCGGCGCAGACCTGCCGCACGGCGTCCGCGAAGGCGTCGTAGTCGGGGGTGGCGCCCGAGGCGCCGGAGGACAGCAGCAGCACGGTGTCGTTGGTGGACATGCAGCCGTCGGAGTCGACGCGGTCGAAGGTGACCCGGGTGGCGGCGCGCAGGGCCTTGTCCAGGGTGGCGTCGTCCACGTCGGCGTCGGTGGTGATCACGACCAGCATGGTGGCGAGGCCCGGGGCGAGCATGCCCGCGCCCTTGGCCATCCCGCCGACCGTCCAGTCTCCTCCGGAGACGACCGACGTCTTGTGCACGGTGTCGGTGGTCTTGATGGCGATGGCGGCCTTCTCGCCGCCGTGCTCGGACAGCTGGGCGGCGGCGGTCTCGATGCCCGGGAGCACCTTGTCCATGGGCAGCAGGGTGCCGATCAGGCCGGTGGAGCAGACGGCGACCTCGATGGCGCCGCGGCCCAGCACCTCGCCCGCCTTCTCGGCGGTGGCGTGGGTGTCCTGGAAGCCCTTGGGGCCGGTACAGGCGTTGGCGCCACCGGAGTTGAGGACCACGGCGGAGACCTGGCCGCTCTTGATGACCTGCTCCGACCACAGCACCGGCGCGGCCTTGACGCGGTTGGCGGTGAAGACGGCCGCGGCGGCACGGCGGGGCCCGTCGTTGACCACGAGGGCCAGGTCGGGGTTGCCGTTCTGCTTGATCCCGGCGGCGATGCCCGCCGCCCGGAATCCCTTGGCTGCCGTGACGCTCACGGTGCGACTCCGATCGTGGAAAGCCCGGTGGTCTCGTCGAGACCCAGGGCGAGGTTCATGCTCTGGACGGCACCGCCCGCGGTGCCCTTGGTCAGGTTGTCGATGGCGCTGATCGCGATGATGCGGCCCGCGGCCTCGTCGTGGGCGACCTGCACCTGAACGGCGTTGGAACCGTGCACGGCGCCCGTCGAGGGCCACTGGCCCGGGGGCAGCAGGTGCACGAAGGGCTCGTCGGCGTAGGCCTTCTCGTAGGCGGCGCGCACCGACTCCGCGGTCGCCCCGGGCGCGGCCTTGGCGCTGCACGTGGCGAGGATGCCCCGGGGCATCGGGGCGAGGGTCGGGGTGAAGGAGACGGTGATCCGCTCCCCCGCGACCGCGCTGAGGTTCTGGATCATCTCGGGGGTGTGCCGGTGGCCGCCGCCGACGCCGTACGGCGACATGGAGCCCATGACCTCGCTGCCCAGCAGGTGCGGCTTGGGTGCCTTGCCCGCGCCGGAGGTGCCGGAGGCGGCGACGATCACGGCCTCGGGCTCGGCGAGCCGCGCCGCGTAGGCGGGGTAGAGGGCGAGGGTCGCCGCGGTGGGGTAGCAGCCGGGCACGGCGATGCGCTTGGAGCCGGTGAGCGCGGCGCGGGCGCCGGGCAGCTCGGGGAGGCCGTAGGGCCAGGTGCCGGCGTGCGGGGAGCCGTAGAACTTCTCCCAGTCGCCCGCGTCCCGGAGCCGGAAGTCGGCGCCCATGTCGATCACGAGCACATCCGGGCCGAGCTGCTCGGCGACGGCGGCGGACTGCCCGTGCGGCAGCGCGAGGAACACCACGTCGTGCCCGGCGAGCGCGTCGGCCGTGGTCTCGCCCAGCACCCGGTCGGCCAACGGCCACAGGTGGGGCTGGAGCCCGCCGAGCCGCTGTCCCGCGTTGGAGTTCCCGGTCAGCGCCCCGACCTCGACCTCGGGGTGCGCGAGCAGCAGCCGCAGAACCTCGCCACCCGCGTACCCGCTCGCCCCGGCAACCGCCGCACGTACCGCCATGTCCGTCCTCCTCTGGATGGCATGACTATACGCAGCAATGCACGTTTATGCAATGGTCATGCGGTGGCCCCGCCGCCGGCCGCCGCTTCCCCGTTCTCGCTTGCCCCGATTCCGACCGGGCGGCCCGCCACGGCACGCCCCGAAGGCACGGCGCCCCCGGGCACCGGGTATCGGTGAGATGACCGATGTGCGGCGGGCCGGCGCGTCGGCATAGTCCTCGGGAGATCGTTTCGGGCGGCCGTGGGGCGCCCGTGTACGGAAGGACCTTCTGTGGACAGGTATGCGGATCTGGTGTTCGTCGGTGGCCGGGTGGTCACGGTCGACGCGGAGTTCTCCGTGGCCGAGGCGCTGGCGGTGAGCGACGGGCTGATCAGCGCCGTCGGCGACCGGGAGGAGGTCGCCGCGCTGATCGGGCCCCGCACCCGCGTCGTGGAGTTGCGCGGGGCGACGCTGCTGCCCGGGATCAACGACTCGCACCTGCACGGCTGCGCCTTCGGCATGGCGACGCCCCCGGTCTCGGTGGACGTCGGGCACCCGGCGGTGTCCTCGCTCGCGGACGTGGCCGCGGCGGTGCGGGAGGCCGTGCGGCGGACCCCGGACGGGCAGTGGATCACGGGGCACGGGTGGGACACCGGGTATCTGGCGGAGTGCCTGGCCGATCCGGCGCGGCTGCCCTCGCGGCGGGACATCGACGCCGCGAGCCCGGACCACCCGGTCGTCCTGTACTCCTTCTCCGGGCACGCCACCTGGGTCAACTCCCGGGCGCTGGAGCTGATCGGGATCGACCGGCACACCGTCGCGCCGCCCGGCGGGGCCATCGTCACGGACGCGGCCGGGGAACCCACCGGGCTGCTGCACGAGGGCGCCCAGGACCTGGTGCAGCGGGCGCTGCCGCCGCTGAGCCGGCAGGAGCGCACGCAGGCGGTCCGGTCGGCCCTCGCCGCCCTCGCCCGGCTCGGCGTGACCAGCTACACCGAGCCCGGGCTCGGACCCGGCGGCGAGGGCATCATGCGGGGCGCCCTCGGCACGCAGACGCTGGAGGTCTACCGGCGGCTGCTGGCCGACGGCGAACTGACCGCCCGCGTCGGTGTGCTGCTGCTGCCCACCGGGATGGCGAGCACCGCCGAGGAGTTCGCCCGCGCCGTCGACGGGCTCGGCGGACCAGGCGGAATCGCCGAGCCGGGCGGCGCCGATCCGCGCCGCCTCGCGATCCTCGGGGTGAAGGTCTTCGCCGACGGCATCGTCCCCAACAAGACGGCCTGGATGCACGAGCCGTACAACGGCGGCGGCTGCGGCTCCCTGTGCGTGGGCGGCGCGGACGACGCCGAGCGGGCCGCCGGGATCGACGCCATGATCCGGCACGCGCACGCCGCCGGGCACCAGATCGGCGTCCACGTCACCGGCGACCGCGCCATCGACACCGTGGCGGACGCCTTCGCCGCCGCCCTCGCCGCCCACCCGCGCCCAGACGCCCGCCACTACGTCATCCACGGCGACTTCCTCACCCCGCACAGCATGAAGGTGCTGGCCGCGCACGGCCTCGGCGTCAACATGAACCCCACCATCAAGTGGACCGTCGCCGACATGGAGGAGGAGTTCGTCGGCGCAGACCGGGCCGCCTACGCGTGGCCGTACCGCGACGCCCTCGACGCCGGGGTGCGGGTCGCGAGCGGCTCCGACGCCCCGGTCACCCACCCGGACTGGCGCCAGGGCGTCTCCACCATGATGCTGCGCGAGTCCAAGGCCGCCGGCCGGGTCAGCGGCCCCGGGCAGCGCATCACCCTGGCCGAGGCGCTGCGCACCTACACGATCGACGCGGCCTGGCAGGACTTCGCCGACGACTGGAAGGGCTCCCTGGAGCCGGGCAAGGTCGCCGACCTCTGCGTGCTCGACGGGGACCTGCTCGCCGCCGACCCCCACGACATCCCCGGCATGCCCGTCGTCCTCACCGTGCTGGACGGGCGGATCGTGCACGACGCCCGGCGCGTTTGACCCGTTCCGGGCACGTGATCATGCTGAGGGGATGGCAGCACGACGGAGCACGGCGGACATCCTGGACGCGGCCGTCCGGGTCCGCGCGGCCGCCCGCGGCGCCTCGGACGGCGCGCGCGGCGCGGACGCGGTCCTGGCGGCGCTGTCCGAGGTCGTGGAGTACGACCACGCCTCGCTGACCCGCTGGGACCCGGTGCGCCGGCGCCACACCACCCTCGCCGGCACCTATCCGGCCGGCGCCACCGCGTACATCGAGACCCGGCTCCACCACGACCCGGTGTTCCAGGTGCTGCGCGGGCCGGGCGGCGGCGGTCTCTGGCTCCCGGACGTCCCCCGGCACCTCCTCGACGCGTCCCCGGGCTTCCGCGACGTGCTGCGCCCCCTCGGCATCCGCGACGGTGTCGCCCAGTGCCTGTTCGCCGCCGACGGCCGCTACGTCGGCATGCTCAACGTCAGCACCCGGCGCCCGCGCGGCGCGCCCGATCCGGCCCGGGCCGCGGTCACCCTGCTCACCGAGTCGCTGGCGGCGGCCGTCGACCCGGGCGCGGGGGCCGGGCGGCCCGGCGGTCTCTCGCCCCGGGAACTCCAGGTGCTGGCCGAACTCACGGCCGGACGCACCAACCGGGAGATAGCCGAACGGCTGTACGTCACGCCCCGCACGGTGGGCACGCACATCGAGCACATCCTGGCCAAGCTCGGCCTGCCCAACCGGGCGGCCGCCGCGGCCCGGGCGGCGGCCTGGGGCATCGAAGCGCCCCGCTGACCGGTCAGCCGTCGGCCGTACGGAACTTCGCCCCCGGCAGCATGATCCACCGCGACACCACGAAGGTCACCGGGATCGCCGCCGCTGAGGCCAGCAGCGGGGCGAACCGGCTGCCCGCGTGCAGGACGTCCACGATCACGTACACGCCCACCGTGGTGATGACGAAATTGGCGGCGTTCGTCAGCGGGAACAGCAGGAATTTCCGCCAGGTCGGGCGAATGCGATAGGTGAAGCGCGCGTTGAGGAAAAAGGAGCCGACCATGCTCAGCGCGAATGCCAGGACGTGCGCGGCGAGATAGGGCAGCCAGTTGAGGAAGAGCAGGTAAAGGCCGTAGTAGACGGCCGTGTTGAGCACGCCGACCACGGCGAAGGTGACGATCTGCCGAGCTATCAAGGGATGAGGTCTTTCGTCCGTTCCACGTTGGTCGCCTTCACCAGGAAGTGCGGGCGGCCCTTCACCTCGTAGTAGATGCGTCCGGTGTACTCCCCGATCACTCCCAGCATGACCATCTGCACCCCGGCGAGGGCGGTGACGGCGGTGATGATGGTCACATAGCCGGGCGTCTGCACCCCGTGCACCAGCGCGGCGCCCACGATCCACGCCGTGTAGAGGCCGGCGCACAGCAGCAGGCCCATGCCGAGCCAGAGGGCGGCGCGCAGCGGCCGGTTGTTGAAGGAGAGCACGCCGTCCAGGCCGTAGTTGAGCAGTCCGCGCAGGTTCCAGGAGCTGCGTCCCGCCTCGCGCGTGGCGTTCTCGTACTCGAAGGTGGTGCTGGGGAAGCCCACCCAGGCGAACAGGCCCTTGGAGAAGCGGTTGTACTCGGTCAGGGCCAGCACCGCGTCCACCACCCGGCGCGACAGCAGCCGGAAGTCCCCTACGCCGTCGCGGAGTTCGACGTCGATCAGCCGGTTGACGAGGCGGTAGTACAGGCGCGCGGTCAGGGTGCGGGTGAAGCGGTCGCCGGTGCGGGTGCGGCGGGCGATGACCTGGTCGTGGCCCTGTTCGCGCAGCCGTACCATGCGTGCGATCAGCTCCGGCGGGTGCTGGAGGTCGGCGTCCATGACGACGACCGAGTCCCCGGAGGCGTGCCGCAGCCCGGCGAGCAGGGCCGCCTCCTTGCCGAAGTTGCGGCTGAAGGAGACGTAGCGCACGCGCGCGTCGCGGGCGGCGAGCCGTTCGAGGAGGGCGAGGGTGCGGTCGCGGCTGCCGTCGTCCACGTACACGAACTCCATGTCGTGGCCGAGCGGCAGGAGTTCGTCGGCGACCCGCTGCACCGCTTCGTGGAAGCGGTCCAGGACGTCTTCCTCGTTGTAGCAGGGCGCGACGATCGATATCAGCATGGTGGTTCCCCCAGGGTCGCGGTCAGTGCGCGGCCGTCGCGCGCTCGCGCGGTGCCGGTGGTGCGGTCGGGGCGGGCGCCGAGGTGCGTCGGCGGCGGACGGCGGCGCCCGCGGTGAGCAGGAGCAGGACCGCGAGCGAGGCGAGCCCGACGGTCGTGCCCAGCCGTAGGCCGGGCGGGTGGAAGGTGCAGGTCAGGCTGGTCTGGCCGCCGTCCAGGGGGACGGCGATCAGACCGTGGTACTGGCCGGCGGGCCGAGCCGGGCCGTCGCCCGCGGCGCACCGCCAGCCGGCGATGCGGGGCGCGGCGACGACGGCGAGTCCCCTGCTGCCGGGCGGCAGTTGGGCGTGCAGGGTGCCGTCCGAGACGGTGACCGCCGTGGCTCCGGTGGCCGTGAGGCGGGCGGCGGCGGTGTCCAGCCGGGCGGTGTCCAGGCAGCCGACGGCGCCCGGCGGGACGCGGCCGGGCCGGTCGGGGACCAGCTCGATCCGCACCCGCCCGGAGGCCGGGGTCCGGCCCAGCGGCTCCATCGCGGCCAGGCTGCGCCCGCTCACCGACCGGAACACGGCGGTGTCCGTGCCGGTGGCGAGCCGGGCGGTGCCGGAGAAGTGCGGTGCCCACAGGTTCACCTGGGTGCCGGGCGGGCAGCTCGCGGTGATCGCCGGCCGGGTCCGCGCGGTGCCCGAGCCGACCCGGCGGGCGGGCAGCGGGGCCCCGGCGTCGTCGCGCACGGTGAGGGCGGGCACGGTGTAGACACGGCTGCCCAGCAGCAGTTCCTGGTTGCGGTACGGGGACGCGCCGAAGGGCGTGGTGCCGGGGCCGGGCCGCACGGTGACCAGGGGCGGCACGGCCCGCCGGGTGACGGTGGGCGGGGCGGTGTCCCCGGGACGGTGGGTCTGGTGCGGGTCGGGCGGGCTGTGCACCCGGGCGCCGACGGAGAAGAGCACGTCGGTGACGGCGTTGTCGAGGCTCTGCACCCCCCGGCCGCGCGAGGTCCAGCCGCCGCCCAGCGCGGTGAGGGTGCGGGAGAGGACGTCGGAGGTCAGGCTGCTGTAGTAGGCGGCGCCCTGACCGCCCACCAGCATCGGGTCGTTGGCGACGGTCTGTTCGCGGCCGGGCTCGGTGCGGTGGCGGGGCCAGTCGTCGGCCCCGGCGATCGCCGCCGCCTGCCGCTGCTGCCGCTGGCCGAAGGGGGCGTAGTCGTCCAGGTGCTTGAGGCGCAGCCCGTTCGCGACGGCGGAGGTGACGGCGCTCTCGCCCAGCTGCGCGCCGAGGAGGACGAGGACGGCGAGGGCGGCGAGTCCGCCGTGCCGCCCCGCGCCGCGCAGGAGGAGGAGTCCGGTGAGCGTTCCGCCGGCGGCGAGCAGCAGGAGGGGCCAGGTGTGCGCGTGGATCACGTCGCTGCCGCGGGCGGCGACGGCGCCCAGGGCGAGCAGCGCGGTGGCGGCGCCGAGCGCGGCCGGTCGGGGCGGGCCGTACGACAGGGCGTGCCAGGCGGCGATGACGAGCAGCCCGGCCAGCACGAAGGTCTGCCGGTAGGAGCTGCCCTGCGGGGTGGCGAAGGCGTGCCAGGCGAGGCTGGTGGGCGCCCATTGCAGGGAGAGGGCCACCGCGAGCACCAGCGCGGTCCAGGCCGCCCGGACGCGGCCCGGGACGGCCCGGTGGAAGGGCAGGGCGAGGGCGAGCAGCAGGGCGGTGGTGCCGACGTAGAGCGCCGGGGAGCCCCAGCCGTACGTCCCCGGCAGCAGCCGGGCGACCAGGTCCTCGGTCGGCACCGGGTTGAACGGCCGTACCCGGCCCGGGTAGGCGTGCTTGGTGCCGAGGTAGACGACCGCCACCAGGGGCGCGGCGAGCCCCGTGCCGAGGACGACGGTGAGCACGGCGCGGCCGGTGGCGGCGAGGGCCTGCCGGCGGGTCGGCCCGGCGAGCGACAGCCGTACCAGCAGCACCAGCGCGGCCCCGAGGGTGGCCATGTAGGCGGTGTAGAAGTTGGCGCTCCACACGAGCGCGACGAGCAGCACCCCGAGGACGCGGCGCCGCCCGGCCAGGGCCCATTCGCCGACCAGGCACAGCAGCGGCAGCGCGATCAGCCCGTCGAGCCACATCGGGTTGTAGTCGGCGTCCGCCAGCGTCCAGCCGCACAGCGCGTACGACGCCCCGAGCAGCCCCGCCGCCCACCAGCGGCCGGGCCGCAGCGCGAGCAGCAGGCACGCCATGACGGCCGCCGCGCAGGCGATCTTCAAGACGGTGATGACGTACACCGCGAGGTCGATCTCGTCCCGGGGGAAGAGCGCGACGAGCGGCGCGAACGGGCTGGCGAGGTAGGTGCCGAAGTCGGGCAGGAAGCTGGAGCCGTACCCGGACTGCCAGTTGACCAGCAGTCCGCCGTCGGCCCTGCCGTGCAGCAGGTCCCAGAGGTGGGCGTGCAGCGGTACGTACTGGTTGCCCAGGTCGTTGACGCTGCGGGTGCGCGGGCCGAACGGGTAGCCGCCGGCCAGCGCGTCCGCGGCGCACAGCGCCACGCAGGCGACGAGGGCGGCCAGCGACGCGGCGGCCGGGCGCCCCGCGCCCCGCTCGCTCCGACGAACCATTCTCGGCAGCTCCCCACGAATTCGCCTCTGGATTTCGCCGGGTTAGACGGTGCTGCTTTCTCTTCGGTTGTATCCGCATCGCACATTGATGCGTTTTTCTACGGCCCCGGGCCGAAAATCATCGATTTCATGTCCACCCGGGAAACCAAAGCTTTCCGGCACGTTATTCGGAGGTGTTTTCAAGGTGAAGTGCCTTTGCGGGCCGCATACGCCCGCGCGGCCCGGACCCGGTTGCCGCACTGGGTGGTGCACCAGCGGCGGGCGCCGTGGGAGCGCAGGAACCAGCGGTCGCAGCCGGGCGCGGCGCACTCGGTGAGCTGGGCCGCGTCGCCCCCGGTGAGCAGGTCGGCGGCGTCCTCGGCGAGCAGGAACAGCGCGGCGGCGGCCGGGTTGCCGGTGTCGGGGACGTCGTCCCGGCGCGGGCCGTCGGCGCCCCAGCCGAGGCGGGGCGTGGACGGGGCGGCGGCGAGGGCCGCGTTGAGGGCGTCGAGGGCGTCGGCCGGCGGCGGGCCGCCGCTGCCGTGCGCCTCGAACAGGGCCCGCAGCGCCTCCCGGAGCACGCGCAGCCGGCCGGCCTGCCGCCCGTTCAGCGGCACCCGGTCGGGCAGCGCCTCGTGCCGGACCAGCCACAGGTGCGCGGCCTCGGCGCCGTCGAGCAGGTCGACCTGGCCGTGGCTGACCCGGAAGCGGCTGTTGACCAGCGCCAGGCAGACGTACCGGTCCTCGCCGGGGACGGGCATCCGGTGCAGGTAGACGGGGGTCTCTTGATCCACGGCCTCATGGTAATCCTTGCGGTTCTCCGTGAGAGGAGATTACCGTGCCTCACGGAGAAACATTCACGAAGCCGTGAGAGGTGAGACGCCGTGGCCTTCGACGTGGACGCGCTGCGCAAGGACTTCCCGATCCTGGGGCGGACGCTGGCGAGCGGCGCACCGCTCGTCTACCTGGACTCCGGGGCGACCACCCAGAAACCGCTGGCGGTCCTGGACGCCGAGCGGGAGTTCTACCTCACCCGCAACGCGGCCGTGCACCGCGGCGCGCACCAGCTCGCGGGCGAGGCCACGGAGGCCTACGAGGACGCCCGGCACACCGTCGCGCGGTTCATCGGCGCGGCCGACGACGAAGTGGTCTTCACCAAGAACACCACCGAGGGCATCAACCTCGTCGCCTACGCCCTCGGCAACGCCGGCCGGATCGGCCCCGGCGACCGCATCGTGGTGACGGAGATGGAACACCACGCCAACCTGGTGCCCTGGCAGCAGCTCGCCGAGCGGACCGGGGCAACCCTGGACTGGTTCGGCCTGACCGACGACGGCCGCCTCGACCTGACCCGGATCGACGAACTCCTCGACGAGCGCACCAGGGTGCTCGCCGTCACCCACCAGTCCAACGTGCTCGGCACGCTCAACCCGGTGCGCGAACTCGCGGACCGCGCCCATGCGTTCGGCACCCTGGTGGTCGTGGACGGCGCCCAGTCCGTACCGCACCGCCCGGTGGACGTGCGCGCGCTGGGCGCGGACTTCCTCGCGTTCTCCGGGCACAAGATGCTCGGCCCGAACGGCATCGGCGTGCTGTGGGGCCGCGCGGACCTGCTCGGCGAACTGCCGCCGTTCCTCACCGGCGGCTCGATGATCGAGGTGGTGGAGATGGACCGCACCAGCTTCCTGCCGCCGCCGCAGCGCTTCGAGGCGGGCGTCCCGATGACCGCGCAGGCGGTGGGGCTCGCGGCGGCGGTCGACTACCTGGAGCGGCTGGGCATGGCCGAGGTGGCGGCGTACGAGGAGACGCTCACCGCCCGCGCCCTGGAACTGCTCGCCGAGGTCCCGGGCGTCCGCGTGGTCGGGCCCGCCGGCCCCGCCGACCGGGGTTCGGCGGTCTCCTTCACCGTGGACGGCATCCACCCGCACGACGTCGGCCAGGTCCTGGACGACCGGGGCGTCGCCGTCCGCGTCGGCCACCACTGCGCCCGGCCGATCGTGCGGCGCTACGGCATCCCGGCGACCACCCGCGCGAGCTTCTACGTCTACAACACCCCCGCCGAGGTGGACGCGCTGGTCGAGGGCGTACGGGCGGCGCAGCGGTTCTTCGCCCGGTGACCGTCGCGGCCACGCGGGCGAGGGGCCGCGGCCGGGGCGGTCGGCCCAGGCCCTCGATGCGGAGGCTGCGGCGGGGCGGGTGACCGGTGCGGGGCGGTGGCAGCGGGCGCACGTCCAGGTTCCGGAGCCGGCGCACGCCGCCGGGTTCCAGACGGTGGCGGGCGGCGGCTTCGAGGCGTGGACCGGTGCCGCGCGGACCACCGGGGGTCGGCGACCGTGACCACGCGGGCGCCGTGCCCGGCGGGGCGGGCGCCGAGCCGACCGCCGCCGGGAGATGAGGGCCGACCGGGGATCCGCCGCCGCGCCGGGCGGGTCGGCGGGTCGGCGGGTCGGCGGGTCGGCGGGTCGGCGGGTCGGCGGGTCGGCGGGTCGGCGGGTCGGCGGGTCGGCGGGTCGGCGGGTCGGCGGGTCGGCGGGTCAGGCGTCCCCCGCCGCCGGTTCGCGCGCCACCGCCTCGCCCGGGGTCGGCCCGCGCCCGGCGCAGTTCGGCCGCCGCCGGCGGCACCGGGTCCGCCGGCCGCGCACGACATCCCAGCCGGCCCGATCCAGCGGCCGGTCGTCCCCGCACCGCTCCGTGAGCAGCGGCGCGCGGCGGGACGACCGTCACCCCCCGCGGCATGCGGTGACGGTCGTGCCCACGGGTGCGGGGGGCACGAGGCGCCCCCGGGCCCTGAGGTGTGCCCGGCCGTTCACCGCGGGGTGTGGATCATCCACATCTCGGGGCGGTCCAGCGGGCGGAAGCCCAGCTTCTCGTAGACCCCGTGCGCGTCCTCGGTGGCGAGCAGGATGCGACGCAGGCCGTACGGCCGCAGGTGGTCGCGGATGCCCGCGACGAACGCGGTGCCCACACCCTTGCCGCGCACCGAGCGGTCGACGTAGACATCGGCGAGCCACGCGAACAGCGCCCGGTCGGTCACCACCCGGGCGTACGCCACCTGCGCGCCCGTATCCGTCTCGTACACCCCGAAGTTGAGCGAGGACGCCATGGCCTGCTCGTGCGTCTCGCGGGGGCGGTCCACCGCCCAGTAGGCGTCGGTGGACAGCCAGCGGTGGACCAGGCCGACGTCGACGCGGGCGGTGTCGTCGGAGAACTCGTAGCCATCGGGGAGTCGGGGTGTCTCGCTCATCGCGCGATGATCGCAGGCGCGGGCCGTCCGGGGCCACCCGATTCGGGTTCCACCGGCAGGCCCTACCGCGCCTCGTCCCAGGCCGCCCGCAGCCGCCGCACCCCGTCCGCGATCTCCCCGGTGCCGGCCACCGCCGCGAAGCTCAGCCGCACGTACGGGCCGGGGGGTTCGGCGCTGAAGTAGGGGCGCCCCGGGGTGAGGGCCACGCCCGCGCGCAGGGCGGCGGCGGACAGTGCCGCGTCGTCGGTGCCCTCGGGCAGGCGCGGCCAGAGGTGGTAGCCGCCGGACGGGACGTGCGGCAGGGCGAGTTCGGGCAGGTGCAGGGCGAGCGCGCGGGTCATCGCCTCGCGGCGCAGCCGCAACTCCTCCGCCAGCGTGCGCAGATGGCGGGTCCAGGCCGGGGAGCCGACCAGTTCCAGCGCGGCCTCCTGGAGCGGGCGGGGGACGAAGAAGGTGTCCACCACCTGGATGGCGCGCAGCCGTTCCAGCACCGGTCCGTGCGCGGCGAGCGCGCTCACCCGGAAGCTGGGTGAGGTCGCCTTGGTCAGCGAGCCGACGTGCACCACCACGCCGTCGGGGTCGTCGGCGGCCAGCGGGCGCGGCAGCGGGCCCGCGTCGGCGTGCACGAGGCGCCGTACGAAGTCGTCCTCGATGACGAAGGCGCCGGCCGCGCGGGCGATGCGCAGCACCTCGGGGCGCCGGTCGGGGGCCAGGACCGCGCCGGTCGGGTTCTGGAACAGGGGCTGGCAGACGAACACCCGGGCGCCGGTGGCCCGGAAGGCGTCCGCGAGCAGGTCGGGGCGGACGCCGTCGCGGTCCACCGGCACCGGGACGGGGCGCAGTCCGCCCGCCCGGGCGAGGGCGAGCATGCCGGGGTAGGTGGGCGACTCGACCAGCACCGGGGCGCCGGGCGGGGCGAGCGCGCGCAGGGCGGTGGCCAGCGCGGCCTGGCCGCCCGCCGCGATCAGCACGTCGGCGGCGCCCACCGTGCCGCCGATCTCGCGCGCGAACCACTCCCGCAGCTCCGGCAGCCCCTCCAGCGGCGGCCGCGCCCAGGCGCCGGGGCGCCGGCCCGCGCGGGCGAGCGCCGCCGCCATGGCCCGCTCCGGCTGGAGCGAGGGATGGAGGTAGCCGCCGTTGAACTCCAGCACCCCGGGCGGCGGCGCGGCCAGCGAGACCGTGACCCCGGAGGCGTCCACGGTGCGCGGTACGAGATCGGCGCTGCCGTCGGCGCTCAGCGCGACCTCCTGCCAGGAGGTGTCCCCGGCCGGCTCCCGCTCGGCGCGCGGCCGGGCCCGGAAGGCGCCGGCGCCGGGCCGGGTGACGACCAGGCCCTCGGCGGCCAGCTGGGCGAGGGCCCGCGAGACGGTCACCGGGCTCACCCGGAACCGCTCGACCAGCGCCCTGCTCGACGGCAGCTTCTCACCGGTCGAGTAGCGGTCCAGCTCCCTTCGCAGCCGTTCCGCCAGTTCTCCCACACTGCTACGCTCTTGCATGAAGACACAGAGTAGCGCTATCGACGCGGGCCCGATAGCAGTCACCGCTCCCCCGGAGCACCGGGTGCTCGGAACCGTGCTCGCCGCCCTCGGCGTCGCCTCCTTCTCCCTCACCTTCCCGGCCACCGCCTGGGGCCTGGAGGGTTTCGGCCCCTGGTCGCTGGTGACCGTGCGCAGCGTGCTGGCCGCGCTGGTGGCGGGCGGCGCCCTGCTGGCCCTGCGGGTACGGCTCCCCGAGCGGCGCCGGCTCGGCTCCCTCGCCGTCGTGGCGCTCGGCGTGGTGCTCGGCTTCCCGACGCTGACCACGCTCGCCCTGCGCACCTCCACCACCGCGCACGCGGCCGTCGTGGTGGGGCTGCTGCCGCTGACCACGGCCGTCTGCTCGGCACTGCGCACCGGGCACCGCCCCTCCCGCCGGTTCTGGGTCGCGGCGGTGGCGGGCGCGGCGGCGGTGCTGGCGTTCACCGTGGTGCAGAGCGGCGGCGCGCTCACCGCCGCCGACGGCTATCTGTTCGCCGCCCTGCTGGTGTGCGCCGCCGGGTACACCGAGGGCGGGCTGCTGGCCCGGGTCATGCCGGGCTGGCAGGTGATCGGCTGGGCGCTGGTGCTGTGCCTGCCGCTCACGCTGCCGGCCGCCGCGCTGGCCCTCACGTACGAGCCCGTGCACTTCACCGCGCACGGCGTCGCCGGGGTGCTGTGGGTGGCGCTGGGCTCCCAGTTCCTCGGTCTGGTGGTCTGGTACCGGGGGATGGCGGCCATCGGGGTGCCCCGGGCGAGCCAGTTGCAGTTGGCTCAGCCCCTGCTCACACTGGTGTGGTCGGCGCTGCTGCTGGGCGAGCACTTCACGGCGGCCGCTCCCCTGACCGCCGTCGCCGTGCTCGTGTGCATCGCCGTCACCCAGCGGTCGTGATCGTGAGGAGGGCCGGGAGATGCGTGCGTCCAAAGGGGACCACCTTGTCCAGCACGGCAGGGTGGTCGGCCAACACGACCAGGAGTCCGAAGTCGTCGAAGTGATGGGACAGGAGGGCAACCCGCCCTACCGGGTCCGCTTCCCGGACGGGCACGAGGCGATCATGTCGCCCGGACCCGACTGCCAGGTCAAGCACAGGGAAGAGCCGCAGCGGTAGCTCAGCGGGGCGGGCTCGCCGGCCGCGTGTAGTGGTCCGCGACCACGCGGCGCATCGCCCCGATGGGGTCGGTCGCCATGTCCTGGGCGGCGAAGAACAGGTGCCCGCCGACCTGCGGACGCCGGGCGGCGAGTGCGAGGTGCCGGGACAGCTCCGCCGGGTCCTGCCAGGCCGCCGGACGCCCGTCGGCCCCCGCGGCCCCGGCCCGGTACAGGGCCTCGCCGATGTAGAGCCGGGTCCCGGTGCCGTCGGCGACCCGGGCCCACCAGTCGAGCAGCGTCGTGTAGTCCGCGCCGGTGGCGCCGATCTCCCAGTAGAGCTGGGGCGCGACGTAGTCGATCCAGTGCTCGCGGACCCAGCGGCGGGTGTCCGCGTACAGGTCGTCGTACGTCTGCGCGCCCGCGTCCGTGGCGGAGCCGCGCGGGTCGGTCGCGGCGTTGCGCCACACCCCGAAGGGGCTGATCCCGAAGCGGGTGCCGGGCCGGACCCGTCTGATCCCGGCCGCCATCTCCCCGACCAGCCGGTCGATGTTGTCCCGCCGCCAGTCCGCCCGGCTCGGGAAGGCGCCGCCGTAGCGGTCGTAGGCGTCGTCGTCCTCGAAGGTCTGCCCGTCCTCGGGATAGGGGTAGAAGTAGTCGTCGAAGTGGACCGCGTCGACGGGGTAGCGGGCGACCGCGTCCAGCATGGCCCGCTGGACGAAGGCGCGGACGGCGGGCAGGCCGGGGTTGTAGTAGAGCTTCCCGCCGTACGGCACCGCCCAGTCGGGGTGCGTCCGGGCCGGGTGCGAGGCGGCGAGCAGGCCCGGGTCGGTGTGGTTGGCGATGCGGTACGGGTTGAACCAGGCGTGCAGCTGGAGCCCCCGCGCGTGGGCCTCGCGGACTGCGGTGCCCAGCGGGTCCCAGCCGGGGTCGCGGCCCTGGGTGCCGGTGAGGAACTGCGACCAGGGCTCGTACGGCGAGGGCCACAGGGCGTCGGCGGTCGGCCGCACCTGGAGGATCACCGTGTTCAGCCGGTTGCGCACCGCCCGGTCGAGGTGGGCGATCAGCTCGGCGCGCTGGGCGGCGGCGCCGAGGCCCGGGCGGGAGGGCCAGTCGCGGTTCTCGACCGTCGCCATCCACACGCCCCGCATCTCGGTGGCGGCGCGGGCGCCGGGCGCGCCGGTGGCCCCCCGGGCGCCCCGGGCGGTCGGCACCGCCCGGGTGGCCCCGGTGGTCGCCGCCGCGCAGCCGCCCGCCGCCAGGGCCGACACCGTCGCCAGGGTGAAGGCCCGGCGTGACATGGGTCCCATCCGCACATTCCCTTACGCTCGGGATCCGCATGATCACGGATCGTCCTCCTGGCGATGAATGCCCGCACCCACGCGATCGATCATCGATACTTCGCGGTAACGTGCACGATCGGAGCAGGCGCCGAAACCCGGAGGTCTGCGAGCGAGCCGGAGAACCAGCGAAGGGGACGATGTGACCTTCCCATCGGGAGATATCGAGCGCGTCGGAGTCGTGGGCTGCGGCCAGATGGGCGCCGGCATCGCCGAGGTGTGCGCCCGGGCCGGCCTGAACGTGAAGGTCGCCGAGACCACCGGCGAGGCCCTGGAGATCGGCCGGACCCGGCTGTACAACTCCCTCTCCAAGGCGGCCGAGCGCGGCAAGATCTCCGAGGAGGAGCGGGACGCCACCCAGGCCCGGCTCGGCTTCACCACGGACCTCGGCGAGTTCGCCGACCGCGACCTGGTGATCGAGGCGGTCGTGGAGAGCGAGCCGGTGAAGACGGAGATCTTCCAGGTGCTCGACCAGGTGGTGACCCGCCCGGACGCGATCCTGGCCTCCAACACCTCCTCCATCCCGCTGGTGAAGCTCGCGGTCGCCACCTCGCGCCCGGACCACGTGGTCGGCATCCACTTCTTCAACCCGGCCCCGGTGCAGAAGCTGGTCGAGCTGATCCCCGCGCTCACCACCTCCGAGGGCACCCTCAGCCGCGCCCAGATGTTCGCCGAGAAGGTGCTCGGCAAGCACGCCATCCGCGCCCAGGACCGCTCCGGGTTCGTGGTGAACGCGCTGCTGGTGCCCTATCTGCTCTCCGCGATCCGGATGTTCGAGTCGGGCATCGCGAGCCGCGAGGACATCGACAACGGCATGGAGATGGGCTGCGCCCACCCGATGGGCCCGCTGAAGCTGTCCGACCTGATCGGCCTGGACACCATCGTCTCCATCGCCAACTCGATGTACACCGAGTACAAGGAGCCGCTGTACGCCGCTCCCCCGCTGCTCCAGCGCATGGTCGAGGCGGGCCGCCTGGGCCGCAAGACCGGCTCGGGGTTCTACTCCTACGGCTGACCGCCCGGCCATGGGCCCCGAGCCGGGAGTCCGGCTCGGGGCCCGTGGCCTTTCCGGCCGGGCCGGCGGTACGGCCGTGCCGCCTCCACCGGGGACCAGAACGAGGACGACCGGCTGCTCAGTCCTCCGTGACGCGGATGATCGTCCTGCCCGGGGCACGGGTGGCCGGGGCCAGCGCGGCCGGCGCCTCGGCGAGCGGACGCACGGCGCCGACGACCGGCTTGAGCCGGCCGTCCCGCACCCGCGCGGCGAGATCCGCGAGCCGGGCCCGGTCGGGTTCGACGACGAAGAAGACCGCCCGCCCGTCCTTGGGCCGGACCTTGGGCGGCATGGCGATGGTGACGAGCGTGCCACCGGCCCGGACCAGCGCGGCGGAGCGGTCGAGGACGTCGCCGCCGAGCACGTCGAAGACGACGTCGGCCTCCCCGGCCTCCTCCAGCCGCTCGGTCTCCAGGTCCAGGAACCGGTCGGCGCCCAGGGCGAGGGCCCCCTCCCGGTGAGCGGACCGGCCGGTGCCGACGACCCGGGCGCCGGCCTCGCGGGCGAGCTGCGCCGCGATCGAGCCGACCGCACCCGCGACACCGTGGATCAGGACGGTCTGGCCGGCGGCCAGGCGCCCGTGGTCGAACAGGCCCTGCCAGGCGGTCAGCCCGGAGATCGGCAGCGCGGCGGCCACGGTGTGGTCGATGTCCGCCGGCAGCGGCGCGAGATTGCGGGCCTCCACCGCGACGTACTCGGCGAGGGCGCCGTCACGGGCCCAGTCGGCCAGGCCGAACACCCGCTGCCCGACGCTCAGTCCCGTCGTGCCGTATCCCAGTTCCGCGACGACCCCGGACAGCTCGTGCCCGGGCACACTCGGCGTCCGGTCGCGGCCGGCGCGATCGGTCCACGTGGCCGGCCAGTCCAGTTCCCCGGGGGTGAACCCGGCGGCGTGCACCCGCACGACGACGTCGTTCTCGGCCGCGTGCGGGTGGGGCAGGTCCGTCAGGGACAGCCCGGCGAGACCGGCCTCGCGGTCTCGGACGGTGATGGCTCGCACAAGGGCTCCTCGGTGGGCGTCGTTCCGGTGTGTGTTCTCATCAAGGGGTGCTTTCGCACCGGGCGCGGTGCGGAGCGTGTCATTCGGCCCAGTCGGAGCCCTTGATGACCTCGACGAAGTCGCCGCGGCGGAAGCCGGGCACGAAGTGGGCGAGGACGTCGGCCTTGACGTTGCCGAACGTGGTGTCCGGGCGGTCCTTGAGGCCCTCGGTGAACGCGGCGAGGATCCGGTTCTTGAAGTCGGGGCGGGGATGGGCGGCGACCACCGCGGCACGCTGCTCGTCCGGGACCGCGTGGTAGCCGATGCCCAGGACGTCCAGTTCCACGCCACGGGTGACCAGGGCGATCTCGGGCGCCATGTGCAGCGGGATCTCCACGGTGGTGTGCAGGGCGATGGCCGTCCACACCCGCTCGGCCGGCTCCCCGGTGATGCCGTGGGCGTGCAGGAAGCGGCGGGCCTCGTCGGCGCCGTCGATCTCGAAACGCTGGTCGGTGCGGCGGAAGCGTTGCGTCAGTCCCAGGTCGTGGAACATGGCCCCGACGTAGAGCAGTTCGGGGTCGAAGTCCAGCTTGAGTTCGGCGCCGCGCAGCGACCCGAACAGGAACACCCGGCGCGAGTGGTCGAACAGCAGTGGCGGGGCGGCCTCGCGCACCAGTTCGGTCGCCTCCCGCGCCAGGGCGCTGTCCGGGATGCGCACGCCTGCGATCGTCTCGCTCATCGGGGTCTCCTCCGCTCGGTACCTGTATCCGTGGGCTCCCTCCACCCTCGTCCGTGCCGTAGGCTGCCGCCATGTCCGTCCGGCCATATGAACCACGGATTCAGACATGACGCATCGGATCGCCTTCCTCGTGTTCGACGGCGTGACCCTGCTCGACGTCAGCGGTCCGCTGGAGGTGCTGCACCAGGCGGCCCGGCTCGGGCACCCCTACGACTGCACCCTGGTCTCCCCCGACGGCGGCGACGTCACCACCTCCAGCGGCCCCGTGCTCGCGGGTACGACGGCCGCGGCCGATGCCGGGCCCTTCGACACCCTGGTGATCGCCGGGGCCGACCACCTCGCCGAAGCGGGCCCCCGGCCGGAACTGCTGGCCGCGGCCGGCGCCCTCGCCCCGCGGGCGGCACGGGTCGCCTCCGTGTGCACCGGCGCCTTCGTCCTGGCCGCGCTCGGCCTGCTCGACGACCGCCGGGCCACCACCCACTGGCGCCACGCCCGCACCCTCGCCCGCCGTCACCCTCGCGTGCGCGTCGAACCGGACGCCCTGCACGTCCACGACGGCCGCTACCTCACCTCGGCGGGCATCAGCGCGGGCATCGACCTGACCCTCGCGCTGGTGGAGGACGACCACGGTCCCGACGCCGCCCGTGCCGTCGCCCGCGAACTGGTCGTCTTCATGCAGCGCCCCGGCGGTCAGTCCCAGTTCTCCACCGCGCTGGCCACGCCCACCGCGCGCGGCGGTCTGCTGCGCACGCTGACCGCCGCCGTGCTCGCCGACCCCGCCGCCGACCACAGCCTGCCCGCCATGGCCGCGTCCGCCGCCGTCAGCACCCGGCACCTGACCCGGCTGTTCAGGACCGAACTGCACACCACCCCGGCCCGCTGGGTCGAGCGCGTGCGTCTCGACCGGGCCCAGCAACTCCTCCTCGACGGGCACAGCATCACCGCCGCCGCCCGGTACAGCGGCCTCGGCAGCGACGAGACCCTGCGCCGTGCCTTCGCCCGTCACCTGGGCACCACCCCCACCGAGTACCGCAGGCGCTTCGCCACCACCGGCGAGCAGGCGCCGCGGCCCTGACGGGCTTCCGAGCCGACGCCCGATCACGCACAGCGACAGCCGACGTGCCCGGCACCGCATCCGGTGCCGGGCACGTGCGTTTCACACACCGTGTGCGCGCCGGGCTCGCACATGCCCGGCGCACACGCTCCCCTCGTACCCACCAGGCGAGTTGACTCTTCATGCACGTGCAAGGGGGTACGGAACGTCCCCTTCGACTACGGAAAGGAGTGGACCCGTGACCACCGATCCGGAGCATCCCGTGGTCCATGGAGAACTCGCAGAGTTACGGCGCCGACTGGACGTGGCCTACGCCAGGGTCGAGGGCGGGCTCGCGCTGCTCGGTCACCGCACCGAGGAGACCGCCAAGGAGCTGGACGAGCTGAACTCCCGGATGGTCTCGCTGGAACACGCGCGCTGGCCGCTGCCCTCGCTCGCCGCGCTGACCGCGCTCGGCGCGCTCGTGGTGACCGTCTGGCAGGCGCTGCGCGCCCATTAGCCCACTAGCCCTCGGCCGGCCGGAGATGGTGCAACAGCAGTAGGGCGGCCGCCATGTTGGCGGCCGGGACCTCCCCGCGGGCGATCAGGTCGGGGACGAGTTTGAGCGGGACCCACTCCCTGCGGTCCGACTCGAAGTCGTCCACGGGATGCCCGGTGTACTCGCCCTCGTCGGACCAGTAGATGTGGTGCCGGGCGTCGGTGAGGCCGTTGGACGGCTCCACCGTCATCAGGTGGTGCAGGGGCCCCGGCCGCCAGCCGGTCTCCTCCTCCAGTTCCCGGGCGGCCGCGGCCCTGATGTCCTCGCCGTCCTCGACGACGCCCGCGGCGAGTTCCCAGCCCCAGCTGTCGGTGATGAAGCGGTGCCGCCACAGCAGCAGCACCTCGTTGGCCTCGTTGACGACCGTGGCGACGGCCACCGGGCGCAGCCGGATGAGGAAGTGGTCGAGGTGCCGGCCGTCCGGCAGCTCGACGTCTGCGAGATTGACGCTGAACCAGCGGTTTTCATACACCGTTTGTTCGTTCTGTTTCGTCCACTGCACGGTTCTGCCACCTTTCGCCGATTAGGTGGCAATATCGCAGCAGGGACGGTGCGCCCACAGGGGCCCTACAGTGGCACGCGCAGCGCCCCGTCGATGAGTTCGGCGGCCTCCGTGGTGCCCGGCGAGCCGCAACGTGCCAGGTGTTCGCGCACCGCGCGCAGCCGGTCGCGCAGCCGCTGGGACTCCATCCCCCGCGCCTGTTCGGCCATTTGTACGGCGGTGGCCACGGCCTCCTCCGTGTTGCCCTGGCGCAGTTCGATGGTGCTGAGCATGGCGAGCCGGTGCACTCTTCCCCGGTCGTGGGCGGGGTTGTCCACGGCGGCCGCCGCGTGCTCCCGGGCGGCGCCGAGTTCCCCGAGGCTCAACAGCGCCTCGGCCACCTGGACGTTGACCAGGCCCGGCTGCACATAGCCGGTCTCGTCGGGTTCGTGTCCGCGCCGGATGCGTTCGGCGGCGGTCTCCGCGCGCCGGATGCAGCCGAGGGCACTGCCCGCGTCCCCCAGGTGCGCGTACGCCTTGGCCTGCATCGCGTACAGGTCGGAGGCGAGCGCGGGGGTGATGTGCCGTCCGGCGGTGCGCAGCGCGGCCTCCGCGAAGGCCACCGCCTGCCGGTACTCCCGCATGAACAGCGACTGGTTGACCAGCAGCGCTATCACGTACGCGCCGAGGCCCCGGTCCCCGCTGGCCTTGGCCAGCCGCAGCGCCTGGTGGAAGTAGCGCTGGGCGAGTCCGTGGGCGTCGGAGTCGTAGGCGCAGATGCCGGCGATGGCGACCAGTCCGCCGGTGGCGCGGTGCAGCTGGCGCCCGGTGGCGTCGGTGTAGCCGCCGCGCAGCAGCGGTGCCGCCTCGGCGTTGAGGAAGCCGACGATACGGGCGCGGGTCGCCACGCCCCCGGCCTTGCGGTACATCTGCTCGTAGTGCGTACGGGCCGCGCGCAGCGTCTCGATGTCGGCGGCCGTGACCCGGTGCGGGCCGCCGCGGGAGACGTCGGTGTCCTCGGGCGGGTTCTCCCACTCCCACACCGGCATCACGGCGGGGGTGCCGGTGACGGCGGGGGCGCCGAGGACATGGGGGCGCTGCTGTTCGTCGGAGCGCCACAGGGCGGTGGCCCGTTCCACGAACCCGGACAGCGAGCCGGTGGCCGCGGTGCCGGGGCGGCCGGGCACGCCGAGGCCGATGTCGTCCAGGGTCACGGGCCGGTGCAGCCGGGCGGCGAGCACCTCGCAGATCAGGTCGGGCACCTGGCCGCGTGGCCGCTGGCCCTTCAACCAGCGGGCCACGGCGGTGTGTTCGTAGCGGAGCGCGAGGCCCCGCGCGCGGCCGGCCTGGTTGACGTGGGCGGCGAGACCGGCGTGCGAGATGCCCGCCTCGTCCAGGATGGCGTCGAGCAGAGTGTTGGGCTGCATGGGTGACCCCCGAGTGCCTGGTGCCGCCAGCCTAGTCGCCCCGCGTTCACACGGGGTGTGAACCGAGTGCCCGCGCCCGGGGGGTGCGCGCGCTGTCGCGGCGCGTGCCCGGATCGGTTGACTGGGATTCCTCGCAGGAGGCCCGCCAGGCCACCGGCTCCCCCTCGAACAGCGGTGGTCTGGCGGGAACATCAGTGGTGCGTGCTGGTGACCGGTCGTACGGTCCCGCACGCCATGGCGGTCGGCCCCCGCTCGTTGCGCAGTACCAGGAGTGCCACGTCGTCGGCGGGCGTGCCGCCGGTGTGGCGCAGCAGGGCGGCCAGGAGGGTGCGCAACACCCGCTGGGGCGAGGCCGGTTGGTCGCGTACGGCGGTGCGCAGCACGTCCGGCAGGGCGAAGAACCGGCCCCGGGCGTCCCGGGCGTCCTCCGCGCCGTCGGTGTACAGGACCAGGGACTCGGCGGGCCCCAGCTCGCCGCAGGGGCGCGGCGCCAGGTCCGCGGGGAGCGGGAAGGGGCCCAGCGGGGGCAGTGGTTCGGCGTGGGTCAGGGGTTCGACGGTGGTGCCGCTGAGCCGGTAGGGCCAGGGGTGGCCGCAGTTGAGGGCGGTTAGCTCGCCGCCCGCGCCGATCTCCAGGAGCAGCACGGTGACGAACTCCTCGGCCACCGGGTGGTCGGGGTCCGGGGCGCCGGTCGCGGGGTGTTCGGCGCGGGCCCGTTCCCGCAGGTGCCGGGCGAGGGCGCGCTCCAGCCTGCGCAGCACGCCGGGCAGCGTGGGCTCGTCGTGGGCGGCCTCGCGGAAGCTGCCGAGGAGGGCGGCGACGGTGCCGAGCGCGGCCAGCCCGTGCCCGCGCACGTCGCCCATCACCACCCGCACCCCGTGCTCGGTGGCGACGGCCTCGTACAGATCGCCGCCGACGCTCGCGCCCCGGTCCGCGGACAGCTGCACGGCGGCCACGTTCAGCCCGTCGAGACGCGGCGGCGGGGGCCGCAGCACGACGCTCTGCGCGACCCGGGCCGCCCGCCGGGCGAGCCGCAGCTCGCGCAGCAGGGCGCGGCGGACATGGAGTATCAGGCCGGTGCCCACGGTGAAGAACACGGCGCTGGTGACGATGCGGGCGCCGAGCCCCTCCTGCTGCGCGAGCGGGCAGCCGAACTTGTAACCGACCGCCAACGCTCCCCAGATCGTGGGAAGTACGGCTCCTCGCGCGGTGGGCGCCCGCGCCTTGATGCGGATCATGCCTCTGGTCCCCCATGGAGAGTCCCTGACAGAGCAGACGGACCGACCCCGAAAGGCCGGTCCGATTCTGTCGACGGCTCGGCCCGAACGGCCCGGCTCACCTCCGATGACCACCCGAACGAGTGAGAACGCGCAGGTGAGGATGCATTTATGCAAGACATGACGGAGCGTCAGGAAACGATCGTCCGGGACCGCCGTGCCGCTCGCGCCGGTACGGCGAGGGGCGCCCCTGGCATGACACGAGCGGCCGGCCACGGAGGTCCGTGGCCGGCCGCTCGTGGGGACCGGGTGGGTCAGCCGCGCAGTACGGCTCCGGTGCGCTCGCCCGCCAGGGCGACCGCCGCGTCCCGGGCCGCCGACGCCTCGTCCACCGTCAGCGTCCGGTCGGGGGCGCGGAAGCGCAGCGCGTAGGCGAGCGACTTGCGGCCCTCGCCCAGCTGCTCGGCGTTCTCGTAGACGTCGAACAGGCGGATGGACTCGAGGAGTTCACCCGCGCCGGCGCGCAGCGCGGCCTCGACCTCGGCCGCCGGCACCGGCTTGTCGACCACCAGGGCGACGTCCTGCGTGGCCACCGGGAAGGTGGAGATGCCCGGCGCCATCGGGATGCCGTCGCCGGCCTCCTCCAGGGCGTCCAGGTTCAGCTCCATCGCGCAGGTGCGCTCGGGCAGGCCCAGGGCCTTCAGGACGCGCGGGTGCAGCTCGCCCGCGTGGCCCACGACCCGCTCCGCGCCGTCGGCCACCACGACCAGCTCGGCGCAGCGGCCCGGGTGCCAGGGACCGTACTGGCCCTTGCGCACGGCGAGTTCGGCACCGGCCTCACGGGCGATGGTGCGCGCGGCCTCGATCGCGTCGGCCCAGTCGGCCGGGCGGCCCTTGCCCCACCAGCCGGCCTGCTCGCGGGCGCCCGCGAGGACGACCGCGGCGTGCCGGGGCTGCTCGGGCAGCGCGGCGTTCAGCGCCGCGATCTCCTCGTCGGTGGGACGCCGGTCCACCGGCAGGTGCACGGCGGCGCGGCGCTCCTCGCGCGGGTGGAAGACCAGCCCGGTCTCGAACAGGGCCAGGTCGTGCGAGCCCCGGCCGTCGTTGCGCCGCAGCGCGCCGAGCAGGCCCGGCAGCAGCGTCGTGCGCAGCGCGGGCTCCTCGTCGCTGAGCGGGTTGACCAGCTTGACGACCCGGCGGGCCGGGTCCTCGGCGGCCAGGCCGAGCTGGTCGAAGACCTGCTCGCCGACGAACGGGTAGTTCGGCGCCTCGACGTAGCCGGCGCCGGCCAGCGCCCGGCCGATGCGGCGGTGCAGCCGCTGGCGCTCGGTCAGGCCGCGGCCCGCGGGGGGCTTGGGCAGCGTGGAGGGCAGGTTCTCGTAGCCCTCCAGGCGGATGACCTCTTCCGCGAGGTCGTTCGGGTCCGTCAGGTCGGGCCGCCAGGACGGCACGGTGACGATCAGCTCGTCCTGACCGTAGACGTCGCAGCCGACCTCCTGGAGGCGGCGTACGACGGTCTCGCGGCCGTAGGCGACGCCCGCGACCTTGTCCGGGTGGTCGGCCGGGACGGTGATGGTGCGCGGCGCGGACGGCGCGATGACCTCGGTGACGCCGGCCTCGGCGGTGCCGCCCGCGAGCAGCACCAGCAGGTCCACGGTGCGCTGCGCGGCGGCGGCCGCGGCCTGCGGGTCGACGCCCCGCTCGAAGCGGCGGGAGGCCTCGGACAGCAGCTTGTGGCGGCGGGCCGTGCGCGCGATGGAGACGGCGTTGAAGTGGGCCGCCTCGATCACCACGTCGGTGGTCGCGTTCTCCACGTCCTCGGTGTGGTCGGCGATCTCCGTGTTGGCGCCGCCCATCACGCCCGCGAGGCCGATGGGGCCGCGCTCGTCGGTGATGACCAGGTCCTCGGCGTGCAGCTTGCGCTCGACGCCGTCGAGGGTGACGAGCTTCTCGCCCTCCTGCGCGCGGCGCACGCCGATGGTGCCCTGGACCAGCCTGCGGTCGTAGGCGTGCAGCGGCTGGCCCAGCTCCATCATCACGTAGTTGGTGACGTCGACGGCGAGCGAGATCGGACGCATGCCGACCTTCTGGAGCCGGCGCTGGAGCCAGATCGGGGAGCGGGCCTCGGGGCGCAGCCCGGTGACGGTGCGGGCGGTGAAGCGGTCGCAGCCGAACGGGTCGGCGACCTGGACCGGGTAGCCGTACGCGTTGGGCGCGGGCACGTCGATCAGGGCGGGGTCGCGCAGCGGCAGGCCGTAGGCGATGGCCGTCTCGCGGGCGACGCCGCGGATGGACAGGCAGTCGCCGCGGTTGGCGGTGACGGCGATGTCCAGGACCTCGTCGACCAGCTCGAGCAGCTCGATGGCGTCCTTGCCGACCTCGGTCTCCGGCGGCAGCACGATGATGCCGTGGGTGCCGTCGTCGCCCATGCCCAGCTCGTCGGTGGAGCAGATCATGCCGTGCGAGACCTTGCCGTAGGTCTTGCGGGCGGAGATCGAGAAGCCGCCGGGCAGGGTGGCGCCGGGCAGCACCACGACGACCTTGTCGCCGACCGCGAAGTTGCGGGCGCCGCAGACGATCTCCTGGGGCTCGCCGGTGCCGTTGGCCTGGCCGACGTCGACGGTGCAGAAGCGGATCGGCTTCTTGAAGCCCTCCAGCTCCTCGATGGTCAGTACCTGGCCGACGACCAGGGGGCCCTTGAGGTCGGCGCCGAGCTGCTCGACCGTCTCGACCTCCAGGCCGGCCGAAATGAGCTTGGCCTGGACGTCACGGCCGGTCTCGGTGGCCGGCAGGTCGACGTACTCCCGCAGCCAAGAAAGCGGGACCCGCATCAGATCTCCATCCCGAAGGGCCGGGTGAACCGGATGTCACCCTCGACCATGTCTCGCATGTCTTCGACGTTGTGGCGGAACATCAGCATCCGCTCGATGCCGAACCCGAAGGCGAAGCCGCTGTACTTCTCCGGGTCGACGCCGCAGGCGGTGAGCACCCGCGGGTTGACCATGCCGCAGCCGCCCAGCTCGATCCAGCCCTCGCTGGAGCAGGTGCGGCAGGGCCGGTCGGGGTTGCCGACGGACTCGCCCTTGCAGACGTAGCAGAGCATGTCCATCTCGGCGCTCGGCTCGGTGAAGGGGAAGAAGTTCGGCCGCAGCCGGGTCTTCATGCCCTCGCCGAACAGCGACTGCACCATGTGGTCCAGGGTGCCCTTGAGGTCCGCCATGGTCAGGCCCTCGTCCACGGCGAGCAGCTCGACCTGGTGGAAGACGGGCGTGTGGGTGGCGTCCAGCTCGTCGGTGCGGTAGACGCGGCCCGGGCAGATCACGTAGACCGGCAGCTCACGGTCGAGCAGCGAGCGGATCTGCACGGGCGAGGTGTGGGTGCGCATCACCACCCCGGACTCGGCTCCGCCGTCGGGGGCCTGCACGAAGAAGGTGTCGGCCTCGCCGCGGGCCGGGTGGTCGGGGCCGATGTTCAGGGCGTCGAAGTTGAACCACTCGGCCTCGACCTGGGGGCCCTCGGCGACCTCGTAGCCCATGGCCACGAAGATGTCCTCGATGCGCTCCGACAGCGTGGTCAGCGGGTGGCGGGCACCGGCCTGGACGCGGTCGTGAGGCAGCGTGACGTCGACGTCCTCCTCGACCAGCACCCGGGCGTCGCGCTCGGCCTCCAGCTCGGCCTGGCGGGCGGCGAGGGCCTTGTTCACCGCGCCGCGGGCCATGCCGACGCGCTTGCCGGCCTCGGCCTTGGCGTGCGGGGGCAGGGCGCCGATCTCGCGGTTGGCGAGGGACAGCGGGGACGCCGGGCCGGTGTGGGCGACCTTGGCCTCGTGGAGCGCGTCGAGGGAGTCCGCGGCGGCGAAGGCGGCGAGCGCCTCGTCCCGCATGCGCTCGATCTCTTCCGGTTTCAACGCCTCGACCTCGACAGGGTCGTACGACTTATTGGGTGCCGACATCTCTTCCCGTGCTTCCGATTGTCCTTGTCCCCCAGCTGTCGCTGGGCGGTGCCCCCTGCGGTTGGTCCCCGTCACCGACTCGCGAGGGCCGCGTGAAGGACACAAAGGTGCCAAAGGCCGAGTCTAACGGGGCGGAGGTGCTCGAAGAGCCCGTGGGCCGCTACGCGAGATACGCGGGGGCGCTCACGGGCAGCGTAAATCGGAACTCGGCGCCGCCGCCGCGGGCGCGGCCGACCGTGATGGTGCCGCCGTGGGCCTCGACGATCCCCTTGACGATGTACAGCCCGAGTCCGGTGCCACCGCGCTTGCTGCCCCGCCAGAAGCGGGTGAAGACGCGGTTCATGGACTCCTCCGGGATGCCGGGCCCCTCGTCGCTCACCGTGACCGACGTGCCGGTGTCCTCGCCCTCGCGGGGGGACGCCGTGGGCGTGACGTCGATGGTGACGGTTCCCGCGCCGTGCCGCACGGCATTTTCCAGCAGGTTGCTGAGCACCTGGTCGATCTTGTCGGGGTCGGCCCACAGGTCGGGCAGCGGCTGCTCGATGCGCAGCAGGAAGCGTTCGGCGGGCTGGCCGGCGGCGACGTACGCCTGGATGTGCCGGGAGACGGCGGCCCCTATGTCGACGGGCTGGCGGCGCACCTCCAGCCGCCCCGAGTCGATCCGGGAGATGTCCAGCAGTTCGGCGATGAGCCGGGTGACCCGGTCGGCGTCCGCGTCGACGGTCTCCAGCATCAGCCGCTTCTGGTCGTCGGTGAACCGCTCCCACTTGGCGAGGAGGGTGGCGGTGAAGCCCTTGACGGAGGTCAGCGGGGAGCGCAGCTCGTGGGCGACGGTGGCGATCAGTTCGGCGTGGCTGCGTTCGGTGCGGCGGCGGGCCTCGGTGTCCCGCAGGCAGACGACCAGGCGCCGGACGGGGCCGAGGGGTTCGGCGCGGACGTAGCGGGCGGTGACGAGCACCTCCCGGCCGCCGGGCAGCAGCAGATTGCGCTCGGGCTGCCGGGTCCTGGTGGAGAGGCCGCCGTAGGGGTCGGTGAGCTGCCACCAGCGGCGCCCCTCCAGGTCCTCTAACGGCAGCGCCTTCTCCAGCGGCTGCCCGAGGGCGTCGGCGGCGGGTACGGCGGTGATGCGCTCCGCGGCCGCGTTGAACCCGACGACGCGGCCGCGTTCGTCGGCGACCACCAGTCCGTCGGGCAGCTGGTCGAAGTCGAGTCCGCCCGCACCGCACGCGGACGGGGGCGCGCCCCGCGCGTCCCGTCGCTCCGGCCCGGTGCTCGTGCCGGCCACACTCATCCCCGTACCCCACCTCTCATACGGCGCAGGGCCCCGAGCTGGCCACCCTACTAGCTCCGGGTGACGCAGCGGCACCCTCCGCGGGCGCGCTGCGCGCGGGCCGAGGCGTACAGGCAGACCGCGGCGGCCGTGGCGAGGTTCAGGCTCTCGGCCTTGCCGTGGATGGGGACGCGCACGACGGCGTCGGCGAGGGCGCGGGTCTCCTCCGGCAGCCCCCATGCCTCGTTGCCGAACACCCACGCGGTCGGCCCGCCCATGGTGCCCTTGTCGAGTTCCTCGTCCAGGTCGCGGTCGCCCGCGCCGTCGGCCGCGAGGATACGCACCCCGGCGCCCTTGAGCCGCTCGATGGCCTGTTCCACGGGCACGCCGACGGCGACCGGCAGATGGAACAGCGAGCCCACCGAGGCGCGCACCGCCTTGGGGTTGTACAGGTCCACGGAGGCGTCGGTGAGGACGACGGCCTCGGCGCCCGCGGCGTCGGCGCAGCGCAGCACGGTGCCGGCGTTGCCGGGGTCGCGCACGTGCGCGAGCACGGCCACCAGCTTGGGGCGGGCGGCGAGGATCTCCTCGAAGGGGGTGTCCAGGAAGCGGCAGACGCCGACGAGCCCCTGCGGGGTGACGGTGGTGGAGATGTCCGCGATGACGTCCTCGGACGCCAGGTGCACCCGTGCCCCCGCGTCGCGGGCCTCGCCCACGATGTCGGCGTAGCGCTCGGCGGCCTCGACGGTGGCGAACAGCTCGATCAGGGTGGCCTGCCCGTCCTGCCGGTGCGCCGCCGCCTCCCGCACGGCCTGCGGCCCCTCCGCGAGGAACAGCCGGTCCTTGCCCCGGAAGTTCCGCTTGGCCAACCGCCGCGCGGCGACGACACGGGCGGAGCGGGGGGAGATCAGCTCGGGGCTGACGGGGGGCATGCTCTTCTTCTCTTTCAGGAGAGTTCTTCGCTTTGTCGTACCGGCCGGGTGCGGCGCCCCGTCAGGGGCGCGGGGAACTGCGCGAGCGGCCACGACGGCCCGCGGCCGAACGATCCGCAGCGGGCCCCAACGACAGGACCCGCAAGCCATACAGCCTGCGGGTCCGGCGTTTTCGGCTGAAGCTCAGCGCAGCGTCACGCGGCCTTCGGCGCGTTCACGTCCGACGGCAGCGCCTTCTGCGCGACCTCGACGAGCGCGGCGAACGCGTTCGCGTCGTTGACGGCCAGCTCGGCCAGGATCTTGCGGTCGACCTCGACGTTCGCGGCCTTCAGACCCTGGATGAAGCGGTTGTAGGTCATGCCGTTGGCGCGGGCAGCGGCGTTGATGCGCTGGATCCACAGCTGACGGAAGTCGCCCTTGCGCTTCTTGCGGTCGTTGTAGTTGTAGACCAGCGAGTGGGTGACCTGCTCCTTGGCCTTGCGGTACAGGCGCGAACGCTGACCGCGGTAGCCGGAGGCCTGCTCCAGGATCGCCCGGCGCTTCTTGTGGGCGTTGACTGCCCGCTTGACGCGTGCCACTTGTTAACTCCTTGTAGCGGGGTCGTGGGGGTCCTCACACGACCCGGAAACGATTGGGTCCCGGTCCAGACGCGCGGCGCCCGAAGGGCGCCGGGGCGTCACTTGCCGAGAAGCTTCTTGATCTTCGCGGCGTCGCCCGGGGCCATCTCGGCGTTGCCGGTGAGGCGACGCGTCACGCGGGACGACTTGTGCTCAAGCAGGTGGCGCTTGCCGGCGCGCTCGCGGAGCACCTTGCCGGAGCCGGTGACCTTGAAGCGCTTGCTGGCACCGCTGTGCGACTTGTTCTTCGGCATAGCGCCGTTCTCTCCTCGTCGGTGGCGCTCCGGTGCCCGGTCACGAAAACCGGGCACGGTGGAGCGTCGCTCTTGTTTCGGTTACATCCTCGGGAGCCGTGGAGCTCCCCGGGATCACGCCTCGGCAGGCTCCTCGGACGGCGCCTCAGCCTCGGCAGGGTTCTGCGACTTGCCGGGGTTCGCCTTCGCGTCGGCCTTGCGGGCCTCCTGCGCCTGGCGGGCCTCGGCCATCGCCTCGGTCTTCTTCTTGTGCGGACCGAGGACCATGATCATGTTGCGGCCGTCCTGCTTCGGGTTCGACTCCACGAAGCCGAGGTCCTGGACGTCCTCCGCGAGGCGCTGCAGCAGTCGGTAGCCCAGCTCGGGCCGGGACTGCTCGCGACCACGGAACATGATCGTGATCTTGACCTTGTCGCCCTGCTTGAGGAACCGGACGACGTGACCCTTCTTGGTGTCATAGTCGTGCGGGTCGATCTTCGGCCGGAGCTTCATCTCCTTGATGACCGTGTGCGCCTGGTTCTTGCGCGCCTCACGGGCCTTCATGGCCGACTCGTACTTGAACTTCCCGTAGTCCATGAGCTTGCACACGGGCGGACGGGCGTTCGCCGCGACCTCGACCAGGTCCAGGTCGTACTCCTGCGCAAGCTCCAGTGCCTTCGCGAGCGGCACGATGCCGACCTGCTCGCCACTGGGACCGACAAGTCGCACCTCGGGAACGCGAATCCGGTCGTTGATGCGGGGCTCGGCGCTGATGGATCCTCCTCGGTAGCACCACGCGACGGCCTGGCGGACTGCCGCGTAACGTCTGTTTACGTCAGACCAACCGCGCCGAAGCAGAAAAAATGCCCCGGACGATCACAGGCGGGGCTCCTTGTCACCGGAGCACCGACGCGGTGAACGCGGGGCGCACAATCGGGCGACTCCATCGTCCGTACGGAACGATGGCGGCCGCCTGACCGGATGACCCGCCGTCCCGGAGGGCGGTCGGGTGGGAGTTCGGAGCCTCCACTTGTGGGCCGAACACACTGATGGCGTCCGACTGGTCGTGAACCAGGTTAGCAGGATCGCTTGACAAGCACGAATCCGGAGCGCGTGAGAGGAAAGCCGTCATCCGCCTTAGGGTGTGGGCATGAGTGAGACCCCTCCTGAGAACCCCGACTTCGACGCGATGACGCGGGACATCGCCGAGGTCCCCGCCGTCGAGGTGATCGTGACGGTCGCCGTCAACCTGATGAGCGCCGCCGCCGTGAAGCTCGGGCTCAGCGAGGAGGGCGACAAGTACAAGGACCTGGACGAGGCCCGCAAGCTGATCACCGCGCTCGCCGGCCTGCTGGACGGCGGCGCCACCGAGATCAGCTCCTTCCACGCGGCGCCGCTGCGCGACGGTCTGAAGTCGCTCCAGCTGGCCTTCCGCGAGGCGTCGATCGTCCCGGACGAGCCGGGGCAGGGACCGGGCGAGAAGTACACCGGCCCGGTCTACCGCTGACCTATTCCTTTTCCTTCACGTACAGGGGCTCGCCCGGAGGCGTCGACCCGGCCGGCAGCAGTGCCAGGTCGAGGCCGCGCACCAGGCGGGCCCTCAGTGTCTCGTCGGCCGCGAGCCGGCCGGCGAGAGAGCGGGCGGTCTCCGCGGGCGGCGCGGACGCGTCGAGGACGAGGGCGAGGACGCCGTCGGCCTGCCCGGGACCGAGGTGGGCGCGCAGCACGCCGGGCTCCGCCGCCACCGCCGCGCGCACGGCCTCGACGACGGCCGGGTCGGCGAGCGGATCGGTGCTGGTGCGGCCCTCGGCGAGGGCGAGCAGCGCGGGCCCGGTCAGCTCGAACGGCACCGGTCCGGCCAGGTCCAGCACGACCGTGTCGGCCTTCTCGTGCGCGGCGGCCTGGAGCGCCTGGTGCAGGGGGACGGCGACCGGGCGGGCCGCCGGGTCCCAGCGGGCGAGGGAGTCCGTGGAGGTGAAGGCGGGCAGCGCGGTCCGGTTCCCGGCCTTCAGGGTGGGCACGGCCATGTCGCTGGTCTTCTCGCGACGCAGCCCCTTCTCGTCCTCCTCCACCTCACCGAGCACCGCCACCACGGGCACCAGCAGCCGGGCGCCCTTCAGCGCCTCCAGGACCGGGCCGACGGCGGTGCGGTCCTGCGCCCACGCGGCGAGCGCGGCACCGAGCCGGGGGTCGGCGGAGCCGTCGTCGTCGGAGTAGCCGGAGTCGGGGATGTTCTTGTTCGCCACGGTCACCGACCCTATCGGGGCACCCGTCCCGCCGGAGCCGCGGGCCGGGCCCCGCCTCAGCAGGACCGTCCGCGGCCCCGCCACAGGATCACGCCCACGACCAGCAGCACCCCGCCGACGCTGCCCGCGAGGGGGGCCGCCCAGTCGGTGGTGGAGCCGGTGGCCTTGGGGGCGGCCGGTCCCGGACCGAAGTACTTCTGCCCGTACGCCGCCGGGCGCAGCTGCTCGGGTTCGAGCCGGTCGGCCGCGCGCAGGGCCGCCACCGGGTCGATCGTGCCGAAGCCGCGGGAGTCGTCACGGCCGCCGGCCGGCGGGTCCTCGGCGGTGTCCTCCAGGACCGTCTTGATCTGGGCCGGGCTCAGGCCGGGGTGGGCGGACTTGATCAGGGCGGCCACGCCGGAGACGTAGGCGGAGGCGGCCGAGGTGCCCCAGCCCGCGTAGTACTTGTGGTCGGGGTCGGCGATGACGACGTCGACGCCGGGCGCGCTGACCGCGGCGTACCAGCGGCGGGTGGAGAAGGCGGCCCGGGTGCCGTAGCGGTCGACGGCGGTGGCGGCGATCACGCCGGGGTAGGCGGCCGGGTAGGAGACGTGGTCGCCCTTGTCGCCGCCGTTGCCCGCGGAGGCGACGACGACCACGCCCTGCTTCAGCGCGTACTGCACGGCCTCGTCCTCGCCGGGTTCGGGATGGGCGGAGGCGGAGTCGTCGCCGAGGGAGAGGTTGATGACGTCGGCGCCGTGGTCGGCGGCCCAGCGGATGCCCTCGGCGAGGGCGCCGCCGCGGGTGGTGCGGGCCTTGGCGCGGGCGGGGTCGCCGTCCTCCAGGATCACCCGCACGGGCAGGATCCTCGCCTCGGGGGCGACGCCCATGACGCCGTCGGCGCGGCCGGGCCCGTGGCCGTGCCCGGCGATGATGCCGGCCATGGCGGTGCCGTGCCGGCCCCAGGTGCGGTCGCCGGGCCGGGCGCCGAAGCCGATCATGTCGTGGGCGGGCAGCACGTTGCCGACGAGGTCGGGGTGGTCGGCCTGGACGCCGGTGTCCAGGACGGCGACGGTGACGCCCCGCCCCTTGGTGGTCCGCCATGCCTGGTCGAGGTGGAGGGCGGTCAGGCCCCACTGCTGGGCGCGGATGCCGTCGGCGTGGGCGGCGGCGGACGGCAGCAGGGTGAGGGCGCCGGCGAGCAGGGCGCTCACCGCGGCCCCGGAGGCACGCTTCATGAGGATCTCTTCGTGGCGGAGGTGCCGACGGTCTGCCGCAGCAGCCGTTCGATCTGCCCGGCGAGGCCCTTCGCCTCGTTGCCGAGGCCGGACTGGGCCTGCGGGGTGGTGGCGCCGGACCGCACGGCGTCGGCGGCGGGCTGCGGGGTGTCCACGGTGCGGCCGTCGGCCCAGCCGGAGACGGCGTACACGACGACGGGGGCGTCGGTGCGCACCGAGACGGTCCAGGACGCGCGCTGGGCGTCGCCGAACCCGGCGGCCAAGGTGCCCTTCGGGCCGTACGCGCGGGGCACCAGATCGGGGCGCTCGGTCAGGTGCTCGGTGCGGAACCGGGTGGCGAGCGCGGACATCGCGGCGGGGTCGGCCGTGGTGAACAGCAGCCCCACGGTGGTGACATGGCTCTGGGTGGCGTCGGTGTAGGTGGCCCGCAGCAGGCGTCCGCAGCCGACGGGCGCGAGGACCTGGCGCAGCAGCGGGTCGAAGGCGTCGGCGCAGCCGCTGTCCGGGGCCACGGCGATCCGCGTCCAGGTGCGGTCGGCTCCGCCGGGCCCGGCGCCGGGTCCCCTCACGACGGGCGGGAACAGCCGGTCGACGGGCACGCTGTGCCAGACGGACGCGGCGGCGGCGAACCCGTGCGGCCCGTCGCCGCCGTCCCGGGCCAGCCAACTCCCGGTCACCGCACCGCCGATGAGCCCGAGACCGAGCACGAGACAGACCCCGGCCACCGCGGTCCGCGCGCGGGCCCGCTCCCGGAACACCTCGGGCTCGCCGAACGTCACGACGGGCCGGGCGTCCCGGCGGGCGGAGTGCGGGTGCCAGGTGGTGGCGGGGCGGGTGGAGTGCGGGTGCCTGCCGGGCCGGGGCGCGGCGGCGTCCTGGGCCGGTGCGGAGGCCGGCGGGGTGGCGGGCCCGGGGCGGCCGGGCGCGGAACCGGGACGTTTCGGCGGGTGGCCGGGGGCGGAACCGGCGTCGGCCGGGCCGGAGCCGGAGCGCTGCGCGGCGGGTGCCGGCGGGACGGGGCGCAGGCGGGCCGTCGTCTCGGTGGGGGGCTCCTCGGGCGCGTCCGGGCGCCGGGGCGGCCGGGCGCCTTCCTGGGCCGTGCGGTCCGGGCCCGGCGTACCGGCACGCTCTGGCCCCGCCGGACCGGCCGGTACGGCGGCGGGGTGTGCGGCGCGGCCCGCGCGGGGCGGGGCGTCGGGGAAGCGGGCCGAGGCCGGGGGCGGCGGGGGGCTGGTAGGCCCGGCGGCTTCGGGTACCGGGCCGCTGTCCGGCGCCGTCGGCCGGCCGCCGCGCGGTGCGAAGACGGACGGCTCCTCGTCGGGGTCCTCCCCCGGTGCCGCCCCGGCGCCGCGCAGGACGACCCGTCCGGCGCCCGCGATGCCGTTGCCCGCGCGGCCGGGCGGGGACGCGGGGCGCGGCGGTACGGAGGCGCGGCGTGCGTCCGTGCTCATGCGCCCCCCGTTTCCTCGTGCCCGGGCCGTCTCCTCGTACGCGGGCCGTCGCGCTGCCTCGGCCGTGCCCGGAACTCCCGGGCAGGCATGCCGGTACGACCGGGCCGGCGGCCGGACGCGGCCGGGCGGGTCCGTCGTACGTGCGCGTCACTCTACGGGTTGCCGGGGGCGGAGGCGGAACCAGTGCGCGAGGCCGGGGTACTTGCCCGGAACGTCCCCCTACCCTGCGGTAATCGCGTCTGGCAGGCTTCCGGCATGACTGCGCGTGCCGCCGACCGGGCCCGGTACGACCGGGCCACCGCCCATCTCGACGCCCCGTTCGCGATCGTGGACCTGGAGGCCTTCGACGCCAACGCGGCCGACCTGGTCCGCCGCTCCGGCGGCAAGCCGGTCCGCGTCGCCAGCAAGTCCGTGCGCTGCCGGGCCCTGCTGGAGCGCGTCCTGGCCAGGGACGGCTTCCAGGGCATCATGTCGTTCACGCTGGCCGAGTCGCTGTGGCTGGCCCGTTCGGGGTTCGACGACATCCTGCTGGCCTACCCGTCCGCCGACCGTGCCGGTTTCGCGGAGTTGGCCGCCGATCCCGAACTCGCGGGTGCCGTCACGGTGATGGTGGACGACCCCGCGCAGCTCGATCTCATCGACGCCGCCCGCAATGGTGGCGGCGAAGTGGTCAGGATCTGCCTGGAGTTGGACACGTCGCTGAAGCTGCTGGGCGGTCGGGTGCGGGTGGGCGCGCGGCGTTCCCCGCTGCACTCGCCCGCTCAACTGGCCGCCGTGGCGCGGGCGGTGGCCGAGCGGCCCGGTTTCCGGCTCGTCGGACTGATGGCGTACGAGGGGCACATAGCGGGGGTCGGCGACTCGGTCGCCGGCCGGCCGCTGCGGTCGCGGGCGGTCCGGCTGATGCAGAGCGCGGCCCGGCGGGAGCTGGCCGAGCGGCGGGCCGCGGCGGTACGGGCGGTGCGGGCCGTCGTGCCCGGTCTGGAGTTCGTCAACGGCGGCGGCACCGGCAGTGTGCAGCACACCGCCGCCGAGGCCGCCGTCACCGAGATAGCGGCCGGGTCCGGGCTGTACGTGCCGCGCCTGTTCGACAACTACCGTTCCTTCACCGGCCGTCCGGCGGCGCTGTTCGCGCTGCCGGTGGTACGGCGGCCGGGCGTGGGCGCCGTCACCGTGCTCGGCGGCGGCTATCCGGCCTCGGGCGCCCCGGGGGCCGACCGGCTGCCGGTGCCGTATCTGCCGCAGGGCCTGAGGTACGACCCGCAGGAGGGGGCCGGCGAGGTGCAGACGCCGCTGCTCGGCTCGCCCGCCGACGATCTGCTGATCGGCGACCGGGTGTGGTTCCGGCACGCCAAGGCGGGCGAGCTGTGCGAGCGGTTCGAGGCGCTGCACCTGGTGACGGGCGACGAGGTGACGGCGACCGTGCCGACCTACCGGGGCGAGGGGCGCGCGTTCCTGTGAGCGCCGGGCCTACAGGGGCGTGACGTAGGCGCCCGCGATCCCGCCGTCCACCAGGAAGTCGGTGGCGTTGACGAAGGAGGAGTCGTCGCTGGCCAGGAAGGCGACTGCGGCGGCGATCTCCTCGGCCTCGGCGAACCGGCCCACCGGGATGTGCACGAGCCGGCGGGCGGCCCGCTCCGGGTCCTTGGCGAACAGCTCCCGCAGCAGCGGGGTGTTGACGGGCCCGGGGCACAGGGCGTTGACCCGGATGCCCTCCCGCGCGAACTGCACGCCCAGTTCGCGGGACATGGCGAGCACGCCGCCCTTGGAGGCGGTGTAGGAGATCTGGGAGGTGGCCGCGCCCATCCGGGCCACGAAGGACGCGGTGTTGATGATGGAGCCCTTGCCCTGGCGGCGCATGTACGGGATGGCGGCCTTGCAGCACAGGTAGACGGAGGTGAGGTTGACCTCCTGGACGCGCTTCCAGGCCTCCAGGCCGGTCTCCAGGATGGAGTCGTCGTCGGGCGGCGAGATGCCCGCGTTGTTGAAGGCCACGTCGACGCTGCCGTAGGTCTCGTAGGCGGTCTCGAACAGCGCCTCGACCTGCTCGGGGTCGGTGACGTCGGTCCTGACGAAGAGCCCGCCGACCTCCTCGGCGACGGCCTTGCCCCGGGGTTCGTCCACGTCCGCGCAGACGACGTGGGCGCCCTCGGCGGCGAGCCGGCGGGCGGTGGCGAGGCCGATGCCGCTGCCGGCTCCGGTCACGACGGCGGTACGGCCGACCAGTCGGCGGCAGACACTGTTGTCGGTCACTGTGCGGGGCCCTCCGTGCTGATGAAGACGTTCTTGGTCTCGGTGAAGGCGGTCAGGGCGTCGGGGCCGAGTTCGCGGCCGACGCCGGACTGCCGGTAGCCGCCGAACGGGGTCCAGTAGCGGACGCTGGAATGGGAGTTGACGGACAGGTTGCCCGCGCGCACGGCCTGCGAGACGCGCAGCGCGCGGCCGAGGTCGCGCGTCCACACGGAACCGGACAGCCCGTAGGGGGTGTCGTTGGCGAGGCGGACGGCGTCCTGTTCGTCGGTGAACGGGAGCAGCACGGCGACGGGTCCGAAGATCTCCTCGTGGGCGGCCGGGCTGTCGTGCCGCTCCCCCGTCAGGACGGTCGGCGGGAACCAGAAGCCGGGTCCGTCGGGGGCCCCGCCGCGCAGGGCGGGGGCGCCGTCGGGGACGTACGACCGTACGCGGTCGCGCTGCGCGGCGGAGATCAGCGGGCCCATCTGGGTCTTCTCGTCGGCCGGGTCGCCGACGACGACGGCGGCGAGCGCGTCGGCGAGGAACGCGCGGGCCTCGTCGAGCACCGTCTCCTGGACGAGGATCCGGGTGCGGGCGCAGCAGTCCTGCCCGGCGTTGTCCAGGAAGGAGAACGGGTCGAGGGCGGTCTTCAGGTCGGCGTCGGCGAAGACGACGTTGGGGCTCTTGCCGCCGAGTTCCAGGGTGACCGGCTTGACGAGCCGCGCGCAGCGCTCCATGACCTCGCGGCCGGTGCGGGTGGACCCGGTGAAGACGATCTTGGCCACGTCCGGGTGGTCCACCAGGGCGCGTCCGGCGATGTGCCCGTGGCCCGGCAGCACCTGGAAGAGGTGCTCGGGCAGCCCCGCCTCCAGGGCGAGTGCGGCCAGCCGCAGGGCGGTGAGCGGGGTGGTCTCGGCGGGCTTGAGGACGACGGCGTTGCCCGCGGCGAGCGCCGGGAAGGACCCCCAGGCGGCGATCGGCATGGGGAAGTTCCAGGGGGCGATCACGCCGACCACGCCCAGGGGCTCCTGGAAGGTGACGTCCCAGCCGCCGGGTACCGGGATCTGCTTGCCGAGCAGGCGTTCGGCGCCGCCGGCCGCGTAGTGCAGCAGGTCGCGGGCGTTGCCGGCCTCCCAGCGGGCGTTGCCGAGGGTGTGGCCGGCCTCGCGGACCTCCAGGCGGGCCAGTTCCTCGGTGTGCGCGTCGACGGTGTCGGCGAAGCGGCGCAGCAGCCGGGCCCGGTCGGCGGGGGCGAGCGCGGCCCAGCCGGTCTGGGCGCGGACGGCCCGTGCGACGGCGGCGGCCACGTCCTGCTCGCTCGCGGCCAAAACGGTGGCGACGACCTCCTCGGTGGCGGGGTTGAGGATCTGCAACTCGTCTGCGTCGGACACGGCTCGACCTTTCACCAGCTGGCTCACAGGCGTTCGAAGGAGCGGCGCAGCTCCCAGTCGGTGACCGCGGCGTCGAAGGCCTCCAGTTCGACGCGGGCCATGTTGCGGTAGTGGGCCACGACCTCCTCGCCGAAGGCGGCCTCGGCGATGGCGCTGCGCTCCCAGCGTTCGGCGGCCTCGCGCAGGGTGGCCGGGACGTGGTCGAAGTCCGCGGCGTAGGCGTTGCCGGGGCAGGGCTCGGGGAGTTCGAGCTTGTGCTCCACGCCGTACAGCCCCGCGGCGACCAGTCCGGCGACCGCGAGATAGGGGTTGACGTCGCCGCCGGGCAGGCGGTTCTCGAAGCGCAGGGAGCGGCCGTGGCCGACCACGCGCAGGGCGCAGGTGCGGTTGTCGTGGCCCCAGGCGACCGCGGTGGGGGCGAAGGAGCCCGGCTGGAACCGTTTGTAGGAGTTGATGTTGGGGGCGTAGAGCAGGGAGAAGTCGCGCAGCGCGGCCAGCTGTCCGGCGAGGAAGTGCCGCATCAGCTCGGACATCCCCTCGGGCCCGGCCAGGGCGTTGGTGCCGTCGGCGTCGGTGAGCGAGAGGTGGATGTGGCAGGAGTTGCCCTCGCGCTCGTTGTACTTGGCCATGAAGGTGATCGAGACGCCCTCCTGGGCCGCGATCTCCTTGGCGCCGGTCTTGTACAGCGCGTGCTGGTCGCAGGTGGTGAGGGCCTCGTCGTAGCGGAAGGCGATCTCGTGCTGGCCGGGGTTGCACTCGCCCTTGGCCGACTCGACGGTGAGGCCCGCGCCCGCCATGTCGTTGCGCAGCCGGCGCAGCAGGGGTTCGACGCGGCCGGTGCCGAGGATGGAGTAGTCGACGTTGTACTGGTTGGCGGGCGTAAGACCCCGGTAACCGGCGTTCCACGCCTCCTCGTAGCTGTCCTTGAAGACGAGGAACTCCAGCTCGGTGCCGACCTGCGCGGTGTAGCCGAGGGCGGCGAGCCGGTCGAGCTGGCGGCGCAGGATCTGGCGCGGGGCGGCGGCGACCGGGGTGCCGTCGTGCCAGGCGAGGTCGGCGACGAGCAGGGCGGTGCCGGGGTGCCAGGGGATGCGGCGCAGGGTGGCGGGGTCGGGGCGCATGGCGAAGTCGCCGTAGCCGCGCTCCCAGGACGACATGGCGTAGCCGTCGACGGTGTTCATCTCGGTGTCGACGGCGAGGAGGTAGTTGCAGCCCTCGGAGCCGTGCTCCAGGACCTCGTCCAGGAAGAAGCGGGCGGCGAACCGCTTGCCCTGCAGGCGCCCTTGCATGTCGGGGAAGGCCAGGACGACGGTGTCGATCTCACCGCTCGCCACCAGGGCGTGCAGCTCCTCGACGGAGAGCGGGGCGGTGCGGTCTGCCACGGAGAACCTCCTTCGGCGCCTACGCGCTTCTTCGGCCGGGCCGGGGAGCCATAAGGTATTGCCCGGAACCATTGCTTGGGAAGGGGGCGCGGGCGGATGTCGCCGGAGACGGAGCGGCAGGGGGCGGGCGACCGGCTCGCCGCGGTGCTGCGGCCGGTGCGGGCGGGCAACGGCTTCGAGGAGGCGCTGGAGCAGATCCTCCAGGTGGTCCGGCTCGGCCTGGTGCCGGGCGGCGGGCGGCTGCCGGCCGAGCGGGAGCTGGCGGAGCGCCTCGGGATCAGCCGGGTGACGCTGCGCGAGGTGCTGAAGGTGCTCCAGGACCAGGGGCTGGTCGAGGCGCGGCGCGGCCGGTACGGCGGAACGTTCGTGCGGCCGCGCGCGGACGCGGGCGGCGAGGACGAGCTGCGGCGGCGGATCGCCGCGGTGGACGTCGAGGACGTGCTGCGCTTCCGCGAGGTGCTGGAGGTGGGGGCGGCCGGGCTGTGCGCGGCGCACGGGCTGACGGACGAGCGGGCGGCACGGCTGCGGGAGGCGCTGGCGGGCACGCACGACGCGCCGCTGGCCGACTACCGGCGCCGGGACACCCTGCTCCACCTGACCCTGGCCGAGCTGTGCGGGTCCCCCTCGCTGACCGCGCAGTACGCGGCGGTGCGGGCCACGGTCAACGAGCTGCTGGACTGCATCCCGCTGCTGGTGCGCAATCTGGAGCACTCCCAGCGGCAGCACACCGCGCTGGTGGAGGCGGTGCTGGACGGGGACGCGGACGGGGCGCGGGAGATGATGCGGGAGCACTGCGCGGGCACGGCGGCGCTGCTGCGGGGTTTCCTGACCTGACCCGCTTCTGCAAAGGTACGGCTGTGAACCTTTCTGCTCCGTTGATCGGTGTGAGCACGTATCTGGAGACCGGGACCCGGTGGGGGGTCTGGGAGCTGGAGGCGGCGCTGCTGCCGGCCGGGTATCCGCGGCTGGTGCAGCGGGCCGGGGGCCTGGCGTGCATGCTGCCGCCGGACTCCCCCGAGCTGGCCGCGGCGGCGGTGGCCCGGCTGGACGGGCTGGTCGTCGCGGGCGGCCCGGACGTGGACCCTTCCCGCTACGGCGCCGCCCGCGATCCCCGTACGGGCCCGCCGGCCACGGCCCGGGACGCCTGGGAACTCGCCCTGATCGACGCCGCGCTGGCCTCCGGCACACCGCTGCTGGGGATCTGCCGGGGCATGCAGCTTCTGAACGTGGCGCTCGGCGGGACGCTGGTGCAGCACCTGGAGGGGCACGTGGAGGCGGTGGGCGTCTTCGGCAGCCACACGGTCACGCCCGTACCGGGCACGCGCTACGCCGAGATCGTCCCGGCCCCGGCGACCGTCCCCACCTACCACCACCAGTGCGTCTCCCGCCTCGGCCGGGACCTCGTGCCCTCGGCCCACGCGGCGGACGGCACGGTGGAAGCGCTCGAACTGCCGGCGGACCGGGGCTGGGCCCTGGGCGTGCAATGGCATCCGGAGATGGGCGAGGACGTGCGGGTGATGCGGGCGTTGGTCACGGCCGCGGGGCGCTGCCGCGGGCTGAGCGGGGGGCCGCGGCGGCCTGAGACGGCGTGACGGTGCGGGTCCGTCGCGGCCGGGCGCGCGGTTCCCCGCGCCCCCAAACAGAACCGCCCTGCCCGCCGGTTGCACGGTGCCGTCACCGCCGACCGGGCGACGTGCCGTCGCACGTGCGGGCTCGTCGCGGCCGGGCGCGCAGTTCCCAAGTTCCCCGCGCCCCTCAGGGAACCGCCGTTGACGTCGGCTGCGTGGGGCCGTGGCCGCCAGCGGGCCGACGCGCCGCCGCACCGTGCCGGCTTGTCATGGCCGAGCGCGCCGCGCCCCTCAGGGAACCGCTCTCGCCGTCGGCTGCATGACGTCGTCACCGTCAGCAGACCGACGCGCCGCCGCACGTGCCGGCTCCTCGTGGCCAGAGCGCGCCGCGCCCCTCAGGGAATCGCCGCGCTCTCCGTGCTCAGGCGCGCGTCAGGGACAGCAGGTCCCTCGCCGGGCCCGCGGGGCGGTGGCCCGTGGGCCAGACGGCGCGCAGGTCGCGGGAGAGGGAGACGCCGTCCACCGGGATGGCCACCAGCCGTCGCAGCGCCAGTTCCTCCCGCACCGCCAGTTCGCTCAGCACCGACGGTCCCGCCCCGCTCACCGCCGACGCCTTCACCGCCGTGGTCGAGGACAGCTCGATGAGCGGACGGGCGAGCCCCCCGAGCGCGGCGTCCAGCACCTGCCGTGTGCCCGATCCCCGCTCACGCAGGATCAGCGGGGTCGCCGCCAGTTCCTCGGCCGCCAGCGGCCGCCGCCGACGGGCCCACGGGTGCCCCGGTGCCGTCACGACGATCAGCCGGTCGTGCCCGATCACCGCCGCGTCCAGTCCCGCGGGCACGGACAGCCCCTCCACGAAGCCGAGGTCCGCCTCCCCGCCCAGCAGCAGTTCCGCCACCCGCGCCGAGTTGCCGGCCAGCAGCGACACCGCCGTGTCGGGCCGCTCGGCGTGCAGCGCGAGCAGCCAGCCCGGCAGCAGGTACTCGGCGATGGTCATGCTCGCCGCCACCCGCAGCCGCGAGTCCCGCCGGTCCCGCAGCGCCCGCGCGCCCGCGTCGAACGCGGCCGCCGCCTCCACCACCCGCCGCGCCCAGTCCGTCACCAGCACCCCGGCGTCCGTGAGCCGCGACCCCCGGGGCGAGCGGTCCACCAGGGCCACCCCCAGCTGCCGCTCCATCGACCGGATCCGGCTGCTCGCGGCCGGCTGGGTGACGCCGACCTCCCGGGCCGCCGCGCCGAGACTGCCCAGCCGCGCCACCGCCAGCAGCAGTTCCAGCGCCGCCAGATCGGGCACCCGGTGCGCCAACGACCCGGTGCCCTCCTGCCGTCCGTCCTGTCCCTCCGCCTTGCTCATAAGACCAGTTTATGTCCCCATAGAAGCAAACTCCCTGGTCAGGGGAGAATCCCGGCGGCACGGTGAATGTCATGGTCACCGCAGCCCCGCCCCTTCCCGCCACCCGCGCGCCCCGCGCCGTCCGGGTCCGCCACCTCGGCCCCAACTGGTACGCCTCCGTCATGGGCACCGCCGCCGTCGGCACGGCCGGCACCGCGCTGCCGGTGGCGCTGCCGGCCGGCCTGCACACGGTCCTCGCGGCCGTCTGGGCGCTGTCCCTGCTGATGCTGGTGACCCTGCTGGTGGCCCGCACGCTGCACTGGGTCCACCACCGCGACCAGGCCCGCGCCCATCTCCTCGACCCCGCCATGGCCCCGTTCTACGGCTGTCTGTCCATGGCCATGCTCGCGGTGGGCGGCGGCGCGCCGACCGCCGGGCGCGACTGGCTCGGCACCGGCACCGCCGTCGCCCTGGACACCGTGCTGTACACCGCCGGTACGGCGGTCGGCCTGTGGGCGGCCGTGGCGGTGCCGTACCTGATGTCCGTGCGGCACCGCATCGAGCCCTCCCAGGCCTCCCCGGTGTGGCTGCTGCCGCTGGTCGCGCCGATGGTGTCGGCGGCGCTCGGCCCGCAGCTCGTCCCGCACCTGCCGCCCGGCCAGCCCCGCGCGACCCTGCTGCTGGCCTGTCTCGCGATGTTCGGGCTGAGCCTGTTCGCCACCCTGGTGACGCTGCCGCTGATCCTCTCCCGGCTGATCACCGCCGGCCCGCTGCCGCTCGCGCTCACGCCGACCCTGTTCCTGGTCCTCGGCCCGCTCGGGCAGTCCACCACCGCCGTCGGCTCGATCGCGAACGCCGCGCCGGGTGTCGTACCGGCCTCGTACGCGCGCGGCCTCGACGTGTTCTCCGTGCTGTACGGAGTGCCCGTGACGGGCTTCGCGCTGATGTGGCTGGCGCTGGCCGTCGCGCACCTGGTGCGGGCCCGGCGCCGGGGCATGGGCTTCGCGATGACCTGGTGGGCCTGCACCTTCCCGGTGGGCACCTGTGTCACCGGCGCGGCGGCCCTCGCCCGGCACACCGGCCTGACCGGCTACCAGGCGCTGTCCGTCGCGCTGTACGTGCTGCTGGTCGTGGCGTGGCTGGCGGCGGGCACCGGCACCGTGCGCGGACTGCTCAGCGGCGAGCTGCTCGCAGGGCCTCGGCCAGCACCCGCGGCGCCCGCGCCAGGGACGGCCCGTACCACGTCAGGTGCCGCCCGCTGACCAGGGCGCAGGCCAGACCGGGAAAGGCCTCCGGGCCGTCGTCCGCGGTGAAGCGGTAGGGCTCGTCGGGGAGCACCACCACGTCCGGGGCGGCGGCCCGCAGCTCGTCCAGGGGGACGCGGGGGTAGCGCTCGGCGTGCCCCGCGTACAGGTGGTGCACGCCGAGGCGGGCCAGTACGTCGCCCGCGAAGGTGTCCCGGCCGACCACCATCCAGGGGCGGCGCCACACCGGTACGACGGCGGTCCTGCGCTCCGCGGGCTCGGGCAGCGCGGTCCACTCCGCCTCGGCCTCGCGCAGCCAGCCGGGGCGCTCGGGGGCACCGCAGGCTTCCAGGACCCGGGCCAGCTCCGTGAACGCGTCCGGGACCGTGCGCACCTCGGTGACCAGCACGTCGAGACCCGCCGCGCGCAGCGCGTCGAGGTCGGGGACGCGGTTCTCCTCCTCGTTGGCCACGACCAGGTCGGGTGCCAGCTCGACGATCCGCTCGACCTTGGGGTTCTTGGTCCCGCCGATCCGTACGACGTCCAGGTCCGCCGGATGGCTGCACCAGTCGGTGGCCCCGACGAGCACGCCGGGCAGCGTCTCGGCGACGGCCTCGGTGAGGGACGGGACGAGGGAGACGACGCGCTTCACCGGGACCGGTCCTGCACGGCCTCGATGTGTTCGGCCACCGCCACCACGACGACCCGGGTGTCCGGCACGGTCGCCCGCCAGCGGTGTCTGACGCCGCCGGTGAGGTACAGCGTGTCCCCGCGGCCGAGGCGGTAGGCGCGGCCCTCGGCCTCGATCTCGACCGCGCCCTCGACGATGTACATCAGCTCGTCGTTGCGGTGCTGGAACTCGCGGCCGGCGTCGTGGTCGCCGAGGAACTCGGAGGCGTGCAGCTGGTGGTGGCCGCGGACCAGGGACCGGGTGCGGGGCGCGAAGTCGTCCTCGGCGACGGGCTCGGCGCGCACCACGTCCACGGTGGCCGCGGGGTCCGCCGCGGCGAGGAGTTCGACGGCCGTGGTGCGCAGGGCGTCGGCCAGTTTCTCCAGGGAGGTGCGGCTGGGGCGGGCCCGGTCGTTCTCCACCTGGCTGAGGAAGGGCACGGACAGGCCGGTGCGCTCGGCCACGACCGCGAGGGTCAGCTCCAGCGCACGGCGCCGCCGCCGGACCGCCGCGCCCACCCGTACGGGCTGCTGCTCTTTGTGGTCGCCCATCGCTCCGGCTCCCTCCCTCGCTCGTCGTCCGTTCGTCCTGCCTCGGGTACCGGGTGCCCGCTGCGGGGCTCCCGATGGCTTCACTGCACCCTACGCATGTTCGGCAAACGGTTTCATGCGCGTGTCACATCCCCTGCTCGCCATGGACCCCTTACCCTCCCGGTTCACGCCAGTGTCGGGGGCTGGGCGGGGGTCCCCCGATGCTTCCTCCCTGGGGATGAACATGTCCAGCAGCCAGAGTCATCACGCTGGGTGATTGGCCGGATTCTTGCCGTAGGGGAAACGGGTGCTTTCCCCTACGGAAAGCACCGCGAGGGGCGGACGGCTCCGTACTCCCGTCGTCGTACGGTGCCGTCCGCCCCTCGGGTGGCGGTCCGGTGCGGTCAGGTCACCCGGCCGCCCGGCTCTGGGCGTGGTCGCCGGTGACCGGCGCCCACTTGTCGACCAGGCCGGGGTTCTCGCGCAGCCAGGCGCGGACGGCGTCCTGCTCCTTGCCCTTGCCGGCCTGCTGGATCCGCGCCTCCAGGCCGGTGAGCTGCTTCTCGGTCATGGAGAAGTCCTTCAGCCAGCGCTCGACCTGCGGGTTGTCGTCGGCGAATCCCTTGCGGGACAGGGCGTGCACCCCGTCACCCTTGCCCCAGGCGCCCTTCGGGTCCTTGAGCTTCTTCAGGTCGTAGCCGCTGTAGGCCCAGTGCGGGGACCACAGGGTGACCAGGACCGGTTCCTTCTTGGCGTAGGCGCGCTTGAGTTCGGCGAGCATGGCCGGGGTGGAGCCGTCGATCACCTGGTAGGTGCCGTCGAGGCCGTACTCCTTGAGGACCTTGCTCTTGAGCAGGCTCATCTCACCGGCGCTCGGCTCGATGCCGACGATCTTCCCGCCGAACTCGGAGGCGTGCGCCTTGAGGTCCGCGAGGGAGTTGACGTCCTTCACGTAGGACGGGACGGTCAGCTCCAGGGACGTGGGCCCGTACCAGCTGCCGAGGTCGTCCAGCTGCTTGCCGTACTTCTTCCAGTACTCGGCGTGGGTGGTGGGCAGCCAGGAGTCGGTCTCGAAGTCGATCTGCCCGGTGGCGAGCCCGGTGTAGAGGGGGCCGGCCGCGTACTGCGTGGTGGTCACCTTGAAGCCGCGCTCCTGGAGGATCTCCTTCCACAGGAAGGTGGAGGCGATCCCCTCGTCCCAGGGGATGTAGCCGATCTTGATCTCCTTGCCCTTGCCGATGTCGGTGCCGGAGGCCTCGGAGCTGCCGGCGGTGGAGCCGAAGACGCCGAGCCCGCCGGCCACGAGCGCGAGGACGACGACACCGGCGACCGCGACGGCCGGATGCGGGCGGTAGGACCAGGCGCGGCGGGGCGCCTTGGCGGCGGCCCGGCGGCCCAGCGGGGAGAGCTGGGTGCCGAGGGCGCCGGTGATGCGGTCCAGGTAGATGGCGAGGACGACGATGCCGACGCCCGCCTCGAAGCCGTAGCCGATGTCGAGCTGACCGATGGCCTCGTTGACGGCGCCGCCGAGGCCGCCGGTGCCGACCATGCCGGCGATGACGACCATGGACAGGCCCAGCATGATCACCTGGTTGACGCCGGCCATGATGGTCGGCAGGGCGAGCGGCAGCTGGACGCGCCACAGGATGTTGCGCGGGGTGGTGCCGAACGCCTCGGCGGCCTCGACCAGTTCGGCGTCGACCTGGCGGATGCCGAGTTCGGTCATGCGGACGCCGGGGGCGAGCGCGAAGATCAGGGTGGCGACGACGCCGGCCGCGGTGCCCAGCCCGAAGAAGAGCATGGCCGGGATCAGCAGGACCATCGACGGCATGGTCTGGAGCAGGTCCAGCACGGGCCGTACGGCGGCGCCGACCGCCTTGGAGCGGGCCGCCCAGATGCCCAGCGGGATCGAGATCACCAGGGCGATCACGGTGGCCACGAGGACCAGGGCGAGCGTGGACATCGCCTGGTCCCACAGCTGGAGCGAGTCCACCAGGGCGAAGCCGGCGAACGCGAGGACGCCGGCGCTCAGGCCGCGCAGCCACCAGGCGATGACGGCGAGGATGCCTGCCATCAGCAGCGGCGCGGGGGCGGCGAGCACCGCGTCGATGCCGTTGTACATGCCCTCCATGACGGCCTTGACGGCGTCGAAGAGCCAGGAGAGGTGGTCGACCAGCCAGTTCACACCGGAGTCGACCCAGTCGCCGAGGGGGAGCCTAGGCATGGGCGGTCACCTTCTTCCCGTCCTTGCCGTGGCCGCCGCAGGCGGCCGGTTCACCCTGTTCGTCGCCGAGGAAGCCCACCAGGCGCTGCCGGGGCACGACCCCGACGAGGGAGCGGCCGGCGTCGAGCACGGCGACCGGGTGGCCCACGCGGGCGCTGATCGCGCACAGCTCGGTGAACGGCGTCTCGGGCGTCGCCGTCTCGCAGTCGCAGTCGGCCTCGTCGCCGCGCAGCTCAGTGTCCATCACGGCCGCCGCGGTGAGCACCCGGGAGCGGTCGACGTCCTGGATGAAGGAGGCCACGTAGTCGTTGGCCGGGCGCAGCAGGATGTCCTCGGCAGTGCCGGTCTGCACGATCCGGCCGTCGCGCATGACGGCGATGCGGTCGCCCAGGCGCATGGCCTCGTTGAGGTCGTGGGTGATGAAGACGATGGTCTTCTTCAGGGTCTTCTGGAGCTGGAGCAGCTGGTCCTGCATGTCGCGGCGGATCAGCGGGTCCAGGGCGCTGAACGACTCGTCCATGAGCAGCAGGTCGGCATCGGTGGCGAGGGCGCGGGCGAGGCCGACGCGCTGCTGCATGCCGCCGGACAGCTCGTCGGGCCAGGACTTCTCCCAGCCGGCCAGGCCGCACAGGGCGAGCGCCTCGTCGGCGCGGCGCTCGCGCTCGGCGCGGGGCACGCCCTGCACTTCCAGGCCGTAGGCGGCGTTGTCGCGGACGCTGCGGTGCGGGAACAGCGCGAAGTGCTGGAAGACCATGCTGATCTTCCTGGAGCGCAGCTCGCGCAGTCCGCGGTCGCTCAGCGCGGTCAGTTCCTCGCCGTCGAAGCGCACGCTTCCCGCGGTCGGCTCCAGCAGACCGTTGAGCATCCGCAGCAGGGTGGACTTGCCGGAGCCCGACAGGCCCATGACGACGAAGATCTCACCCGCCTCGACACGGAAGGAGGCGTCGATCACGGCGGCCGTGGTGCCGTCGGCGCGCAGCTCCTCCCGGTCGGCGCCCTTCCGCAGGCGCTCCACTGCGTCGTCCGGTCGTCTGCCGAACACCTTGAACAGGTGTTCCGCCTCAAGCCTGGCTTGCACGCGTACCTCTTGTCTCGGGAACAGGGACAGGGGAGCGCCGGGCCCTCCGACCGTCGAAAACCAGCCGACAGTTGAAATGAGCAACCACTCCGCTCCATGGCGGCGCTGCTTCCCAGGTCAAGCGGAGGCAAACTCACAAGTGGCCGGGCTCACCGCATTGCGCATCACGCAACGCGTTCCAGGACGAAAGGTGAGCGAAGGTGACTGTCGGTGGCGTGCGGCATGATGCGAGCGTGACCGGACGACTGATGCTGCTCGACACCGCCTCGCTCTACTTCCGCGCCTACTTCGGCGTCCCCGACTCCGTGAAGGCGCCGGACGGCACCCCGGTGAACGCGGTGCGCGGACTGCTGGACTTCATCGACCGACTGATCCGGGACCACCGGCCGGAACACCTGGTGGCCTGCATGGACGCCGACTGGCGGCCGAAGTGGCGGGTCGAGCTGATCCCCACCTACAAGGCGCACCGGGTCGCCGAGGAGCACACCGGCGCGCCGGACGCGGAGGAGGTCCCGGACACCCTCGCCCCGCAGGTGCCCGTCATCGAGTCCGTGCTGGACGCCATCGGCATCGCCCGGGTCGGCGTCCCGGACTACGAGGCGGACGACGTGATCGGCACGTTCACCGGGCGCGCCGCCGGCCCGGTCGACATCGTCACCGGCGACCGCGACCTCTACCAGCTGGTGGACGACGCCCGCGGGGTGCGCGTGCTGTACCCGATCAAGGGCGTGGGCACCCTCCAGATCACCGACGAATCGGTGCTGCGCGAGAAGTACGGGGTGGACGGACGGGGGTACGCGGATCTGGCGCTGCTGCGCGGCGACCCGAGCGACGGCCTGCCGGGCGTGGCCGGGATCGGCGAGAAGACGGCCGCCAAGCTGCTCGCCGAGTTCGGCGACCTGGCCGGGATCATGGCCGCGGTGGACGACCCCAGGGCCCGGCTCACACCGTCGCAGCGGCGGCGGCTCACCGAGGCCCGGCCGTACGTCGCGGTGGCGCCGAAGGTGGTGCGGGTGGCCGGTGACGTGCCGCTGCCCGAGGTCGACACCGCGCTGCCGCGCGCCCCGCGCGATCCGGCGGGCCTGGAGGAGCTGGCGGCCCGGTGGGGTCTGGGCGGCTCGCTGCAACGGCTGCTGGACACGCTGGGCGGGTGAGCCGGGGCCCGCGGGTCGGCAATATTCCAGCAAAGGGCGGACGTTGAACAACGAAGGAAGATCCGGGCCGAGGGAGGAAATGTTAGCTTAGGTATACCTAACCAATCCGCAGGAGGCCGTGATGGCAGAGCGTCCGGAACGAAAGCCGCGCAAGGTCCACACCGCCCGGGTGGTACGCACCGAGCGGCTCACCCCGCACATGCAGCGCGTGGTGCTGGGCGGCGAGGGTCTTGCCGGGTTCGCGGCGGACACCTGCACCGACCACTATGTGAAGCTGCTGTTCGGCCCGGCCGGGGTGGTCTACCCGGAGCCCTTCGACCTGGAGCGGATCCGCGCCGAGTTCCCGCGCGAGCAGTGGCCGGTGACCCGGACCTACACCGTGCGCGGCTGGGACGCGGGACACCGCGAGCTGACCCTGGACTTCGTGATCCACGGCGACGAGGGCCTGGCCGGCCCCTGGGCGCTGCGGGCACGCCCCGGCGACACCCTGCGCTTCATGGGCCCCGGCGGCGCCTACGCGCCCGACACGGACGCCGACTGGCATCTGCTCGCCGGTGACGAGAGCGCGCTGCCCGCGATCGCCCGTGCGCTGGAGGCCCTGCCGCCCGGGACCCTGGCACACGCCTTCGTGGAGGTGTCCGGGCCCGAGGAGGAGCAGAAGATAGACTCCCCGGCCGGGATCGTCTGGCTGCACCGCGGGGACCGCCCGGTCGGCGCGGCCCTGCTGGAGGCCGTGCGGGAACTGGAGTTCCCCGAGGGCCGGGTGCACGCGTTCGTGCACGGCGAGGCCGGCTTCGTGAAGGAGCTGCGCCGGATGCTGCGGGTGGAGCGGCAGATCCCGCGCCAGGACCTGTCGATCTCCGGCTACTGGCGGCTCGGCCACAACGAGGACGGCTGGCAGGCCTCCAAGCGCGAGTGGAACGCCCGGATCGAGGCCGAGCAGGAGGACGGCGGCGCGGCGGCGGCCTGAGCGCACCGCCGCCCCGGCCGTCCGCCACCGGCGTGCCGGGCGGCCCCGCTCGCGGCGGCCGGTTCGTCCGTACGGCGCCGGTCGCCCCCTCGCGGCTTCGGTCGCCGAGTGCCGTCCCGGGCGGCGCGCCCGGCGCCATCCGCGCGCGGCCGGGGCGGCTGAGGCGGCAGGGTCCCGGATCACCGCTCGCCCGGCCGGCGCGAGCGGGTGCCGCGGAGCCCGGGGCGCGCCGCTACCGGCCCCCGGCACGGTCCTCACCCGAGCGAGGCCCCCCGGCACGGACCTCACCCGAGCGCCCCCGTCGCCGTCACTCGGCGGGGAGCGCGTCCAGGAGTGTCCGCGCCGTCATCAGCTCCTTGCCGTCGGCCTCGTCGCCGAGGGCGAGGGCCTCCAGCAGGCGGGAGCGGGCCTCCTCCGCCTCCCCCAGCTCGATCAGGGCCTGCCCCAGGGACACCAGCGCGTACCCCGCTCCGTTGGTCAGACCGATGCGGTGGGCCTCGGCCACGGCATCGCGGTAGTGGCCGGCGGCCTCCCGCCACCGGCCCAGCGCCGCGTAGTCGAGACCGATCGCGTAGATCGTGTTGGCGCGGATGACGTCGGCGATGAACTCGCTCACCGGGCAGTCGGGCGCGTCGAGGAAGGCGATGACGCGCCGGTCCTGGTGCAGGGCTTCCTCGGCACGGCCGGCGGAACGCAGGGAGACCGCGTGGCTCGCCACGGCGTTCAGCCAGACCTCGGGATCGCCGGCCCCGTCCGCCAGGTGGATGGCGGCGAGGGACTTCTCGGCGGCCTCCTCGGCCTCACCGAGCTTGCGGTGCGCGTTCGCCGCGTGCGCCAGTGCCGAGGCCTGCTGGGTGACGTCCTCGGCGCGGCGGGCGCAGTCCAGCGCCTCGCCGGCCCGTTCGAGGGCCTCGCGGTGGCGGTGCTCGCAGGTGTTCAGGGCCCAGGCGTGGCAGTTGAGGTGGAAGGCCCGCAGGTACGGGTCGTCGAGCGCGGCGGCGGCCTCGCTCGACAGACGGAACACCTCGGGCCAGTGCCCCCAGAAGAGCCACAGGTCGCAGAACCACTCCATGGCGCCCGCGGTCTCCACGACCCGGCCGTGCTCGCCCCGGCGGGCGGCACCGTGCAGCGCGGCGAGCCAGGCCGGTGCCTCGTCCTGGAGCCAGCCGCGCGCCTGCTCGGCACTCTCCAGCGGGACCAGGCCCTGCCAGGAGGACGGCGGCGCCCCGTACCCGGGTTTGTACCAGCGGCCGGCCACCACGGCCGTCTCCAGCAGCCAGGTGCGCAGCCGGTCCTCGGCCGCTTCGCGCTCACCGGGCCCCTCCGGGCCCGCCGGCCGGGTACGGGCGAACAGCCGCAGCAGGTCGTGCAGTTGGTAGCGGCCGGTGAAGGTGGCCTGGAGCAGCCCGGCCTCGACCAGTTCCTCCATGACGTCCTCGGCCTCGAAGACGCCGGTGGCGGTCAGGGCGGCGCCGTAGGCCGCGGTCATGTCCGCCGCCGGGACCAGGCTCAGCAGCCGCAGCATCCGGGCGGCCTCCCCGGTCAGCTGCCGGTACGACAGCTCGAACGCCGCCTCCACCCGCACGTCCCCGGCCGCGAGCGCGCCCAGACGGCGTTCCTCGTCGGCCAGCCGCCGGACCAGGTGGGCCACGCTCCACGCCGACCGCACCGTCAGCCAGTTCCCGGCCACCCGCAGCGCCAGCGGCAGCTGCCCGCACAGCTCCGCCACCCGCCCCACGGCGTCGATCTCCGCGTCCGCCCGCCGCTCGCCCAGGATCCGCCGCAGCAGCTCGACCGCCTCGGCCCGCGCCATCTCGGACAGCGCCAGCCGGTCGACGTTCTCCAGACCGCTCAGCGGCCGCCGGCTGGTGACCAGCACCAGGCTCCGCCCGCCGGCGGGCAGCAGCGGGCGCACCTGCCCCTCGTCCCGGGCGTTGTCCAGCACCACCAGACACCGGCGCTCGCCCAGCAGGGCGCGCAGCAGCCCCGCGCGCCCGGCCGCGTCCTCCTGTGTCAGCCTGCGGTCCGACACCCCCAGTGCCTTCAGCAGCTTCAGCAGCGCCTCGCCCGTGTCCATGGGGCCCTCCACGCCGTGCAGGTCCACCACGAAACAGCCGCCGGGGAACTCCTGGGCCAGGTCCGCTGCCGCTTTGAGGGCCAGCGTCGTCTTCCCGCACCCCGGCGGACCCGAAATGACCGACACCGACGTGCCCTCGCCGGTGCCCGCCCGCGCCGCGGCGTCCCGCAGCCGCGCCAGCTCGCCGTCGCGTCCGGTGAAGTCCCCCACCGACCGCGGCGGTACGGCCGTCCCCATCCCCGCCTCCGGGCGGGTCGCACGCGCCGTCCGTGCCGCCCGCGCCGCCGCCAGCAGCGCCTCCCGCTCCGCTTCGCCGACCCCCAGCCCCTCCGCCAGCGCCATCGCGGTGCGCCGCTGCGGGACCCGGCTGCGCCCCCGCTCCATGTCACCGATCGCCCGGACGCTCACCCCCGACGCCTCGGCCAACTCCTCTATGGTCAGACGGCGTTGCTGCCGCTGACCGCGCAAGACGACTCCGAACGGCTCTTCGGACACCGGCCACTCCTTCGTTCTCCCTGCCGGAGACTACGAGGGGCGGTAAACCGTCCACGAGCACGTCCAGCCCATGGGACGACGGTAACAATTCCGGCGCCCTGCCCTGGCGGCGGAGCGTGGGCGGACCGCACCCGCCCCCGCCGGGTTCCGCGGAACCGTGGCCGGGGCCCCGGCGGGCGGTCAGTCCCCCCGCACCCGTGCGTGCAGATGCATGTCGTGCCAGCCGTCGGGGTGGAGGAAGGCACTGCGCCGGGTGCCCTCGGGGGCGTAACCGGCCTTGCGGGCGACGCGGCAGGAGGCCTCGTTGGCGGTGGAGTGCATCAGCTCCAGCCGGTGGAAGCCGATCTCCTCGAACGCCCAGTGGGTCAGGGCCGTGGCCGCCCGCGCGGCCACGCCCCGGCCACGGGCCCGCGCCACCGTCCAGTAGGCGATCTCGGCCGTCCCGTCGCCCAGTTCGATCTGCCGCAGCGCGACCCTGCCCAGCAGCGCGTCGCCGTCCGCCTCCGCTACCGCCCACTGCGCCTGGTCCTCCCCCTCCCACAGCTGCTGCCACTCGGTGATCCAGCCGGCCGCCTCCGCCTCGGACTCACAGGACTTGCCGTGGAAGCGGTGCATCAGCGGATCCTGGAACGCCGCGTACACGGCGGGCGCGTCCTCGGCCCGCCAGGGGCGCAGGACGAGGCCGTCGCCGGCGATGGCGGGCTGGGGGGCACGGGCGAGAGCGCCGGCGGGCAGCACTGGGCTGGTGAGAAAGGGCATGGCCCCATACTGCCGCCGTGCGGCGCCCGTCACCCAGCGGTTTTACCCCGCCCCCGCCTCGTACCCTTGACCGGGTGAGACGCCGTACGCCGCCCCCGCCCGCCCCGCTCCCCCAGCGCGAGGGCGTCGACCCCGTGCGGGTGCGGCTGCCCGCGGACGGGGCGTGGCCCACCGTGCGGGAGCACCTGGTGGAGCGGCTCACGGGCGCGGCGCCCGGCATGGTGGAGGCGATGTTCCACGCCGGGCGGATCATCGGCGCCGACGGGCGGGCGGTGCCGCCGGACGCGCCGTACCGGCCGGGGATGTTCGTGTGGTTCCACCGCGACCTGCCCGCCGAGACCCCGGTGCCGTTCCCGGTGACCGTGGTGTACCGGGACGCGCACATCGTCGTCGCCGACAAACCGCACTTCCTGGCCACCACCCCGCGCGGCGGCCATGTCGCCCAGACGGCCCTGGCCCGGCTCCGCCACGAACTGGGCGTCCCGACGCTGACGGCCGCGCACCGGCTGGACCGGCTCACCGCCGGTCTGGTGCTGTTCACGGTGCGGCCCGAGGAACGCGGCGCGTACCAGACGCTGTTCCGGGACCGGCGGGTGCGCAAGGAGTACGAGGCCGTCGCCCCGTACGACGCCTCGCTCGCGCTGCCCCGGACGGTGCGCAGCCGGATCGTGAAGAAGCGCGGGGCACTGGCCGCCCGGGAGGTCGAGGGCGAGCCCAACGCCGAGACCCGGGTGGAGCTGCTGGAGCGGCGGGAGGGGCTCGGCCGCTACCGCCTCCTGCCGCGCACCGGCCAGACGCATCAGCTGCGGGTGCATCTGAACGCGCTCGGGGTGCCCATCCTCGGCGACCCGCTCTACCCGGTGGTGGCCGACCCGGTGCCGGCCGGCGACTTCCGGCGCCCGCTGCAACTGCTCGCGCGCGCACTGGAGTTCACCGATCCGGTCACCGGCGTGGAGCACGCCTTCACCAGCGGGCGCGCCCTGGCGGCCTGGTCCGGCACCGGCTGGGCGTGAGCGGCCGGCTCACTCGCCGCGCCACCAGCGCAGCAGCCGCTGCCAGGGCCCCTTCGGCGGCGGCACGGGGGCCGGGGTCACCGGCCGGGCGGGCGGCACGGCGGCGGGCAGCGCCGCGGCCGGCCGGGGCCGCGGGGCGGGCGGCATGAGATCGGCGGGCAGACCGGGGGTGTAGGCCCGGGGCGGCAGGTCGGCGTCCGCTTGCGGCTTGGACTCGAAGCGCACCGGCAGCGCCACCAGGTGCCGGGAGGCGATGGAGGACCGCCAGCGCAAGTCGTCCTCCGCACAGTCCAGTTGGACGTCGGGCAGCCGGGTGAGCAGGGCGTCGACGCCGACGTCGGCGATGGCCCGCCCGATGTCCTGCCCCGGGCACTCGTGCGGGCCGCCGCCGAAGGCGAGGTGCGAGCGGTTGCCCTGCATGCTCGCGGACAGGTCGGGCCGCACCCGCGGGTCGATGTTGCCCGGCGCGGGCGCGAACAGCAGTCCGTCGCCCTTGCTGATCCGCTGCCCGCCCAGCTCGGTGTCCTGCTTGGCGTAGTAGCCGAAGACGGTGCTGAACGGCGGCTCGTCCCACAGCGACTGCTCGATCGCCTCCGGCACGGTCATCTGCCCGCCGCTCAGCCGGGCGCGGAACCCGGGCTCGGTCAGGACCATGCGCAGCGCGTTGGCGAGCAGGTTGGCGGTGGCCTCGTAGGACGCGAACAGGACGAGCCGCAGGTGTTCGCGGACCTCGTCGTCGCTGAGCCCGGCCCCGTGGGTGACGAGGTGGCTGGTGAAGTCGTCCTCGGGCCGGGCGCGGCGGCGCATGGTGAGCCGGTTCAGCGCGTCCATGACGTAGGCGTGGCTCTGGTTGGCGGTCTCGGTGCCCTTCAGGGCGTCCCGCGCGGCATGCACCATCCGGTCGTTGTACTCCTCGGGCATGCCGAGGATCTCGCACAGCACCGCCATCGGCAGGTGGTCGGCGAACTGGGCGACCAGATCGGCCCGGCCCCGCTCGCAGAAGCCGTTGACCAGGCGCTGGGTGTGGCCGCCGATGTGCCGGCGGACGCTGCGGTGGTCGATGGTGCCCATGGCGGAGGTGACCGCGTCGCGCAGCCGCAGGTGCTCGTCGCCCTCGACGTGGGAGCAGATGGGCTGCCAGGCGATGTGCGGCATCAGCGGGTGGTCGGGTTTGACCCGGCCGTCCAGCAGCGGTGCCCAGATCCGGCTGTCGCGGGTGTACTGCGAGGGGCTGCGCACCACCTGGAGGTTCTCGGCGTGTCCGAGCACCACCCACATCGGCACGTCGTCGTGGAGCAGCACGGGGGCGACCGGGCCGTACTGCTCGCGCAGCCGCTCGTAGAGGTCGTCCAGGTCCTCGGCGCCAGGGCCGTAGAGCCGGTGCGCTCCGCCGGGGCCGGGGCCGTGCGCGGGGCAGCCGGGGGGCGGGCCGGGAAGGGTGTCGGGCGTGCCGGTCGGCAACTGGGGTTCAGACGTCACGGTGTTCGCTCCGGAACGGAAAAAGGGCGGGTCAGACGAGGGCGCCGGAGAGGGCGAGCGAGTGCAGGAAGCGCATCAGGGTGAGCAGCACGTCCTTGCTGGAGGCCCGGCGGCGCACATCGCACTCGACGATCGGGATCTCGGGGGTGAGGTCGAGCGCGGCGCGCAGCTCCTCGATGGGGTAACGGGGGGCGTCCGGGAAGGAGTTGATGGCGACGACGAAGGGCACGCCGCGTTCCTCCAGCCGCCCCATGACGTCGAAGCTGACCTCCAGGCGCCGGGTGTCGACGAGTACGACCGCGCCGAGCGCGCCCTCGAACAGGCCGTTCCACAGGAACCAGAAGCGCTCCTGGCCGGGGGTGCCGAACAGGTAGAGCACGAGTTTGCCGGTGATGCCGATCCGGCCGAAGTCCATGGCGACGGTGGTGGCCGTCTTGGTCTCGGAGCCGTAGTCGTCGTCGATCCCGATGCCGGCCTGCGTCATGGTCTCCTCGGTGGTCAGCGGTCTGATCTCGCTGACGGAGCCGACCATGGTGGTCTTGCCGACGCCGAAGCCGCCCACGATGACGATCTTCACCGCGGTCTGGGTGGTGTGCGGCAGCTGGTCCTCGGTGCGCGGGCCGGGGATCGTGTCAGAGCTTTTGAAGTCCATGCATCACCGCTTCGAGGAGGGAACGATCGGGGGCCGCCCGGCGGACGACCGGGGCGCGCGCCTGCACCAGTTCGGCCGTGATCATCTCCGTGACCAGTACCGTCATCGCGCTGAACGGCAGGGAGAGATAGGCGGACAGCTCGGCCAGCGACAGCGGGGCCGCGCACAGTTCGAGCACCGCCGTGTGCTCGGGGGACGCGCCGGGCGGGGGTGTGCCGCGGGCGACGATCAGGGTCACCAGGTCGAGTTCGGCGCGGCCGCCGTCCGCGGTCCCGGTGACGGCGTAGAGCCGCTCGGGGTTCCCGGGCGGGGGCTGGCCGCCGGGGGTGCCGTGCGGGAGCGGGCCGTCCGGGATCCCGGACGGCGGCGCGGATAACGGGGCGGGTGGGGGCGGCGGGCCCGGCCGGCGCCGGGTGCGTCGTGGAGGGGTCATACGGTCTGCCCGTCCCGCCGGGGCGGACTGGTGAGGTGGGCGCCGATCCGGACGACGAGGTCGCGCATCATGCCGCTCATCCGGCCCGGTTCGCAGGTGACGTCGGCGAGCACGGCGAGGTAGGCGTTGGCGCCGGCGTTCATCAGGTAGAAGTAGCCGCCCTCGATCTCCACGACGACGACCTTCATGTCGCCGGCGCCGGGGATCTCCTGGATGATGGCGCCGGCCAGGCTCTGCAGGCCCGCGCAGGCGGCGGCGACCCGGTCGGCGGCGTCGGGTTCGCCGCCGTAGCGGGCGATGCGCAGGCCGTCGGAGGAGAGCACCACGATCATCTGGATGCCGGGTACTCCGTCGTTGAGCTGCTTGAGCATCCAGTCGAAGTTGCCTCGCTGCTGGATCACCGGGTGGTCCCCTCGTCGTCGGCCTCGGTGGGGGCGGCCGCGTCATCGATCAGGTGCAGGTACTTGGTCGGGTGGAGCGTGAAGTCGGTCAGCTCCGGCGCGGTGGCGCCCTCGGGCATGCCCTTGCGCAGTCCGTCGAAGAAGTCGTCGATCCACATGCCCGGCGGGCGTTCGATCAGCTTCTTGCGCTCGGGGTCCGGCTCGGGCTCGGGGTCGGGCTCCTGCCTGGTCTGCGACCAGACGGTGGGGCGGCCCTCGCGCTCGGCCCGCTCGATGGCCGCCTCCTCGGCCCAGCGCCGGCTCAGCGGGACCTTCACCCGGCTGCGGCGCTGCGGCAGACCGCCCGCGGTCCACTCGGTGACCTCGGGGACGTCGTCCTCCATGGAGATCCCGGCGGGGATCTTGGGGCTGGTGGGGCGGCGCTTCTTGGGGCGGCGCCGGGGGCCCTCGACGGCGCCGAGTTCGGGCATCGGGATGCCGGTCGCGCCGATGCCGTGGGCGACGCCGACACCGGGCTCGGTGGTGGTCATCACGCGCGGCACGATGAGGATCGCGCGCAGACCGCCGTAGGCGGAGGTGCGCAGCGAGACCTCCATGTCGAACTGCTTGCAGAGCCGGCCGACGACGGCGAGGCCGAGGCGCGGGTTGTCGCCGAGGTTGTGCGCGTCGTCGCCGTTCTTGGCGTCCTCGATCATCTTCTCGATGCGGATCCGGGACTCCTCGTTGAGGCTGACCCCGGCGTCCTCGATCTCGATGACGATGCCGGTCTGCACCTCGACGGCGGTGACGTGCACCTTGGTGGTGGGCGGCGAGTAGCGGGTGGCGTTGTCGAAGAGCTCGGCGGCGGCGTGGATGACCGGTTCGACGGCGGTGCCCTTGATGTTGATGTTGCAGATGGACGCCAGGTGGATGCGGTGGTAGTCCAGGATCCTGGACATGGCGCCGCGCAGGGTGCTGTAGAGGGAGACCGGCAGCGGCCACTGGCGGCCGGGGCGGCCGCCGCCGAGGACGCCGATGGTGTCGGCGAGCCGGCCGATCAGCGAGCTGCCGTGGTCCAGGCGCAGCAGGTCGTCGAAGACCTCGGGGTTGCGGCCGTGGTCCTCCTCCATCTCCCGCAGTTCCACGGCCTGTTGGTGCACGATGGCCTGCACGCGGCGGGCGATGCTGACGAAGGAGCGCTCGGTGGCGATCCGCATGGTGATCTCGTGGTCGGCGCCGCGCAGCGCGACGCGCACCATCTCCCGGTAGGCGTCGGGCAGGACGCGCAGCTCGGGGTCGGCGTCGTAGACGTTCGCGAGCACGTCGCGGAGCATCTCACCGCGGGACAGCCGGGCGAACGCCCAGGGCAGGACGTCGGTGGCGAAGCGGTGGATCAGGACGTCGTGGTCGGCGAGCCGCTCCTCCAGGTGCGCGGTGTCGCGGGCGTGCGCGGCCTGTTCCGCGCGCAGCAGGCGGCCGCGCCGGGCGGCCTCGGCCCCGGTGACGAGCACCAGCAGCAGCGCCAGGGCGGCGCACAGGCCGACGGCGGCCCGGGCCTCGCCGGGCACCAGGGCGACGGCGCCCGCGCCTGCCGCGGCCATCGCTATGGCCGGCGGCAACAGGACCCGGGCGTACGGACGTTCACGGCGACCGGGCGGCTTCTGAACACTCACCATGGATGCCTTCTGGGACGGATCGGCTGGGGACGGATCGACGGGGTGTCGGGAGAGACGTCGAGGGGAAGATTCATGGAAAGGACGGGATCTTCTCCGTAAATGGGAACAGGCGCGCGAATTACCTCAACTCGGTGCGCCGCGGGCGAGCCTAGTCCGACCGGCTCAACGCCCGTGTCATATTCGGCGACCGCCTGACGCCACCCCCGCACCAGGAGTACGCTCGGCCCCATTCGTACGCTCGACATCCGTTCGAACACGTTGAGTCATGGCGTACAGGCATACGAAAACCGGCTCGCCCCGAGGGATGAGCCGGTTTTCGTGTCGTCCGGCGAGGTGCCGGTCAGCCCACCGACGAGTAGGCCACCACGCCCCGCAGCAGCTGGTCGACGGCCTTCCGCGCGGCCTTGGCCACGGTGGAGCCGTCCGCGGGCGCCGCCGCGGAGATCTGCCCCAGCACATCGATGACCTGCTTGCACCAGCGCACGAAGTCGCCCGCCGGCATCTCCGCCTCGCGCAGCACCTCGTCCAGGCCCTTGCCCGACGCCCACATGTAGGCGGCCCAGGCGAAGCCCAGGTCCGGCTCGCGCTGGCCGACGCCCTCGGTCTGGCTGATCCGGAACTCCTCCTCCAGACCGTCCAGCCGGCCCCAGATCCGCACCATCTCCCCCAGCGCGGCCTTCGCCTTGCCGGAGGGCAGCTTGGGCGCCAGCGCGTCGTCGCCCACCCGGGCCTCGTACACCAGCGCCGAGACACAGGCGGCCAGTTCGGCGGGCGCCAGCCCCTCCCAGACGCCCTCGCGCAGGCACTCGCTGGCCAGCAGGTCCAGTTCGCCGTACAGCCGCGCGAGGCGCCGGCCGTGCTCGGTGACCTCGCTGCCGCGCAGGTAGTCCAGCTCGGTCAGCAGGGCGACGATCCGGTCGAAGGTCCGCGCGATGGTGTTCGTGCGGCCCTCGATCCGGCGCTCCAGCTGCGAGGTGTCCCGCAGCAGCCGGTGGTAGCGCTCGGCCCAGCGGGCGTGGTCCTCCCGCTCGTTGCAGCCGTGGCAGGGGTGGGCGCGGATCGCGGTGCGCAGCCGGGCGATCTCCCGGTCGTCGGCGGCCTGCGAGCGCTTCTTGCGGGCCCGCTCCGGCGGGATGTGCCCGGCCTTGGTGCGCAGCGCGGAGGCGAGGTCCCGGCGCGACTGCGGCGAGCGCGGGTTGAAGGACTTCGGGATCCGCATCCGGTCCAGCGGCTCGACCGGCACCGGGAAGTCCATCGACGCCAGCCGCTTGACCTGCCGTTCGGCGGTCAGCACCAGCGGACGCGGCCCGTCCTGGTGGTCGAACCCGCGGTGCCCGTTGGAACGGCCGGCCGGCAGCCCCGGGTCCAGCACCAGCGCGAGGCCCGCGTACTTGCCCGTCGGCACGTGGATGACGTCGCCCGGCCGCAGCTTCTCCAGGGCGACGACGGCCTCGGCGCGGCGCTGGTGGGCGCCCTGCCGGGCCAGTTCGGTCTCCCGGTCCTTCAGCTCCCGGCGCAGCCGCGCGTACTCCTCGAAGTCGCCGAGGTGGCAGGTCATGGAGGCCTTGTAGCCGGCCAGCCCCTCCTCGTTGCGCTGCACCTGCCGGGAGATCCCGACCACCGAGCGGTCCGCCTGGAACTGCGCGAAGGACGTCTCCAGCAGCTCCCGGGAGCGGTGCCGGCCGAACTGCTCGACCAGGTTGACCGCCATGTTGTACGACGGCCGGAAGCTGGAGCGCAGCGGGTAGGTACGGGTGCCCGCGAGCCCGGCCAGGTGCTCGGGGCTCATGGCGCGCTGCCACAGCACGACGGCGTGGCCCTCGACGTCGATGCCCCGGCGGCCGGCCCGCCCGGTCAGCTGGGTGTACTCGCCCGGCGTGATGTCGGCGTGCTGCTCGCCGTTCCACTTGACGAGCTTCTCCAGGACCACCGAGCGGGCGGGCATGTTGATGCCGAGCGCGAGGGTCTCGGTCGCGAACACGGCCTTGACCAGGCCGCGCACGAACAGTTCCTCCACGACCTCCTTGAAGGTCGGCAGCATGCCCGCGTGGTGGGCGGCGATGCCCCGCTCCAGGCCCTCCAGCCACTCGTAGTAGCCGAGGACGTGCAGGTCCTCCTGGGCGATGTGGGCGGTGCGCTCCTCGACCAGGGCGCGGACCTGCTCGCGCGCCTCCTCGTCGTTGAGCCGCAGGCCCGCGTACAGGCACTGCTGGACGGCGGCCTCACAGCCGGCGCGGCTGAAGATGAAGGTGATCGCGGGCAGCAGGCCCTCGGCGTCCAGCCGCTCGATGACCTCGGGCCGGCCCGGCGTCCACACCCGCGAGCGCTGCCGGCGCTCGCGCTCCCGGTCGGCCTCCCGCATGTTCCGGCCCCGGCGCCGGTCCTGGTACGACGGCCGGGTCGCCTCCATCCGGGCGAGGCGCACCAGATCGGGGTTGACGGCCTTCTTGTGGCCCTCGCCCTCCTCGAACAGGTCGTATATCCGGCGTCCGGCGAGCACGTGCTGGAACAGCGGCACGGGCCGGTGCTCGGAGACGATCACCTCGGTGTCGCCGCGGACGGTGTCCAGCCAGTCGCCGAACTCCTCCGCGTTGGACACGGTCGCCGACAGGGACACCAGGGTCACCGAGGCGGGCAGATGGATGATCACCTCCTCCCAGACGGCGCCGCGGAAGCGGTCGGAGAGGTAGTGCACCTCGTCCATGACCACGTACCCGAGGCCCAGGAGCGTCTGGGAGCCCGCGTACAGCATGTTCCTGAGCACCTCGGTGGTCATCACGACCACCGGGGCGTCGGAGTTGACGCTGTTGTCGCCGGTGAGCAGGCCCACCTTGTCGGCGCCGTAGCGGCGGCTCAGATCGGCGTACTTCTGGTTCGACAGCGCCTTGATGGGCGTCGTGTAGAAGCACTTCTTGCCCTGGAGCAGGGCAAGGTGGACGGCGAACTCGCCCACGATCGTCTTGCCCGAGCCGGTGGGGGCGGCCACCAGTACGCCCTTGCCGGCTTCGAGTGCCTGGCAGGCCTCGATCTGGAAGGGGTCGAGGCCGAAGTCGTACATCTCGCGGAAGGACGCGAGCGCGGTGGCCTGCTCGGCTGCCCGCCTGCGGGCTGCCGCGTACCGCTCGGCCGGTGAGAGGTCCTCTGTCATCGTGCTTTCGAGCGTACCGGGCCCCACCGACAACAGGACGATCATTATCCGGAACGTGCGCTGATCAGCACAGCCGATCGGCATCGGACCGGACACCGGCCGGACACCGGGCCCGGACGGACGACTGCCCCCGTGCCGGGAGGGTCTCCCGGGACGGGGGCAGTGCGTCTCGTCCGCGTGTGTGGGTCAGGTCGCGTCGTCGTAGCCGTTGACCCGGTCGGAGCCCGGCGGCTCGGGAGCGCCGCTCGCGCTCACGGACTCCACCTCGCCGATCTCCTCGGGCGTCAGGTCCAGCACCGAGGCCTCGTCGTCCGACAGTCCGTCGTCCGCGCGGCGGGCCCGGCGCCGGTCGTTGATCAGCGAGAAGGCCACCGCGATGAAGAACAGGGCCCAGATCGGCGCCGCCAGCGCCAGCATCGACATCGGGTCGGCGCCGGGCGTGGCCACCGCCGCGAAGGCGGCGATGCCGACGACCATGCCGCGCCACCAGCCGAGCATCCGCCGCCCGGTCAGGATGCCCGTCAGGTTCAGCATGACCAGCAGCAACGGCATCTCGAAGGCGAGGCCGAAGACCACCACCATGCGGGTGACCAGGTCGAGCAGCTTGTCCAGGGACAGCAGGTTCTCCACCCCGCTGGGGGTGAGGTCGATCATCACCCGCGCCGTGATGGGCAGCACGTGGTAGGCGAGGAAGCCGCCGCCGAGGAACAGCGGCACGCCGAACCCGACGAACGCGTACGCGTACTTCTTCTCGTGCCGGTGCAGGCCCGGTGCGACGAACGCCCACAGCTGGTAGAGCCAGACCGGGGACGCCAGCACGACACCCGCGGTCAGCGAGGCCTTCAGTGCCAGCGTGAACGGCCCCAGCAGATCACCGATCGTGATGTGCGCGCAGTGGGTGTTGTCGTTCGCCTTCGCCAGCTCGCCGAAGGACTGGTGACAACCCACCGAGCGCAGCAACGGCGCGGTGATCAAGTCGATGATGTCCTTGTAGAAGAAGGCGGACACGATCGTGACGACGACGATCGCCAGGACGGCCTTCGTGAGCCGGTTGCGCAGCTCACGCAAGTGATCCGCGAGTGGCATGCGCCCCTCGGGATCCCTCTCCTTCTTGCGGGCGGACTTGGGCAACCCACATCCTCATCTCGTGCAGCGGACCGGGGCCCCGGTCCTCGCGTCAGCGCTGGGCGGAGTCGGTCGGCTCGTTGACCGGACGGGAGCTGGTCACGTCGCCGGGCGCGGCCTGGATGGTGCGCTGCGCGGGGGCCGGCTCCTCGGCGGACGACTGGGCGGTGGAGGCCGACTGCTTGTTGCCGCCGTCGTCCTTCATCGCCTTGGCCTCGCTCTTCAGGATGCGCGCGGACTTGCCGAGGGAGCGGGCCATGTCCGGAAGCTTCTTGGAACCGAACACGAGGACGATGACCAGAACCAGGAGCACCAGGTGCCACGGCTCAAGTGCGTTGCGGAACATAAGTCTTCACCTTCTCACTGAGGCGGGGCGATGGGGCTTGTCCGACTGATCGGACAGTTGTCCGACCATCGTGCCGGCAGCGATCGTATCGCCCGGGGGTGAACGTGGGACACTCCCCGTGCGTACTCCCACTCTGCGGACCGCGCCTCGATCTCCGGGCCGCGACCAGCAGCGTACCTGGCCGAAGCGGCTAGGTGACAGGGCGAAGTGACCCAAAGCGCATCACAAGAAGACATCACAGGGCGTCCGCGGCCCGGGCCGCGCTCATCGCCGACCGTTCCAGATCCTCGGCGGCCCGGTTGATCCGCCGCGCGGAGTCCGTGACCTGTTGCCCGAGGCGCCGCGCCTCCACGAACACCCGGACGGCGAGCACTCCCAGGACGGCGAGGCCCAGGAATCCCAGGGCTACCGCGAACATCGGCCAGAACATGGGGTCGAGCCTAGACCGTCCGGCGACCCGGAGCGCAGCCGGCTACACCGTGGAGTGGAGCCGCAGGGTCCGCACTCCGCCGCCGGTGAGCAGTTCGACGATGCGCTCGCCGGCCGGCTTGCGGACCGCGGCGCCGCACTCGGGGCAGGTGAAGGAGTAGAACGTGGTGCGGTGGCTCGCCCCGATGGCGAGGCGCAGCGCGCTCGCGGCCAGCTCGAACCGGCCCCGGCAGTCCGGGCAGCCCGCCCGGAACACGACGGGGCTCACTCTCCGCATCCCCGCGAAGGCGGTGGCCACCGACATCTCGCTCGCACCGGACACCGCAGACTCGCTCACAGCCACCACTCCTTCTCCGCCGGTCGTCGTCCCGGTCGTGCCGCCGACCGGTCCGCCGGTCACTCCGCCGCCGGTCACTCCGCCCCCGCTCACCGCGCCCGCCGCACGGTCGCCCGGCCGCCCCGGGGCCCGCGCCGTTCCCGGCGTAACGGGCGGGCGGGGCCCGTCGCCCGGCGCCTCACCGCCGCCCCTCGACGGCGTTCCCCGTCGCGTCCGGCGTGCCGTCGTACGCCGCCAGCGCCTCGCGGGCCGCGCGGCGGGCGCTCTCGGCCAGCTCGGGCGGGGAAACGATCCGGCCGTCGCCGCCCAGCCGCAGCGCGAGCCGGCGCAGGGAGGCCGGGTCGGGGGTGCGCAGCGTGATCCGCAGCCCGCCGTCGGGCAGCTCCTCGGCGCTGTCGTGCGGGTAGTACTCGGCGACCCAGCGGCCGCCCGGGCCGACCTCGACCACCACCTCGGGGTCCTCGGCGGCCGGCTGGACCAGCCCCTCGGACAGGTCCCGCAGCTCCACCTCGGGCGGGGCGGCGGGCTCGTCCAGGACGCGGATCTCGGCGACCCGGTCGAGGCGGAAGGTGCGCCGGGCCTCCGAGCGGCGGCACCAGGCCTCCACATACGTGTGGCCGACGCTGACCAGCCGGATCGGGTCGATCTCGCGCTCGGTGACCTCGTCACGGGCCGGCGAGTAGTAGCGGATCCACAGCCGGCGGCGCTCGGAGATGGCCCGGTCGACGTCCGCGAAGACACCGCCCTCGGACTCGAAGGTCACCGACAGCCGGGAGCTGGCGCCCGCGGCCTCGCCCGCCGCCGTCTCCACCTTGGCGGTGGCGCGCAGCAGGGCCTGCCGGTCGCCCTCCCGCAGCCCGGGCAGCGTGGCGACCGCGCGGGCCGCCACCAGCAGGGCGGTGGCCTCGTCGGCGGCCAGCCGCAGCGGCTCGGCGGCGTCCTCGCCGAGCGCGGCCGGGTTGTGCCACCAGATGCGCTCGCCGTCGGTGTCGATGTCCAGGAGGTCGCCGCCGCGGAAACTGGTGCCGCACATGGGCAGCAGATCCAGGTCGGCGACCAGCTCGTCCTCCGTGATCCCGAAGGCCCGGGCCACATCGGCGATCCGGGCACCGGGGCGCTCCCGCAGATACGTCACCAAGGAGAGCATCCGCCGGGTCTGGTCGATGGCGTTCACGGCCCTGGCCGGTTTGCCTGCCACAGTCCTGCTCCCCCTCAGCCCTTGGCCACGGCACGCAGCCGGTCCACCACATCGGCCCGCAGCTCGGCGGGCTCCACGACCACCACGTCCGGGCCGAACTCCACCAGCCAGGCGTCCAGGCCGTGCCCGTAGGGGATCTCCAGCTCGTCCCAGCCGTCGCCCAGCTCCCGCACCTTGACGGCCTTCGCCCGCAGCGGGTAGCCGGCGCCGGAGCGCAGCCGGATCAGCGCCGAGCGGTCGGCGGTCTCGCCGGCCCAGCCCGCCACCGTCTCGCGCACGGTGACCACGTCGGGCACGGGCGCGGTGAAGCCCGTACCGCGCGAGCGCACCTTGCCGGTGATCCGGGACAGCCTGAAGACCCGCTCGGCGCCCCGGTCGCGGTCGAAACCGGCCAGGTACCAGTGGCCGCGCCAGCACTCCAGCGCCCACGGCTCGACATGCCGGGGCTCGGGGCGGGCGGCGGTGGCCTTGCGGTAGTCGAACACCACCGGCCGGCGGTCGCGGCAGGCCAGCATCAGCGGCTCGAACGCGGCCTCGTGCACCGGGATGCGCGGCTCCAGCGCGCCGTGCGCCTCGTACGGGTCGACCTCCTCGGGCAGCCCGGCGGCACGCAGCTTCTGCAGGGCGCCGCTGGCGGCACCGGCGAGCCGGGCCTGCTGCCACACCTTGGCGGCCAGGCCCAGGGCGGCGGCCTCCTCGGCGTCCAGGGTGATGGGCGGCAGCCGGTTGCTGTCCCGGCGGGCGAGATAGCCGACCTCGCCCTCGATGTTCTCGACGGTCTCGATCACCAGGCCCAGCTCGCGCAGATCGTCCTTGTCACGCTCGAACATCCGGTTGAAGGAGTCGTCGCTGCCCACCCCGGCCCGGTCCGGGCGCGCGGCCTCGACGTATGCCTCGATGGAATCGCGCAGCTCACGCTTGCTGAGCGGACGCCGTGCGCCGAGCAGACACAGCGCGAGGTTCATCAGCCGCTCGGCCTTGGCAATGGCCATCGACGCCCTTCGCCTTCCCTGTTGTGCTTCCGGTCGTTGACCGTACCGCTCCCGGGCGCGGTGGCAAAAGCCGAGGGCCCATGCCCGGACAGGCATGGGCCCCAGACGGTCGGATCCGGTCGGATGCGGCCGATGGCTCGGGGTGGCTCAGACGGCGAGCAGGTCCACCACGAAGATCAGCGTCTCGCCCGGCTTGATCGCCGGGGTCGGGCTCTGGTCGCCGTAGGCGAGGTGGGCCGGAATGGTCAGCTGGCGACGGCCGCCGACCTTCATGCCCTGCACGCCCCGGTCCCAGCCCGCGATGACCCGGCCGCCGCCCAGCGGGAAGCGGAACGGGGTGCCGCGGTTCCAGCTGGCGTCGAACTCCTCGCCGGTGCTGAAGGCGACACCGACGTAGTGCACGGTGACGGTCTGGCCCGCCTGCGCGACCTCTCCGTCGCCCTCCCAGATGTCCTTGATCTCAAGGTCCGCCGGGGCCTGGCCCTCGGGGAAGTCGATCTCGGGCTTCTCGATGTTCACGTCAAAAGCTCCTGCGTAGGTACGACACGAAACCCCGCCAGTCTTTCATCCCCACGGGACCACCGCCCGCCACGGACACCCCCGCTACATGGCGGCCAGGATGTCCACCGTGAACACCAGCGTCGCGCCCTTGCCGATCGGGCCCCCGCTCGGCGGGTTGTCCCCGTAGCCCAGCTGCGGCGGCACCACGACGAGCACCCGGCTGCCCACCTTCTTCCCGGTCAGCCCCTGCGCCAGCCCCTTCACCGTCTGCTGCATCTGCGACAGCGAGAACTGGCTCAGCCGGCCCGAACCATAGGTCCGCTGGAACGTCTTGCCGCCGTTCCACACCAGCCCCTGGAACTGGCACAGCACCGTCTGGTCCGCCTTCAGCGCCGGGCCGTCGCCCTCCAGCACATAGGCCGACACCAGCTTGTCCGGCGCGGCGGTGTGCGGCACCACGACCGTGGGCACCGCCCCGTCGGTGTTGGTGCCCACCCTCGGCAGCGCGTGATCGTTCTGCGGCACGGCCCTGCCGCGCGCCGAACTCTTCGAGTTGAACGAATCGATCAGATCGACCACGAAGACCAGCGTGTCGGTACCCTTGATCCCCGCCTGCGGATCACCCGACTTGCCGTAACCCCAGGTCGGCGGCACCGCGATCTGCACCCGGCTACCCGTCCTCCTCCCGGTCAGCCCGTACCGCCAGCCGTCGATCAGACTCCCCTGCGCCAGCTGCATCACCAGCGGGGCATGCCGGTCGTACGAATTGTCGAACACCTTGCCGGTGTCCCAGATCTGCCCCAGATAGTTCGCCTGGATGAAGTCGTTCTCCGCGACCGCGCGACCACGGCCCGGAATCACCGTCCGCACCGCGAGGTTCTTCGACGGATCGCCCGTCCCCTTCGCCACGGTCGGCTTCTCACCGAACCGCTTGCCCGCCGTGATCGGCGGCAGCGGCCCGTCCACGATCTTCGGCGGCGGAGGCGCGCTCGGCGCCGACGGCGACGGCGACACCCCCGCGTCACTGTGACCGGACGAGCCGCCGCACCCGGCGAGCGTGACCAGACCTGCGGGAACGGCGGCGAAAAGAAGTGAACGTCGGCGCACGGAAGAGCCTCGTAATCGGTCGGACTTGCGGATGACGTGCGCGCAACTCTACGACCGAGAAGGGCGCCGCACCCGAAAGGTACGGCGCCCGTGTGGCGTTCCGGCACACACCACCGGACACACCACCTCACCCGATGTCCGCCTACATTCCGGCGATCAGCTTCTCCACCCGGTCGTCCACCGAACGGAACGGGTCCTTGCACAACACCGTGCGCTGCGCCTGGTCATTGAGCTTCAGATGCACCCAGTCCACCGTGAAGTCCCGGCGCTGCTCCTGCGCCCGCCGGATGAAGTCACCGCGCAGCCGCGCCCGAGTCGTCTGCGGCGGAACCGACTTGCCCTCGAAGATCCGCACGTCATTGCAGACCCGCGCCGCCTGCCCCTTCTTCTCCAGCAGGTAGTACAGCCCACGCCGGCGGTGGATGTCGTGGTACGCCAGGTCTATCTGCGCGACCCGCGGATGCGACATCGTCATGTTGTGCTTGGCCCGGTACCGCTCGATGAGCTTGTACTTCATCACCCAGTCGATCTCGGTGGCGATCCGGTCCAGTTCCTCCGTCTCGATCGCCTCCAGCGCTCGGCCCCACAGCTCCAGCACCCGCGCGACCGTCCCGGTACGGATGCCACGGCGGTCGCAGAAGTCCACGGCCTTGTCGAAGTACTCGCGCTGCACCTCCAGCGCCGACGCCTCCCGGCCACTGGCCAGCCGCACCTTGCGCCGCCCGGTGATGTCGTGACTGACCTCCCGGATCGCCCGGATCGGGTTCTCCAGCGTCAGATCCCGCATCACCGTGCCCGCCTCGATCATCCGCAGCACCAGATCGGTGGCGCCGACCTTCAGCAGCATCGTGGTCTCCGACATGTTCGAGTCGCCCACGATGACATGCAGCCTGCGGTAACGCTCCGCGTCCGCGTGCGGCTCGTCCCGCGTGTTGATGATCGGCCGGGAACGGGTCGTCGCCGACGACACACCCTCCCAGATGTGCTCGGCACGCTGACTCACGCAGTAGACGGCACCCCGCGGCGTCTGCAGCACCTTCCCCGCGCCGCACAGCAACTGCCGCGTGACCAGGAACGGGATCAGAATGTCCGCGAGCCGGGAGAACTCCCCGTGCCGCGCCACCAGATAGTTCTCGTGGCAGCCGTAGGAGTTGCCCGCCGAATCGGTGTTGTTCTTGAAGAGGTAGACGTCGCCCGCGATTCCCTCCTCGTGCAGGCGTCGCTCCGCGTCCACCAGGAGTCCCTCGAGAATGCGCTCCCCGGCCTTGTCGTGGGTGACCAGTTCGATCACATTGTCACACTCGGGTGTCGCGTATTCCGGATGTGACCCCACGTCGAGATAGAGCCGGGCGCCGTTTCGCAGAAAGACATTGCTGCTGCGGCCCCATGACACGACACGGCGGAAGAGGTACCGCGCCACCTCGTCAGGCGACAGGCGGCGCTGTCCCCTGAACGTGCACGTGACGCCGTACTCGTTCTCCAGCCCGAAAATGCGGCGGTCCATGAGGGAACATTACGCCCGATCCGTTGAGCTGAAACGGGGTTCGACAGCACGATTTGGATCATTTTCCGATGAAGCCGCAACCACCGCCCCCCGCACCGGAGCTGCCAGCACCCGCCCCGTGCCCAGCAACACCAGCAACGACACCGCCCCCGCGACCCCCGGCACCGCGAAACCCCACACCGTGCCACCCGCCTGGACCACCGGCCCCGTCAGACCCGTCCCCACCGACGCGCCCACCGTGAACGTCGTCACCAGCCACGAGAACGCCTCCGTCACCGTCCCCCGCGGCGCATGCCGGTCCACCAGGATGAACGCACACGCGATACACGGCGCCAGGAACACCCCCGACACCACCGACAGCAACACCATCGCCACCGCACCCGGCACCAGCATCAACGGCACATAACACACCGCCAGAAGCGCCACCAGCACCCGCAGTCGCCGCTCCGGCACCCCCGACCACTGCCGCGCCCCGTACACCGAACCACCCACCAGCGCACCGAGCCCCAGCCCCGCCATCAACCAGCCGTACACCGCGTCCCCGCCATGACCGTCCGCGTACGACACCGCCGCCACCGTGATGGAACCCAGCGCGATCCCCACGAACAGGAACGCGCCCAGCAACGCCAGCAGACCCGGCGAACGCAACGCCCCCAGCCAGTGCGCCTCCCGCGGCGCCGACCGCCACGCCCGCGACGGCGGCGACACCACCACCGACAGCGCCCCCAGCACCCCCAGCACATTCAGCACCAGCAACGCCGCCCGCGCGTCCCACACCGCCGCGCACACCGTCACCAGCAACGGGCCCAGCGTGAACATCACCTCCTGGGCCACCGCGTCCATCGCGTACGCCGTGTGCACCTGCTCCTCCCGGCGCAGCACCGACGGCCAGAGCGCCCGCAGCCCGCCCTCCAGCGGCGGCGCGCACAGCCCGGACACCCCCACCGCCACATACGCCAACGGCAGCGGATCGGTACCCGAGAACGCGAACACCGTCATCGCCACCGCCGCCAGCACCGCCGCCGGCAACTGCACCCGCGGCTGCCCGTACAGATCCACCAGCCGCCCCAGCACCGGCTGCCCCACCGCGTTGGCGACGCCGTAGACGGCCGCCAGAGCGCCCGCCAGGCTGTACGTGCCCCCTGCGGCGCGCACGAACAGCACCAGCGCGATCGCCGCCGTCGCATTGGGCAGTCGCCCCACCAGCGTCCCGGTGAGCAGCCGCAGCGCGTGCCGCGCCCGGAGTATCTCCAGATAACCCGTGGCCATTGTCGCGGCGCCTCCCGTGGCTCGCCCCAGGCGCCTCGACGCCCTCAAGTGTTACGTATAACTTCCCCTCACATACGTACCATGTGCGCAGTTCACGCGTCCAGGTGAAGGAGCAGGCCCCCAGTGGCACGCAGCAGCACGCGCCCGACCAGCCGCGACGTGGCCCAGGCCGCGGGCGTCTCCCAGGCCGCCGTCTCCCTCGTCCTCGGCGACAAATGGCGCGGCCGCGTCTCCGCCGCCACCGCCGAACGCGTCCGCCAGGCCGCCCGCGAACTCGACTACCGGCCCAACCTCGCCGCCCGCAACCTCCGGCTCGGCCGCACCCGCACCGTCCTGCTCGTCGTCCCCGCCCTCACCACCGAGTTCTTCGCCGGCGTCTACACCGGCGCCGCCCGCGTCGCCGCCCAGCACGGCTTCGGCGTCGTCCTCTACCCCTCCCCCGAAGGCATCGGCCCCGCCCGCGACCCCTTCGCCTCCGCCCAGGCAGCCCTCGACGGCGTCCTCGCCTCCTCCATGGCCGCCGACGCCCTCACCGCCATCCGCGGCGACCGCCTCCCCCTCGTCATGCTCGACAGCGACCCCGAAGGCAGCCTCGGCGCCGCCACCGTCAACCTCGACATCGCCGACGGTGTCCGCCAGCTCACCGACCACCTGCTGACCCTCGGCCACCGCCGCATCCTGCACCTCGCCGCCGACGTACCCTCCTGGACCTTCGACGTCCGCGCCCGCGAACTCACCACCCGCCTCGCCGCCACACCGGACACCGAACTGCGCACGGCCCGGGCCCCCATCTCCATCGAAGGCGCACGAGCCGCCACCGAGACCGCCCTCACCACCCCCGGCCCCCGGCCCACCGCGATCGTCTGCGACGACGACAAACTCGCCGCCGGCGCCTACAAGGCCGCCCGCCGCCTCGGCCTGCGCATCCCCGACGACATCTCCGTCACCGGCATCGACGACCTCGCCCTCGCCACCGCCCTCGACCCCGAACTCACCACCGTCCGCCTCGACGCCGAACGCTTCGGCGAACAAGGCATGCACGCCCTCCTGGCCGTCCTGGACGGCCGCCGACCCGACGCCGCCGACATCCCCGTCCACCTCGCCGTACGAGGCTCCACGGCGCCCCCACGGAGCGCCTGAAACAGCCGCGTGCCCCGACCGCAACCACGGCCGGGGCACGCACCCGCGAAACCAGACGAACGACGGACTACTCCGCCTCCGACTCCTCGGCACCCTCCGCACCCGCGGCGGCACCACCCGCCTCCAGCAGACGCACCAGCTGACCGCCCACGATCCGCTTGAACTTCCGCTTCTGCGGACGCGTACGATCCAGCACCGCCACCTCCAGCCGCTCCGCGGGAATCTCCCGCTCACTGCCGTTGGTGTCCCGGGACAGCGCCTGCACCGCCAGCTTCAGCGCCTCCGCCAGGCTCATCCCGTCCCGGTGCCGCTGGTCCAGGAAGCCACTGATCTGCTCCGCGTTACCACCCACCGCGACCGAACCGTGCTCGTCCACGATCGACCCGTCATGCGGCAACCGGTAGATCTGGTCACCCTCGGGGGTCTCCCCCACCTCGGCCACCACCAGCTCCACCTCGTACGGCTTCTCCGCCGCCGACGAGAAGATGGTGCCCAGCGTCTGCGCGTACACGTTCGCCAGACCCCGCGCCGTGACATCGTCCCGGTCATAGGTGTAGCCACGCAGATCGGCGTACCGGACACCACCGATGCGCAGATTCTCGTACTCGTTGTACTTACCGGCCGCGGCGAAGCCGATCCGGTCGTAGATCTCGCTGAACTTGTGCAGCGCACGGGACGGGTTCTCGCCGACGAACACAATGCCGTCGGCATACTGCATGACCACCAGACTGCGGCCACGCGCGATGCCCTTGCGGGCGTACTCCGCCCGGTCCGCCATCGCCTGCTGGGGTGAGACATAGAACGGCGTCGACACCGGTTATCCGTCCCTTTCTGTCAGCGTCACTGTGATCACCTTCGAAAACAACCGGACCCGCGCCTACAGCAGGGCCGCCCTGGGACCGTCCGGCTCCTCCAGGCGCCGCTGGAGCACCGCACGCGACAGCTCCGAGGCCTCGTCCTCACTGAGCCGGCGGAAACCGTCCTCGGTGATCACGGTGATGATCGGGTAGATCCGGCGGGCGACATCGGGACCACCGGTCGCCGAGTCGTCGTCGGCCGCGTCGTAGAGGGCCTGGACCACCAGCGTCGTGGCCTGCTCCTCGGCCAGGTCGTCACGGAACAGCTTCTTCATCGCACCCCGGGCGAAGACCGAGCCCGAACCCGTCGCCGCGAAGTTGTGCTCCTCCGAGCGGCCGCCCGTGACGTCGTAGGAGAAGATGCGGCCCTTCCCCCGGTCCACGTCGTACCCCGCGAAGAGCGGCACCACGGCCAGGCCCTGCATGGCCATGCCCAGGTTGGAACGGATCATGGTCGACAACCGGTTCGCCTTGCCCTCCAGGGACAGCTGGGCGCCCTCGACCTTCTCGAAGTGCTCCAGCTCCAGCTGGAAGAGCTTGACCATCTCCACGGCGAGACCGGCGGTACCGGCGACACCCACCGCGGAGTACTCGTCCGCCGGGAACACCTTCTCGATGTCCCGCTGGGCGATCACATTGCCCATCGTCGCCCGGCGGTCACCGGCGAGCACCACGCCCCCGGGGAACGTCACCGCCACGATGGTGGTGCCGTGCGGGGCCTCGATCACCCCCTGGGTCGGCGGCAACTGCCGGTTGCCCGGCAGCAGCTCCGGCTGGTGCTCGGCGACGAAGTCCATGAAAGAGGAAGATCCTGGCGTCAGGAAGGCAGCTGGTAGACGCCCGGTGCTACGAGTGTTGGCTTCCACGCGTTTCCTTCCACGTATGCAGCAGCCCGCCTTATGACCTCGGGCTGATCCTTGAACTGCCCCAGCGCCGCGTTGCAGCTGAAGCACAGTACGCCACGGACCCTACCCGTCTCATGACTGTGATCCACATGCGCGGGCGGCGCCGCCAGACAGATACAGCAGACACCCCCCTGGGAGGCGACGAGCAGGTCACGCTCGGTTTCGGTGAGGCCGTACCTGCGCTTGAAGTAGGAGGCTCTGTTGCGCCCCGCACGACAGGTACGGCAGTAGCTGGCCCAGCCGTCGGACGAGGACTTGTTGCGCTCCCACTCCGCGTGGGGCTTCACCTCGCCGCACTGCGGGCAGCGCTTGTGCCCTGGCTCGACGGAAACCTTCTCGCGGACGGTCTTTCCCATGGCCTCCCTGCGGCGCCGGTAGTGCGCGGCGCTGTATGCCGCCACGCACTCCCGGCAGTACACCTGGAGGCCGTCCCGCCGGTTCCTGTCCCTCGCGAATGCCGCGAGAGGCAGATCCCGCCCGCACTTCCCGCATTCCTTGGCGTTCGGTTCCTCAGCCACCCGATCCCCCCGTGACCTTCATTTCGAAGGCAAGGCGACCAATTCGCCTCTATTCTCCACCCTTTTGCACGAAGGACCTCACGAAGTCCTCTGCGTTCTCCTCGAGTACGTCGTCGATTTCGTCCAGGACGGAGTCCACGTCGTCGCTCAGCTTCTCCTGGCGTTCCTTGAGTTCTTCCGATGCCTGGGCGTCCTGCGCCTGTTCCTCGACTTCCTCGGTGGAACGTGTGGCCTTCTGCTGGCCGCCGCCGGTGTCCTTGGTTGCCATAACCCTCACCCCGCTCAGTTAGCCTGCCGATCGGTGATGATCAGACCCTACAAGCCGGGTCCGACATCGGCCCCGCAGTTTCTCCAACGTGCGGGGGCCACTTCGATGATTCCCGGGCGGCGGGATTTCCACCCGCCGCCCGGGGCCGCACCGAGTACCCCCCTGGCCCCGCTCATCCGCCCGAGAGGACCCTGACCAGGTCTTCCGCGGTACGGCAGCGGTCCAGTAGCTCCTTGACGTGATTTCGCGTTCCGCGTAGCGGTTCCAGGGTTGGAACGCGCTGGAGGGAGTCGCGGCCGGGGAGGTCGAAGATGACCGAGTCCCAGCTGGCCGCGGCGACGTCGTCCGCGTATTGCTCCAGGCAGCGGCCGCGGAAGTAGGCCCGGGTGTCCTCGGGCGGCTTCGTACGGGCCCTGTCGACCTCGGACTCGTCCAGCAGGCGCTTCATCCGGCCGCGGGCCACCAGGCGGTTGTAGAGGCCCTTCTCGGGGCGTACGTCGGCGTACTGGAGGTCGACCAGGTGCAGCCGGGCGGCGTCCCAGTCGAGGCCGTCGCGGCGGCGGTAGCCCTCCATCAGCTCGCGCTTGGCGACCCAGTCGAGTTCGCCGGCGAGGCTCATGGGGTCGTTCTCCAGCCGGGTGAGGGTGTCCTCCCAGCGGCTGAGGATGTCCTTGGTCTGCTCGTCGGCGTCGGCTCCGTGGCGTTCCTCGACGTATTTGCGGGCCAGCTCGTAGTACTCCATCTGGAGCTGGACGGCGGTGAGGGTGCGGCCGCTGCGGAGGGTGACCAGGCGCTTGAGGGACGGGTCGTGGGAGACCTGGTGCAGGGTGCGGACGGGCTGGTCGACGGCGAGGTCGACGGCGATGAAGCCGTCCTCGATCATGGCGAGGACCAGGGAGGTGGTGCCGAGTTTGAGGTAGGTGGAGATCTCCGAGAGGTTGGCGTCGCCGATGATCACGTGGAGTCGGCGGTACTTCTCGGCGTCCGCGTGGGGTTCGTCGCGGGTGTTGATGATGGGGCGCTTGAGGGTGGTCTCGAGTCCGACCTCGACCTCGAAGTAGTCGGCGCGCTGGCTGAGCTGGAAGCCGTGTTCGTGGCCGTCCTGGCCGATGCCGACGCGGCCGGCGCCGGCGAAGACCTGGCGGGAGACGAAGAACGGCGTCAGGTGGCGCACGATGTCGGAGAACGGGGTCTCGCGCCGCATGAGGTAGTTCTCGTGGGTGCCGTAGGAGGCGCCCTTGTTGTCGGTGTTGTTCTTGTAGAGGTGGATGGGCTGGGCGCCGGGGAGCTGTGCGGCCCGTTCGGCGGCCTCGGCCATGATGCGTTCGCCGGCCTTGTCCCACAGGACGGCGTCGCGGGGGTTGGTGACCTCGGGGGCGCTGTATTCGGGGTGGGCGTGGTCGACGTAGAGCCGGGCGCCGTTGGTGAGGATCACGTTGGCGAGGCCGATGTCCTCGTCGGTGAGCTGGCTGGCGTCGGCGGCCTCCCGGGCGAGGTCGAAGCCTCGCGCGTCGCGTAGCGGGTTCTCCTCCTCGAAGTCCCAGCGGGCCCGGCGGGCCCGGTGCATCGCCGCCGCGTAGGCGTTGACGATCTGGGACGAGGTGAGCATGGCGTTCGCGTTGGGGTGGCCGGGGACGGAGATCCCGTACTCCGTCTCGATGCCCATTACTCGCCGTACGGTCATGCGGCCCTCCTTGCCCGGCGGCGCCCTCGGTGATGGGCGCCGCTCACGTACCGCTGGCGCTCCGGTGCGTGTGCGGTGCCCGTGCCCGCACTGCGCGACTCGGCGGTAGGAAAGAGCCTAGAACGCCTTTGCGCTGGTGGGGAGATCATTTGCGTCATTGCCTGCTCCGGTCGTGGCCAGAAAAGCAGTCGGCTGCGGGTACCCGCCGTGGGCACCCGCAGCCGCCCCGCTTTTACAGGTACTGACCGGTGTTCGCCACCGTGTCGATGGAGCGTCCGGTGTCCGCGCCCTGCTTTCCGGTGATGAGGGTGCGGATGTAGACGATCCGTTCGCCCTTCTTTCCGGAGATGCGGGCCCAGTCGTCGGGGTTGGTGGTGTTGGGCAGGTCCTCGTTCTCCTTGAACTCGTCCACGCAGGCCTGGAGGAGGTGGGAGACGCGGAGGCCCTTCTGGTTCTTTTCGAGGAAGTCCTTGATCGCCATTTTCTTGGCGCGGCCCACGATGTTCTCGATCATGGCGCCGGAGTTGAAGTCCTTGAAGTAGAGGACTTCCTTGTCGCCGTTGGCGTAGGTGACTTCCAGGAAGCGGTTTTCCTCGGATTCCGCGTACATCTGCTCGACGGCGGTCTGGATCATGGCCTGGACCGTGGCGTTCTTGTCGCCGCTGTGTTCGTCGAGGTCGTCGGTGTGGAGCGGAAGGCGTTCGGTGAGGTACTTGCCGAAGATGTCCTTGGCGGCTTCGGCGTCGGGGCGCTCGATCTTGATCTTCACGTCGAGGCGGCCGGGGCGCAGGATGGCGGGGTCGATCATGTCCTCGCGGTTGGAGGCGCCGATGACGACCACGTTCTGCAGGCCTTCGACTCCGTCGATCTCGGCGAGCAGCTGGGGGACGATGGTGTTCTCGACGTCGGAGCTGACGCCGGAGCCGCGGGTGCGGAAGAGCGATTCCATCTCGTCGAAGAAGACGATGACGGGGGTGCCGTCGCTGGCCTTCTCGCGGGCTCGCTGGAAGACGAGGCGGATCTGGCGTTCGGTTTCGCCGACGTACTTGTTGAGGAGCTCGGGGCCCTTGATGTTGAGGAAGAAGCTCTTGCCGGCGGCTTGGCCGGTGACTTCGGCGACCTTCTTGGCCAGGCTGTTGGCGACGGCCTTGGCGATGAGGGTCTTGCCGCAGCCGGGGGGGCCGTAGAGCAGGACGCCCTTGGGCGGGCGCAGCTCGTGCTCCTTGAAGAGGTCGGGGTAGAGGTACGGCAGTTCGACGGCGTCGCGGATCGCTTCGATCTGGTTGCCGAGGCCGCCGATGGCTTCGTAGCCGATGTCGGGGACTTCTTCGAGGACGAGTTCCTCGACCTCGCTCTTGGGGACGACTTCGTAGACGTATCCGGAGCGGGGTTCGAGCAGGAGTGCGTCGCCTGGTCGGATGGTGACGTCGAGGAGGGGTTCGGCGAGCCGGACCACTCGTTCTTCGTCGGTGTGTCCGAGGACGAGGGCGCGTTCGCCGTCCTCCAGGAGTTCCTTGAGGGTGACGATGTCGCCGACGCGCTCGAATTCCATGGCGTCGACCACGTTGAGCGCTTCGTTGAGCATGACTTCCTGGCCGCGGCGCAGTTCGTCGAGCTCGACGCTGGGGCTGACGTTGACGCGGAGTTTGCGGCCGCCGGTGAAGATGTCGGCGGTGCCGTCCTCGTTGGCTTGCAGGAAGACTCCGAAGCCGGCCGGCGGCTGGGCGAGCCGGTCGACTTCCTCCTTGAGGGCCACGATCTGGTCGCGGGCCTCGCGCAGGGTGTTGGCCAGCCGTTCGTTCTGGGCGGACACGCCGGCCAGGTTGGTCTGCAGCTCGACGATCCGCTCTTCGAGAATCCTCGTGTGTCGCGGAGAGTCGGCGAGCTTGCGTCGCAGGACGGCGATCTCCTGCTCAAGGTAGGCGATCTGCCCGGACGGGTCTTCGGACCCGCGTCCCGGGCGGATGCCGCGGTTCATGTCGTCGTCGTGGGCTGCCACGGTCCTCACCTCCTCCAAGGGGAGCTGGACGCTTCCAGACCCTACCTGGGTGGGTGTCGATTGAAACCCCTAGATCACAAAGACTGTCAAGGTGTGTCGTCGGTCACCCGGCGCACACTCCCTCGCACGGAGGGGATACCCACTCAACGTGATGGGGAAGCAGCTTGTTCCATGGTTGGCGTGGTCGAAACCCTTCGCGAGTGGCCGGAGTTGTCGGCTCCGGCCGGGTCGGGCCCGTGTGCGGGCAGGCCGCAGGGCGCTCGGGCGGTCCTCACGCAGAGCGACGGTGTGGCCTGGCGGTGTCACCGCGGGCTTGGCTGGAAGTGTTCGCCCCGGGTGTGGGGCGTCCTGTCCCTGGTCGAGCGCTCGTACCCGACGGGGTGGGGGTGGAAACCCGTGGGCGGTCGGAGGTGGCGGGTTCGGGGGGCGGGGGTAGGGTCGGGCGTGTTCGACTGCCCGCCGGGTGGTCCTGGTGGGCTGGGTGTCTGCCGGGGTGTCCGGCGAACCGATGTCAGGAGAGGTGACCGTGCAGCAGGAGGCCCCGGCCGGTGAGGCGCTGGAGGTGTGGATCGACCAGGACCTGTGTACCGGCGACGGGATCTGTGCCCAGTACGCCCCGGAGGTGTTCGAGCTGGACATCGACGGTCTGGCCTATGTGAAGGGCGCGGACGACGAGCTGCTCCAGGAGGCGGGGGCGACGGTGCCGGTGCCGCTGCCGTTGCTCACCGATGTGGTGGACTCGGCCAGGGAGTGTCCGGGTGAGTGCATTCATGTGCGCAGGGTTTTGGACAGGGTGGAGGTGTACGGTCCGGACGCGGAGTGACCCGCGTTTTTCGGACGTGGCGTCGTCAGACGCTGTGGACCCCGGCCGGGGTGGTGCGCAGGAAGGCTTTGCCGTTCCAGTGCCATGCGGCCGGGGTTTTCACGTCGGGGCAGCAGCTCGGTACGGCGTCGGAGGAGTAGCCGAGCAGGGTGGCGGTGACGGTTCCGGCGTGGATGGCGAGGTCGGTGACGGTGAGTCGTTCCTTGGGGGCGACGAGGGTGGCGACGACGCGGGGGGTGTGGCCGTCGGCGGCGCGGGTGAGGACGTAGACGCCGTCGGGCGGGGTGCCCATGGCGGAGTCGCAGTGGACGACGGCGGCGGTTTCGGGGCGGCCGTCGCCGTCGAGGTCGCCGGTGGCTTTTCTGGCGACGACGGTCTTCTCGGTTCCGGTTCCGGTTCCGGTTCCGCAGGACAGCGGGAAGGTCACGCCGGCGGTGCCGGGTGGGGTGGCCACGGGGGCGGGGGCCGTGCTGCCGGTGGCGGTGGGCTGGGCGGCGGTGGCGGAGCCGGGCTGGACGAGCGAGGAGAGGGCGACGACGCCGGCGAGGGCGGTGGCCGTGGCGAGCCAGTGGATGGGGCGGGTGTGGGTGTGGGCGAGCTCCGGAACGGCGGATTGCTGCACGAGGAGTGTCTCCTGTGAGGGCTGTGCCGGGGGGTGTGGCCAGCATGGTGCCACACGTCACAGTGCGGGGGAACGGCGGGGTCGGGTTTCCCGGTGGCGGCCGTCCGCGGGGTCGGGCCGCCGGGTGCCGGGTGTGCCGTGTCAACGGACGGGCGCCGTGGCCGAGTTCCCGGTGGGGGTGGGAACTCGGCGACGGCGCCCTTGTGTTGTGCCGGTGCGGGCCGGGTCAGCGGCCGTTGCCGCCGTCGGCGTTGGGTCCGGCGTAGTCCTCGCCGTAGGCGCCCTTGGCGGGGCGGCGGCGGCGCATGGGGGGCTCGACGCCGTCGGCGAGGCGGCGGGCGGTGAGCAGGAAGCCGGTGTGGCCGATCATCCGGTGGTCGGGGCGGACGGCGAGGCCCTCGATGTGCCAGTTGCGGATCATGGTCTCCCAGGCGGTCGGCTCGTTGAAGCAGCCGATCTCGCGGATGGACTCCACGGTCCGGGCGAGCTGGGTGGTGGTGGCCACGTAGCAGCACAGGATGCCGCCGGGGACGAGGGCCTTGGAGACGGCCTCCAGGCATTCCCAGGGGGCGAGCATGTCGAGGATGACGCGGTCGACGTCGGTGTCGGACAGGTTGTCCTGGAGGTCGCCGACGGTGAGCTGCCAGGCGGGGTGGGGGCCGCCGAAGTAGCGCTCCACGTTCTGCTGGGCGATCTCGGCGAAGTCCTCGCGGCGCTCGTAGGAGTGCAGCATGCCCTGGTCGCCGATGGCGCGCAGCAGGAAGCTGCTCAGCGAGCCGGAGCCGACGCCCGCCTCCACGACGCGGGCGCCGGGGAAGATGTCGGCGAAGGCGAGGATCTGTCCCGCGTCCTTCGGGTAGACGACGGCTGCCCCGCGGGGCATGGACAGGACGTAGTCGGGGAGCAGGGGGCGCAGCGCGAGGTAGGCGACGTTGCCGGTGGTGCGGACAACGCTGCCCTCGGGAGCGCCGATCAGTTCGTCGTGCGGGAAGGAACCCTTGTGGGTGTGGAAGTTCTTTCCGGCTTCGAGCGTGAACGTGTAGTGGCGGCCCTTGGGGTCGGTCAGCTGAACCTGGTCCCCGACCTTGAAGGGCCCGCGCCTGCGGGCGGCACCGGTCGGTTCGGACATGTGACCAGCCTACCGGGTCCCCGCGGGGGGGCTTGACCGGTGTGGCGGGCGGGGGCGGGGTGCGGTTGGTCAGGCGGGCCTGGCCATGGCGCGGACGAAGGCGCGTTCGACGTCCGCGGCGGACAGCACGCCGTAGATCTCGCCGGTTTCCTCGACGACCAGGTATTCGGTGGCGGGGGCGGCGCGCAGGGCGTCGAGGAGTTCCTCGCCGGCCAGCTCGGCGGAGACGCGCATGCCTTCGGTGAGGTCCTGGGCGAGGCTGCTGACGGCGACCCAGGGGCGGCGGTGTTCGGGTACGCCGACGATGGCGGATTCGCGGACCAGGGAGAGGGGGTGGCCGTCGGCGTCGACGACGACCAGGGCGCGGGCGCCGGCGGCGTTGGCGCGGCGCAGGGCTTCGGACAGGGGGGTGCCGGTCTCGACGGGGACGGCTCGCCGGGTGAGGGTGCGGGCGCGTAGTTCGGGCAGGTGTTCGCGCAGCCTGGCCATGCGCAGGCTGTTGCCGGCGCCGGTCCAGATGATGGCGGCGAGGATGGCGGCGAGCAGGGCGTCGGTGACGGTGTTCATGCCGCCGGTGTCCTGGTTGCCGCCGCCGAGGGCGCCGGAGGAGTTGAGCAGGGGCAGTCCGATGAGGACGGCGACGGCGAGGGCGCGGCCGACCCAGGCGGCGGCGACGGTGCCGCTCATGGGTTTGCCGGTGATCTTCCAGACGACGGCACGGAGCATGCGGCCGCCGTCCAGGGGGAGGCCGGGGAGGAGGTTGAAGATCGCCACGATGAGGTTGGAGACCATCAGGCCGGCGAGCAGGATGCCGGGGACGGTGCCGGGCTGGACGGGTTTCATCGCGAGGTAGAAGACCCCGGCGAGGACGAGGGAGAGCAGCGGGCCGACGAAGGCGAGGACGAATTCGCGGCCGGGGGTCTCGGCTTCCTTCTCGATCTCGGAGACGCCGCCGAAGAACTGGAGCTGGATGCGGCGGACGGGGAGTTTGAAGCGGATCGCGGCGACGGTGTGGGCGAGTTCGTGGACGAGGACGGAGGCGTAGAAGGCGACGGCGAAGAAGAGGGAGACGAGGTAGCGGGCGGCGCCGAGCTGGGGCAGGACGCGGTCGAGCTGGCCGCCGAACACCCAGGTGATCAGTGCGGCGACGAGGAACCAGCTCGGTGCCACGTACACGGGCACGCCGAAGGGGCGTCCCATGAGGATGCCGCCGCCGGGTTCCCTCGGCCGTCGCGGGGGCTCTCCCTTGGCCATGCCGGGGCCGGCGGGGTGCCCGGTGTGGGCGAGGGTGCGGTGGCCGGAGGGGTCGGGGTGCGCGGTGGTGTGGTCCGGGGCGGTGCCGGGCTCGCCGCCGGCGGGTCCGGGCCGGCCGTCCTGGCCGCCGCGGGCGGGGACGGCTCCGGGTTCGCCGTCGGCTGCCGGGGCGGGCCGGCCGTCCTGGCGGCCGCGGCCGTCCGGCGCCGGGTTCTCCTGGTCGTGGCCCGTGTCGTGCTCGGCGCGCGGGGCGGCGGGGGGCGCGTCCGGGGTGGGGGCGGCGGGCCGGGCTCCGCTGGCCGGGGTCTCGTCTCCGGGGCCGCTCGCGGGGCGGGCGTTGTCGCCGGGGGTGTCGGCGGCCGGGTCGGGGGCGGCGGGGGAAGCGTCCGGGGCTGCGGGCCGGGTGTCGGGAGCGGAGGTGTCACCGCCGGGGCCGTCCGCCGGGCGGGCGTCGGCGGCGGGGGCAGCCGCCGGGTCGGGGGTCTCGGGGGCGCCCTCCTGCGCGGGGCTCGCGGAGCCGGCGTCGGCGGCCTCCGGGGCGTCCGTGGGCGCGGGGCGGGCGTCGTCCGGCGGCGCCGGGGCCTCGGGGGCGGTCGGCGGGGGCGTTGGACTTGCGGGGTGCTCGGTCGGCTTGTCGTCGCCGGACCGCGGCTGCCCGCTCGCGCCGCTCACGTCCACGGTGTCCCCTCGTTCGAAGCGTCTTCCGCGCCTGCCGGGACGGAAGGGTCTCCGATCGATGGTATGCGGCCGTGGTGGCACGTTTCGCCCCGGCACCCCTCGAGTTCGCCCGGTGGCCACGGCCAGCGGCTGGGTCACTGTCAGTGGTGGGCCGTATGGTCTGTGGACATGGACACCAGCTTCGAGGAGGCGGGAGCCGCGCCGAGCGCTCCCGGGCCGACGACGGAACCGCCCGCGGCGGAAGCGACCACCGGCGACGCCGACGGCGCCACGGGTGGTGCGGGCGGCGGTGCCGCCACCGGACGGGTGGCCGTGGCGCCGACCTCGCTGTCCCCCTCGCGGGCCGGTGACTTCATGCAGTGTCCGTTGCTGTACCGGTTCCGGGTGATCGACCGGCTGCCGGAGAAGCCGAGCGAGGCGGCGACGCGGGGCACGCTGGTGCACGCGGTGCTCGAGCGGTTGTTCGACGCCCCGGCCGGTGAGCGGACCGCGCCGCGGGCCAAGGCGCTGGTGCCGGGTCAGTGGGACCGGCTGCGCGAGAGCCGCCCGGAGCTGGCGGAGCTGTTCGCGGACGATCCGGACGGGCATCGCCTCGCGCAGTGGCTGGGTGAGGCGGAGCGGCTGGTGGAGCGCTGGTTCACGCTGGAGGATCCGACGCGCCTGGAGCCGGCCGAGCGGGAGCTGTTCGTGGAGGCCGAGCTGGAGTCGGGGCTCCGGCTGCGCGGCATCATCGACCGGGTGGACGTGGCGCCGACCGGTGAGGTGCGCATCGTCGACTACAAGACGGGCAAGGCGCCGCGGCCGGAGTACGCGGAGAACGCGTTGTTCCAGATGAAGTTCTACGCCCTGGTGATCTGGCGGCTGAAGGGCGTGGTGCCGCGCCGGTTGCAGCTGGTGTACCTCGGCAGCGGCGACGTGCTGACGTACGACCCGGTGCCCGCGGATCTGGAGCGGGTGGAGCGCCGGCTGCGCGCGCTGTGGGAGGCGATCCGGCGGGCCACCGAGACCGGTGACTGGCGGCCCCGGCCGACCAAGCTGTGCGGCTGGTGTGATCACCAGGCGCACTGCCCGGAGTTCGGGGGCACTCCCCCGCCGTATCCGCTGCCGTTGAGGGTGGTCGGATCCGATGGGGTGGAGCAGGGCAGAATGGGCGCGGACTAGCGAAGGAGTGTCACGTGGCCATCCGCGTCCTACTGGTCGACGACCAGCCCCTGCTGCGTACGGGTTTCCGGATGATCCTGGAGGCCGAGCAGGATCTCGCGGTCGTCGGCGAGGCCGGTGACGGTCTGCAGGCCCTGGATCAGGTGCGGGCCCTGCAGCCGGACGTCGTGCTGATGGACATCCGTATGCCGCGGATGGACGGCGTCGAGGCGACCCGGCAGATCACCGGTCCGGAGCGGAACGGCCCGGCGAAGGTGCTGGTGCTGACCACGTTCGATCTGGACGAGTACGTGGTGGAGGCGCTGCGCGCGGGGGCCAGTGGCTTTCTGCTGAAGGACGCGCCGGCGGACGAGCTGGTGCAGGCGATCCGGGTGGTGGCGGCCGGTGAGGCGATGCTGGCGCCGAGCATCACGCGGCGGCTGCTGGACAAGTACGCCACGCATCTGCCCTCCGGTGAGGAGCCGGTGCCGGACACCCTGCACACCTTGACCGATCGTGAGGTGGAGGTGCTGAAGCTGGTGGCGCGCGGGTTGTCCAACGCGGAGATCGCGGCCGATCTGTTCGTCAGCGAGACCACGGTGAAGACGCATGTGGGGCACGTGCTGACCAAGTTGGGTCTGCGGGACCGGGTGCAGGCTGCGGTGTACGCGTACGAGAGCGGTCTGGTGCGTCCGGGCGCGCAGTAGTTCGCGGGGTTCCCGTCGCACGCGCGGCGGTTCGGTCGGAACGAGGCAGGGCGCCTTCCCCGTCGGGGAAGGCGCCCTGCGTCGTTGACGGTTCGTCAGCCGTTGACGCCCCGGCCGAGCTCCCAGAGCTGGAGCGTCGAGGAGGAGTTGACGGCGTAGGAGACGCCCGTGATGTCGTCGCGTGCGGCGATGTACTGCTTGCCCTGCCACAGCGGGAGGAACGGAACGTCGTCGGCGACGGTGTTCTGGATCTCGGTGAGGCTGTCGGCGGCCGAGAGGCGGTTGGCGTCGCGGCGGGACTGCGGGATCAGGGTGTGCTGGATGGTGCTGTTGGAGTACGGCGAGCCGAGGAAGTTGCCCTTGTCGAGGAACGGCGCGAGGAAGTTGTCCGGGTCCGGGAAGTCGGGGAACCAGCCCATGCCGTAGACGTCGTACTGGCCCTTCTGCTCGGCGGGGCGGAAGCGCGACCAGGGGTGGCCCTGGATGGTGATGTCGAACAGGCCGCTGTCGTTGAGCTGCTTCTGCAGGATCTCGAACTCCTGCTTGGTGGCCGAGCCGTAGTGGTCGGTGGTGTAGTGCATGGTCAGCTTCACCGGGGTGGTGATGCCGGCCTTGGTGAGCAGGTCCTTGGCCTTGGCGGCACTGGGGTTGCCGTACGTGTTGAAGAACGAGTTGGAGTGCCCGGTGACGGTGGCGGGGACCAGGGAGTACAGGGGCTCGGCCTGGGTGCCGTAGACCTTGGCGACGAGCTCGCCGCGGTTGATGATCTGGGCCATCGCCTGGCGCACGGCCTTGGACTTGACGGTCGGCGCGTTGGTGTTGAAGGCCAGGTAGCGGGTTTCGAGGCCGGGCATCTCGACCAGGTCGACGTTCTGGTCGTTGCCGGCGTCCAGCTTCTGGACCTGGGCGGGCGACATGGTGCGGGACATGACGTCGATGTCACCCTTGTCGATCGCGGCGCCCATGGCGTCGGCATCGGCGAAGGAGCGGACCACGACCTTGTCGTTGTTGACCGTCACGGCCCCCTTGTAGTGGGGGTTCTTGGTGAAGGTGACGCTGACGACCGCGTTGTCCTTGACGTCGGCCTGGAAGGTGTAGGGGCCGGAGCCGTCCAGGTGGAAGCCGTCGCGCAGCGAGTCCTTGGGGTAGTCCTTGGGATTGACGATGCCGGCGACCGGGGTGGACAGCTTGTACGGGAACGTGGCGTCGGCCGTGTTGAGGTGGAAGATCACCTCGCGGTCGCCCTGGGTCTCGATGGTGTCGATGGTGTTGAGCAGGGAGGAGACACCGGTGTCGGCCTTGAGGCGCAGGGCGCGCTCGATGGAGTACTTGACGTCCTGTGCGGTGACCGGGTCGCCGTTGGCGAAGGTGAGGCCGTCGCGCAGCTTGCAGGCGTAGCGCTCGCTGCCGCTGTCGGTGAAGCCGCAGCTTTCGGCGGCGTCCGGGACGGGGTTGCCCTCGCCCTTGGGCTCGGCCATGAGGGTCTGCACGGTCTGGCGCAGGAGGTTCCAGGGGCCGACGTCGTAGGCGTAGGCCGGGTCGAGGGGCGCGGGAGCGTCCTTGGTGACGGTGAACCGGTCCGTGGTGCCGACGACGATGGCGTCGCCGCCCTTGCTCCCGCTGCCCGATCCGCCGCACGCGGCGAGGACCGGGGTGAGCAGGCCGGCCACCGCCGGCAGCACCAAAGTCTTGCGGTTCATGCGGGGGTTTCTCCAGAGCTGTTCGGGTCCGTGTTTCCGGCATGCATGGGTGGCGCGGCGGAGCACGGGGGGTTTTCGGCGATGTTCTCGCGATGAGATTAGTCCGGACCGGCTGGGGCGTTCACAGCCGCGTGAGTTGACTGTCCATCACGCTGTGAAACCGGGTGCGGACACACCGAAAACCCGACAGCGGCAGGATTAGTGCAGCTTCTCATCAATCGGGACACATGGAGCCGTGTATCCCCGCCGGGTGGGGGCGTTCTGCATACTCGTCCGGCGTTGTCGAGACCCGGTGGGGTGGCGAACGTCACATCCGCGACGATCCGGGGAGGTGCCGGAATTCGGCCGGGGTGGCCTGCGGTGAATTCCGCCTCGGGCGTACTTCCGCGGTTATTCGGCGGGCTCGGTCAATGGTGTTCGCACGCTGGGTGAACGGCTAGCGCATTTCCGTCATCAGGCCACGCAGAAATGCCAGGTCGACCTGTTCGAGGGAGGAGACGACGGTGCGGCGTGCGGCGGGGCCGATGGGCGCGAGGGAGGGTACGGCGACGACGTGGCAGCCGGCGGCCTCGGCGGCGGCGACGCCGGTGGCGGTGTCCTCGACGACGGCGCATCTGCTGGGGTGGGCGCCGAGGCCGGTGGCGGCGAGCAGGTAGGGGTCGGGGAAGGGTTTGGTGCGGGTGACCTCGTCGCCCGCGAGGGACAGGGCGAAGTGGTGCGGGCCGAGGACGGTGAGCACGCGGTCGATGATGCGGCGGTGGGAGGCGGAGACCAGGGCGGTGGGGATGCCGTGCTGGTGCAGTTCGGCGAGCAGGCGGGCGGCGCCGGGCTTGAGCGGCAGGCCGGTGCTGATGCGGGCCTCGAAGCCCTCGTTGAGCAGGAGGCTGAGTTCCGCGAGGGCGATGTCGGCGCCGGTGGCCTCGATGAGGAAACCGGCGCTGCGGGTCATGGGGCCGCCGACCACGACGTGCTTCCAGGATTCGTCCAGGGTGTGGCCGAGGGCGGCGAAGACCTCCACCTCGACGTCCCACCAGAAGCCCTCGGTGTCCACCAGGGTGCCGTCCATGTCGAGGAGGACCGCTTGCAGGGCGGACCCTTCGGCCGAACGGGTTCCGAGCGCGGGGACCGTGCTGGTCATCCGGGCGCACCTCCTTGAGGGACGTTCAGGCCGGTTCCCACTCGGGGAACCGGCCTGCGGTGGACCGACCAGTGTACGACGTGGCCGCCCGAAGCGCCTCGTTTATCACGGAGCGCCGGGGGTACCCCGCTTGTCGCCCCCGGCGAGGGTCGGGGACGGGTCGGTCATGCGTCTCGGTGGGTGCGTCACCGGGCGTTGAAGTACTTCGCCTCGGGGTGGTGGATCACGATCGCGTCCGTGGACTGCTCGGGGTGGAGCTGGAACTCCTCGGACAGCCGGACCCCGATCCGCTCGGGTTCCAGCAGGGTGGCGATCTTGGCGCGGTCCTCCAGGTCGGGGCAGGCGCCGTAGCCGAGGGAGAAGCGGGCGCCGCGGTACTTCAGGGCGAACATGTCCTCGATGCCGGCCGGGTCCTCGCCGCCGAAGCCGAGTTCGGCGCGGACGCGGGCGTGCCAGTACTCGGCGAGGGCTTCGGCCAACTGGACGGACAGGCCGTGCAGTTCGAGGTAGTCGCGGTAGGCGTTGGCCGCGAAGAGCTGCGCGGTCTCCTCGCCGATGCGGGAGCCGACGGTGACGACCTGGAAGCCGACGACGTCCCTCTCGCCGGATTCCTCCGGGCGGAAGAAGTCGGCCAGGCACAGCCGCCGGCCGCGGCGCTGGCGCGGGAAGGTGAACCGGGTGCGCTCGTTGCCCTGTTCGTCGAGGACGATCAGGTCGTCGTCCTTGGACACGCAGGGGAAGTAGCCGTGGACGACGGCCGCTTCCAGCAGGTTCTCCGTCTGGAGGCGGTCCAGCAGGCCGCGCAGCCGGGGCCGGCCCTCGGTCTCGACCAGTTCCTCGTAGGTCGGTCCTTCGCCGGTGCGGGCCTGCTTGAGGCCCCATTGGCCCTTGAAGAGGGCGTCTTCGTCGAGCCAGGAGGCGTATTCCTTGAGCTGGATGCCCTTGCTGACGCGGGTGCCCCAGAACGGCGGGGTGGGCACGGGGTTGTCGGTGGCGACATCCGAGCGCACGTGCCCCTCCTCGGGACGCTCGGTCACCTCCGCCGCGGCCGTCGCCCGGACCCTGCGGGGGCGCAGTTCGGGGAGTTTCGCGCCGGGCACTCCGCGTTTGACGCCGATGAGGGCGTCCATCAGGCGCAGGCCCTCGAAGGCGTCGCGGGCGTAGCGGACCTCGCCCTGGTAGATCTCGTGGAGGTCCTGTTCGACGTAGGCGCGGGTGAGGGCGGCGCCGCCGAGGATGACCGGGTATTTCGACGCCAGGGCGCGCTGGTTCAGCTCCTCCAGGTTCTCCTTCATGATCACGGTGGACTTCACCAGCAGCCCGGACATGCCGATCACGTCCGCGCGGTGCTCCTCGGCGGCCTCCAGGATCGCGGAGACGGGCTGCTTGATCCCCAGGTTGACCACGTTGTAGCCGTTGTTGGACAGGATGATGTCGACGAGGTTCTTGCCGATGTCGTGCACGTCACCGCGGACCGTGGCCAGCACGATGGTGCCCTTGCCCTCGGCGTCCGACTTCTCCATGTGCGGTTCGAGATAGGCGACCGCGGCCTTCATCACCTCGGCGGACTGCAGCACGAACGGCAGCTGCATCTGCCCCGAACCGAACAGCTCACCGACGACCTTCATGCCGTCCAGCAGCGTCTCGTTGACGATGTCCAGCGCCGGCCGCTCGGCCAGCGCCGCATCCAGATCCGCTTCCAGACCGTTGCGTTCCCCGTCGATGATCCGCCGCTTGAGCCGCTCCTCCAGCGGCAGCGCGGCCAGCTCCTCGGCCTTGCCCGCCTTCAGCGACTTCGCCGTCGCCCCCTCGAACAGCTGCATCAGCTTCTGCAACGGGTCATAGCCCGGCGCACGCCGGTCGTAGATCAGGTCCAGCGCCGTGGTGACCTCCTCCTCGCTGAACCGGGCGATCGGCAGGATCTTCGAGGCGTGCACGATCGCCGAGTCCAGCCCGGCCTTCACACACTCGTCCAGGAAGACGCTGTTGAGCAGGATCCGGGCGGCCGGGTTCAGCCCGAAGGAGATGTTCGACAGCCCCAGCGTGGTCTGCACCGCGGGATGACGCCGCTTCAGCTCCCGGATCGCCTCGATCGTCGCCACACCATCCTTGCGGGACTCCTCCTGACCCGTGCAGATCGTGAACGTCAGGGTGTCGATGAGGACGTCCTCCTCACGGATCCCCCAGTTCCCCGTCAGATCCGCGATCAGCCGCTCGGCGATCTCCACCTTCTTCTGCGGCGTGCGGGCCTGGCCCTCCTCGTCGATCGTCAGCGCGATCAGCGCCGCACCGTGCTCACGCGCCAGCGCCGTCACCCGCGCGAACCGCGACTCGGGACCGTCCCCGTCCTCGTAGTTCACCGAGTTGATCACCGCACGCCCGCCCAGCTTCTCCAGACCGGCCCGGATCACCTCCACCTCGGTGGAGTCCAGCACGATCGGCAGCGTCGACGCCGTCGCCAGCCTGCCGGCCAGCTCCTCCATGTCCGCGACACCGTCCCGGCCGACGTAGTCCACACACAGATCGAGCATGTGCGCGCCCTCGCGGATCTGCTCCCGGGCGATCTCCACACAGTCGTCCCAGCGGCCCTCCAGCATCGCCTCACGGAACTTCTTCGACCCGTTCGCGTTCGTCCGCTCACCGATCGCCAGATACGACGTGTCCTGCCGGAACGGCACCGACTGGTACAGCGACGCCGCACCCGGCTCCGGCCGCGGGTCACGCCCGGGCGGGGTCAGACCCCGCACCCGCTCCACCACCTGCCGCAGATGCTCCGGCGTCGTACCACAGCACCCGCCCACCAGCGACAGACCGTACTCACGCACGAACGTCTCCTGCGCGTCCGCCAGCTCGGGGGCGGTCAGCGGGTAGTGGGCGCCGTCCTTGCCGAGGACGGGCAGGCCCGCGTTGGGCATGCAGGACAGCGGGATGCGGGCGTTGCGGGCGAGGTAGCGCAGGTGCTCGCTCATCTCCGCGGGGCCGGTGGCGCAGTTCAGGCCGATCAGGTCGATGCCCAGCGGCTCCAGGGCGGTGAGGGCCGCGCCGATCTCGGAGCCCAGCAGCATGGTGCCGGTGGTCTCGACGGTCACCGAGACGATCACCGGGAGGTCGAGGCCGAGGGTGTCCAGGGCGCGCCGGGCGCCGAGCACGGCGGCCTTGGTCTGGAGGAGGTCCTGGGTGGTCTCCACGAGCAGCGCGTCGGCGCCGCCGGTGACCAGGCCCTCGGCGTTGCGCTGGTAGGCGTCGCGCAGGGTGGTGTACGGGGCGTGTCCGAGGGTGGGCAGCTTGGTGCCGGGGCCCATGGAGCCCAGCACCCAGCGGGGGCGGCCGTCGCGGGCGCTGAACTCGTCGGCGACCTCGCGGGCGACGCGGGCGCCGGCCTCGGACAGTTCGTGGACCCGTTCGGGGATGTCGTACTCGCCGAGGGCGGAGTGGTTGGCCCCGAAGGTGTTGGTCTCGACGCAGTCGACGCCCACGGCGAAGTAGGCCTCGTGGACGGAGCGGACGATGTCCGGTCGGGTCAGGTTGAGGATCTCGTTGCAGCCTTCGAGCTGCTGGAAGTCGTCCAGGGTGGGTTCCTGGGCCTGGAGCATGGTGCCCATGGCTCCGTCGGCGACCACCACGCGGGTGGCGAGCGCCTCTCGGAGCGCGGACGCACGGGTCCGGCTGTCGGCGGTAGGGGACGTTGGCAACGAGGCCATGTAGGGGCTCCCTGAAGGTGCGACGGCTGTCGGCTATGCGGGACCCCAGGGCAGGCGGGGGGTCCGCACGGCGCCAGACTAACCGGGTGTGGGCTTGGATGGGCACAGGCGTCCACGTGACGGACGCGAATGGCCCCGGTGCCACGCGCGGACCACACGGGATGTAACAGGAGTCGACCGACCATTAGCGGGAGGTCGACATGGACCGGTAGTGTTCGACATTGCCGAACGGTGGTAGTGGTTGCGGTGGCGAACGGCACTCACTCGCCGGCATGTATCGGCAGTCGAAGGGGACGGAGGCAGGACGGCGATGGCACGGAACATCCAGTCGCTCGAACGCGCGGCCGCGATGCTGCGGCTGCTCGCGGGCGGCGAGCGACGGCTCGGCCTGTCGGACATCGCCTCCTCGCTCGGCCTCGCCAAGGGCACCGCGCACGGCATCCTGCGCACCCTCCAGCAGGAGGGGTTCGTGGAGCAGGACGACGCCTCGGGCCGCTATCAGCTGGGCGCCGAGCTGCTGCGCCTGGGCACCACCTATCTGGACGTGCACGAGCTGCGGGCGCGCGCCCTGGTGTGGACGGACGATCTGGCCCGCTCCAGCGGGGAGAGCGTGCACCTGGGGGTGCTGCACCAGCAGGGCGTGCTGATCGTGCACCACGTCTTCCGGCCCGACGACAGCCGGCAGGTGCTGGAGATCGGCGCCATGCAGCCGCTGCACTGCACCGCGCTGGGCAAGGTGCTGGCCGCGTACGACCCGGTGGCGCACAGCGAGGCCCTGGAGGCCGAGCGCAAGGCGTTCACGGACCGCACGGTGTGCGACGCCGGCGAGTTCGAGCACATCCTCGACATCACGCGGGCGCGGGGCTACGCGGCCGACGTGGAGGAGACCTGGGAGGGCGTGGCGTCGATCGCCGCGCCCGTGCACGACCGGCGCCGGATGCCGGTGGGCGCGGTCGGCATCACGGGCGCGGTGGAGCGGCTGTGCCGGGAGGGCGAGCTGCGCCCCGAGCTGATCGCCGCGGTGCGCGACTGCGCCCGCGCGGTCTCCAGGGACCTCGGCGCCGGACGGTTCTGAGAGTTCACGCTTCGTTGTGGGTAGGACCGGGACGCCGGGCGGCGTTCCGGTTCTCGGCCTACCCTGAAACGGACAAAGCGGGGCTAAAACTACATCAGCGAGCGAAGAGTGATAACCGGCGGCGATCAATAACGATCCGGTTTTCGATAACAGAACTCTTGACGCATACGTAACGCCGAAGCAAGACTCCCGTCCATCGGTCGGCATTGTCGAACACCTACCGGCAATACGCGTTAGAGTGTGACAAGCCAAGGGCCGGCATCGCTCTCACCCCCGAGGGCGCCAGAACTCCCGGTGGGATTCCGGGGTTCGGCTTACCCCTGGACGAAGGACAAAGGAGTCGCGGGTGTCCAGCTCCGACATCTTCATCGGCGAGACCATCGGTACCGCCATACTCATCCTGCTCGGCGGCGGCGTCTGCGCCGCCGTCACGCTGAAGGCCTCCAAGGCCCGTAACGCCGGTTGGCTCGCCATCGCCTTCGGGTGGGGCTTCGCCGTCATGACGGCCGTGTACATCTCCTCGCCGCTCTCCGGCGCCCACCTCAACCCGGCCGTCACCGTCGCCCTGGCCATCAAGAACAGCGACTGGAGCGACGTCCCGTACTACCTCGGCGGTCAGCTCCTCGGCGCCATGATCGGCGCGGTCCTGGTGTGGCTCGCCTACTACGGCCAGTTCCACGCGCACCTGACCGACAAGGAGATCGTCGGCGGCCCGGGCGCCCAGGCCACCTCGGCCAAGGCCGTCGAGGCCCAGGAGAAGGGCGCGGGCCCGGTGCTCGGCATCTTCTCCACCGGCCCGGAGATCCGGAACATCGCGCAGAACCTCGCGACGGAGATCATCGGCACCATCGTGCTGATCCTCGCGGTCCTCACGCAGGGCCTGAACAACCAGGGCAACGGCCTCGGCCCGCTCGGCGGCCTGATCACCGCGTTCGTCGTGGTGGCCGTCGGCCTCTCCCTCGGCGGCCCGACCGGCTACGCGATCAACCCGGCCCGTGACCTCGGCCCCCGCATCGTGCACGCACTGCTCCCGCTGCCCAACAAGGGCGGCTCCGACTGGAGCTACGCCTGGATCCCGGTGGTCGGTCCGCTGATCGGCGCCGCCATCGCGGCCGGCATCTACAACGCCGCCTTCTAGGAACCCCCGGGTTCCGGCGCACGCGCCGTACGTTCAGCCCCCTCACCACGGACCTTTCAGGAGCACACAGTGACCGACGCCCACACCGCAGGCCCCTTCATCGCGGCGATCGACCAGGGCACCACCTCCTCGCGCTGCATCATCTTCGACCGGGACGGCCGCATCGTCTCCGTCGACCAGAAGGAGCACGAGCAGATCTTCCCCAAGCCGGGCTGGGTCGAGCACAACGCCAACGAGATCTGGACCAACGTCCAGGAAGTCGTCGCGGGAGCCGTCGCCAAGGCCGGCATCACCCGTGACGACATCAAGGCCATCGGCATCACCAACCAGCGCGAGACCACCGTGCTGTGGGACAAGAACACCGGTGAGCCCGTCCACAACGCCATCGTCTGGCAGGACACCCGCACCGACGCCCTGTGCCGGGAGCTGGGCCGCAACGTCGGCCAGGACCGCTTCCGCCGCGAGACCGGCCTGCCGCTGGCCTCCTACTTCGCCGGCCCCAAGGCCCGCTGGCTGCTCGACAACGTCGAGGGCCTCAAGGAGCGCGCCGAGGCCGGGGACATCCTCTTCGGCACCATGGACACCTGGGTCATCTGGAACCTGACCGGTGGTGTCGACGGCGGCAAGCACGTCACCGACGTCACCAACGCCTCGCGCACCCTGCTGATGAACCTCCACACCATGGCGTGGGACCAGCGGATCTGCGAGTCCATCGGCGTGCCGACGCAGATCCTGCCCGAGATCCGCTCCTCCGCCGAGGTCTACGGCGAGATCAAGGGCGGCAAGCTCGGCGACCTGCTCGGCGGCATCCCGGTCGCCTCCGCGCTCGGCGACCAGCAGGCGGCCCTGTTCGGCCAGACCTGTTTCTCCGAGGGCGAGACCAAGTCGACCTACGGCACCGGCACCTTCATGGTGATGAACACCGGCGACAAGATCATCAACTCCTACGCCGGTCTGCTGACCACCGTCGGCTACAAGATCGGCGAGCAGCCGACGGTCTTCGCCCTGGAGGGCTCGATCGCCGTCACCGGCTCGCTGGTGCAGTGGATGCGCGACCAGATGGGCCTGATCTCCACCGCCGCCGAGATCGAGACCCTCGCGCTCTCGGTCGAGGACAACGGCGGCGCCTACTTCGTGCCGGCCTTCTCCGGCCTGTTCGCCCCGCACTGGCGCTCCGACGCCCGCGGTGTGATCGCCGGCCTGACCCGGTACGTCACCAAGGCGCACCTCGCGCGCGCCGTCCTGGAGGCCACCGCCTGGCAGACCCGGGAGATCGCCGACGCCATGACCAAGGACTCGGGCGTCGAGCTGTCCACCCTCAAGGTCGACGGCGGCATGACCGCCAACAACCTGCTGATGCAGACGCTCTCCGACGTCCTCGACGCACCGGTGGTGCGCCCGATGGTCGCCGAGACCACCTGCCTCGGCGCCGCCTACGCCGCCGGCCTCGCCGTCGGCTTCTGGTCCAGCACCGACGAGCTGCGCGCCAACTGGCGCCGGGCCGCCGAATGGACCCCCCGGATGGACGCGGAGACCCGCGACCGTGAGTACAAGAACTGGCTCAAGGCCGTCGACCGGACCATGGGCTGGATCGAGGACGAGAGCTGAGCGGGCTTTTCGGCTCACACCGCTCTGACGAGGAGTAAGTACCCCACATGACCAGTCAGTCCACCTTGCAGTCCGTACCTGCCCTGGGGACGCGCCCGGCCTCCGGCTCCAACCCGAGCCGCGCCGAGACCAGGGAGCAGCTCGCCAAGGCGTCGTACGACCTTCTTGTGATCGGCGGCGGCATCCTGGGCATCTCGACCGCCTGGCACGCCGCGCAGTCCGGGCTCAGGGTGGCGCTGGTCGACGCCGGCGACTTCGCCGGTGCCACCTCCTCCGCCTCCTCCAAGCTGCTCCACGGCGGTCTGCGCTACCTGCAGACCGGCGCGGTGAAGCTGGTGGCGGAGAACCACTTCGAACGCCGTGCGGTCTCCCGCCAGGTGGCCCCCCACCTGGCGAACCCGCTCACCTTCTACCTCCCCGTGTACAAGGGCGGGCCGCACGGCGCGGCGAAGCTCGGCGCGGGCGTCTTCGCCTACTCCGCGCTGTCGGCGTTCGGCGACGGCGTCGGCCACCTGCTCTCCCCCGCCAAGGCGGCGCAGGACGTGCCCGAGCTGCGCACCGAGAACCTCAAGGCCGTGGCCGTGTACGGCGACGACCAGATGAACGACGCGCGGATGGCGCTGATGACGGTCCGCGCGGCCGTCGAGGCGGGCGCGGTCGTCCTCAACCACGCCGAGGTCACCGGCCTGCGCTTCACCCGGGGCCGGGTCACCGGTGCCGAGCTGAAGGACCGGCTGTCCGGTGACGAGTTCGGCGTCGACGCCCGGCTGGTGCTGAACGCGACCGGCCCGTGGGTCGACCACCTGCGCAAGATGGAGGACCCGAACGCGGCGCCGTCCATCCGGCTGTCCAAGGGCGCGCACCTGGTCCTGAAGCGGACCTCGCCGTGGAAGGCCGCGCTGGCCACCCCGATCGACAAGTACCGGATCACCTTCGCCCTCCCCTGGGAGGACATGCTGCTGCTCGGCACCACCGACGAGGAGTACGAGGGCGACCCGGCGGACGTCGCGGTCAACGAGAAGGACATAGCCCAGATCCTGGACGAGGCCGCGTTCTCCGTCCGGGACCAGCAGCTCCAGCGTGACCTGATCACCTACGCGTTCGCCGGTCTGCGGGTGCTGCCGGGCGGCCCCGGCGACACCGCCAAGGCCAAGCGCGAGACCGTGGTGACCGAGGGCAAGGGCGGCATGCTGTCCGTGGCGGGCGGCAAGTGGACCACGTTCCGCCACATCGGCCGCACGATCATGAAGAAGCTGGAGGCGCTGCCGGGCCACCCGCTGGGCGACGACTTCGAGCCGATCTCCTCGCTGCCGAAGAAGCTGCCGCTGCCCGGCGTCGCCAACCCGCGCGCCGTCGCGCACCGGCTGCTGGTGGACCACCCGGCGCCCGGCCCGCGGATGGCCGCCGACACCGCCAGGCACCTGGCCACCCACTACGGCTCGCTGGCCTTCGACATCGCCCGGCTGGCGAACGAGAACCCGGAGCTGGCCGAGCGGGTCCACCCGGACGCGCCGGAGATCTGGGCGCAGGTCGTCTGGGCCCGTGACCACGAGTGGGCCGAGACCCCGGACGACGTGCTGCGCCGCCGCACCACGCTGACCATCCGCGGCCTGGCCACGGACGAGGTCCGCGCCAAGGTGCGGGGCATGCTCGACGGGAAGTAGTCCCGCAGCGCACGGGAGAAGGGGCGGCGCCGTACGCACGGGCCGCCCCTTCCGGCGCGCCCGCACAGCGGGTTTTGTCCGTGGCTCGAAGGGTGTTCGAGCGCGGGGCGCGGGGCAGTGATCCGTTCACTGCCCCGTACACGGGGGCTGCGGACGCCCCCGCGGGACGCCGTAAGGTTGGTGAGTCAAGCGAGGGCACGTCGGAAGGAGGCACTGGGTGATCGAGCTGGAGGGGGTTCCCGAGCTGATCGACCCAGTCATGGTGGCCGCGTTCGAGGGCTGGAACGATGCCGGTGACGCCGCCTCCACGGCGGTCGCGCATCTGGAACGCGAATGGAAGGGCGAGGTGTTCGCGGCGCTGGACGCCGAGGACTACTACGACTTCCAGGTGAACCGGCCCACGGTGTTCATGGACGGCGGAGTGCGCAAGATCACTTGGCCGACGACCCGGCTGTCGGTGGTCCGCGTCGGCGGCGACAAGCCGCGCGACCTGGTCCTGGTGCGGGGCATCGAACCGTCCATGCGGTGGCGCTCGTTCTGCAACGAACTGCTGGGCTTCGCCCATGAGCTGGGGGTCGAGCTGGTGGTCATCCTGGGCGCCCTGCTCGGTGACACCCCGCACACGCGTCCGGTGCCGGTCAGCGGGGTCACGTCCGACACGGACCTGGCCCGCCGGATGGACCTGGAGGAGACCAAGTACGAGGGGCCCACGGGCATCGTCGGCGTCCTCCAGGAGGCGTGCACGCACGCGGGGGTCCCGGCGGTGTCCCTGTGGGCGGCGGTGCCGCACTACGTCTCCCAGCCGCCCAACCCCAAGGCCACCCTGGCGCTGCTGAACCGGCTGGAGGACCTGCTGGACCTGCGGATCCCGCAGGGCGAGCTGCCGGAGGACGCGCGGGCCTGGCAGGTGGGCGTGGACCAGCTGGCCGCGGAGGACAGCGAGGTCGCGGAGTACGTCCAGACGCTGGAGGAGGCGCGGGACACCGCGGAGCTGCCGGAGGCGTCGGGCGAGGCGATCGCCCGCGAGTTCGAGCGGTATCTGCGGCGGCGGGACGTGAGTCCGCCGGGGGGCAAGCCCCGGCCGTCGCCGCCGGACACCCCGGGCAATCCGGCCGACGAGGACGACGAGCAGGACCCGGAGGACTGAGAGAGGGGCGGTACGCAGCGCGCGTACCGCCCCTCCTCCGTTCCCGCGGCCCCCGCAAGGGCCGCGTCGGTGCTACAGGGCCACGCCCAGCAGGGCGTCGGCCGCCCGCGTGACCAGGCCCGGGGCGCCGGTGTCCGTGCCGCCCTCCGCCTCCTGCCTGTCCGCCCAGCGGTCCACCGCGGCGAGGGCCGCGGGGGCGTCCAGGTCGTTCGACAGGGCCTCGCGGATCTCCTCGACCAGCGCGTCGGCCGAGGGGCCGTCGGGGCGGGAGACGGCCGCGCGCCAGCGGCCGAGGCGGTCCACGGCGTCCTGGAGGACCTGGTCGGTCCACTCCCAGTCGGCCCGGTAGTGGTGGGCGAGCAGCGCGAGACGGATCGCGGCCGGGTCGACGCCGTCGCGGCGCAGCCGGGAGACGAAGACCAGGTTGCCCTTGGACTTCGACATCTTCTCGCCGCCCAGGGCGACCATGCCGGCGTGGACGTACGCCTTGGCCATCGGGAACTCGCCGGTGAGCACCTGGGCGTGCGAGGCGCCCATCTCGTGGTGCGGGAAGGCGAGGTCGGAGCCGCCGCCCTGGACGTCGAAGCCCATTCCGAGGTGGTCGAGGGCGATGGCCACGCACTCGATGTGCCAGCCGGGCCGGCCGCGGCCGAGGGAGGCGCCGTCCCAGCTGGGCTCGCCCTCGCGGGCGGCCATCCACAGCATCGGGTCCAGCGGGTTCTTCTTGCCCGGGCGGTCCGGGTCGCCGCCGCGCTCGGCGGACAGCAGCCGCATGGCGGCCGCGTCGAGGCGCGAGACCGAGCCGAAGTTCGGGTCGGACTCGACGGAGAAGTAGACGTCGCCGTCCAGTTCGTAGGCCGCGCCGATGTCACGCAGCCGCTCCACCAGCGGGACGATGCCGGGTATGGCCTCGACCGCGCCTATGTAGTGCCGCGGCGGGAGCATCCGCAGGGCGGTCATGTCCTCGCGGAAGAGGGCCGTCTCCTTCTCGGCGAGGGCGGCCCAGTCGAGTCCGTCGCGCTCCGCGCGCTCCAGCAGCGGGTCGTCGACGTCGGTGACGTTCTGGACGTAGTGAACCTGCCGCTTGGTGTCGAGCCACACGCGCTGAACGAGGTCGAACGCGTTGTAGGTCGCCGCGTGACCCATGTGGGTCGCGTCGTACGGGGTGATGCCGCAGACGTAGATACGGGCGACGGGACCGGGCTGGAGGGTGACCAGGCCGCCGGTCGCGGTGTCGTGGATCCTCAGGTCGCGGCCCTGACCAGGCAGGGCGGGGACCTCGGAAGCGGGCCAGGCATGCATGTACATGAGCCTAACCGGCCGCCGGTCGCGGTTACGACCGGGATCGCGCCGGATGGCCGGTTGGGCGCTCTTGTATCTTCGGCCCCCATGTGCTCACGGGTGCGCTCACACGGGTGGCCAGGGGATCGCCGGCCACTCCCCGCCGGGCTCCGGATGCACTCCGGAGGTGAGCAGGGCGGCGACGCGGGCCCGGGTGGCGTCGAGTTCCGCGGCCGTGATCAGCGGGGTCAGCCGTTCGCCGAGGTCGCCGTCCAGGGCGTCGCGCAGCCGCTTGAGCACCTCGGTGGCGTCCGCGGTGAGGGGTTCGCCGGCCCAGCCCCACAGCAGGGTGCGCAGCTTGTCCTCGACGTTGAAGGTGACGCCGTGGTCGATGCCGTAGAGCCGGCCGTCGGCGGTGGGCAGCAGATGGCCGCCCTTGCGGTCGGCGTTGTTGATCACCGCGTCGAGGACGGCGAGCCGGCGCAGCCGCTCGTCGTCGGCGTGCACCAGCAGCGCGGTGCGGCCCTCGCCGACCTCCGCGAACCCGATCGCCTTCCAGCCGGGCTCCGGCTCCTCGGCCTCGACCAGGGCGAGCAGTTCCGCCTCGGCGTGCACGTCGATCCACAGCTGGCACATGCCCTCGCCGTAGGGGCCCTCGCGCAGCACGGTCGGCGGGACCAGCCCCCAGCCGGTGGCCTCGGAGACCTCGTAGGCGGCCACCTCGCGGGCCGCGAGGGTGCCGTCGGGGAAGTCCCACAGGGGGCGCTCCCCGGCCACCGGCTTGTACACGCAGGAGGCTTCCCGGCCGTCGTACGCGACCGTGCAGAACAGCGCGGCGTTGGAGGCGTCGCGAATACGGCCGCGTACGGTCAGCTCGCCGCGGGCGAGCAGGTCGGCGGCGCCGGGGTCGGCGGCCGTCACGCCCCGCGGCGGTATCCGTTCTGGCGCGGGCATACGTGTCCTTCCGGATCGAGCGGGAGGCTGCACAGCGGGCACGGCGGCCGCCCGGCGTTGACGACGTCGAGGGCGCGCTTGGCGAAGGCCCGGGCCTGCGCGCCGGTCAGCCGGACCCGCAGCATCGGGGGCCCGTTCTCCTCGTCCTGGAGCAGCCGCTCCTCGGCCTCCGCGAGGTCCTCCTCGGTGTCGGCGTCCAGCTCCACCAGGGCCTGCGCCTCCACGACCATGCGCTGCTCCTCGGCGTCCCAGGCCAGGGCCATGGTGCCGACGCGGAACTCCTCCTCGACGGGGGTCTCCAGCGGCGCGGTGTCGGCGACCTCGGCGGGTGCCATGGCCGGGACGGAGGCGCTGCCGCCGCTGCGGCGCACGACCTCGTCCAGGAGTTCGTCCATGCGCTCGGCGAGCGCGGCGACCTGGGTCTTCTCCAGGACCACGCTGGTCACCCGGGGGCCTGCGGTGGCCTGGAGGAAGAACGTACGGCGTCCGGGCAGTCCGACCGTGCCGGCCACGAAGCGGTCCGGCGGGTCGTAGAGGAACACCTGACGGGACACGTCCTGTCTCCATTGAGTCGAGAGTTTCGGGGGTGCGGGCCACTGCGGATGAGCGACGGCGCGGATCGCTTCACCCTACTGCGGCCGACGATCACGGTGCGCCCGCACCGCCACCGACCGGTGCGTCGCCGTCCGGGTGCTCCTCGCGCGGGGCGAGGGAGGCGAGGTCACCGGTGTCGCCGAGGCGGACCAGGAAGGGACGCAGCCGGGTGTAGCGGATCGCGGTGATGGAGCAGGGCTCCACGGAGATCCGCTGGAAGAGGTCGAGATGGAGGCCGAGGGCGTCGGCGACCAGGGCTTTGATGATGTCACCGTGCGAGCACATGAGGTAGACCGCGTCCGCGCCGTGGTCGCGTTCCACCCGGTCGTTCCACTCGCGCACGGCCTCGGCGGCGCGGGTCTGCATGGCCCGCATGGACTCGCCGCCGGGGAAGGCGGCGGCCGACGGGTGGGCCTGGACGACCTCCATCAGCGGCTCGTCCTTGAGTTCGGCGAGCTTGCGGCCGGACCAGTCGCCGTAGTGGCACTCCCCGATCCGCTCGTCGGTGTGGACGCGCAGCTCGGGGCGGGCGGCGAGCAGCGGCGCCACGGTCTCCTTGCAGCGCTGGAGGGGGCTGGTGACGACCTCGGAGACCGGCAGCGCGGCGAGGCGCCCGGGCAGTGCGGCGGCCTGCGCGGCGCCCCGCTCGTCCAGGGACACCCCCGGGGTCCAGCCGGCGAGCACGCCGGAGGTGTTGGCGGTGGAACGTCCGTGCCTTACGAGGATCAGCGTGGGCATGCGGACCAGGGTAGGCGCATCGGGCGATGCGCCGGTGACCTCACGAAGGGAGAATGCGCTCCGTGATCGTCGACTGTGCCATCTACCGGCACGGACAGCGGACCGAGGGTCCGGAGGACCTGTCCGACGCGCTCGCCGAGGCGCGGGCCGCGGGCGGGTTCGTGTGGATCGGGCTGTACGAGCCGTCCGAGCGGGAGTTCGACCTCGTCACCCGGGAGTTCGGGCTGCACCCGCTGGCGGTGGAGGACGCCCTGAAGGCGCATCAGCGGCCCAAGCTGGAGGTGTACGAGGACTCGCTGTTCGTGGTGCTGAAGCCGGTGGTGTACGAGCCGGAGAGCGACACGGTGTCGGCGGGCGAGGTGATGGTCTTCGTGGGCGACTCCTTCGCGGTGACCGTGCGGCACGGCGAGGGTTCACCCCTGGCGGCGGTGCGGCACCGACTGGAGGAGGAGCCGGACATGCTGGACAAGGGCCCCACCTCGGTGCTGTACGCGATCGCCGACGCCATCGTGGACCGCTACCTGGAGGTGGCGACGGAGCTGCAGACGGATCTGGAGGAGCTGGAGGCGGAGGTGTTCCGGCCGGAGGCCGGGGGCACCCGCAACACGGCCTCGCGGATCTACGGCTTCAAGCGGCAGGTCCTGGAGTTCCGGCGGGCCACCGGGCCGCTGGCGCTGCCGCTGAGCCGGCTGGCGGGCGGCGGCCCGCCGGGCAGCGGCGGCGCCCTGCCGTTCGTGCACGACAAGGCGCGGCCCTTCTTCCGGGACGTGGGCGACCACCTGGCGCGGGTGAACGAGTCGGTGGAGGGGCTGGACCGGCTGGTGTCCGACGTGCTGTCGGCGCATCTGGCGCAGATGAGCGTGCGGCAGAACGACGACATGCGGAAGATCTCCGCCTGGGCGGCGATGGCGGCGGTGCCCACGATGATCGCCGGGATCTACGGCATGAACTTCGACCACATGCCCGAGCTGCACTGGCTGTGGTCGTACCCGGCGGTGATCCTGGTGATGGCGTTGCTGGAGGTGCTGCTGTACCGGCTGTTCAAGCGGCGCGAGTGGCTGTGAGGAGCACGCGCCGTTCCAGGAGCGTCGTGCAGTCGGTCTCGGGCGGGACGGGCACCGGGGTGAGGCCGCGCCTGCGCAGCAGGGCGGTGAGGCCGGACCGAAGAAGGACGCGGAGGTCCGTAACCGCTCGTCGCCCGGCGCGTTGTTCCGGGTGACGGCCGTGGCGGGGAAGACCCCCGAGCCCCCACCACGGCCGCGAAGACTTCCGCGTCAGGCGAGCCCGGCGTGCTCCAGGGCCTCGGTGCCGGCGCGCAGGGAGGCGAGCCGCTCCTCCAGCGTGAAGCCGGCGGGGGCGAGGCTGAGGGTGGTGACCCCGGCGTCGGCGTAGGCCTTCATCCGGTCGGCGATGCGCTCGACGGAGCCCAGCAGCGTGGTCTTGTCGATGAGGTCCTGCGGGATCGCGGCGGCCGCGCCCTGCTTGTCCCCGGAGAGGTACTTCTCCTGGATCTCGGCGGCCTCCTTCTCGTACCCCATGCGCCGCGCGAGCCGGTTGTAGAAGTTCTGCTTGGCGCTGCCCATGCCGCCGACGTACAGCGCGGTGTAGGGGCGGAAGGTGTCGGCGAGGGCGGCCAGGTCCTGGTCGGCGCCGACAGCGAGCGGCAGGGTCGGGCACACGTCGAAACCGTCGAGGGTCTTGCCCGCCTTCTCCCGGCCGGCCCGCAGATGCGTGAGGGTGGTCTCCTCCAGGTGCTCGGCGGCGGGGAAGATCAGCAGGGCGCCGTCGGCGATCTCGCCGGTCTGCTCCAGGTTCTTCGGGCCGATCGCGGCGATGTAGAGCGGGATGTGCTCGCGCTGGGGGTGCACGGTCAGCTTGAGCGGCTTGCCCGGGCCGCCGGGCAGCGGCAGCGTCCAGTGCTCGCCCTCGTACGACAGCCGCTCCCGGGACATCGCCCTGCGGACGATCTCCACGTACTCGCGGGTGCGGGCCAGCGGCTTGTCGAACTTCACGCCGTACCAGCCCTCGGAGACCTGCGGCCCGGAGACGCCGAGGCCGAGCCGGAACCGGCCGCCGGAGAGGGTGTCCAGGGTGGCCGCCGTCATCGCGGTCATCGCGGGCTGGCGGGCCGGGATCTGGAAGATGGCGGAGCCCACGTCGATGCGCTCGGTCTGGGCGGCGACCCAGCTGAGCACGGTGGCCGCGTCGGAGCCGTAGGCCTCGGCGGCCCAGCACACGGCGTAGCCCAGCCGGTCGGCCTCCTTGGCCACGGCCAGATTGTCCCCGTCCATTCCCGCGCCCCAGTAGCCGAGGTTGATGCCGAGCTGCATGGCCGAATCCCCTTACCCGTGAGTAACGTCACTGTGGCGCCGACCTTAGCGCGGGGGCGCGGGCGGCGCTCCGTGCGGGCCCGTACGAGTTGTCCACAGGCAACCCACCGCATCGGTTATGGCCAGTAATCTCGCGGACATGGAGCAGAGGCATCTCGGCCGTACCGGCCTGCGCGTGTCCCGGATCGGACTCGGCACCCTGACCTGGGGCCGGGACACCGAGGAGCACGACGCCGCGGACATGCTGAAGGCGTTCTGGGAGGCCGGCGGCACCCTCGTCGACACCGCCGACGTCTACGGCGACGGAGAGGCGGAGTACCTGCTCGGGCGGCTGATGGAACGGCTGGTCCCGCGCCGTGACCTGGTCCTGTCCACCAAGGCGGGCAGCGTTCCCGACCCCGAGCGCCGCTTCGACGGCTCCCGCGGCCACCTGCTGGCCGCGCTGGACGCCTCGCTGGCCCGCCTGGGCACGGACCACGTCGACCTCTGGCACATCCACGCCTACGACGCGGGCACCCCGCTGGAGGAGACGCTCCAGGCGCTCGACATAGCGGTGTCCAGCGGCCGCGCGCGGTACGCGGGGGTGTCCAATTTCTGCGGCTGGCAACTGGCCAAGGCGGCCACCTGGCAGCTCGCCGCGCCGGGCACCCGCACCCGGCTGGCCAGCACGCAGATGGAGTACTCGCTGCTCCAGCGGGGCGTGGAGCGCGAGGTGCTGCCCGCCGCGCTGGACCTGGGCGTGGGTCTGCTGCCCTCCTCCCCGCTCGGCCGGGGCGTGCTGACCGGAAAGTACCGGCACGGAGTGCCGGACGACTCGCGTGGCGCCTCCGAGCACCTGGCGCCGTTCGTGGAGCCGTATCTGGACGACACGGCGACCCGCATCGTGGACGCGGTGACCACGGCCGCCGACGGCCTCGCGGTGACCCCGCTCCAGGTGGCGCTCGCCTGGGTCCGGGACCGGCCGGGAGTCACCGCGCCGATCGTCGGCGCACGCACCGCGCGGCAGCTCACGGCAGCGTTGTCAGTGGAGGCGCTTAGTCTTCCTGACGAGATCTGCCGGGCGCTGGACGACGTGTCGGCGCCCCTGCACCGCTATCCCGATCACGACTGGAGCACGCTGTGAGCACGGAGCCGGAGACCACGGAGGAAGCCGGGCCGGGGACGCCGGACACATCGGGGGTGCCGGCGCCGCAGGACACGGCCGAGGGCGCCCCCGGTGCCGCCGAGGCGGAGGCCGACGGCGGCGCGAAGACCGACGGCGGCGCGGAGACCGACGCGCCGGAGACCGAGGCGGACGGCGGCTCGGGAGCGGCGGCCACCGACGAGGGTGCCGGTTCGTCCCAGTTGTCCGAGGCCGAGGCCGAGCTGGCCGCGCAGCGGATCGAACGGGAGCGGATCGAGCGGCGCAAGGCGGAGAAGGACGGCCCCATCCAGAGCGGCGCCAAACTGAGCGGGAAGGCGGCGGACCTGCTGGCCGCCGTCCGGGCCGTGGAGGGCGGCCGGAAGCCGGCGGGCACGGTGTTCGCCGCGCCCGAACCGGTGCCCGAGCCCGGCCCCGGGCCCGAGCGGCAGACCGGGGCGGGCCCCGCGGCCGCCCCGGCCCGCCCGGCCCCCGCCGCGGAGCCGGTGCGCAGCGCCCGGCCCGCGCCCGCCCCCAGCGGGCCCGCGCAGGAGACGGTCGAGGCCGTCCGCCGGGTGCTGGCCGAGGGCGGCGCCCCGGAGACCCTCGCCCTACAGGCGGCCACGGCGCTCGGCGAGGGCGCCGGGCCGGCCCTGCGGGAGGACCCCTGGCAGCTGCTGCGCGTTCCCGGGGTGCGGCCCGAGCAGGCGGACGGCTTCGCGCGGGCCCTGCTCGGCCCCGGCTGCGGCCCGGACGACGAACGGCGGGGCCGCGCGGTGACGGTCTGGCTGCTGGAGCAGGCGGCCCTCGCCGGGCACACCGCCCTGGACCTGCCCGCGCTCACCGCGGCACTGGCCCGGCAGGGCGTGCCGGACCCGGACGGGGCCGTGCAGAGCGCCCTCGCCGAAGGCGACGCCCTGGTCTTCCAGGACCCACTGGACGAGCCGGCCGCCCCGGCGGCCCCGCAGGAGGAGGACGAGGAGGCGGAGCCCCCGGTACGGGTCCTCGTCGCCCTGGAGCGGTACGCGCTGGCCGAGGAGAGCCTCGCCGACGGCCTGGCCCGGCTGGTCGACGCGCCGTCCCGGGAGGCGGCGCAGTCCTGGACCGCGGCCGTCGCCGCGCTGTCGGGCGGCGCGGCGGAGCTGGCCCGCGCGGTCGCCGGGCACGGCCTGGTGCTGCACACGGGCGGGGAGGCGGCCCGTGCGGAACCGGCGGCGCTGCTCGGCGCCGTCCGGGACGCGGGCCTGCGGGCCTTCGCGGTCTGCCACACGCCCGGCGGCCGGGACCGGCTCGCGACGCTGGTCCCGGGAGCGGATGCGCGGGCGGGCGTCGGCACCGTCGCGGGGCTGCTGGCCGGGGCCGAGGGCCCCGCGCGGGACGCGGACGGGGCGCTGGAGCTGGACCTGCTGCTCGTGCTGGACGCGCCCCAGCTGGACGTGGAGAGCGCCGCGATGCTGGTGGAGTCGCTGCCCGACGGGGCCCGGCTGGTGCTCAGCGGGGACCCGGCGCTGCTCTGGTCGGCCGGACCCGGGCGGGTCTTCGCCGATCTGCTCGCGGCCCGCGTCTGCCCCCAGCTCCCCTCCCGGCTCCCCGACCCCGGCCCGGTCGGCGAGCTGGTCTCCGGCATCGGCGTCGGCGAGCTGAACCAGGTGGAGGCGCCCGGCAAGGAGGTCGTGATCGTGCCGGTGCGGGACGCGGGCGAGGCCGTGCACCGCACGGTGCAGCTGGTCGCGGACTCGGTGCCGCGCGCGTTCGGCGTCCCGGCGGACCAGGTCGTGGTGATCACTCCGGGCCACGGCGGCGCGGCCGGCACCCGCGCCCTCAACGCCGCCCTGAAGGAACGCCTCAACCCCGGCCCCGGCCGGTTCGGCGGCTTCGACCCCGGCGACCGGATCGTCCACTCCCCCGCCCCGGGCCGGACCGTGCCGGGCACCGTGGTGAAGGCCGACGCGCAGGGGCTGCACCTGTCGTGCGCGGGCGCCCCCGTGGTCGTACCGCGGGAGCGGGTGGAGGGCGAGGTGCGGCACGGCTGGGCACTGACCGCGCACCAGGCGGTGGGCGGCCGCTGGCCCGCGGCCGTCGTGGTGCTGCCCGGCAATGCCGTGAAGGCGCTGAGCAGGCCATGGGTCTACACGGCGTTCGGGCGGGGCGAGCGGCATCTGTCCGTGGTGCACGGCGTGGAGCAGGCCCTGCCGCGCGCGGTCGCGGAGGTCCCGGCCAAGCCCCGTACGACCCGGCTGGGCACCCTGCTGCGCCCCCAGGCGCCGGCCGCCTGACCGAGGGGCGGGGGCCGGTGGTGCCGTGGCGGCCGGGCCGCTACGGCACCACCGCCCCGCTCACCTCCCGGCGCCCCGGGCCCGGCCCCCGGACCCGGCCCCCGCGCCGTCCTCGTCCACTTCCTCGTCCTCGACGAACTCGAGATCGTCGTCCTCGTCCTCGTCGGCGGGGTCGACGTCGTCCTCCTCGTCGTCGAAGACCGCGCTGACGTCGAACCGGCACACCACCACCTGCGCGTCGATGTGCTCGAACGGGGCCTCCAGCCACTCCCCGGCCTCCGGCGCCTCCTCGGCGGCGGTGACCCAGAGCGTGGAGTCGCCCTCCTCCAGACCGAACTCCTTGTGCCGGGAGGCGATCTCGTCCGGTTCGAACTCGCCGAAGAGCAGGCCCAGCGCCCCGGGGACGGTGCCGGCCGCGTCCTCGTCCACGCCGGTGACGTCCTCGTAGTCCGCGGCCTCGACCCGCTCGGCCTGGGCCAGCAGCCGCTGGGGCTCCGCGACGGTGTAGTCGCGGCGGATCAGGACGCTGATCGCATGGGGCTCCTCGGGGCCGGCGTACGGCGGCGGCGTCTCGTCGGCACCGGGGATCTCGAAGGGGGTGACCTCGTCGTAGCGGTCGTACAGCAGTTCGTCGTACGCCTCGGCGGCCGCGGCCAGCTGGTTGAACGCCTCGAAGACGGCCGGGTCGTCGTCTCCGGACCTGCGTTCGACCGCCGCCAGGTGACGGTCGAGCGCGGTCTTGACCGCCTCGGCGGCGGCGCGTACCTCGGCAGCGGTGGGCTGCGCAGCATCAGACATAGTGCAGACGCTATCCGTACCGGGCACCAGCCCGCACAATAGATGCGATGCCGGAATACGAATTTGTCGACGTGTACGTGCCTCGCGGGGTCTCCCGCAAGGACGCCACACGTCTGCTGACGGACCATGCCGAGTACGGACACTGGGAGTTGGACCGACTGAGCCTGCTGCGCGACGGCAGCCGCAGGGTGCGGCTGCGCCGGCGGATCATCCGCCAGGTGCGGGCCACGTGGTGAGACGAAAACGCTGAACCGGGCGGGGACATGGGAACGGAGCGGGCCCGCCGGTATGTGACCGGCCCACTCCGTCCCCGCCGTCCGCCACGGGCGTGCTCGACCGCTTCCCTAGGCCCTGGCCCGCGCCTTGCGGTACATCACCGCGCCCGCGAGCAGCGCGCCCGCGCCGGTCGACAGCGCGACGCCCAGCGGCAGCTCGCTACCGGTGTGCGCGAGCTGACCCGTGGCCAGGGACGCGGAACCCTGTGGGGTGTGCGCGTTCGCGGCGGGCGGGGTGCCCGGCTGGTGCGGCGTTCCCGGGTGGCCCGGCTGAGTCGGCCGGCCAGGTTGGCCGGGGTGACTCGGGTGACCGGGGTGGCCCGGGTGACCGGGGTGGCCCGGGTGACCGGGGTGGCCCGGGTGACCGGGGTGGCCCGGCGGGTTGGTGTGGCCCCCGCCGTGTGTTCCGCCGCCGTTGGCGCAGTCGTTGCCCAGGGCGGGATTGCCCACCCCGACGACGTCGACACTGTTGCCGCAGACGTTCACCGGGACGTCGATCGGCACCTGGACGGTGTTGCCCGATCCGACGCCCGGCGAGCCCGTGGTGTGTCCGCCCGCGTGCGCGCCCCCCGGGCCTCCGGAGCCGCCGTGCCCCTGACCTCCCTGGCCGCCACCGGAGTTGACGCAGGCGTTGCCCATCGCCGGGTTGAGGAGCCCGACGACGTTGACGGTGTTGCCGCAGACGTTCACCGGCGCGTGCACCGGCACCTGCACGGTGTTGCCGGACAGAACGCCGGGCGAGCCGGCCGCGGCGCCGGACGCGCCCGCGTCCGCGTGGGCCACGCCGGTCGCGGCGGCGATCATCCCGGTCGCCGCCGCCATGGTCATCAGACCCTTACGGGTGCTTTGTCGCATTGGTACGTACCCCCCTGCCTTCGCTTTGCCTTCGCTGTCTGAAAAAGGCCGGTCGGCCTCGGGGCGCATCGCGCGCTCCGAGGCCGACGGCTCGCAAAAGACGCCCCCTCGGGGTGGATGGCCCCTCGGGGAGTCGGCATCAGCTGTTGACGCAGGTGTTGCCGAAGGCGGGGTTCAGGAGCCCGATCACGTTGATCGTGTTGCCGCACACGTTCACCGGGACGTGCACGGGCACCTGAACGACGTTGCCGGAGACGACACCCGGGGAGTGCACCGCGGCACCCTGGGCACCGGAGTCGGCGACGGCCAGGCCCGCGCCCGCGAGAACCAGCCCACCGGTGGCAGCCGCAGCGGCGACGACCTTCTTGATCATTGTTCCTCCTCGTTGGCAAGGCGATCCCAAGGTGCGGGGACCGCATCACCTGTAACGAGGAGGGAGTATTGGAGCTACGAGCTTATGGTCGCATTCACCCTTCTCAGTCGATCTCGAACGCGCACCCGAATGTCCGGGCGCCTCAGGAGGCGTCGATGAAGCGGTCGAGGACGCGGACGCCGAACCGGAGCCCGTCCACCGGCACCCGCTCGTCCACGCCGTGGAACATGCCCGCGAAGTCCAGCTCCGGCGGCAGCTTCAGCGGCGCGAAGCCGAAGCCGCGGATGCCGAGGTCGTCGAAGGACTTGGCGTCGGTGCCGCCGGAGAGCATGTACGGGATCGCCTTGGCGGCGGGGTCCTCGGCGAGCAGGGCGGCCTGCATGGCCTCCACCAGGGCGCCGTCGAAGGTCGTCTCGACGGCCTTGTCGGCGTGCACGTCCTCCCGGCGGACGTGCGGCCCGAGCAGCCGGTCGAGGTCGCCGAGGAACTCCTCCTCGTAGCCGGGCAGGAAGCGTCCGTCGATGTGCGCGGTGGCCTCGCCGGGGATGACGTTGACCTTGTAACCGGCGTTCAGCTGGGTGGGGTTTGCGGTGTTGCTCAGGGTCGCGCCGATCAGCTTGGCGATGCCGCCGAGCTTGGCGATCGTGGCCTCCATGTCCTCCGGGTCCAGCTCGGTGCCGAGCGCGTCGCCCAGCTCGTCGAGGAAGGCCCGGGTGGTCTTGGTGACCCGCACCGGGAACTTGTGCCGGCCGACCCGGGCGACGGCCTCGGACAGCTCGGTGATGGCGTTGTCCCGGTGGATCATGGAGCCGTGCCCGGCGGTGCCGGCCACGGTGAGCTTCATCCAGTGCATGCCCTTCTCGGCCGTCTGGATCAGATACAGCCGCCGCTGCTCGTTCACGGTGAAGGAGAAGCCGCCGACCTCGCTGATCGCCTCGGTGACGCCCTCGAACAGCTCGGGGTGGTGGTCGACCAGGTACCGGGCGCCGAAGGTGCCGCCCGCCTCCTCGTCGGCGAGGAAGGCGACCACGACGTCCCGCGGGGGCCGCCGCCCGCTGCGCAGCCGGTCGCGCACGACCGCGAGGGTCATGGCGTCCATGTCCTTCATGTCGACCGCACCGCGGCCCCACACGCACCCGTCGGCGATCTCGCCGGAGAAGGGGTGGTGGGTCCAGTCGTCGGCGTTGGCCGGCACCACGTCCAGGTGGCCGTGGATCAGCAGGGCGGGCCGGGACGGGTCCTCCCCCGCGATGCGGGCCACGGTGGAGGCACGGCCCGGGTGCGACTCGTAGATCTTGGGCTCCAGGCCGACCTCGGCGAGCTTCTCGGCGACCCACTCGGCGGCCTTGCGCTCACCGGGCCCGGAGTGGTCGCCGTAGTTGCTGGTGTCGAACCGGATCAGCTCGCGGCAGAGGTCCACGACCTCGTCCTCGCCGGTGACGCCCTGGGCCGTGTCCGTCTCGCTCACGCTGCTTCCTCCCGACTTCCCTGCTGGTGGTCCCTCTCATCCTCCCTCCGCCCCCGCCCCGGGCCCAAGACCGGTCCCGGCCCGTCACACTCCGTTCACGCCGGTCCGGCCCGGAGCGGGGGGTGATCAGCCACCCCCGAAAGCCTGGTAATGTTTCCTTCGTCGCCGCGAGGGAGACCCCACCGAGGGAAGCTCGCGCACGACAGACACCTTGTCCGGGTGGCGGAATGGCAGACGCGCTAGCTTGAGGTGCTAGTGCCCTTTATCGGGCGTGGGGGTTCAAGTCCCCCCTCGGACACCAGTGAGGGCCCCTGCTTCGGCGGGGGCCCTTTCGTATGCCGGGGGGCGGGTGGGTTCCTAGACTTGGTCGCGTGGCCCGGGCCAATGACGAGGTCGAGGCGTTGCTGCGGGAGTACGCGGACCTCATCGCGATCACCGGAGGCGACGCGTTCAAGGCGCGCGCCTACGAGAAGGCCGCGCGGGCCATCGGCGGGTATCCGGCCGACGTCGCCAAGCTGGACGAGGACGGGCTGCGGGAGATCCCGAACGTGGGGCGGTCGATCGCCGACAAGGTGGCCGAGTACCTGCGCACCGGGAAGATGGCCGTGGTCGAGGAACGGCGGGCCGGGATCCCGGCCGGGGTGCGGGAGTTGATCACCATCCCGACCCTCGGCCCGAAGAAGGCCCTGCGGCTGTACGAGGACCTGCACATCTCGTCGGTGAACGAGCTGGCCGCCGCGATCGAGTCCGACGCCCTGGCCGATCTCAAGGGGTTCGGGGAGAAGACGCAGGACAACATCCGGCACGGCATCGAGTTGTTGCGGCAGGCGGGGGCGCGGGTGCCGCTGCCGCTCGCGCTGGACACCGCCGAGGAGATCATCGCCGCGCTGTCCGGGGTGACCGGCTGCCGGCGGTGTGCCTACGCGGGGTCGTTGCGGCGGATGCGGGAGACGGTCGGGGACCTGGACGTGCTGGTGGCGGCGCGGAAGTCGGGGCCGTTCATGGAGGCGCTGTGCGAAATGCCGGGCACCGCCGAGGTGATCGCGCGGGGCGCGAAGAAGACGTCGGTGCGCACCGGCAAGGGGCTCCAGGTGGATCTGCGGGTGCTGCCGCCGGAGTCGTGGGGCGCGGGATTGCAGTACTTCACCGGGTCCAAGGCGCACAACATCCGTACTCGGACCATCGCGGTGCACCGGGGGCTGAAGCTGTCGGAGTACGGCGTGTTCGACGCGCGGAGCGAGGAGTCGGTGGCCTCGCGCACCGAGGAGGAGGTGTACGCGCGGCTGGGCCTGCCGTGGATCGAGCCGACGCTGCGCGAGGACCGCGGGGAGATCGAGGCGGCCCTGCGCGGGGAGCTGCCCGAGGTGGTGACCGAGCGGGACGTCCGCGGTGATCTGCACACCCACACCGATCTGACCGACGGGCTGGCGTCGCTGGAGGCGATGGTGGAGGCGGCCGCGGGGCGCGGGTACGCGTACTACGCGGTGACCGACCACGCGCCGAACCTGTACATGCAGCGGATGACCGACGAGAAGATCCTCGGCCAGCGGGCGCGGCTGCGGGAGCTGGACGGGAAGCACCGCCGGATGCGGCTGCTGCACGGCACGGAGCTGAACATCGGGCCGGAGGGCGAGGTGGACTGGCCCGACGAGTTCCTGGCCGGTTTCGATCTGTGTGTGGCCTCGCTGCACTCGCACTTCGACCTGGGCCGCGCGGCGATGACCCGGCGGCTGGTGCGGGCCTGCGAGAACCCGTACGTCAATGTCCTGGGGCATCCCACCACCCGGCTGATCGGCCGGCGGCCGGGCGTGGACGCGGACTGGGACGAGGTGTTCGCGGTCTGCGCGCGCACGGGCACGGCGCTGGAGGTCAACGCGCAGCCGGACCGGCTCGACCTGTGCGACGAGGACATCCTGCGGGCGCGGGCGCACGGGGTGCGGTTCGCGGTGAACACCGACGCGCACTCGGTGCCGCACCTGGCACAGCTGCGCTACGGCATCGGCACGGCCCAGCGGGGCTGGCTGACGCCGGACGACGTGATCAACACCTGGCCACTGACCCGGCTGCGCCGGTTCCTGCGCAAGGGCGGGCGCTAGACGGGCACTTCGCGGGTGGCTTGAACGGCTGGTCGTCGTACGGGAGTCGACCAAGTGGTCGCCTGGGGCACGAGATCTGTGACACGCTCTTCTCCCTGCGGGAGAGGAACGACTGATGACCCGTTACCAGTGCGGATCGTGCTCGTACCGGAGCGACCATCTGGGTGATGCCCAACAGCACTCGCAACAGACGGGCCACGTCTGCATCGGCAAGGACGATGCCGGGCCGACCGGAGGCCGGTTCGGCAAGGCCAGGGTCGTGGTCAAGGCCGGCGCCGGTGTTCTGGCCGCCACCGCCATCGGGGCCGTCGGGGCCCTCGCCTGGAAGTGCAAGGGACTCCAGGAAGAGCGCGACGGTCTCCTGTCCATGGCTTCGGGACTCGTGGCGCAGTTGGCGGAGGCGACGGCGGAGAACGAGAGCCTGAGGTCGGAGAACGACTACCTGAAGTCGGCCACCGGTGCCGCGAAGACCCTCAAGAGCTACGACGACCGAGTGGGCTAGGCCCTGGACGCGGGGAACGGCCGCCGGAAGGACTCGTGGGTACGGCGCTAGAGGGCCCGTACGGTCAGCGTGCCGTCGGCCGATTCCTCGATGCGGGCGCCCCGGGTGCGGGGGGCGAGGGTGGTGCGCAGCCAGGTGGTGTCCTGTGGGGAGGCGGGTTCCAGGCGCATGCGGCGGGCCTGGAAGGGCACGAGCCGCAGGCCGGTCAGGCGGCCGGTGGCGGCGTCGAGCGAGGCCAGGTGGAGCAGCCGGAGGTCGTCGCGGTAGCGCTCCTGGCCGCCGATGCCCTCGTAGTCGTCCACGAAGTCGCCGCAGCCGTACAGGACGAGTCGGCCGCGGTGGATCTCCAGGGGGCGGGGGTGGTGCGAGGAGTGTCCGTGGACGATGTCGGCGCCCGCGTCGACGAGCGCGTGGGCGAGGCGGGTCTCGGCGTGGGAGACGGCGTAGCCCCAGTTGGGGCCCCAGTGGAGGGAGACGACGACGAGGTCGCCGGGGCGGCGCAGCCGACGCAGGCGGTCGGCGAGGTCCCGCAGTGCGTCCTCGGTGAGCAGGGCGACTCCCGGCCGTCCGGCGGTGGCGGCCCAGTCGTGGGGGATGCCGCTGGAGGGCAGGCCGTAGGAGAAGACCAGGGCCCGGCCGCCCGTGCGCAGCGGGACGGCCGCCGGGCGGCGGGCCCTGTCGGTGTCGCGGCCCGCGCCGGCCGTGCGCAGGCCTGCCGCCGTCAGGGCGGTCAGCGTCCCGGTCAGGCCGCGCGGGCCGAAGTCGAGGACGTGGTTGTTGGCGAGGGCGCACACGTCGGGGCGGGCGGCGGTGAGGCAGGGCAGGTTGGCGGGGTGCATCCGGTAGTGGACGGCCTTGCCGGGGGCGAACTCGCCGTCCGCGGTGACGGCGGTCTCCAGGTTGAGCACGCGCACGTCCGGCGCGGCCCGCTCCAGCACGGGCAGTGCCTCGCCCCAGGGCCAGCCGGCGTCCACCGGGCGGGGGATGGGGCCGTTGACGGCCTCGGCGAGGGCGACGTACTCGCGGGCGTCGTGGACGAAGTCCTCGCGCAGGGCCGGGTCGCCGGGGTGCGGGAGGATCTGGTCGACTCCCCGGCCGAGCATGACGTCACCGGTGAGGGCGAAGGTGACGGTTCCCTCGGGCATGGGTCGTCTCTCGGGCGCGGGTCAGACGTGTGCGGGCGCCATGTGGTCGGTGAACCAGTCGCGGGCCAGTTCGGTCACCCGGTCCAGCGTTCCGGGCTCCTCGAAGAGGTGGGTGGCGCCGGGCACGGTCGCCAGCCGGTTCTCGCACCGCAGCCGGGCCCGCGCGTCCCGGTTGAGGTCGAGGACCAGCGGGTCGGCGCCGCCGACGATCAGCAGGGTGGGTGCGGTGACCTCGGGGAGCCGGGGCGCGGCGAGGTCGGGCCGGCCGCCCCGGGAGACGACGGCTGCGGGGCGCCCCTCGGCGGCGGCCCACAGCGCGGCGGCCGCGCCGGTGCTGGCGCCGAAGTAGCCGACGGCGAGGTCCCGCACGGCGGGTTCGGCGCGCAGCCAGTGGGTGGCGGCCAGCAGCCGGCCGGCCAGCAGGGGGATGTCGAAGACGTTGTCCCGGTCCCCCTCCTCGGCGTCGGTGAGCAGGTCGAACAGCAGGGTGCCGAGCCCGGCGCGGTGCAGGCCCTCGGCGACGTACCGGTTGCGCGGGCTGTGCCGGCTGCTGCCGCTGCCGTGCGCGAAGGCCACGACGCCGGTGGCGCCGTCGGGCACGGTGAGCCGGCCGGCCAGCCGGACGGCTCCGGCCGGCACCGTCACCTCGCGGCCCGCCGTCGCGGTGTGCCGGTGGCGGCGCAGGCACGCGGTGACCTCGTCGTCCTCGGTCTGGGCGAAGTCGTCGTAGAACTGGCCGACGGCGGCGAAGTCCCAGGGTGTCTCCAGGCAGACCAGTTCGTCGGCGTCCCCGCCGAGGCGGCGGGCGAAGTCGCGGGGGGCGACGGGGACGGCGAGCACGATGCGGGCCGCGCCGCGGGCGCGGGCGACCCGGCAGGCGACGCGGGCGGTGGAGCCGGTGGCCACCCCGTCGTCCACCACCACGGCGGTCCGGCCGGCGACGGACGCCAAGGTGCCTTCGCCCCGGTAGCGTCCGGCCCGCTCGGCGAGCACCCGGCGCTCGCGCTCCTCGACGCGGGCGAGTTCCTCGTCGCTCACTCCGGTGACGCGCAGCACGTCCGGGTTGAGCACGCGTACGCCGTCCTCGCCGATCGCGCCCATGGCCAGCTCCGGCTGGTAGGGCACGCCGAGTTTGCGTACGAGACAGACGTCGAGCGGCGCGTCCAGGGCCTCGGCGACGGCGGCGGCGACCGGCACTCCCCCGCGCGGCAGCCCGAGCACCACCACGTCCTGGCCGCGCAGGTACTCCAGGCGGCGGCCGAGCCGCCGCCCCGCCTCCAGCCGGTTGGCGAACCGCACGGCGGGCTCCGTCACTCCCGGGGCAGCCAGAGCGGCACGGGACTCTCCTCCTCGGCCGCGCCCAGCGCCCGCATGTCGCCGTTGGCGGCGCGCACCAGCAGCCGGCCCATGGCGATCAGGGCGCGTCCGGCGGCCAGTTCGTCGCCGATCTCGGGGACGTCGTGGTCGTCGGGGCTGCGCCGGGCCTCGGCGTGGCTCTCCAGGACGTTGTCGCCGGTGTCGAGGACGATCCGGGCCGTGGTGTCCGGATCGTGCTCGGACAGGTACAGGCTCAGCCGCCACTCCTTGACGGCCGGAGGATGGTGGCTGGTCACGGGTCGGGTCATCGTCCGTCCCTCCTCCTCGCGGCCGGTCCCGGGGCGCATGGGGCCGGCACTTCCACTGTGCACCCGCCCGGCGGCGGGCGCCTCCCCGGCCCCCGGCACAATGGGCGCATGAGCACGCGCACCTGCCCCTGCGGGCTTCCGCAGTCGTACGACGCCTGTTGCGGCCGTTTCCACTCGGGGGCCGCGAGCGCGCCGACCGCCGAGTCGCTGATGCGGTCGCGGTACTGCGCGTTCGTCAAGGGGGACGTGGAGTACCTGCTGCGCACGTGGCATCCGCGGACCCGGCCGGAGCGGCTGGACCTCGATCCGCGGATGCGGTGGACGGGCCTGGAGATCCTGGACGCCGACGGCGGGTCCGCGTTCCACACCACCGGCACGGTGACCTTCCGCGCCTCCTACCGGGGCGGCTCGCTGCACGAGCGCAGCCGCTTCGAGCGGGTGGACGGGGCGTGGGTGTACGTGGACGGCGACTTCCTCGACTGAGGGCCCTTCACCCGGCTGCGGGCCCGGCACGCCGGTCAGGGCGCCAGGATGTCCAGTTCCTGGAGGGCGCCCACGGTGATCTGCCGGGTGAGTTCCTCGGCGCGGACCGCGTCGCGGGCGCGGACCGCCTCGGCCACCTGGACGTGCAGGGTGACGGCCGCGGGGTCGGGGTCCTCGAACATGACCTCGTGCCGGGTGCGGCCGCTGAGCACCTCCGCGACGACGTCGCCGAGGCGGGCGAACATCTCGTTGCCCGAGGCGCTGAGGATGACGCGGTGGAAGGCGACGTCGTGGAACAGGTACTCGCGCAGCCGGTGACCGCGTGAGTGGGCGACCATGCCGAGCGCGCACTCGGTGAGTTCGGCGCACTGTTCGGCGGTGGCGAGCCTGGCCGTGAGCCCGGCCGCGACCGGTTCGATCGCGGAGCGCAGCACGGTGAGCGAGCGCAGCTGGTGGGGGCGGTCGGCGCCGGCCAGCCGCCAGCGGATGACCTGCGGGTCGTAGACGTTCCACTCGCAGCGCGGCCGGACGGTGACGCCCACCCGGCGGCGGGACTCGACGAGGTGCATGGACTCCAGCACCCGCACCGCCTCGCGCATCACGGAGCGTGACACCTCGAAGTGCTGGGCGAGTTCATCGGTGCGCAGGATGCTGCCCGGCGGGTACTCGCCCGCGGTGATCGCGGGGCCGAGGGTGTCCAGTACGCGGCCGTGCAGCCCCCGGCCCGGTGTGCTCATGCACTCAGCGTACGGCGTAGGTCACGGGAACAAAAAGTCAGACTTATATGTCACAGTCTCTTGAATTCGTCGTACCTAATGGGTTTCAGTGTGGCGACGCCGCCGTGGCGTCGGATGTCGAGGAAGACAGCGAGGCAGTAATGCGAACCCCCCAGGTCGTCGTCGTGATGGGCGTCGCGGGGACGGGCAAGACCACGATCGGTCCTCTGCTCGCCGCGCGACTGGGCGTGCCGTACGCCGAGGGCGACGACTTCCACCCGAAGGCCAACATCGACAAGATGTCGGCCGGGATCCCGCTCGAGGACGCCGACCGCTGGCCCTGGCTGGACGCCATCGGCCACTGGGCGCACGGGCGGGCCGGGCTCGGCGGGGTGGTCAGCAGCTCGGCGCTGAAGCGGTCGTACCGCGACCGGCTGCGGGCCGTGGCACCCGGTGTGGTGTTCGTGCACCTCTCGGGCGACCGGAAGCTGATCGAGGACCGGATGAGGCAGCGTCAGGGGCACTTCATGCCGACCGCGCTGCTGGACTCCCAGTTCGCCACGCTGGAACCCCTGGGGCCGGACGAGGCGGGTGTCGCCGTGGACGTCAGCGGAGATCCCCAGGAGATCACCGAACGTGCCGTCCAGGCGCTGGCCGGGCTGTCCACCGCATCCGCGTAACACCTCCCCAACCCCCGTAACCGCAAGGAACTCCCGTGACCAGACTCAGCGTCGAGATGCTGGCAGCGGACGCCCCTCCGCCGATCACCTCCGCCGGGCACGCCCAGTTGGGCATAGCCGCCCTGGTGGGCATCGTGGTGATCGTCCTGCTCATCACCAAGTTCAAGCTGCATGCCTTCCTGGCGCTGACCATCGGGTCGCTGGCGCTCGGAGCGGCCGCCGGAGCGCCGCTCGACAAGGTGCTCACCAGTTTCACCACCGGGCTCGGCTCCACGGTCGCGAGCACGGGCGTGCTGATCGCGCTGGGCGCGACGCTCGGCAAGCTGCTCACCGACTCGGGCGGCGCGGACCAGGTCGTGGACACGATCCTCGCCAAGGCCGGCGGCCGGGCGATGCCGTGGGCGATGGTGCTCATCGCCTCCGTGATCGGCCTGCCGATCTTCTTCGAGGTCGGCATCGTGCTGCTGATCCCCGTGGTGCTGATGGTCGCCAAGCGCGGCAACTACTCCCTGATGCGCATCGGCATCCCGGCGCTCGCCGGTCTGTCCGTGATGCACGGCCTGATCCCGCCGCACCCCGGCCCGCTGGTCGCGATCTCCTCGCTGCACGCCAACCTGGGCGTGACGCTGGCGTTCGGCATCCTGGTGGCCATCCCGACGGTGATCGTCGGCGGTCCGCTGTTCTCGAAGGTCGCGGCCCGCTGGGTGGACGTCCCGCCGCCGGACCGGATGCTGCCGCAGCGCCCCTCCGATGAGCTGAAGCGTCGTCCGAGCTTCGTCGCCACGCTGGTCACCATCCTGCTGCCGGTGGCGCTGATGCTGGTCAAGGCGCTGGTGGACATCATCATCGACGACCCCGCCAACACCACCCAGCGTGCCTTCGACGTGATCGGCGCCCCGCTGATCGCGCTGCTCGCCGCCGTGATCGTCGGCTTCTTCACGCTGGGCCGGCCCGCCGGGTTCAGCAAGGAGCGGCTCCAGGCGACGGTGGAGAAGGGCCTGATGCCGATCGCGGGCATCCTGCTGATCGTGGGCGCGGGCGGCGGCTTCAAGCAGACGCTGATCGACTGCGGTGTCGGCCAGATGATCCTGGACGTCTCGAAGAACTGGTCGATCCCGGCGGTGCTGCTGGCCTGGCTGATCGCCGTGGTGATCCGGCTGGCGACGGGCTCGGCGACGGTGGCGACGGTGTCGGCGGCCGGTCTGGTCGCGCCGCTCGCGGCCGACATGTCGACCGCGCACACGGCCCTGCTGGTGCTGGCGATCGGTGCCGGTTCGCTCTTCTTCAGCTTCGTCAACGACGCCGGCTTCTGGCTGGTGAAGGAGTACTTCGGGCTCAGCGTCGGACAGACCGTCAAGACCTGGTCGATCATGGAGACGATCCTGTCGGTGGTCGGCGGCGCCCTGATCCTGCTGCTGTCACTGGTCGTCTAGCCCCCGTACGACGGTGACGATCCGCCCCCTCGACGGCCTCCGCGGCCAACGAGGGGGCGGACGCGTTCACGGACGCCACAGCGGGTGCTCCCGTTTCGCCCACTCCCCGCTCACCGTCCCCGTGCGCAGGCCCCGCCGGGCCTCCGGGTCGCCCAGCGCCATGCCGATGTGGCCCGCGAGGACGACGGCGATGGCGAGGGCCAGCCAGTCGTGGACGAAGGTGGCGGCGGTGCGCCAGACCAGCGGGGCGAGATGGGTGAACCACATCGCCAGGCCGGTGCCGAGCATCACGAGGGCGGCGCCGGCGATCCAGGCGGCGTAGATCTTCTGCCCGGCGTTGAACTTGCCCGCCGGGCGGGCGCCGTGCCGCCGGTCGCGGCGCGCGGCCGCCCACAGCCAGAGCCGGTCGTGCGGGCCGAACCGGTTCAGCAGCCGCAGGTCGGCGCGGAAGGCGCGGAAGGCCAGGCCCACCAGGACGGGGACCGGCAGCGCGATCCCGGCGCACTCGTGGACGCGGACCACCAGTTCCCGGCGGCCGACCAGCACGGCGAGCTGGGGGATGTAGAGGACGGCCGCGGTCAGCACGCACACCCCCATCAGCGCGGCCGTGGTGCGGTGCACCCAGCGTTCGGCCCGGCTGAAGCGGCGCAGCCGGGTGGCCGGGCGGGCCGGGGCGTCAGCCGGTGGGCTCATCGGTGCGTCCGTTCGAGCGGCCGACCCAGGCGTCCACGTCGTAGCCCAGGTTCTCCCAGTAGCCGGGCCGCACCCGGTCGGTGACGGTGATGCCGGAGAGCCACTTGGCCGACTTGTAGAAGTACATGGGGGCGACGTAGAGGCGGACGGGGCCGCCGTGGTCGTGGCCGATGTCCTTGTCCTGCATGCGCAGGGCGACCAGGACGTCCGGGCGGCGGGCCTGGGCGAGGGTGAGGCTCTCGGTGTAGGTGCCGTCGAAGCAGGTGAAGCGCAGGGCCCTGGCGGTCGGGCGGACCCCCGCGGCGTCCAGCAGATCGGAGAGGCGCACGCCCTCGAAGGGGGTGCCGGGCACCCGCCAGCCGGTGACGCACTGGACGTCCCTGACCAGCCGGGTCTGCGGCAGGGCGCGCAGGTCGGCGAGGGTGTAGGTGCGGGGGTGGTCGACCAGGCCGCCGATGGTGAGGCGGTAGTCGGTGGCGTTCTTGTCCGGTACCGACGCGGCGACGGAGTAGTAGCGGAAGCCGCCGCCGTTGGGGAGCAGGCCGCTCAGGCCCGTGGGGTCCTTGCCGGCGAGGGACTCCAGGCCGCGTTGCAGGGCGGGCGCGGTGAGCACGCCGAGGGCGCCCAGGCCGAGGGTGCCGAGGAAGACGCGGCGGCCGACGGGGGTACCGCCGCGTTCCTCGGGGGATTCGGGGTTCACCCCTTCATTCGAGCACCGGGGGCGGCGACTGACCAGGGCTTCCGGGCGCTGGTCAGGGTTTCGTAAGGACTCGCGTCCGCGGCGCGGCGCTCAGGCCGGTGCCGGCAGGGCGCGGGCGCGGGCCGTGCGGAAGGCGAGCCAGGGGTCGCGGTGCGGGTAGCACCAGGGGACGCGGGTGGCGTGCGGGCCGATGCGCCGGAACAGCACGGCGGCCTCCGCCGGGCGGCCCGCGGCGGACAGCGCGAACGCGAGGTGGTTGAGGTCGATGTGCCGGCGGGGGTGCTCGTCGTGCTCCCACTCCAGCCACCAGTCGAAGCCGGCCCGCAGGATCCGCCGGGCGCGCGGCCCGGTCCAGTGCGCCGAGGCGGTGGGGTCGGCCGGGGCGAGCCCGGTGGCGGCGAGCACCCGGTGGCGCTCGGCGAGGGCGACGACCGGCAGGACGGCCAGCGGGGAGTCGGCGGGGGCCGCGGCGGCGGCCGCCTCGGCGAAGTCGTACACCTCGTGGGACTCGGCCCGGCCGCCCGAGGGGCGTTCGGCGAGGCGGGCGACGAGCAGGTGGTGGGCGTGGTGGTGCTCGGGGTGGCGGCGGCGCACCTCGGCGAAGGCGTCCAGCACCTCGGTGTCGGCGCCCTGGGTGCGGGCCAGCCGGAGCAGGCCGAGCCAGGGGGTGGGGTCGCCGGGGGCGAGCGCGGCGGCCTGCGCGCAGGTCTCGCGGGCCCGGTCGGGGTCCTCCCGGCCGCGCAGGGCGCGCCGTACCCGGGCGAGGGCGAGCAGGGCGGCGGCGTCGGCGGAGGCGGGTTCGGCCTTCAGCCAGTCCCGGGCCCAGGCGGCGGCGTACGGCTCGCGGGCGAGCACGGTCAGCCGGTGGCCGCGGCGGTCCCAGTCGTCGCCGGTGTGCAGCAGCAGGGAGCGGGCGGCCTGTCTGCGGCCCTGGACCAACGCGGCGCGGGCGGTGCGTAGTTCGGGGTCGTCGAGGGCGTCGTCGTAGGCGCCGGGGGCGGCCGGGGCGGTGGGTCCCGGCCCGTCCGTGCGGGCCCGGCGGGCGACGAGCAGGGGCGGGAGTGGTGACACCGCGGGACTTCCTGTTTCTCGGGCTGCCATCGGCCGATCACGGACAGCAAACCCGCAGGCCAAGGTTTACGTCAAGCGGAACGCGCCTGTTGATGGGTTCAACTACCGTGCGGGCCAAGGTAATTGGGGTATACGTCCGGAAGGGCGCCGTCGGGCGGCCGCACTCCGGGCGAGCTCCGGGCGGGTGGCTGTGGCGTACGCCATGGCGCCCCGCGTCCGGGGCGCCGACCATGGCGGGGCAACCGCCCGTTTCCGGGTCCTTCCGGGGCAATGCCGCCCCGGGAGCGCTACAGTCGGCCCCTACGCGTCCGTGGTCCGGCCGGATGATCGAGGTACGCAGCGTGTCCGTTCTGGTTCTCCTCCTCGCCGTGAGCGCGGCCTGCTGTCTGGGCCTCGGCTTCGTGCTCCAGCAGAACGCCGCGCAGCAGGCGCCGCTGAGCGACTTCCTGTCGTTCCGGCTGCTGCTGGACCTGATGCGGGTGCCACGCTGGCTGGGCGGGCTCGGGCTGATGGTGGCCGGCATGGTGCTGGGCGCGGTCGCCCTCGGCAAGGGCGAGATCTCCCTGGTGGAACCGCTGCTGGCCACCAACCTGCTGTTCGCGCTCGCGCTCTCGCGCCACCAGACCAAGCAGCCGCTGGGCCGCCAGGGGTGGGCGGGGCTGCTGCTGCTCGCCGGCGGGGTCAGCGCGTTCATCATGGCGGGTGAACCGCGCGCCGGCACCGCCATCGCCGATCCGCTGCGGCACTGGCTGATCATCGGCCTGGTGGTGGGGGTGGCGCTGGCGCTCACCGCGTACGCCAAGCGCTCCCGGCTCAGCTGGGGCCCGGTGCTGCTGGCCCTGGCGGCCGGGCTGCTCTACGGGGTGCAGGACGCGCTGACCCGGGTGAGCGGCACCCTCTTCTCCGACGGCGGCTTCGGGGAACTGTTCACCAGCTGGCAGCCGTACGGGGTGTTCGCGTGCGGGGTCACCGGACTGGTGCTGGTGCAGAGCGCGTTCGAGACGGCGCCGCTGCGGATGTCGCTGCCCGCGCTCACCGCCGCCGAGCCGCTGGCCGGAATCCTGTGCGGAGTGGGCTTCCTCGGCGACCGGCTGCGCACCGACACCGGCGCGCTGGCCTGGCAGGCGGCCGGGCTCGCGGCCGTGGTCGCGGGCATCGTCCTGCTCGGGATGCACCCGGCGATGCCGTGCGGCGCGACGGAGGCGGAGCCGCCGGCCCGCGACCTCCAGCGCCGCTGACCTGCCGCGGTGACCCCGAGCGCCGCCGGACGGCCGCCGTGACCGCGCCCGTGTTTGGATGAGGTCATGAACCCTGCTGACGAGATCCTCGACATCGTCGACGAACACGACCGGGTCGTCGGGCAGTTGCCGCGCGGCGAGGTGTACGCCCGGGGGCTGCGCCACCGCTGCGTCTTCATCCAGGCCAGGGACGCGGCCGGGCGGCTGTTCGTCCACCGGCGCACCGCCACCAAGCCGGTCTTCCCCTCGCTGTACGACCCGTTCGTCGGCGGGGTGGTCGGCGCGGGCGAGTCCTACGACGAGGCGGCGCTGCGGGAGGCCGAGGAGGAGCTGGGGGTGTCCGGACTGCCCCGGCCCACGCACCTGTTCACGTTCCTCTACGACGACGGGGCCGGCCGGTCCTGGTGGTCGGCGGTGTACGAGGTGCGCTGCGAGCTGCCGGTCGACCCGCAGAAGGAAGAGGTGCAGTGGTACGGCTTCCTCACCGACGAGGAGGTCGAACGGCGGCTCGGCGAGTGGGAGTGGGTGCCGGACGGGCTGGCGGCGTACCGGCGGCTGGCGGAGTTCCGGGCCGCCGGCGGCTGATCCCGCGCGGCCCGGCGGGGCGCCGGGCGTGCCGTGGCCCCGGTCACGTTTCCCGCCATGTTCGCCGTACGCACTGGACGACATACCGACCGGTCGGCATCATGAATCGCGTCCTGTACGCCCGTTCGTTGGAGTGAATATGAGCGCCGACCACCCGCCCGGACTCGACCTGGACCGGCTGCGCCTCCTGCTGGAGCGCGAGCGCCCCGGTCTGGTGCGGGGCCCCCTCGGCGGACGGCTGATCGAGGGTGGCCGGTCGAACCTCACGTACGCGCTCACCGACGGCACCTCGCGGTGGGTCGTCCGCCGGCCGCCGCTCGGCCATGTGCTGGCCACCGCGCACGACATGAAGCGCGAGCACCGCGTGATCAGCGCGCTGCACCCCACCTCCGTGCCGGTCCCCGCCCCGGTGCTGCTGTGCGAGGACGAGGAGGTGCTGGGCGCGCCGTTCTACGTGATGGAGTTCGTGGAGGGCACCCCGTACCGCACCTCCGGGCAGCTGGCCGCGCTGGGCGAGGAGCGGGTGCGCAGCGCGGTGCTGTCCCTGGTGGACACGCTGGTCGAGCTGCACGCCGTGGACCCCGCCGGGGTGGGCCTCGGCGATTTCGGCCGGCCGGAGGGCTATCTGGACCGGCAGCTGCGCCGCTGGGGCAAGCAGCTGGACGCCTCCCGCAACCGCGACCTGCCCGGCATCGACGAGCTGCACGCCACCCTGGGCCGCCGGCTGCCCGCCTCCCCCGCGCCCGCCGTCGTGCACGGCGACTACCGCCTGGACAACGTGCTGATCGGGGCCGACGACCGGATCACCGCGATCCTCGACTGGGAGATGTCCACCCTCGGCGATCCGCTGACCGACCTCGGTCTGCTGGTGATGTACAGCCGCAGCCTCGACGTGCCCGACTCGCCCGTGGCCACCACCGCAGAGGCGCCGGGGCACCCGGCCCCCGCGGAACTGATCGAGCGGTACGCGGCCCGCTCCGGGCGGGACGTCTCGGCCGTCTCCTGGTACGAGGCGTTCGCCTTCTTCAAGCTCGCCGTGATCGTCGAGGGCATCCACTACCGCTACACCCTCGGCCAGACGGTCGGCCGCGGTTTCGACCGCATGGGCGCTCTCGTGCCCGTCCTCATCGACCACGGACTGACCACTCTTCAGGAAGGCTGACCGTCATGGACTTCGCGTTCGACGCGCGCACCGAGGAATTGCGGGCCAGGCTGCTCGCGTTCATGGACGAGCACGTGTACCCGGCCGAGGCGGTCGCCGAGGAGCAGCGGGCCGCGCTCGACTCGCCCTGGAAGACCCCGCCGGTGGTCGAGGAGCTGAAGGCGGAGGCCCGGCGGCAGGGCCTGTGGAACCTGTTCCTGCCCGACGCCGAGTACGGCGCGGGGCTCACCAACCTCCAGTACGCGCCGCTCGCCGAGATCACCGGCCGCTCCCCGCAGCTGGCGCCCACCGTGACGAACTGCGCCGCGCCCGACACCGGGAACATGGAGGTGCTGGCGCAGTTCGGCAACGAGCAGCAGAAGAAGCAGTGGCTGGAGCCGCTGCTGGCCGGTGAGATCCGCTCGGCGTTCGCGATGACCGAGCCGGAGGTGGCCTCCTCGGACGCCACCAACATCACCACCCGGATCGAGCGGGACGGCGACGAGTACGTCATCACCGGCCGCAAGTGGTACATCTCCGGGGCGATGAACCCGGACTGCCGGATCTTCATCGTGATGGGCAAGACCGACCCGGACGGCGCGGACATCCGCCGTCAGCAGTCCATGGTCCTGGTCCCGCGCGACACGCCCGGTGTGACCGTCCGGCGGGCCATGCGGGTGTTCGGCTACGAGGACCACTTCCACGGCGGCCACGCCGAGGTGGTCTTCGACCGGGTGCGGGTGCCGGTGACCAACCTGATCGGCGAGGAGGGCGGCGGCTTCGCCATCGCGCAGGCCCGGCTCGGCCCCGGCCGGATCCACCACTGCATGCGGCTGATCGGCATGGCCGAGCGGGCCATCGAGCTGATGTGCCGCCGGGCGGTCTCCCGCACGGCGTTCGGCAAGCCGCTGGCCCGGCAGGGCGTGGTGCAGAACTGGATCGCCGACGCCCGGGTGACGGTCGAGCAGCTGCGGCTGCTGGTGCTGAAGACGGCCTGGCTGATGGACACCGTCGGCAACCGGGGCGCGCACACCGAGATCCAGGCCATCAAGATCGCCACGCCGCGCGCGGTGGTCGCCATCCTGGACCGCGCCATCCAGCTGCACGGCGCGGGCGGGGTGAGCCAGGACTTCCCGCTGGCCGAGATCTACGCCTCCGCCCGCACCCTGATGCTGGCCGACGGCCCCGACGAGGTCCACCAGCGGTCGCTGGCCCGGCGGGAACTGAAGAAGTACCTCCAGTAACCGCCGAGAACTAGTAGCCGCCGAAGTAGGTGTGGTCGGCGCGCAGCAGGGCGCCGAGGAAGGAGCGGAGGCGGGACAGGGACGAGGGTCTGCGTGTCATGCGTCCAGCGTGGCGCGCGGGCCGTCCACCGGTCCAACAGATGGATTCGCTGGGAGCCATCGCTTTCATGAACGGGTTCCCTACGATGGGCGGATGGAGATCCGCCAGCTCAGGCACTTCATGGCCGTGGTGACCGAGGGCAGCTTCACCGCGGCCGCGCGCGCCGAGCTGATCGTGCAGTCGGCGCTGAGCGTGTCGGTCCGCAACCTCGAACGCGAGCTGGGCGCCGACCTGTTCGACCGCACGGGCCGCAAGGTGGTGCTCACCGAGGCCGGGCGGGCCCTCGTGCCCAGGGCCCGGGCGCTGCTCGCCGGCGCCGCCGAGGCGCGGGACGCGGTCGCCGCGGTGGCGGGGCTGGCGGCCGGGCGGGTGGCCGTGGGCACGATCCAGACGCTCACCTGTGTCGATCTGCCCGCCGAACTCGCCGCGTTCCACCGGGAGTTCCCCGGCATCCAGGTCTCCGTGCGGGACGCCACCGTCCCCGAGCTGACCGAGGCGCTGCGCGCGGGTGAGCTGGATCTGGCGTATCTCGCGCCGGACGCCCGGGAGTTGCCCGAGGGGCTGCACGCGCACGCCGCCTGGCAGGAGGAACTGGTGCTGGTCACCGCCCCCGGGCATCCGCTGGCCCGCGCGGGGCGGACACTCCTGCGGGACCTGACCGACGAGCCGTTCGTCGACTTCCGGGCGGGCACCGGCCTGGAGACGGCCGTGCGCCGGCTGGCCGCCCACTGCGGCCTGGACCGCCGCATCACCTGCGACGTCACCCAGATCGGGCTCTTGGTCGAGCTGGTCCGGGCCGGGATCGGGGTGGCGTTCGTGCCCCGCGCCATCGGGGAGCGGGCGGGGCTGCCGTGTGTGCGCATACGGCAGCCGGAGCCCGGCCGTACCGTCGTCCTGGCCGGGCGCGGGGCGACGCCGGGGAACCCGGCGGCCCGGGCCCTCGTCCGTCACCTCACGGGCGCAGCGCCCGCAGCAGCAGGTCCGCCAGGTGGTCGGCGACCTGCTGGGGGGTGAGGGGACCGTCGGGGCGGTACCAGGTGGACAGGTGGTGGACCGAGCCGAAATGGTAGTCCACGACCAGGTCGGCCGGGGTCGCGGTGGAGAAGACGCCCGCCTGCTGGCCCTCCTCGATGAGCGCGCGGAAGCGTTCGTGGTAGCGCCGCCGCTCGGCCCGTACCTGCTTGTACTTCTCCGGGCTCAGCTGGTGCATGGAGCGGAAGAAGATCGAGGCGTCGTCCAGGTTCTCGATGGTGGACACCACGACGTCCGCCGCGGCCCCCCGCAGCCGCGTCTGAACGGGCGCGTCCATGCCGGCGAAGTGGTCGAGCCGCTCCTGCTGGACGCGCAGCATCCGCGCGTAGATCTCGTGCAGCAGGTCGTCCTTGGAGCCGAAGTAGTGGTACAGCGCCCCCTTGGTGACGCCGGCCGCCTCCACGATCTCCTGCACGGAGGTGCGGTCGTAGCCCTGCTCCGCGAAGAGCCGGGTGGCGGCGGCCAGGAGCCGCTGCGGAACAGGGGCTCCGTCGCCGTCCGTCGTCCTGGGCACTGCCGCCACCTGCCTTCCGTGATGTCACTTGTTCCCGTGCTGTCCACCGCCGTCGCGGGAACGCAGTTCCCGACGGAGGATCTTCCCACTCGCCGTCTTGGGCAACTCGGGGAGGATCTCCACCTGGCGCGGATACTTGTAGGCCGCCAGTCTCTCCTTGCAGTACACGGCGAGTTCATCCGGGTCCGCCCCGGCCCCCGGACGGAGGCTGATGTACGCCTTGACGGTCTCCCCGCGGTAGCCGTCGGGCACGCCCACGACGGCCGCCTCGCGCACCGCCGGATGGGTGTAGAGGACGTCCTCGACCTCGCGCGGCCAGACCTTGAACCCGGCCGCGTTGATCATGTCCTTCTTGCGGTCCACGACGTAGAGCCAGCCCTGCGGGTCCATGAACCCGATGTCGCCGGTGCGCAGCTCGCCGTCCGGGAAGGTCTCGGCGGTGGCGTCCGGCCGCCGCCAGTACCCGGGGATCACCTGGGGGCCGCGCACCGCGATCTCGCCCTGCTCGCCGAACGGCACCTCCGCGCCCCGGTCGTCCACGATCCGCACCACCGTGTCCGGGCCGGGCAGCCCGACCGCGAGGGTCCCGGAGACGGGGTCGACCGGCGCCTCGAGGGTGGTGGGCACGGAGGCGCAGGGGGCGGTGCACTCGGTGAGGCCGTAGCCGTTGTGGATGTACGCCCCGAACCGCTCCCGGAACCGTTCGACCAGCGCGGGCGGCAGCGGGGCGCCGCCGGAGCCGAGGTGCGCGAAGGAGGAGAAGTGCTCCGGGGACGCGTCGGGGTGGGCGGCCAGGGCCATGTAGGCGGTGGAGGGGCCGACCGTGAAGTGCGGGCGGTGCTCGGCGAACGCCTCCAGGACGACGCCGGGATCGAACCGGTAGGCGAGCACGAGGGTGCCCGCGCTGCTCAAGCAGGCGCCCAGCTCGCAGACCATGCCGGTGATGTGGAACAGCGGCGCGAGCGCGAAGTAGACGGGTCCCGGCGGGAGCTGGAGCCCGGTGCGCTGCCGTTCCGCGTTGTACATGATGTTGCGGTGGGTGTTGGTGGCGCCCTTGGGGGTGCCGCTGGTGCCGGAGGTGTAGCTGATCAGCGCGATGTCGTCGGGTGCCGGGTCCCGGCCCTCGGGCGCCGGTCCGCCCCGCCGGGCCACGGCCGTCAGGTCCTCGGCGTCGGGGGCCTGCGGCAGCCGCTCGAAGGACAGCACCCGGGCGTCGTCGTGCGTCTGGAAGTCCCGCTCGCACGCGGTGAGCACGATCCGCACCGGCGAGTCGGCGGCCGTCTGCCTGAGGTACGACTCCCACGCCCGCTGCGAGCAGACCAGCGCGGCCACCTCGGCGTCCCGCAGCACATGGGAGACCTCGGCCGACTTGTACATCGGGTTGACCGGCACCACGACGGCGCCCGCCTTCCAGGCGCCGAGCAGGGCCAGCACGAAGTGCGGGGAGTTCTGGAGCAGTACGGCCACCCGGTCGCCGCGCTCCAGTCCGCGCGCGGCGAGGCCGGCGGCGACGGAGTCGGTGAGCCGGTCCACCTCGCGATAGCTCAGCCGGCCGTCGAAGTAGCTCAGGAAGGTGCGCTCGGGCGCCTCGGCGACCGCGGCGCGCAGGGCGTGCACCAGCGAGTCGGCGGGGTCGACGGGGGCGCGCTGGGCCTCGTCGAGCAGGGCCAGCCAGGGCTTGGACGCGTAGCGGGACTCGCTCACGACACCTCCTCCACCTTCTGCTGGATCTGGTTCATGCCGGCCAGCCAGCGCTCGGGATCCGCGCCGCGCCCCCGGTAGCGTTCGGCGGTCTGCGCGTGCGGCAGGATCAGGAAGCGGTCCTCCTCGATGCCCTGGAACAGCGCGTCCGCCACGTCCTCCGGCTCGATCGCGGTGGGCGCCAGCATCACCTCGCCGGCGCTGCCGCTGGCCGCGAGCATGTCGGTGCGCACGCCCTCCGGGCAGATCGCGTGCACCTTCAGACCGCGGTGGCGGTACGTCAGGGACAGCCACTCGGCGAAGGCGTAGGCGCCGTGCTTCGTGACGCTGTAGGAGGGGGCGCCGACCATGCTGAGCAGCCCGGCGGCGGACACCGTCGCGACGAACCGGCCGCTGCCGCGCTCCAGCCAGTGCGGCAGCAGCGCGTGGGCCGCGCGGACGTGCGCCATCACGTTGACGTCCCAGGTCAGTGCCCATGCCTTCTCGTCCAGCGACGCGTGGATGTCACCGTCCGCGAAGGCGACCCCGGCGTTGGCGCAGTAGACGTCCACGGTCCCGCCGAGCGCGTCCCGCGCCTGCTCGACGACGGCGGAGGCGTCCCCGGGCACGGCGGTGGCGCCGATCTCCCCGGCCACCGCCGCCGCCTTGGCCGCGTCCAGGTCGTTCACCACGACCCGTGCCCCCGCCGCGGCGAACCGCCTGGCGAGGGCGGCCCCGATGCCCCCGCCCGCCCCGGTGACGACCACTCCCGCATCCTGCATGGCATGCACCATCGGTCTCCTCACGACACGACGCGACTCGGCTCAGCGCGGCCAGACTAACCGGTCGGTATGTGTGAAGGAAGGGTTGCCGCACCAACCTCAAAGGGGTGCGGGCAACCGCGCCACCCGCGCCACACGGCCCGCACCTTCCGCACGGACGGAGGCACCCCTTGCACCTCTCCCGAAGAAACCTCCTGGCCACAGCCACCCTGGCGGCCGTACCGGCCCCACCCCCGCACGGCCGCGCGGCCTTCCGCACCGGCTTCGAGGTCCTCGCGGCCGACGGCTACCGGCTCCTCGACGGCCGGAAGACGGGCATCGTCACCAATCCGACGGGCATCACCAGGGACGCCCGCCACATCGTCGACGTCATGCACGAGGACCCGCGCGTCAGGCTGACCGCGGTCTTCGGCCCCGAGCACGGCTTCCGCGGCACCGCCCAGGCCGGCGGCTCCGAGGGCCGTTACGACGACCCGGAGACGGGGCTGCCGGTCTACGACACGTACCTGAAGAGCGGGCAGGCCCTCGCCGACGTCTTCACCGCCTCCGGGGTGGACACGATCGTCTTCGACATCCAGGACGTGGGCGCGCGGTTCTACACCTACATCTGGACGCTGTACGACTGCATGGAGGCGGCCGCGCTCGCGGGCAAGCGCTTCGTGGTGCTCGACCGGCCGAACCCGGTCACCGGCCGCGAGGCGCAAGGTCCGGTGCTGCACAAGGAGTTCGCCACGTTCGTGGGCCGGCAGCCGATCGCACAGGCGCACGGGATGACCGTCGCGGAGCTGGCGCGGCTGTTCAACAAGGAGTTCCTCACCACGCCGGTCCCCCTGGAGACGGTCCGGATGACGGGCTGGCGGCGCTCGGACTTCTACGACGCCTCGGGGCTGCCCTGGGTGCCGCCGAGCCCCAACATGCCCACGCCGGACACGGCGCTGGTGTACTCCGGCACGTGCATGTTCGAGGCCACCAACCTGTCCGAGGGGCGGGGCACCACCCGGCCGTTCGAACTGCTCGGCGCCGAGGGCGTCGACGGCCGCTGGGCGGCGGCCGCGAACGGACTGGGGCTGCCCGGGGTGCGGTTCCGGGAGGCGTACTTCGCGCCCACCTTCTCCAAGTTCGCGGGCACCACGGTCGGCGGGGTGCAGGTCCATGTGACCGACCGGGCCGCCTACGACCCGGTGCGCACCGGGATCGCGCTGCTGGTGACCGCGCGCAAGGTGTGGGAGAAGTTCGCCTGGCGGCCGGACGACTGGATCGACAAGCTCACCGGATCGGACCGGGTGCGCACGATGATCGACGCGGGGGCCGGCACCGACGAGGTGGTGGACGCCTGGCGGCGGGAACTGGCCGCGTTCCGGCGGGTACGCGAGGAACATCTCCTGTACGGGTGAACCAGGCTCCATGGTTAACTTCGCTGCGTCGCGGAACAATTACGGCACGTGACGTTTCCGCGGGGCGAGGGAGCCTGACATGGCGGATCCTGGGATGAGCGTGTCTCCCTACTGGGAGCTGACCTTCGACACGAACGGGGACGTGGACCCGTCCGAACGCGATCGCCTGCTGGCCCAGGTCACGGAGCGCGGCGTCCGTGACCTGGTCGTCTTCGCCCACGGCTGGAACGAGGACCGCTCGGCCGCCACCGCCCTCTACCGCGGCTTCTTCGCCCCGTTCCCGGGTCTCGCGCCGCACGCGCGCCTCGGGTACGTCGGGGTGGTCTGGCCGTCGATGCGGTTCAGCGACGAGCCGATCCCCGACTTCCCGAAGTCGGTGCCGGCGACGGAGGCGGAGGCGGCCCCCGGTCCGGCGCTGGACAAGGACACCCGGCGGGCACTGCTCGCGGTCTTCCCCGGCCATACGTCCGTCCTCGACCGGCTGGCCCGGCTGCTGGACGAACGGCCGGCGGGCGACGCCGGACTGACGGAGTTCGGGCGGCTGGTGCGACTGCTGCTCGACGGCGCGCAGCGGCCCGCCGCCGACACCGACGAGCCGGGACTGCCGGCCGTGTTCACCGAGGAACCGGCCACCGCCTGCGCGGAGTTCGCCGACGCGCTGGCCGCGGTCGCGGCGCCGGGCGGCGCCGAGGGGTTCGGCCTGCCGAACCCGTGGGAAGGCGCCAAGGAACTGCTGCGGCAGGCCGCGTACTACACGATGAAGGGGCGCGCCGGGACCATCGGCGAGCATGGGCTCGGGCCGCTGCTGGGCAGGCTGGCGGCGGTCGCGCCCGGGGTGCGGGTGCACCTGGTCGGGCACAGCTTCGGCGGCCGTCTGGTGTCGTTCGCGCTGCGCGGGCTGCCCTCCGCGGTGCGCACGGTGAAGTCCGTGACGCTGTTCGAGGGCGCCTTCTCGCACTACGCGTTCGCCCAGCGGCTGCCCGACGACCCGCACCGGTCGGGGGCGCTGAAGGACCAGCAGCGACGCGTCGACGGCCCGCTGGTGTGCTGCTACTCCCGCTTCGACGCGGCCCTCGGCACCTTCTACCCGCTGGCCTCGAGGCTGGCGGGGGACGACCGGTCCTGTCTGGGCAACGAGATCGCGGCCGTACTCGGCCCCCGCTGGGGCGCGCTGGGCCACGACGGGGTGCAGTCGGTGCCCGGCACGGTCACGCTCGATCTGGCCCATGCCCTCGCGGGCGGGCTGCCCGCGTCGGGGTGCGTGAACATCGACGCGGCCTCGGTGGTCCGCCGCGGCGGACCACCGGCCGGGGCGCACAGCGACATCCTCCACCCCGAACTGGCCCGGGTGGTGCTGGCGGCGGGCCGGGTCTCCTGACCCGCCGCCGGCACCGGTCCGACGGCCGGGGGTCACCGGTGCGCGGTGTACTCCACGACCTGCTGGTAGGTCGGCCGGTTCTGCCAGCTGATGTTGCCGTGCTTGATGCCGCCCAGCGTGCGCTGGACGATCGAGTCGGCACACCACTGGTCGCCCGCCGAGCAGAGGCTGTCGCCCGGGTAGACCTGGGCGGCGGTCATCCCGGCGGCCTGCTTCAGGGTGCTGATCAGGGTGTCCCGGCAGGCGCCGAGGTCCCCGCCGCCGCAGTACTTCTCGGCGAGCGGACCCTGCACGTTCTTCCCCAGCACCGACCGGATGTCCTTGTCGACATAGCTCCACCAGCCGTACTGGAAGGCGCTGCCGGCGTGCGAGCCGGTCGGGCCGTGCCCGGCGGACGGCGCCTCGTCGACGGACAGGTTGCCGGTGAACGCGTTGTACAGATCGCTTCCGAGACCGGGCTGGAACTCGGCCTTGACCAGCAGCGGCCACCAGGCGTCCAGGATGCGGATCGCGTCGGCGTCGGCGTAGGTCTTGGAACCGGCGGAGGTCTCGGTGCGCCCGGCGCCCGCGCTCACCCAGGCCTGGAGCTTGCTCACCGCGCCGGCGGCGGTGGAGTCGGTCACCGGCGAGGAGCCGATCACCTGGAGCAGTTCGGGCAGCACGTCCTCGGCGCGCAGATCGCTCACGCCCGCGGACGCCATGGCCCGTACCAGCTGGGTGCGGGTCACCCCGCCGGCCGCGACCAGCTTCTTGACCCGGTCGTCCAGCAGATTGCCGCGGTGCACGGAGCCGTCGCCCCAGGAGGCGGTGGTGTAGTCCTTGGCCTGCTTGTTGTTCCAGGAGATGTAGTAGTCCTGGTCGATCGAGTTGGGGTGGGCGGAGGGCGGGGTGTAGTCGGCCGTGTTGGTGTCCGGGGCCCAGCCGCGCCACTCGTACGCGGGCTGCGCCCACACCGGGAACTCGGGGTCGACGCCGTCCGCGCGGACCGGGTTGTCACCGCTGTTGTAGTAGGCGGTGTGCTGGGAGTCGGCGTAGAACCAGTTGAAGGTGAAGTTGATGTGCTGCGTCGCGCTCTGGAAGTCCTGGGGGCCCTTGACGTAGCCGGGGTCGTTCAGCATCTGGAAGCCGATGATGGAGTCGACCTCGTGCAGATAGGAGGAGCGCAGGGTGGTGTAGGCGACCTTCTTGCCGCCGACCGTCGCCCGGTACTCCACCGGTCCGTACTTGGTGCGCCACACCCGCATGGTGTACGAGCCCGCGGCGGTGCCGTCGGCCAGCGTGGGCGACCAGGAGTTCTTCTGCTCCACCTTGTCCATCGCGGTGCAGGTGCCGTGGTACAGGTAGTGGTAGTCGTCCTGGCACAGCTCGACGGCGTAGGTGTCGATGATGTCCTGCCCGGAGGTGGTCGCGCTCCAGGAGTAGTCCTGGCCGCGGCCGAGTTCGACGTACATGCTCAGGCCCGCGAAGGAGGCGCCGCGGGCGCTGATGCCGGGGCCCTGGATCTCCTGGAGCATCAGCAGCTGCGGGGCGAAGTAACCGGTCTGCGGGCCGAAGACGGCGATCGGATGGCCGCTCGCGGTGTGCTTGCCGCTCACCACGAGGGCGTTGGACATGCCCCGGTGGGCGGAGCCGAGCGTGGACTTGGCGGCCGTCTGCGACATGGTCCGGGCGGCGGAGGTGCCCGCGCTGCCGGTGCGGTCGTAGACCAGCGGCTCCTGGGTCACCGAGCCGGCGTCGGGCAGCGCCTCGCCCTTGGCGGTGGCGGGCTTGGTGCCGTAGGGGAAGCTCTGGCCGTCGTGGACGGTGAGCACGGCCTCGGGGTCGTTGCGCTCGCGGAAGGACTCCCAGACCTTGGTGCCCTCCTCGACGCCGTACTTGTTCTGGGCGGCCATCAGGGAGAGGGCGTTGTCGACCTCGCCGCCGCCGCCCGAGCCGAAGAGGGTGCCGATGACGGAGGCCAGCGCCACCAGGTCGGTGATCTTGAAGTGGTCGATGGTGCCGGCGTTGGTGACGGCGTCCTTGTGGCCGGTCAGGTCGTACTCGCCGGGGAAGTAACGGCCGCTGTCGGAGGCGTCGATGTAGGAGTTGATGCCGTCCAGGTAGGCGTTCGCGTCGGCGAGGGCCTGCTGGCCGCGGGCGCCGCCGCCGGCCACCGCCCGGTCGATCTGCGCCTGGAGGTCGGCCTCGGTGTAGGGGGCGTTGCGGTAGAACTCCTGCTCGAGGCCCTGGTTGGCGGCGGCACCGCCCGCGAAGGAGGTCAGCTGGCCCCGGCCGACGTGCCGGAAGACGTCCATCAGCCACAGCCGGTCCTCGGCCGCCGCGTACCCGGCACCGAACTCGGTGCCGTAGCGGGTGGTGCCGGTGATGTGCGGCACACCGGTCTTCTTGTCGCGCACGATCGTCACGTCGCCGCGCCCGTTCGGCTTCTCGGTCGAGGCGACCTGGTCGGACGGGACGCCGAAGGAGGCGTCGTTGAAGAAGCTGTTGATGGTCGAGTCGGACAGTCCCTTGTAGCCCGTGGCCAGGTCGGCGTACGGCCCGAGCTGGTCCTCGGCGTGCGCGGGCTGGGTGCCGAAGGCCTGGTTGAGCAGGATCTGCGCGAGGGTGGCGTTGCCGTTCTCGCCCGGCGGCAGGATGTCCGAACACTGGCCGCCGCAGTAGTCGTTGGACGCGGCCGCGGTGGCGGCTGTGGCCGCGGTCTGGGTGAGCGGGGAGAGAAGTCCGGCTATCAGTACGCATACCGACGCGGACTTCAGGAACCCGGGGAGTCGGCGGAACGTTCTCACTCCGTCAAGGGCGATACGTGGGGTTCGCCGTGGCATGGCGGCTCCTAGCGAGTGGGGTGCGCGAACGTTACCGCCGGTATCCCCCAAGTTGAAGATGAACATGCGTCACTTTTTCGGGGGCAGTGGAAGGTCCCCGGGAGGAACCACGCGAAGAGATGGAGCCGAAGCGCCTGTCGATACGTCTATCAGGCGACGTCCGTACGACGACGCCGAACTGACCGGAGTACAGGTGCAGGTGTGACGGAGGTGCAGGGCGATGGCCGGTTTCCGGAGTCTGGCGAGACAGGTACGCGATCCGGGCTGCGATCTGGCGCTGCGGCGCTACTCGCTGCGCAAGTGCCTGGAGAAGTTCGCCCCTTACGGGCATCGGGCGACATGGGACCATCTGTGCGCGCGGGCCGGGTTCGGACCCGAGGACCGCTCCCCCGATCCGGCGCGGCTCGTGGCCGCACTGGAGGAACTGGAGGAGGCCCGGTCCGTCTGGCTCGCCTATGAGACCGGCTTCACCGAGCGGCGCCGCCGGGAGAAGCACGACGGGCTGCGCCGGCCGGGCAGCGTGGACGACTGGCACCGGCTGACCTGGGGCGGCTTCGGCGTCGCGTGGTGCGACGACCCGCGGGTCCACCCCTCCGCTCCCCTGGCCGAGGTGCTGCGCCGGCTGATCGCCGCGCTGGAGCGGGAGCCGGGGTCGTGCTGCCCGGTGTGCGGCGCCGACCGCCTCGTGTGGAAGTACGGCCTCGACCACGAGCCGTCCTCCGGCCCGGTCTGCACGGACTGCGGGATACTCGTGCCGCTCCCGGTGCTCTCCCCGCGCGCGCTGGACCACGCCCGGCGGGGCCGACTGCTGATCTCCGCCTGACGGTACGGGATTCGATCAGGGGGTCGCGCAGGGGATGCCGCACCCCCGCGCTCCGCTGCCGCGGAGGCCGTCGGGCCCTTGCCGGTGGGGCGGTCGTCGGTGGGGCCTGGCACCATCGGGTCATGGTGCAGGTGTGTCTCAACGGGCGGCGGACGCCCCAGGACGGCACGGCCGTCCCCATGTCCCCCGAGGAGATGGCGCGTTCCGCCGCGGACGCCGTCGCGGCCGGGGCGACGGAGATCCATGTCCACCCCAAGTCCCCGTGCGGTCACGACAGTCTCTCCCCCCGCGTCCTCGCCCCGACCCTCGAGGCGCTGCGCGCCCGCGTCCCGGTCCCGATCGGCGTGACGACCGGCGCCTGGGCGGAACCCGACCCGGCCCGCCGCCTGGACCGCGTCCGCTCCTGGACGCTCCTGCCCGACTTCGCCTCGGTCAACTGGCACGAGCCGGGTGCCGAGGACCTCGCGCGGCTGCTGCTGGACCGGGGCGTGGCCGTCGAGGCGGGCATCTGGTCCGGCACCGGTGCCGCGGCCCGCTTCACCGCCTCTCCGCTCGCCCCGCGGGTGCTGCGCGTGCTGGCCGAGGTGACGGACCCGGACCCGGCCACGGCACCGGACTCGGCCCGCTCGCTGCTGGCGGAACTGGGCGACCGCCACGGCCGTCCGGTCCTCCTGCACGGCGAGGAGGGCGGCACCTGGCCGCTCGTCCGGCTGGCCGGCCGCCTCGGACTGGCCACCCGCATCGGCCTGGAGGACACGCTGTACCTGCCGGACGGCGAACGGGCCGCGTCCAACGCGGAGTTGGTGGCCCATGCGCTGCGCCCGCGACCGTAGCAGCGCGGAATCCGGTGGCTCCACCCGTTTGACGTCCGCGACTCTGGGCGGCGTTGGAGCCGGAGACCGACGAACGGGGGGCTTTTCATGTCCACGCTGCGGGTGACCGCCGAGGTGCTGACCGTCCACGAGCATCCGAACGCGGACGCGCTGGAGCTGGCCCAGGTGGGGCTGTACCGGGCCGTGGTCGCCAAGGGGGCGTTCCGGACCGGGGAGGCGGCCGTCTACATCCCCGAGCAGGCTGTGCTGCCGGACGGGCTGATCGAGGAGCTGGGGCTGACCGGGCGGCTGGCGGGCGGCGCCGCGAACCGGGTCAGGGCGGTGCGGCTGCGCGGCGAGCTGTCGCAGGGGATCGTGTGCCGGCCGAAGGCGCTCGCCGGGGTGGACCTGGCCGCCGCGGCGGCCGAGGGCACGGACTTCGCGGAGCGGCTGGGCATCACCAAATGGGTACCGCCGGTCCCGCCCACCATGAACGGCGAGGTGGAGCCGGCGCCCGAGCTGCTGCCCTGGGTCGACATCGAGAACATCCAGCGCCACCCGGACGTCTTCGCGCCGGGCGAGCCGGTGGTGCTGACGGAGAAGCTGCACGGCTCGGCGTGCCTGCTGACGTACGTGGCCGACCAGGACCGGGTGTACGTCTCGTCCAAGGGTTTCGGCGCCAGGTCCCTCGCCCTGAAGGAGGACCCGCGCAACCTGTACTGGCGGGCGGTGCGCGGACACGGCGTCGCGGCGGCCGCCGCCCGGCTGGCCGAGCGGCTCGGGGCGCGGCGCGTCGGCGTCTTCGGCGAGGTGTACGGCGCGGGGGTGCAGGACCTGACGTACGGCGCGGACGGCCGGCGCGACACCCTGGGCTACGCGGCGTTCGACGTCTGCGCCGAGATCGACGGCGCCGTGCGCTGGCTGGACGCGGCCGCGCTGCTGGAGGGCGAGCTGCCGGTGGTGCCCCGGCTGTACGAGGGGCCGTACGACATCGAGCGGGTGCTGTCGGTCGCGAGCGGCCGGGAGACGGTGTCCGGGCGGGAGCTGCATCTGCGCGAGGGCGTGGTGATACGGCCCCGGACCGAGCGGTACAGCGCGGTGACCGGGGGCCGGGCGATCGCCAAGGCGGTGAGCGCGGCGTACCTGACCCGCAAGGGCGGCACGGAGTACGAGTGAGCCGGCGGGGCGCGGGGCCCGCCCCCCTCCGCGCGGGGCGCCGGGCCCGCCCCCTCTCGCGCGGGTCCCCGTCACACTCCCCGCGGGCGCTCCGTCATCAGCCGCGAGCCCGCGCGCCGCTCCCCGAAGGCGTCGTCCGGGTTGGACAGCACACAGGTGTCCAGGGACAGGCAGCCGCAGCCGATGCAGTCGGTCAGGTGGTCGCGGAGGCGGTTGAGCTGGGTGATGCGCTCGTCGAGTTCGGAGCGCCACGCCTGCGACAGCCGCGCCCAGTCCTCCCGCGTCGGCGTCCGCTCCTCCGGCAGCTCGGCGAGCGCCGAGCGGATCGTGGCGAGCGGGATGCCGACCCGCTGGGCCGCGCGGATGAAGGCCACCCGGCGCAGGGTGTCACGGCTGAAGCGCCGTTGGTTGCCGCTGGTGCGGCGGCTGCTGATCAGGCCCTTGGCCTCGTAGAAGTGCAGTGCGGAGACGGCGGCGCCGCTGCGCGCGGACAACTGGCCGACGGTCAGCTCGTGGATCTTCTCGGGAATCTGGGGCACCCCGCACAGCCTAGTGAACGTCCCGTTGACATCGTCCCCGCCCCCGACCATGCTAAGCAGTTGCTTAGGAATGCGAGCGAGAGGCCGGGAACATGGCAGAACCGAGGATCTTCACCTCCCCCGCCGAGCTGAAGGCGGCCGTGGGCGAGCGGCTGGGGTACACCAACTGGCTGGAGGTCGACCAGAAGCGGATCGATCTGTTCGCCGAGGCCACCGGGGACCACCAGTGGATCCACGTGGATCCGGAGAAGGCCGCCGCCGGGCCGTTCGGCACGACCATCGCGCACGGCTACCTCACCCTCTCCCTGCTGCCCCTCTTCGGGCCGCAGCTGATGGCGGTCGAGGGCGTGAAGATGGGCGTCAACTACGGGACGAACAAGGTCCGCTTCCCCGCCCCCGTGCCCGTCGGCTCCCGGCTGCGCGCCACCGCGACGATCACCGGGGTCGAGGACGTCACCGGCGGCGTCCAGGTGACCGTCGCGTTCAGCGTGGAGCGCGAGGGCGGGGACAAGCCGGTGTGCGTCGCGGAGTCGGTGTCGCGGTACTACCTGTAGCCGCCGGCCTACTTCGCCCCGACCATCCGCAGCACCAGGTCGGCGTACAGCTCGCCGACCTGCTCGGGCGTCCGTGGTCCGTCGATGTTGAACCAGCGGGCCACGTCGATGCAGAGCGACAGCACGGCGAGCGTGGTGCCCTGGACGTCGAGCACGTCGAACTCGCCCGCGGCGACGCCGTCCTCGACGATCCCGCGCACCTCGGCGTCGACCTGCCGGCGCAGCGCCAGGATCTCCGCGCGGGCCTCGGGGCCGAGGGCGTCCAGCTCGTACTGCACCACCCGGGCGGTGGTGCGCCGCCCCGCGTGCCAGCGGACGAAGGAGCTGACCGCGTCGGCCAGCCGCTCCCTGGCGCTGCCCTCGCGGCCGGCCGCCGTGCGCAGGATGTCCAGCGCCTTGTCGTGGCCGATGCGGCTGATCCGGTGGAGCAGCTCTTCCTTGGTCTTGTAGTGGATGTAGAGCGCGGCCGGGCTCATGCCGGCGCGGCCCGCGATGTCCCGGGTCGTCGTCGCGTGGTAGCCGCGCTCGGCGAAGGCCTCCACGGCGGCGACCAGCAGCCGCCGGGCCGCGTCAGGGGTGACCTCTTCCCACGGCTCGGCCTCGCCGCCGGTCGTCTCCTCCGCCGTACTCATCGCTTCACAAGCCCCTCTCGGTGACAGGAGCACCACCATACCGCCGACGGTGAGCGAGCGCTTAGTGCAGCAGCCCAGGGGCCCGTGGCGGGTCAGAGCTTCTCGGCGAAGGGGTCGTGCTCCGCGAGCAGCCGGTCCAGCCGGGCCTGGTCGACCCGGCTGACGATCTGCCCGGCCTCCTGCCGGTCCCGGATCACCTTGGCGAGAGTGAAGGCGGAGGTGACGAGGTACAGGACGGCGATGGCCAGGAAGGCCCGCACCCAGGCGTCGGCGTTCAGCCGGAAGATGCCGATGGAGGTGGCCACCATGGCGATCGCGAAGGACGCGACGGCCTGACCGTAGAAGGCGGCCGTGCTCTGCTGCTTGACCGGTGTGTCACTCATGACCGACAGCATCGGCGGACGTGGCCCGCGCCACATCCGCTCGGCTACTCAGTCCGGATACTCAGAACGCCGAGATCCCGGTCAGGGAACGGCCGATGAGGAGCTTCTGGATCTGGCTGGTGCCCTCGTAGAGGGTCATCACCCGGGCGTCGCGCAGGAGTTTGCCCACCGGGTACTCGTCGATGTAGCCGTAGCCGCCGAAGACCTGGAGCGCGTTGTTGGCGGCGCGGACGGCGGCCTCGGAGGCGAACAGCTTGGCCTTGGAGGACTCCACGGCGAACGGCTCGCCCCGGTCGATCAGATCGGCGACCCGCCAGGTCAGCAGCCGGGCCGCGTCCACGTCCACGGCGATGTCGCTGATCAGCTCCTGCACCAGCTGGTGCCGGGCGATCGGGCCGCCGAACTGCTCGCGCTCCCCCGCGTAGGCGACGGCCGCGTCCAGCGCGGCCTGGGCTATGCCGACACAGCCCGCCGCGACCGACATGCGCCCCTTGGCGAGCGCGGACATGGCCACCGAGAAGCCCTTGCCCTCCGGGCCGAGCATCGCGGAGGCGGGCACGCGCACGTCCTCCAGGACGAGTTCGGCGGTGGCCTGGCCGCGCAGGCCGAGCTTGCCGTGGATGGCGCGGCGGCTCAGACCGGGCGTGTCGGTGGGCACCAGGAAGGCGCTCACGCCCTTGTGGCCGGGGGCGTCGGTGGAGCGGGCGAAGAGCAGGACGACGTCCGCCCACGTCCCGTTGGTGATGAACATCTTGGTGCCGTTGACGACGTACTCGTCCCCCTCGCGCACCGCCCGGGTGGTGAGGTTGCCCGCGTCGGAGCCGGTGCCGGGCTCGGTGAGGCCGAAGCAGCCGACGTACTCGCCCGCGGTCAGCCCCGGCAGCCAGCGCCGCTTCTGCTCCTCGTCCCCCCAGGCGGCGATCGTCTTGGCGACGAGGCCGAGGGAGACGGACACGATGCCGCGCACCGAGGAGTCACCGCGGCCCAGTTCCTCGGTGACCAGGCAGTACGCGAGGTGGTCGCCGCCGGAGCCGCCGTACTCCTCCGGGACGGTCAGCCCCAGGAAGCCGACGTCGCCGAGCTTCTTCACGATGCCCCGGTCGACCTCCTCGGCGCGGTCCCAGGCGACCACGTGCGGGGCGATCTCACGCGCCACGAAGTCCCGCGCGAGCCGCCGTACGGCGGCCTGCTCCTCGCTCAGCTCCAGGTTCACCACGCGATCACCCCACACATTTAAATTAGCAGTGCTAGTTTACAGCCGCAGCCCTACTATGTGCGCCATGGCCCGACCGCGCAAGCCCCTGCTCAGCACCGACCGGATCGTCCAGACGGCCCGGGAGCTCGTGGACCGGGAGGGCCTGGCCGCCGTCTCCACCCGCCGGCTCGCCGCCGAACTCGGGGTGAGCGGGCCCTCGCTGTACAACCACTTCCGCACCAAGGACGAGATCCTGGAGGCGGTCGCCGACTCGGTGAGCGCGCTGGTCGACCTGTCGATGTTCGAGGACGGCCGCGCGTGGCGGACCGCGCTGCACGACTGGGCCGTCTCCTACCGGGCCGCCCTGCGCGCCCACCCCAACATCGTCCCGGTGCTCGCCCGCGGCCCCGGGCGCCGGCCGGCCGCGCTGCGGGTGGCCGACGCGGCGTACGGCGCGATGGTCGACGCGGGCTGGCCGCCGGCGCAGGCCACGTCCATCGGCGCGCTGATGCGGTACTTCATCATGGGCTCGGCGCTCGGCTCCTTCGCCGGCGGCTTCGTGGACGACGCCAGCGCGTACGACCCGGCCGACTACCCGCACCTCGGGCAGGCCCATCTGCTCGCCGAACAGCAGGAGAAGATCGACGAGCGGGCGTTCGAGACGGGGCTGACGGCGCTGCTGGACGGGCTGGCGCAGCAGTACGAGCTGATCCGGCAGGGCGCGTAGCCCGGACCCTTCGGCGCCGGCCGAAGGGTGCCCGGCGCATCCTTGACGGCATGGGCAGGACGAAGGATCCCCGGGCGGCCGGGCTCGCGGCACTGGCCGCTCTGATCGCGGACGAGACACGGGCCGCGTGTCTGCTGGCGCTGCTGGACGGCCGGGCCTGGACGGCGGGCGAGCTGGCCCGGCACGCCGGGGTCGCCCCTTCCACGCTGAGCGAGCATCTGGGCAAGCTCGTCGCGGGCGGGCTGCTCGCGCAGGAGCGGCAGGGCCGGCACCGGTACGTACGGCTGGCCGACGCGCGGGTGGCGACGCTGGTCGAGGACCTCGCGGCGCAGCTGCCCCCGGCGCAGGGGCGGCCCGTGCGCACCCTGCGCGAGGCGAGCGCCGGGTCCGCGATGGCGCGGGGCCGTACCTGTTACGACCATCTCGCCGGGCGGCTCGGCATCACGCTCACGGACGCGCTGACCACGCGGGGACTGCTGCGGCAGGACACGGGTTTCGCGCTGACGGAGGCGGGGCTGGCGTGGTTCGCCGCCGCGGGCATCCCGCTGGACGGCGGCGGGCGCCGCCCGCTGGCCCGGGCCTGCCTCGACTGGACCGAGCGCCGGCCCCACCTGGCGGGGGTGGCGGGGGCGGCGCTGTGCCGGCACGCGCTGCAGGCGGGGTGGTGCGAGCGGATCGGGAGCGAGCGGGCGGTCCGGGTGACGGGGACCGGCGAGCGCGAACTGTCCGCGCTGCTCGGCGTCCCGGCGGACGCGCTGCGCTGACTCCCGTACGCCGCCCGCGCCGGTCAGAACACGACCAGCGCCCGGCCGCCCTTGCCCACCCGCATGTTCTCGAAGGCCGCCGGGATGTCCTCCAGGCCGATCCGCTCGGTGACCAGGGCCGACAGGTCCAGCCGGCCCGCACGGACGTGGTCCGCGAGGACCGGGAGGTCACGGGCCGGATCGCTGTTGCCGTAGACGCAGCCGGAGAGCGTGCGGCCCCAGTGGAAGAGTTCCAGGGCGTTGAAGGTGACCTGCTGGTCCTTGCCGCCGATGCCGACGACCGTCGTGCGGCCGCCCCGCCGGGTGGACTCCCAGGCCGCGCGGATGCTGACCGCGCGCCCGGCGCACTCGATGGCGACGTCCACGCCCTGGTCGCCGGTGAGCGCGCGGATCTCGCGCGGGGTGGCGGCCGAGGCGAGGACGTAGTCGGTGGCGCCGGCCGCGCGGGCCAGGGCTTCCTTCTCGGGGGTGACGTCGACGGCGACGATCCGGGCCGCGCCCGCGATCCGCGCCGACTGGAGGGTGGCGAGCCCCACCCCGCCCGCGCCGAACACGGCGACGGTCTCACCGGGGCGGACCCGGGCGCTGTGGTGGACGGCGCCGTACCCGGTGAGCACGGCGCAGCCGAGGAGCGCGGCGTCCGTCAGCGGCACGCCCTCGGGCAGGGGCAGCACGGCCCCCGCCGGGACGACGGTCTCCTCGGCGAACGCGGCCACGGTGAGGCCGGGATGCAGCTCGGTGCCGGCGGCGGTGCGGGCGTACACCTCGGCGGAGCCGTTGAGGGCGTTGGCGCACAGCCAGACCTCGCCGAGCCCGCAGGCGTGGCATTCTCCGCAGGACGGCGCCCAGTTGAGGACGACGGGCGCGCCGGGCGAGACATGGGTGACGCCCTCGCCCACGGCGACCACCGTGCCCGCGCCCTCGTGCCCGAGGACCGCGGGGACCGGCACGCGCATCACGCCGTCGGCCAGGGACAGGTCGGAGTGGCACACCCCGGCGGCCGCGAGGCGGACCCGGACCTGGCCGGGGCCCGGGTCGGGCAGCTCGATGCCGGTTATCTCCAGGGGCGCGCCGACGGCGGGCAGGACAGCGGCTCGTACGGCCATGGCGGGTGAACTCCCTCAGAACTGGAAGGACTTGGTCTGGAGGTACTCGTCGAGGCCGTGACTGCCGAGTTCCCGGCCGACCCCGGACTGCTTGTAACCGCCGAACGGGGCCAGCGGGTTGAACCGGCCGCCGTTGATGTCGACCTGCCCGGTCTCCATCCGCCGGGCGAAGGCCACCGCCTCGGCCTCGTCGCCCGCCCAGACGGCACCGGCCAGACCGTACACCGTGCCGTTGGCGATGCGCAGGGCGTCCTCCTCGTCGGTGTAGGGCAGGACGCAGAGCACCGGGCCGAAGATCTCCTCCTGGGCGATCGTCATCTCCGGTGTGACGTCGGCGAAGACGGTCGGGCTGACGAAGTAGCCCTTGTCGCGGGGGGACTCGGGGCCGCCGACGACCAGCCGGGCACCCTCGGCGACGCCCTTCTCGATGTAACCGCGCACCCGGTCGCGCTGCCTGGCGCTGACCACCGGCCCGATGCGGTCGCCGTACTTGGCGGCGGCGGCCCCGGCCAGCTCGACGGCCTGCGCGTAGCGGTCGCGGTGGACCAGCATCCGGGTCCACGCGCTGCACGTCTGGCCGGAGTTGTTCATGACGTTGGCGACGCCGACGTTCACCGCCCTGGCGAGGTCGGCGCTCGGCAGGATCACATTGGCGGACTTGCCGCCGAGTTCGAGGGCGACCCGCTTCACCGCCCCGCCGGCCAGCGCGCCGATCCGGCGGCCGACCGCGGTGGAGCCGGTGAAGGAGACGAGGTCCACGTCCGGGTGCTCGGCGAGCGCCTGCCCGGCGACCGGCCCGAGGCCGGTGACCAGGTTGAACACGCCCGCGGGCACGCCCGATTCGTGCACCGCCTCGGCGAACAGCTGGGCGGTGAGCGGGGTGTCCTCGGCGGGCTTGAGGACCACGGTGCAGCCCGCGGCGAGCGCCGGGGCGACCTTGGCGACGATCTGGTGGAGCGGGTAGTTCCAGGGGGTGATCGCGCCGACCACGCCGACGGGCTCGTGCAGGACGGTGGAGTTGCCGACCTTCTCCTCGAAGGGGCGGCTCGCGGCCAGTTCGGCGTAGGACCCGGCGACCGCGATGGGCACGCCCGCGTGCACCGCCTGCGAGAAGGCGAGCGGCGCGCCGAGTTCGGCGGTGACCGTCTCGGCGATCTCGTCCTTGCGGGCCGCCAGGACGTCCCGCAGGGCGGACAGCCGGGCCGCGCGCTCGGCGGGCGGGGTGGCGGCCCAGCCGGGCAGGGCGGCGCGGGCCGCGCGCACGGCGGTGTCCACATCCGCGGCGCCGGCGGCCGGGACCCGGGCGATGACCTGCTCGTCGGCGGGATTCACGACCTCGATCACGTCGTCCGGGTGCCCGGCGGGGCGCCATGCTCCGTCGATGTAGAGACCGTCGTGTGCCTTCATACCGCTTCCTCCCGGCGTTCGCCCCACTGGACCCCGCCCAAACTAGCGGCGATAGTTTTCCGGCGCCAGACACGCACCGGGGCGGGCCTCACCGGGTCGCGGTGAGGTGGGCGAACACCACCACGTTGCTCGTGTAGCCGGTACGCCTGCTGTACAGGCCCCCGCAGGTGAGCACGCGCAACTCGGGGCGGCGGGAGCGGCCGTACACCTCCTTGTCGGGGAAGCCGGACTTGTCGAAGACCTGCACCCGGTCGACGGTGTAGACGGCGGTGCGGCCGTCCGCGCGCCGGGCCTCGATCTGCTTGCCGGGTCCGATCTGCGGGAGGGCGGCGAAGACCGCCGGCCCGGTCGGGGTGTCGCGGTGGCCGACGGCGATCGCGGTGCCCGCCTCGCCCGGGGTGGCGCCGCCCTCGTACCAGCCGACGGCCTTCGGCCGGTCGAAGGGCGGTGTCTCCAGCTGCCGGTCGCGGTCGAGCCGCACCCCGGTGACCGGGGCGTCGATGCCGAGGGAGGGGATGCGCACGGAGGTGGGCCGGGACCGGGGCAGCGGGCGGGCGGTGTCCGGCGCGCCCCGCCCGTCGGCGCCGGCCGGTCGCGCCCCCGCGGCCGCGGCGCCCGTGCGGTCCGGGGCGCCGTCGTCCCCGCACCGGCCGATCAGCGTCACCAGGACGGCCGTGAGCACGACCGTCCTGGTGAGGCGGTAGGCGCGGGTCCGGTACCAGGGCCTGCGTCGGCGCCTACGCCGCGCCATGGGGCCGCCGGCGGTTCAGCCGGAAGTACACGACGGAGCCCACCGCGACCAGGCCGACCGCGGCGGCGGCGCCGACCGGGGAGAACGCGGCCGCGGTGTCGATGAGACCGCCGCCACCGGCGTGCACCCCGCCCTGCGGGCCGCTGTGGTCGCCGCCGCCCTGGCCCCAGGAGGCGTCGTTGTGCTGCTGTTGCTGCGGGTGGTCCTCGATCTGGCCGGGCGCGCCCGGGGCGCCGTTCTCGTGGCAGTTGACCCGGAAGACCTTCTCCTTGAGCGCGCCGGCCACGGCCCAGGTGATCCGGTACTGGCCGTCGGCGAGGCCCAGCGGGTCGGTGTGCCCGGCGCCGCCGGCGAGCTGGATGGTGCCGGTGACGGTGGCGGCCGTGGGCAGCGGGGGCTGGGGGGTGATGGTGTAGGCGATGACGGGGAGCACGTCGAAGTTGACCGCGTCGAGGTAGAACCTGCACACGGTCGGGTCGTCCTTCGAGACGCCGAAGGGGGTGCCGACTCGGTGGACTCTGATGTCGCCGTTCTCTCCCTGGGCCATGGCGGTCGGTGCCGCCACCCACGACGCGCCCGCCGCGGCGAGTGCGGTCAGGACGACGGTGGCACCGGCGCGGGTACCGGCGGTGCGTGGGAATGTACGGGTGGGCATGCGCATTTCCTCCGAGTCAGACGATTTTCATACAAATCGATCTCGTCTGGACTCTGCCCAATGCACTCGGCGGCCGACGGCAGCGGCGCCCGGCGCGCCGCCAGATATCCCCCTGGCGGCGCAACGCGCCCGTCGGCGCCCTCGCCGGGAGGCCGACGGCGGCGCGACGGGAACGCCGCCGGGGACCGCGCCGCGCCAACGGCGGGTCGAGGAGACCGCCGTCGCACGGTCGCCCGGTGTCGGCGCCGGGGCGGTGACGACGCGCGCCGAGCGGGTGCCGGGACGGCCGCGGCGCCGGCCGTACCCGCTCACCACACCGTGCGCGACCGCGACGGGGGCGCCCCCTCGCGCCGACGAGGGCCGGGCGGCAACTCCGGTTCCCGGGCGCGGGCTTGCGCGGCCACGGGAAGGCACGGGCGCCGTGGCCCGACCCCGCCGGCCGGCCGGCGTGGCGGTGGGCTCCCGTGCGCGCCCCTCAGTCGAGCAACCGCCCGAGATAGGCCCGCAGCAGCTCGCGCGTCTCGTGGATGATCGCCTCGTCGCCCTCCGGGTCGAGCCGGAAGGCCAGTTGGACGAGGCTGTCCGCGCTCTCCACGGCGACCAGGAAGGCCCGGCGCAGTTCGTCGTCGGGGGTGCGGTCGAGATAGCCGGCCAGCAGTTCCGAAAGCCGGTCCGCGACCCGGCTGTTGGGCTCGGTCTGGCGGGCGCCGACCGGGATCTGGTTGCCGAAGTCGACCAGGGAGAAGCCGGGCGCGGTGCGCTTCATCGCCAGGTACTCGTCCAGGACGGCGTCCATCGCCACGCGCCAGTCCCCCGCCCCGGCCCGCTCCAGCCGCCCCGTGACGTGCTCGATGAACAGTTCCAGGTTGCGCTGGGCCAGGGCGTCGGCCATCTGCCGCTTGTTGCCGAAGAACCGGTAGACGGAGCCGATGGGCACGCCCGCGCGCACCGCGACGGCACGGGTGCTCAGGCCGTCGTAGCCCACTTCGTCGAGGAGTTCGGCGCAGGCGTCGAGGATCCTGGCCAGCCGTTCGGCGCTGCGCCGCTGGACGGGGGCGCGGCGGAGCGAGGTCGCGTGGGGCACGGGCTTCATGATGCCTTTCCGCCGGGGTCCGGTGAACCTCGTCCCAGGGTACGGAGAAGCGCTCCGGTGCCACTCGGCCGCGGACCCGGGCGCTCAGCCGCCGGTCACCGGGGCCGTGTTCGCGGTGGACGGCCGGGGCGGGGCCGGCGCCCGGGTGTCCGACACCGTTATGTCGGCGGTGCTCTGGACCGGCTCGCCGTGCACGGCCCACACCGTGCCGTCGTCGGCGTACAGCCGGGCCGTGACGTGGTGCGTGCCGTGCGGCACGAGCCGGGCGGGCAGGCGGTAGCGGGGGGCGCGCAGCCGGGCGACGCGCCGGCCGTCCACGAAGAGGCAGGCGAGCCCGCGTCCGGTCACCGCGGTGGGCCGCGCGCCGGGGGTGGAGACCCGGAAGTGGCGGAAGGTCAGGCGTACGTCCCAGCCGTCGGCGGAGTCCGGGGTGACCTCCACGGCGACCTTGGGGGCGTCCTTGCCGCCGGCCTCGCGCAGATGGCGGCCCGCGTCGTCGGTGCCGGACAGCACCTTGCCGACCGGCGAGGGCGACACCGCCTCCCCGCTCGTCCCGCCCGCGTGCGCCGTGCCGCCCCCCGCGCAGCCCGCCGTTGCGAACACGAGGCCCACCGCGAGCGCGGCGAGCCGTCTCCGGGTCCCCTTCGTCCACGACATGCCCGGAGCGTAGAACACCGGGGCCCGGCCGGGAATCCGTCCGAGGTCTGGTTCCCCGCGCACGACGGAGGGACGAGGGCACGGATCGGGGAGCGAAGACGGCCCGCCCCCTTGCGCGGCACCCCGCGTATTCCTACGGTATGGCATAGGAATGAGTGGGTGCACTCAGTGGCGCGAAGGAGCGTGGGGGCGATCATGAGCGGGGACGCGCGGAAGACGGCCGAGGGACTGTCGTACCTGACCGGGTTCGGCAACGAGCACGCCTCGGAGGCGGTGCCGGGCGCGCTGCCCGAGGGTCGCAACGCGCCGCAGCGCGCACCGCTCGGCCTGTACGCGGAGCAGCTCAGCGGATCGGCGTTCACCGAGCCGCGTGCCCACAACCGCCGCTCGTGGCTGTACCGGATCCGCCCCTCGGCCGCGCACCCGGCGTTCACCCGGACCGCCAACGGGTCGATCCGCACGGCGCCGTTCACCGAGACCGTGCCCGACCCCAACCGGCTGCGCTGGAACCCGCTGCCGGCGCCCGCCGCCGGGACCGACTTCCTCGCGGGCCTGTGGACGCTCGGCGGCAACGGCGACGCGACCCAGCGCACGGGCATGGCCGTGCACCTGTACCACGCCGACACCTCCATGGAGCGCGTCTTCTCCGACGCCGACGGGGAGTTGCTGATCGTGCCCGAGCACGGCGGGCTGCTGCTGCACACGGAGTTCGGGCGGCTGCACGTGGAGCCCGCGCACGTGGCGCTGGTCCCGCGCGGGGTGCGCTTCCGGGTGGAACTGCTGGACGACTCCGCGCGCGGTTACGTCTGCGAGAACTACGGCGCCCCGTTCCGGTTGCCCGACCTCGGCCCGATCGGCGCCAACGGCCTCGCCAACGCACGGGACTTCCGCGCACCGGTCGCCGCGTACGAGGAGACCGAGGGCCCGGTGGAGGTGGTGAACAAGTTCTGCGGCAACCTCTGGACGGCGACGTACGACCACTCGCCGCTCGACGTGGTGGCGTGGCACGGCAACCACGTGCCGTACGTCTACGACCTGCGCCGCTTCAATGTGCTCGGCACCATCTCCTACGACCACCCGGACCCCTCCATCTTCACGGTCCTGACCTCCCCCTCGGACACCCCCGGCCTGGCCGGCGTCGACTTCGTCGTCTTCGCGCCGCGCTGGCTGGTGGGCGAGGACACCTTCCGGCCGCCGTACTTCCACCGGAACGTGATGAGCGAGTACATGGGCCTGATCGAGGGCGCCTACGACGCGAAGGCGGAGGGCTTCGTGCCGGGCGGCGGCTCGCTGCACAACATGATGTCGGCGCACGGCCCGGACCGGGAGACGTTCGACAAGGCCAGCGCGGCCGAGCTGAAGCCGCAGAAGATCGACGACGGCCTCGCCTTCATGTTCGAGACCCGCTGGCCGGTGACGCTCACGCCGCACGCGGCCCGCGCCGACCACCTCCAGCGGCGCTACGACGACGTGTGGCACGGCCTGGAGCGCAACTTCCGCGCGTGACACGCGTGTTGCGCCCGTTGCTCCCGAACGGTACGGATATCAGCGTGACCTCCTTCGCCCCGGACTCGATCGTCCTGAACCGCAAGCTCCCGCTCTGGTATCAGGTGTCGCAGTCGCTGCGCGCCTCGATACTGGGCCGCTCGCCCGCCGACCCGCTGCGCCTGCCCACCGAGGAACGGCTGGCGGAGCACTACGGGGTGAGCGTGCTGACCATGCGGCAGGCGCTGAAGGAGCTGGAGGACGAGGGCCTGATCAGCCGGCACCGGCGGCGCGGCACGTTCATCGAACCCGATGCCCGGCGCGGCGCCCCGGTGCGTCTGCTGGGCTCGGTGGACGCCATCGTGGCCCAGCAGTCCGGGATGACCACGAAGCTGCTGAGCCACGGTCCGGCGCCGGTGCCGGGCGGGCTCGTCGACTGCTTCCCGGGGCTGACGGAGGTGGCCACGTACCACCGGCTGCGCAGCGACGAGCAGACCGGCGAGCCGACCAACCACGCGGTGAACCACGTACGCCCCGAACTGGCCGCGCGGATCGACCCGGACGATCTGCTGCGCTGGCCGATGACGAAGGTGCTGCGGGACCTCGTCAAGGCGGACATCTCCCGGATCACGGACACCGTGGAGGCCCGGCTCGCCGACCCGGAGACCGCCCGCCTCCTCCAGGTCCCGCTGCTCAGCCCGATCCTGCACTACACGGGCGTCACCTACGACACCGCCGGCCAGGTGCTGGACGTGGCGGTGATCCACTACCGGGGCGACCGCTTCTCCTTCACGGTGACCCTGGACGCCACCTGACCCGGCCGGTGCCCCCGGCCCGTACGATGCCCAGCGTGCCGTACGACGACGACGCTCCGCTGCTGGCGGACCTCATGCCGTGGTCCGTCGCACCGCTGCGGCCGGGCCGCGCCTGGCCGACGGCGCCCGACCCCGACTCCCTGAAGGCCCGCTGGGACGCGCTGCTGAAGGCCGGACTCCCGGACCGCGAGGCGCTGTTCGAGCCGACCAGGGCCCGCACCCTGCACTCGGCCGTGCCCCAGTTGCCCGGCCGGGCCGCCGGCACCCGGCGCCTGGCCCGCGCGGAGGGCCCCTGCGCGGAGCCGGTACGGGTCCTCGCGGGCCCCTTCGACGAGCAGTGGCTGATCCCGGACCACCGGCTGCTGGACGCGGCCCGCCCGGAGCTGTGGCGCGTGGCGGACGCCCACCAGGTCTTCGCCGTGACGACCCCCGACGAGCGGCACCCGGTCCTGGCGGCCTCCCTCCTGCCCACCCTGCGCACCGGCCGCGTCCACCCCCTGTACCGCCGCCCCGGGGGCGCGGAACCCAACCTGGCCCCCGGCCTGCTGGACCTCCTGTCGGACCGCCTGGGCCTGCGGGTCGCCCCGCTCGACCTCCTGGCCTGGGTTCTCGCCACCGTCCGCTCCGGGCACACGGTCCCCCTGACCGACGATCCGCGGCTCTGGTCGTCCGGTGTGGAGCTGGGCCGGCGCACGCTCTGGCTGATGCGCCGCGACGGCGAGCGCCCCAAGCTGCCCGGCGGCCGCCGCCCCTACGTCCGCGCGCCCCTGCCGCCGCGCCCCCGGACCCTGCGCTACGACCCCGAGGAGGAGACCCTCCACCTGGACGAGGGCCGCGTCTCCCCCGTCCCCGCGGCGGCCTGGGAGTACGAGCTGAACGGCAGCCGCGTCCTGGAAGCGTGGTTCGCCGCGCGCACGGCTTCGGCCGCCCCCGGCACACTGGCGGCGATCGGCCCGGCGACATGGCCCCAGCCGTGGACCTCGGAGCTGCTGGAGCTGATCACGGTGCTGGCGCTGCTGGCCGAACTGCGCCCGCTCAGAGCCGAGTCGGGGCCGTCCGCGATCACGGCGGCGGACCTGCGCCGGGCGGGCGTCCTGCCGCCGCCGCGGGCCGCCCGCCTGCCCGCCTCGGTGCTGGATCTCCCCGAGGAGGGCCCGGAAGGGCAGTTCGCCCTGCTGTAGCGGCTCCGGGCAGGGGTTCCGGGGCGGCGGGGAGGGTCTAACGCGGCTCGTACGCGTCCAGGATGCGTGCGAGCGCCCGCTCGAAGACCGCCTCCAGATCCACCGGCCCCGAGGCCTCCGCGAACGCCGCCGCCATCCTCGGGTACGCCCCGGACGCGACCTGCCGGGCCAGGTAGGCCCCCCGCACCGCGGTCTCCTCCTCCTCCGACCACGGCAGCGCCCGCACCCGCTGCGCGCTGTCCAGTTCGTTGCGCACGTACGTCGTCACCACGCCGTTGACCATGGCGATGAGCTCCAGCTTGGTCCCGTAGGAGGCCGCCAGGGGTTCCAGACAGGCCAGGCAGTGCTCCAGGTAGCGCAGGGTGTGCGGGCTGAACCCGTAGACCGGTGACATCAGGCGCGGCAGCCACGGGTGCCGGTGCATCAGCGCCCGCGTCTGGCGCGCCACCCGCATCAGATCCGCCCGCCAGTCGCCGCACGGCTCCCACAGGACGTGCTCGGCGGCGGCCGCGTCGGCCATCAGCTCGTACAGGTCCTCCTTGCGGGGGACGTAGTTGTACAGCGACATCGTGCCGCATCCCAGCTCGGCCGCGACGTGCCGCATGGACACCGCGTCGAGCCCCCGCGCGTCGGCGATGCGGACGGCCGCCGCCGCGATGTCGTCGCGGGTGTACGCCGGCTTCGGCCCCCGCCCGGTGCGCTCGGGGCGCGCCCAGATCACCTCGGGAACGGCCCCTCGGACTGCCATCGGTCATCACCTCGGCCACCATCGTAGTTACGTACACCGTACGGAGTGCGCTATGGTCGACCCATGCCAACTACGTACGCTGTACTTAGTGAAGGTCTGGAGAAGCGCTTCGGCGCGGTGACCGCCCTGCGCGGCCTCGATCTGGCGGTGGCCCGGGGCACCGTCTGCGGGCTGCTGGGCCCGAACGGCGCCGGAAAGACCACCGCGGTGCGCCTGCTGACCACCCTGCTGCGACCGGACGCCGGGTCGGCGCGGATCGCGGGGCACGACCTGGTCCGCGAGGCCGCCGAGGTGCGTCGCCGGATCGCGGTCACCGGGCAGTACGCCTCGGTCGACGGCGATCTGACCGGCCGGGAGAACCTGCGCCTGTTCGCCCGGTTGCACCGGGTGCGCGGTCCGGCCGCGCGCGCCGACGAACTGCTGGAGCGCTTCGGGCTCACCGAGGCCGCGAACCGCAGGTCCGCCACCTACTCGGGCGGCATGCGCCGCCGCCTCGATCTCGCCGCGAGCCTGATCGGCCGCCCCGAGGTGCTCTTCCTGGACGAGCCGACCACCGGCCTCGACCCGGCCGGCCGCGCCGGCATCTGGCAGGCGGTGCGCGAACTCGCGGCACAGGGCACGACGGTGCTGCTGACCACCCAGTACCTGGAGGAGGCCGACCAGCTCGCCGACGAGATCGCCCTGATGGACCGTGGAAGGATCGCGCACACCGGTTCGCCCGCCGAACTCAAGGCGCGGATCGGCTCGTTCGCCGAGGCCGTGGTCGCCGACCGGGCCGCCCTGGACCGGGCGGCCGCCGTGCTGGACCGGCTCACCGGCCGCGAGCCGGTGTTCGACCACGCGCGCGGCTGCGTGGGCGCCCTCACCACCGACCCGACGCTCACCCTGCCCCGCCTGGTGCGCGAACTCGACGCGGCGGGCGTGCCGCTGCTCGACGCGAGTCTGCGCCCGCCCACCCTGGACGATGTGTTCCTGCGGCTGACCGGAGCGGCCGCCGAGACCGAGGAGCGTGCCGCGTGAGCGCGTTGGCGTACGACGGACTGGCCATGGCGGGACGGCAGCTGCGCCGGGTGCGCAACAGCCCGGGCCTCGCCGTGCTGACCCAGATGATGCCGGTCAACATGCTGCTGTTCTTCGGCTACGTCTTCGGCAGCGCGATCGCGATGCCCGGCCGCGAGTACCGCGCCTTCCTGGTGCCGGGGTTGCTGGTCGCGACCGCGGCGGGCGGCTTGATGACCGGCATGTTCCAGGCCGCCGCGGACACCCACCGGGGCGTGACGGACCGCTTCCGGTCGCTGCCGGTGAGCCGGGCCGCGGTACCGCTCGGACAGGCGGTCGCGGACCTCGTGGTGACGGCCGTCGGAACGGTGCCGCTGCTGCTGGTGGGGCTCGCCGTGGGCTGGCGGATCGAGGGGTCGGCGCTCGCCGCGGCCGGCGCGGTCGGGCTGCTGCTGCTCTTCCGGTTCGCCTGCACCTGCGCCGGGATCTTCCTGGGACTGCTCAGCCGCAGCGAGGACGCGGCCGGACAGCTCGGCGCCTCCTCCTTCGTGCTGCCGCTGCTGTCCGACGCGTACATCCCGACGGACCACCTGCCCGGCTGGCTGCGGACGCTCGCCGAGTGGAACCCGATCAGCGCGGTGACCACCGCCCTGCGGGACCTGTTCGGCAACGCGCCCGTGCCGCCCGGCGCCGCCTGGCCGGTGGCCCACCCGGTCGCCGGGTCGCTCGCCTGGAGCCTCCTGCTGATCGCGGTGTTCCTGCCGGCCGCGGTGCGCCGGTACGGCCGCGGCGAGTGACCGAGGACGCACTGACAAACCCGCGGGGCAGGGGAGATCATCCACCCCATGGACCAGCAGCCGCTGCCCTTGGAGGGCATCACCGTCGTCACCGTGGAACAGGCCGTGGCCGCGCCCTTCGCGACCCGGCAGCTCGCCGACCTGGGGGCGCGGGTCATCAAGGTGGAGCGGGTGGACGGGGGCGACTTCGCGCGGGGCTACGACACGGCGGCGCGCGGGCTCGCCTCGCACTTCGTGTGGTGCAACCGCGGCAAGGAGTCCCTCGCCCTCGGCCTGAAGGACCCGCGCGGCCTCGCGGTGGTACGGCGGCTGGTCGCGGACGCGGACGTGTTCGTGCAGAACCTGGCGCACGGCGCGGCGGCCCGGCTGGGGCTGGACGCGGCCACGCTGTGCGCCGCCCACCCGCGGCTGGTCGCCGTGGACATCTCGGGCTACGGCCCCTCGGGGCCGTACGCGGACAAGCGGGCCTACGACATGCTGGTGCAGTGCGAGGCGGGTCTGGTGTCGGTGACCGGGACGCCGGAGCGGCCGGTGAAGGCGGGGATCCCGGCGGCGGACATCGCGGCGGGCATGTACGCGTTCTCGGGGGTGCTGGCGGCGCTGGTGCGGCGGGGTGTGACCGGGCGCGGCGGGCCGGTGGAGGTGTCCATGCTGGAGGCGCTGGCCGAGTGGCTGGGGCATCCGCTGCACCACACGATGCACGGCGGTGAGCCCCCGGCGCGCACCGGGCTCGCGCACGCGGTGATCGCCCCGTACGACGCCTATGCCACGGCGGACGGCGGCCGGGTGCTGCTGTCGGTGCAGAACGACCGGGAGTGGCGCCGGCTGGCCGAACAGGTGCTGGAGCGGCCCGAGTTGGGCACCGATCCGATGTTCGCGACGAACGCCGCGCGGGTCGCGCACCGGACGGAGACGGACGGCCTGGTGGCGCGGGCGCTGGGCGCGCTGGGCGCGGACGAGGCCGTCGCGCGGCTGGAGAAGGCGGGCATCGCCTGTGCGCGGCTGCGGGATCTGCGCGAGCTGGCGGAGCATCCGCAGCTGGCGGCCCGTGAGCGGTGGCGTCAGGTGGGTTCGCCGGTGGGGCCGTTGCGGGCGCTGCTGCCTCCGGTCACGCTGCCGGGCGGGAAGGAGGCTCGGATGGGCGACGTGCCCGCGCTCGGACAGCACACCGGGGCGCTGCTGCGTGCCGTGGGGATGACGGACGACGAGATCGCAGCGTTGCGCCGGGACGGTGTGGCGGCCTGAGCGCGGGCCCTGGACGGGGTCCAGGACCGCCGGTTCGCCCGGTGAGCGCCGGGTGGGCGCTCAAAGGGACCGTTCAGTGACCGGCCAAGGGCCGATCGGGCTGTCGCGGGCGGGCCGGTGGCGGGGCGAGGGTCGCTCCGCGACCGCCTCGCGGCGGCCTCAGTGGCCGCTTCGGTGGCCGCCGAACAGCGAACGGCGCAGCCGGCGCAGCGGCGCGAAGAGCGAGACCCGGCCGACCCGCGCACGCCGGTCGCTGTGCCCCCGCCTGGGGTCGCGCGCCGTCAGCTCCCGCATCAGCGAGGTCGCCTCGACGGTCTTCTGCTGCGGTATCGCGGGACCGCCCAGCACCGCCAGGTGACGGTCGAGGCGCGAACTGGTCGCGCTGCTCCCGCACGTGATCGCAGGGACCCTGGCCCTGCTGCGCACTGTTATCTGTTCCATGTCACTCCCCACCCGTACGAGTCCACCCGGCCCGGGCAGAGTAACCCTATCTCCCCACTGGGGCACACGTGTATCTCGCCCACGGGATTCACCTTCCCCGTAAGGGGGTTGATCAACCCTCGGTGGCTACTCTCCGAATGCGACCGGTTTCAGGGCGAGTTGGACAACCGGCTGGCCGACGGCTCGCGCCCGGTCGACCGTCGGGCCCGACGGTCACGGCGCGTGACGCCCGTCGGGCGCCCGCCCCGCGTCGGCCGGGGTGGCGCCGCCCCTGCGGGGCCCCGGGGGCGCCGATCGGCCCCCGGGGATGCGGAAGCGATCACTCCATGGACCCGGCGGCGGGCCGGCCGCGGCGGGTGCCGGCCGGGAGCGTGGAACGTGGGCCATCTCACGCACCCGGACCGCGCGGTGGCCGGGGCCCCGCCCGGCCGGCGCCCCTGTCACCGCACACGGGCTCGTCCGCCGCTTCGCCGTGCCGCGGCGGACGAGCCTGGGAAGTTCCGGAAGTTCACATCGATGCCGTGGGCCCGTCCGCGGGTTCACCCTGAAGGGCGGGCCCGGTGCGGTCCCGTGCGGGGCTCACCCGTTCGGGTCAGCCGGCCGCGTTGGTGAGCGCCGGCAGGTAGCCGCCCGACTGACCGGCGGCGGTGGGGTGGTAGGACTCGGTGACGTCGAGGACGTTGAGGCTGTGCAGCCAGGAGTCGCCGGAGCAGATCTCGTGGCTGGCGAAGGCGGAGCGGACGTCGCCGAAGACGAAGCCATGGGCCTGGACGCGGGACTGGATGGTGCCGTCCAGGGTGTCGGCGGCGTTGTTGATGGCCGACCGCTTGGTGTCGGACAGGCCGAGGCAGGTCTGGCCGAGCAGGTAGAAGCGCGGGTAACCGACCACGACCACACGGGCGTTGGGCGCCTTGGAGTGGATGGCGTTGTAGACGGTGTCCAGCTTCCCGGGCAGCGTGTTGGTGATGTACGAGGTCGCGGTGGAGATCCGGGACAGACAGGTGCTGTCGGAGCTCAGCACGCAGGTCTGCATGACGTCCGCGAAGCCGGCGTCGTTGCCGCCGATGCTGATGGACACCAGCGAGGTGGACGAGTTGAGGGAACCGAGCTGGTTGGCCAGCACATCGTCGGTCGTCGCGCCCGAACAGGCGTTGAAGGCGAACGAGGCGGGCTTGTGCGCGGCGTTCCACAGGTACGCGGCGGCGTTGGTGCTGCGGTCGCAGTCACCGCTGGAACTGATGTAGCTGCCGGCACCGACGCCGGAGGCGTAGGAGTCACCCAGCGCCACGTAGCCACCGCTGTTGCTGGCCGCCTGCGCCGACGCCGCCTGCGTGAAGCCGAGGCCGAGGGCGAGGAGAAGCGGGGCAACCAATCCGGCAAGTCTGGAACGTCTCATGGAACCTCCCGAGTAGCAGGAACTCTGCGACAACTTGAGTAGCAACTACGCGCGTTGACTGGAAGTGTTCATGCCAAGAATTTTTGACTCTCCATAAGACCGTCGCCAAAGGTTTACCGCTCACCTATTGCGCGTACATGCCAAGTGTGGTGACAAGGCGTCAGCCGCCTCCGGCGGAACGGGTTTCCAGGGACCGGCGCATCCTCGGGACACCCGGGACAAGCGGTGGAAATGCCGTGCGCGCGGGGCATCGGTGACGGATCATGGCGACATGCCTGCCAACCCCCACGACGCTCTGCCGATCCGGCTCCACGTCGACGATTCCGACTCGCCGTCCGACGTCGTCGACGCGCTGTTCCTCGGCCGTTTCGCGACGGGCGAGCAGCCGTACTCGCACGCGGCGAACATCGACCGCGTACGCTCCGGCGCGACCCTGCTGCCCGAGGGCGCCCAGGTGCTGCGGGTCGCCCGGGACGACGACCGCAGCGCCACCCTCGCCGAGGGCGACGGCTGGACCCTGCTGGTCTCCCGCTGGAACCGGGGCGCCGACGTCACCGTGACCGCGACCAGCCCCGAACTGGCCCAGCGCATCCTCGACCAGGCCACGGACGGCGCGGCGGACGAACCCGAACCCCAGCCGGAGAACGTGACCATGGGGTTCTGGTACGTCTCCCCGCGCCGCGGCCCGCACCGCACCACCCGGCAGATCTCCGCGGGCACGTGGTCCGAGATCCGGCCCAACTACACCGCGCCGGTGGCCGAGGCGATGGACCGGCTGATGAAGACCACCCCCGAGGACATCGCGGGCCGCCTCCTGCTGCTGCACGGCCCGCCCGGCACCGGCAAGACCTCAGCCCTGCGCACCCTGGCCCGCTCCTGGCGCGACTGGTGCCAGGTCGACTGCGTGCTCGACCCCGAGCGGCTCTTCTCCGACGTCGGCTATCTGATGGACATCGCGATCGGCGAGGAGGACGGCACGGGCAAGGGCCGCTGGCGGCTGCTGCTCCTGGAGGACTGCGACGAACTGATCCGCGGCGAGGCCCGGCACACCGCGGGCCAGGCACTGTCCCGGCTGCTGAACCTCACCGACGGCCTGCTCGGCCAGGGCCGCAACGTCCTGGTGGGCGTCACCACCAACGAGGACCTGGAGCGGCTGCACCCCGCCGTGGTCCGGCCGGGCCGCTGCCTGGCCCGTATCGAGGTCGGCCCGCTCACCCGCGACGAGGCGGTGAACTGGCTCGGCACCGAGGAGGGCGTCGGCCGGGAGGGCGCCACCCTGGCGGAGCTGTTCTCGCTGCGCCGGGGCACCGCACCGACCTCGGTGCCGGGCGCCCGCAGCGGCGCGGACGCGGGTCTGTACCTGTAGTGCTTTGATGAAGGCGTGACCCTGTTCGTCGGCACCTCGGGGTGGCAGTACAAGGACTGGCGGGACCTCGTCTATCCGGCCGGGGTCCCGGCGCGGCTGTGGCTGGAGGAGTACACCCGCCTCTTCGCGACGGTGGAGATCAACAACGCGTTCTACCGGCTGCCGTCGTACGACACCTTCGCCGCCTGGCGGGTGCGGGTGCCGCCGGACTTCGTGGTCGCGGTCAAGGCCAGCCGGTTCCTCACCCACATCAAGCGGCTGAAGGACCCCGAGGAGCCGGTGCACCGGCTGATGACCCACGCGGCGGGCCTCGGTGACCGCCTCGGCCCCGTCCTGCTCCAGCTCCCGCCGACCCTGCGGGCCGACCCGGACCTGCTGGACGCCTGTCTGGCCCGCTTCCCGGCCGGTACGAGGGTCGCGGTGGAGCCCCGCCACGACTCCTGGTGGACACCGCGGGTGCGCGAGGTGCTGGCCGCCCGGGGCGCCGCCCTGTGCTGGGCGGACGTCCTGGCCCGCCCGGTCACCCCGCTGTGGCGCACCGCCGACTGGGGCTACGTCCGCTTCCACCAGGGCCGCGCCCGCCCCTGGCCCCGCTACGGCCGGCGCTCCCTGGAGACCTGGGCCGACCGCATCGCCACGGCCTGGCCCGACGGCGAGGACGTGTACGCCTACTTCAACAACGACCCCGGCGGCGCGGCGGTGGCGGACGCGGTGGCCTTCGGACGGACGGCGAGAAGGGCGGGCCTGCCGACGACACGGACGCCGCAGCCGGCGGCACACCGGTAGCGCGCACCTGGTTTCCGTGCCGTCCGGAGGCCCCGGTATCCGTGGATTTGACGCGTTGCCCGCGATCCTGTCTGCTGCCCCCATGTCTGAAAGCACGAGCGCCGACGGCGCGTCCGCCACCCCGGGCGGCAGCTTCGAACTCGACTTCGGGGTCGTCCACTTGAAGGCGCAGAACATCACCGAGCGCGTCCAGTTGCTGCTCGCCTCGACGCTCTCGGTCGCCGTCCTCGGAGTGCTGTCCATGGGCATGTGGTCGATGGCGCGGGACGCGCGCCGGGACGGCGAGGAGGACGACTAGCACGCCTCGCCCTCGGCCGACGTCCTCGGCGTGAGGCAGTCGGCGGCTTCGGCGTGGGCAGCCGGGGCCTTCAGTCCCCGTACGCCGCCCGCAGCGCGTCCCGTACCGCCGCCAGCGCCTCGTCCTCCCCGAGCCCCAGCCGGTGGGCCCGGTCGGCGTAGGCCTGCGCGGCCAGGGACGCCTCGCGCTGCGCGGCCGACCCGGCGGCGGCCACGTACGTGCCGCGGCGCCCCCGTGTCTCGATCACCCCGTCGCCCTCCAGCGCCCGGTACGCCTTCGCCACCGTGTTCACCGCGAGCCCCAGGGACTCGGCCAGCCCCCGCACGGTCGGCAGCCGGTACCCCACCGGCAGCACCCCCGACCGGGCCTGCTCGGAAATCTGCGCCCGCACCTGCTCGTACGGAGGCGCGCTGTCATCGATGCGGATCTTCAGGCTCACGGCCCCGATTCTCCCGCACCCGCGGAAAAATGAGAGGCACGCCCGCACGTCTGCCCGTACGGTCCCTGCCCATGACAGTGATCGTGCGTGACCTGCGTCCCGAGGCTCCCGGCGACACCGAGGGCTTCGCCCGGGTGCGCCGACTGGCCCTGCCGTACATCCTCTTCACCCCGGACTCGGTCCGGCACAACGCGCTGCACACCCATCCCGACGCCCGCTACCGCCCGCTGGTCGCGGAGGAGGACGGCGAGGTGACCGGCACGGCCCAGGTGCTGCTGGCGTACGACAGCGACGAGCCGGGCCAGGGCCTGCTGAACGTCTACGTCCGCCCGGACCGCGCGGGCCGCGGCGCGGGCGGGCTGCTGCTGCGCACGGCCGAGGAGTACCTCGCCGCGATCGGCGCGACCAAGGTGTACAGCTGGGTCCTCGACGAGCCGGGCAACCGCGCCTTCGCCGAACGGCACGGCTACCGCGCCGGCCGGTCCGCGCACTTCCTGGGCCTGGACCTGGCGGGCACCGCGCTCCCGCCGCTCCCGGCCGCACCGCCGGGCGTCGAGCTGCGCGCGGCCGCGGAGTTCGCGGACGATCCGCGCCCGCTGTTCGAACTGGACGCGGAGACGCTGCGGGACGAGCCGGGCGAGATCGCCTACGAGTACCGGGACTACGAGGACTGGCTCGCCCGGACCTGGCACCACCCCCTGCTGGACCGCGAGCTGAGCATGACGGCGTGCGTCGACGGCCGTCCGGTCGCCTTCAGCGTGGCGTTCACCGACGGCGACGGCCGCTACTGCAGCGCGATGACCGGCACCGCCCGCGCCCACCGCGGCCGGGGCCTGGCCAAGCTCGCCAAGCTGCACTCCCTGCACCGCGCCCGCGCCGCCGGCGTCACCGAGGCCTTCACGGGCAACGACGCCGGCAACGACCCCATGATCGCCATCAACAAGTGGCTCGGCTACCGGATCCGCGCCACGGAGGTCCACTATGTCCGCGAACTCTCCTGAAACCGCCACCGAGTTGACGATCGCCCTGGTCAAGGGCGGCCGCACGAAGATCCGTTATCCGGCCGGGCTGCTCGGGGACGACGGCACCCGGATCGTGGTCCGGGCGCCCTGGGCGGGCTCCGGCGTCCGCGACTTCGGCTTCGTCCGATTCGAGCCGGGCGATGTGTTCACCGAGTACTACTGGCGCGACCGGTGGTACGCGGTGAAGGAGGTGCGCGCCGAGGACGGCTCCGTCAAGGGCTGGTACTGCGACATCACCCGGCCCGCGGTGCGCACCGGCGCGGAGCTGGTGGTGGAGGACCTGGACCTGGACCTGTGGCGCTCGGCGGACGGCGGGGACGTACGGCGGCTGGACGAGGACGAGTTCGCGGCGAGCGGGCTGGCCGAGGCGGACCCGCGGGCGGCGCGGGCGGCCGTGGCCGCCCTCGACGAACTGGAGCGCCTGGCCCGCGAGGGCGGCTTCGCGGAACTGCTGGCCTGAGACTCGCCCTTGCGTCTCACACGGCCGCCACCACCGCGTACCGCTCGTCGGTCACCTCCTTGCCCCAGAGCACCGGGTCGCCGGACAGCCGCTCCACGCGCACGTCGGCCGTCAGCGGCGCGAGCAGCGCGGTGAGCCGGCCGGCGGGTATGCCGACGGGGTGCAGGGTGCCCCAGACGCCCTCGACCAGCACGAACCGGCCGTGCGGGCGCAGCAGCTCCCGCCAGTGGCGCAGCGCCCCGGCCGGGTCGGGCAGCGCCCACAGCACGTGCCGTACGAGGACGACGTCGAACCGGAGCTGTCCCACCGGCGGGGCCTCGGCGGGTCCGCACAGCACCCGCGCGCGGTGGCCGGCGAGCTTGGCGCGGGCCCGCTCGACCATCACCGGGGAGAGGTCGACGGCCGTCACCCGGTGTCCCTGCCCGGCCGCGAGGAGCGACAGGCTGCCGGTGCCGCAGCCGAGGTCGAGCACGTCGGCGGGGTGCCCGGGCAGCCAGGACCGGAGCCGGGCCGCCCAGGCGGCCCGCACCTCGGGGTCGCGCAGGCCGTGGTCGGGTTCGGCGTCGAACCCGGCGGCCTGTGCATCCCAGTCCACGGACGGGGCAGTCGTCACTGCGTGCTCACGCTCATCGGTCCTGGCCGGAGAGTGACACACGCCACTGACAGTGCCGGATCGATGAGGAACTCTCACCAGCAGCGACCGCCCCCGTGACACCACGGAACGACGACACGGAACCCGGTGGTCGCCGAAGGAGGCACCGATGCGCCGTACGACCCTGCACAAGCCCCTGAAGAGGACGGACAGCCGCCGCATCCGCGAGGAGGCGGAGGAGCGCCCCGCGGGGCGGCCGGAGGTGCGCAAGGACGTCGCACGCACCTGGTGGCCCGACGGCTGACCCCGGTGCGCGCCCGCGTCAGCCGACGGCGGAGGCGCAGGTGGTGGGGCTCGCGTGGGCCGGGTCGAGGGCGTTCGCGACCTCGTGGAACGCGATCCGGTCGGTCAGGGCGATCGCCAGGTGCTCCGAGAGGTCGAGCGGGCACAGGTCCTGGAGCAGCACGTTGCGGACGTCGGAACCGCTGAGGTACTGGCTGCGCCAGGGCGTGGCCACCTCGTCGTACTGGGTCGCGATGACCGTGTAGTGCACGCCGGGCACGGTGTCGCCGTCCGCGTTGAGCTTGGTGAGGAAGGCGGAGCCGGGTATCTGGTCGGCGAGGCCGGGGGTGGTGGCCTTGACCAGGTCCTCGGCGCCGGGGAAGTAGGGCAGCAGGTTGGTGAGGCCGCTGAGGGTGGCACCGTGGTTGTCGGGGGCGATGCCGACGAGCGCGCCGACCTTGGCCGCGCCACCGAGGAACTTCAGGTAGTAGCGGGGCATCATGCCGCCCTGCGAGTGCCCGACGAGATCGACCTTGGCGGCGCCGGTCGCGGACCGCACCTGGTCCACGAAGGCCGACAGCTGGGCGGCCGACTGGTCGATGGGACCGAGGCCGTGGAAGACGGGGACGCCGGGGAGCTGACCGTAGTCGAGGGAGAAGACGCAGTATCCGCGGGCCTCCAGGTAGGGGGCGAGGCCGAGCCAGTTGTCGACCGAGTTGCCGAGGGTGCCGTGCACCAGGACGACGGGGCGGGGGTGGGCGGCGGAGGGCTTGCAGGAGTAGTCGTTCCAGCCGGTGTGGACGGCGGTGTCGGCGTGCGCGGCCGTGGCGGGGAGGGTGACGGCGGCGGCGGACAGGAACAGGGCGGCGAGGGGTCTGAGCACGCGCTTCCAGGGCAGCATCGGGTGATCTCCTTGCGGGTCAAGGGGTACGGCGGCGGCCTGTCCCGGTGATCCGGATCACGAGGATGCTGTTCATTCGTCAAGTTACGAGCGGGTAGCCGGACTGTGAAGTTACGCGCGGGTAAAACTTCCGGCGGCCATGGCCGGCTGACCCCCCGTCACCGGACGGGCCGCACCGGCCCCCGGGACGCGATCCGCGCCGACCCCTCCCGCGGCGCCCGCGTCTCCCCCTCGCCCGGCAACCCGCCCCAGGCCCCGACCGTGGGCCAACTGAACCGCTCCGCGGGGCGGTTCACACCGCCGTCGGCCGGCCGACCGTCCTCGGGCGTGCGCCGCGGGACAGGCGGAGCACCGGGCCCGGGGTCACGGCGGCCGGGCGGACCGCGTCGGGGCCGAAGCGGCGGCGGGCCCGGTCCGCGGCGGCCTCGGCGGCGCGGGCGCGCTGGTCGGTGGGGTCGAGGGAGAGCTGGCGGCAGGCCTCGGCGGCCGGGCGCAGGCCGTCGGCGCGCAGGGTGAACGCGCGGACCCTGGCCCGTTGCAGCCCCAGGCAGGCCAGCAGCCCCAGGGCCGCCGCGGCGAGGGCCGGCCTCCCTCACCGTCCACGATGACAGAGCCGCCGTGTATGTGGCCGTAACTGGGGTCGTGGGTCAGGGTCCTGTGGGTGCGCCCGCGGCGCCGCTTCCTCCCGCACCCGCAGCGCTGTCCAACCGCAGCCCGTTCTGCCGGCGGGCCAGCGCGTCAGCCTTCAGTTGCTCCCACTCGTTCCATGCCATCTCAGGGCCTTCCCCCGTAGTTGCTGTCCCCATACCACGGCGTCTGTCCCGGCCCAGGCGGCATGGCTACGGGAGCCTGGGCTACCGCCGCCGCACGTCGGCGCCCGCGTACCGCCCCAGCCGCGAAAGCCCCACCCGCAACCACGACAACTCCCGCCCCTCCGAGAATCCATGGCAGTGCGGAGCCGCCGCTCCCATACGCGGATGCTGTCGGCGATGGGCTGCTGTCATCCTTGGCGGAGGCCGTGGCCGACCCGTTGGGTGCCTTGGATGCCGCTTGCTCGAAGTCGGGCAGTGGGTAGACGTCGGCCGGGCCGGGGTCGCCGGGGTCGCTCAGCGCGATGCGGGGGCGGATGGCGCCGTATCCGAGGTAGTCGGTGCGCTCCTTGCCACTGGTCGGTTTGCTCGCGGTGTCGAGCATGACCCGCAGGACTTGGTTGTTGGTCCAGTTCGGGTGTTTGGACCAGATCAGGGCGGCGGAGGCGGAGGCGAGGGCTGTGGCGTCGCTGGTGCCATGTGAATTGCACAGTTCCGTTCCGCCGAGACAGGCGGAAACAATGTCTTCGCCCGGCGCGACCAGGTCGACCTGGGGGCCGTGCTCGGACTCTTTCGTCGCCTTGACGTCTCTGTCGATCGCTCCGACACCCACCGCACCCGGTGTAGCTGCCGGGTACTGCGGTGCGTTGAGGGTGTCGCCGTCGTTGCCCGCGGCGGCGAAGATCAGCTTGCCTCTGGAAAGCGCGTAGGCGACGGCGTCCGTCAGCGCCTGAGATTGCGCGGTGCTCCCCGCCGAGATGTTGATGATCTGGGCATCGGATTCCGCCGCGAACCGGATGGCCTTCGCCGCTGCGGTGGGAAAGTCGTCCTGATTGCCGTCGGTGCGGTTGCGTTCGATGAAGCCCGGGACTCGTATGGGCATGATCCTCGTGCCCGGGGCCAGGCCGTACGAGCCCGTGGTGGCGCCTTTGGCACCCGTGCCGGCGATGAGGGTGGCAATGACGGTGCCGTGACCGTCGTAATCCGTGCGTTCGTCACCGGCTCGCTTGGAGAAGTCCTTGCCCGCGACGACCTGACCACTCAGGTCCGGGATGTCTGCCTGGACGCCGGTGTCGATCACGGCAATTGTGATTCCCTTGCCCGTGCTGGTCTTCCACATCTGCTCGGCGTGCATGGCATCGAGGTACCACTGCCGCTGGCGGACGGTGTCTGCGTGGGCGGGGGTGATGGCGAGGCTCGCCAACACGGCCCCGACGGCTGCGGATGCGGCCCGGCTGCACCATCCGACCTGCTTGCTGCGGCTGCGCATGGTCATCCTTCTCGTCCTATGTCTCCGTCGGGCCCTTTCCAGAGCGCTTGTCGCGAGCGGACCGGTCCTCGCGCTTCGAGGCGGTGGAGGCACCTCCAGGTGCTCCACCTCGGCGTGACAGCCGTTCGTCTCCGGGTGTTCCCTCTCCGGCTCGAACATCGCGCGCGGTGAATCCCGTCCGGCCACGCCCTCGCGATGGTTCGGGTTGGCCGCCGACGATCCCATTGGACGAAGCGGGCATGCGCCCTCTTGTCGCGCCCTCCCGCTCCCCTGCGGAATTCTCACCGCGGGCCGGCGTGGCCCCTGCGGCAGAGTGGCCCGGTCCGGCACCGCGGTTCCTGAGAGGCTGCTGCTGGTTCGGAGTGCCTCCCATGACGTTGCCGCGCGGAATCGCACCAGCAGGCCGTCCTGAAGTCGGCGAGACAGGACGACCGCCCGTGATGCCACGGGCGGCCCCAACGGCGGGGGAACCGACGGCCCCGCGCCCGGTGCCGGGCTGACCGCCAGTCTCACCAGGGCCGAACGGACCGGCGAATGCACGCCTTGGGGCAGGCGGATCCGTCGATGTGCCCGGCCCAGACGGCGTAGCCAGAGGGCGTCGGCCCTCGCTCACGGGAGGCTCGCCTCCGCCCCGAACGCCTGGCGGGAGCGGTGTTCCAGCCCCAAGGGCAGGGGGGAGCGGCGCTGGCGCTGAAGGCAGCCGGCCGTCCGGGCCGCTTGGCGAGGGGGGCGGTGCCGAAGGGGAGGCTGGAGGCGCTGGCGAGGGCGGCAGATTCTTTACGGTGTCGATCGCCGTGTTCGTCGGATCCGCATGAGGCCGTGGCTGTGTGTGTGCGATATCGGGCAGACCGGCCGGGTGATGTGCGTCTGTCAGGTGGTGTGGCACGGACGCCCTCGGCACCTGGCCCGAATCGCTCATGCCGGAGCGGACGTTTTCCTGCCGCCGCGGTACCTCTGCTCGCGCGGGCGTCACCGTGTTTGTCCCGCCGCCAGTGGCAGGGGCAGAGATGTGGGATTCACCGCCGCGTGAATCTGGCACAAACCGCTCCGGCAACTGCGGAAACTTCGGTGCCTCAACGGCGTTGATCTGCTCCGTCGACGCGGTATACGACTGGGCGAGTTTCATCATCAGGCCGCCTGCCTCCGCCTGGGAGTTGGCGAACCGAGTCTTGGCCTTCGTCACCGCGGAGTCCGACGGACCGCCACCGTGACTGCCGACATCAGTCGCCTTCGCCGCGTGAGAGTCCAGGACCGAGCGCGCGCTGACACTCTGGTTCCGCAAGATCTCCAGCTGCGGCTTCACCTCGTGCAGCGTGTCCGCCGCGTGCCCCAGCCACTTGCCCGCATTCTCGCTGTAGTCGCCCAGTCCCAGAGTGGCCAGTGCGGCCTGGTAGCACCAGGTTCGGAAAGCCTCGCCGCCCTCACCATCCCACTCGACTGCCAGGCTGTGAGTCAGCAGATCGCCACCGATCTCCTTGATCGTCCCGGCCGCCTCCGTCAGGAGCACACCGAGATCACTGACCGTCGGCCCGTCGGCCGACTCGACCATGGCCCACAATTGTTCGGGATCCTGGACCAGGAACCGGGCCTGGCCGGCCGTCTCCCACATGCGGTCGGCAAAGTCAGACATGGAGCCGCACCACCTGTCCTGTTGAGAACGTCCCGCCGTGCTGCCACGACATCACGCACATCACAGATCACCAGCCTGCGAGTCCGACGTGGGACCATGCCTGTGCCGGTCGGGCCCCTCCGCCTTGCCGTTGCTGTGCCCATCCACTCCGAGCCGAGCCTCGTCGTAAGCCAGCTCCTCCGCCTCGACACGGATGCGGTGCAGGCGATCGCGAACGTCATCATCGAGGTCGTGATAGTTGCTCTTCGACGCGTCAACGGTGACCATCAGCCCCTCGATCTGCAAGGCCAGCATCCTCGACAGGTGCTCCAGCTGGGAATGGACACTGCTGTAAGCACTATGGAGCGCGTCGGCTTCGTGGAAGTTACCCAACCGTCCCGTCGGCAGGGATCCACCGGCGATCCTGTGTGGGGCAGCCTTCGACTCCTCCAGGCGGGTCAGGAGGCCATCCACTCGGTTCTTGAAGGTTTCCAGCGTCTCGCCCTCGACACGCAGCTGCGAGACCATGGCCGCACCGACACCTGCGATCGGGGCGATACCGGACGCGGCAAGCGCACCGGCCGCCGCTTCCTCCGCAGCGGCAATTGCCTGCGGGTCCTCCCCCTTGTCGGCCATCACACCTTCCCCCGGACTACCAACCGTCAGCGAGCAGTGCCCTGTCACTCCCTGTGTCGCGCCCCTGCCGATTCCGTGAGCAACAGAAGCAACTCAGGCACGATAGCGGCGATGTCACTTCCCGGCCGAGTCCTGACATCCCAGCAGGTCACTGCTGGCTGAAAGATGACCACGGCCTACGTCACAACCGTCCCTTGCTCCCGCATACGGCCAAGCTGACCCAGTGGGCCGGGCCCCGCTGAGCATGCTCGCCGAGATCGGCAATATCCCTTCGAACTCACGACAGCCGGCTCACCTCCGGGCTGGGTTCCGGCCCTGGCGATCACCAGCCAGGGCGGCGGGATGCACAGCTCCTGAACCGAAGCGGCGGCGAGCCCGGTCCGCGGCGGCTTCAGCGGCGCGGGCACGGTCGTCGCCGGGATCCAAGGAGAGCTGGCGGTGGGCGGTGCCGGCCGACAGCAGGTCGTCGGCGCGGATCGCGAAGGAACGAACCCGTGCTCGCTGCAGTCCGAGGGCGGTCAGCAGTCCCAGCGCTGCCGTGGCAAGGACGGGTGAGTGATTGGTGGGTTCCGGCAGTGTGCGGGTGCGCGTGGTGGAACTACGGTCGGCGTACCGCGCCGTCAGGGTAAGTCGGCTGGTGATCTGGGCTTCACCGCGCAGACGTTGACCGACTCGGTCGGCAAGCCCCAGTACCGCTCGATGCTGTTGTGCCGGGTCGAGACAATCCCGGTCGAACACAAGGTCGGCGACCAAGTGCGCTGCCGGTTCCGACGGGGTGACCGGACGGGGGTCGCGACCACGGGCACGTTCGGACAGCAGTCGCGCCTGGCCGGTGCCGAGGAGGCGTTGCAGGGTCGCCGGGGGCAGGTCGGCGATCTGGCCGATGTGGTGCAGGCCGTACCGGCCGAGGGTCGCCGCCGTGGTGCGGCCGATCCCGGGCAGCGCGGTGACCGGGCGCGGGTGGAGCCACTCGGCGGCCCGGTCGGCGGGCACCCAGGTGGTCTCCCCCGGAGCCGACGCGTCGGCCGCCATGGCCGCCAGCATCCGGTTGCCCGCGAGCCCGGCGCTGCTGTCGATGCCGTAGAGGGCCTTCAGCCGCATCATCGTCGTCTGGACCAGGTCGTAGGGCGACAGGTCGAAGTACCGCAGCGCCGAGGTCAGGTCCAGTTGGACGGCGTCGGGCGGCACGGCCTGCACATGGGGCGTGATACCAGACACCAGTTCGATTACATCGCCGTACTGCTCCTCGCTCAGCGCGGCGTGCAGATGAAGATGGGCGATGTGCCGCTGACGGATGCTCATCCCGCGCTCCCCGGACTGGTGTAACCGAACTTCTTCAGGTCGGCCGACCGGCTGCCGGCGGGCAGCAGATCGGCGTACGGATGCAGCCGGGCGCCGGTGGTGCCGTTGGCCAGGGTGCGCCGCGGCTGGGCGGGCGTCGGGTGCGGGCGGTGCTCGCCGAGGAGGGCGAGCGCGGCCTCGGGGCCGTGGTCCCGGCGGGCGGCGGCGATCCGGTCGAGGTCCCAGGCCATGGTGCCGACGACGGTACGGCGGGTGCCGCGCACCTGGACCGTGCCCCGCACCAGCAGCAGCCCGCTGTGGAAGACGGTGTACGCGCAGGCCGGGTGGGAGTCCTCGAAGAACGCCAGGTCGACCAGGCCGGAGCCGTCCTCCAGGGTGACGAAGATGATCCGTCTGCCGCTGGCGATCGGCGGGGTCTGGGTCGAGGCCCGCACCCCCGCCACGAGCACCCGCTGCCCGGCCCGCAGCCCGGCCAGGTGCGCCGCGTCGGTCGCGCCGATCTCCCGCAGCAGCCGGTGGTGGTGCTCCATCAGGTGCCGGGAGACGTCGATGCCGAGGCTGTTCAGCTCGGCGCCGAGCGCCTCGCGCCCGGTCATCTCCGGCAGCCCGCTCGGCTCCACCCCGCCGACCGCGCCCGCGATCAGGGGGAGTTGCCCGGTGCCCGCGGACCGGCCGCGGGCGGCCCGGTGGAGCTCGGCGATCTGGAGCAGCAGATCGCGGCGGGTGAGCCGGCCGTCGTGCAGACAGCCCAGCGCGCCGATCTCCGCGAGGCGCTCGGCGACCGGCCGGCTGGGCCGGGCCCGCTGCCAGAGGTCCGACAGCGAGCCGTACGGCTGTCCCTCCTCGATCCGCGCGCACTCCTGCTCGCCGATCCCGTGCACGGCGGACAGCGCGAGCCGTACGCCCCACTGCCCCCCGTCGGTCTTCTCCACGGTGTGCCGCGCCCGGGAACGGTTGACGTCGACGGGCAGCACCGGCACCCCGCGCCGGCGCGCGTCGGAGACCAGGACCCGCTTGGGCCACATCCCGGGGTCGTGTTCGAGCAGTCCGGCCAGCAGGAACGCCGGATGGTGCGCCTTGAGCCAGGCGCTCTGCAGGGCCGGTACGGCGAAGGCGACGGCGTGCGCCCGGCAGAAGCCGTACGCCCCGAAGGCCTCGACGGTCTTCCACACCTCGTCCCGCACGGCCGCGTCGTAGCCGCGCGCGCGGGCCCGTCGCTGGAACCACTCCCTGATCTCGGGCAGCCGTTCCTTGTCGCCGAGCGCCCGCCGGGTGATCTCCGCGAAGGCCCGGTCGCACCCGGTCAGCACCCGCAGCGTCTCGATGATCTGCTCGTGCCAGATGGTCACGCCGTAGGTGTCGGCGAGCACCGGCTCCAGGTCCGGGTGGGCGTACGCCGGCGCGCCGCCGTGGCGGGCGGCGATGTACCGCTCGGGCATGCCGCCCGCGACCGGGCCGGGGCGGAAGAGGCTGATGTCGGCGATGACGTCCTGCTGGTTGCGCGGCTGCAACCGGGACAGCAGGTCCTGCTGGCCGGGCGACTCCAGCTGGAACAGGCCGAGGGTCTGGCTCTCCTGGATCAGCTTGAACGCGAAGACGTCGTCGAGCGGCACCTGCGCGGGATCGTCCAGGTCGATGCGTTCGCCGGTGGTCCGTTCGATCTCGGCGACGGCATGGGCCATCGCGGACTGCATCCGCACGCCCAGGACGTCGAGCTTGATGTTGCCGAGCGCCTCGATCTCCTCCTTCGCGGCCATGGCCATGGGGTAGTCGCCCTGCGGGGTGGGCTGCACCGGCAGCCGGTCCAGCAGGGTGGCGTCGCTGATGACCACACCGCAGGGGTGCATGGCCATGCCGTGGACCAGCGAGTCGAGCCCCTCGGCCAGTTCCCACAGGGGCCCGAACCGGGGCGCCTCGGCCGCCAGCGCGCGCAGTTCGGGCAGTTCGGCGAGGGCGCCGGTGATGTCGGCGGCGCGCAGGTGCGGGAAGCTCTTGGCGATCCGGTCCACCTCCGCGGGCGCGATGCCGAGGGCGAGGCCGGTGTCCCGCAGGGCCCGGCGGGCGCGGTAGGTCTCGGGCATGGCGGTGACCGCCACCCGCTCCTTGCCGAACCGTTCGAAGATCGCGTCGTAGCACTCCAGACGGCGCGCGGACTCCACGTCGATGTCGATGTCGGGCAGCGAGGCCCGGCGCACGCTGAGGAAGCGTTCGAACAGCAGGTGGTGGTCGAGCGGGTTGGCGGTGGCGATGCCCAGCGCGTGGCAGACCAGGGAACCGGCGCCCGAGCCGCGGGCCGCGACCCGGATGCCCTTCGCCCGGATGTCGGCGACGACCTGGCCGACGGCGAGGAAGTACGAGTCGTAACGCAGCCGGGAGATCACGGCGAGTTCCTCGTCGAGGCGGGCGAGCGCCGCCGGGTCCCGGTCGAGGCCCCGCCGGGCGAGGCCCTCCTCGCTGCGCCGGCGCAGCAGCCGGGCGGCGCCGTCGGCTCCGGGTTCGGCGCCGAACAGGGCGGGCTCCGGGAAGTGCGGGGTGCCCAGGCCCAGGTCGGGGCCGGGGTCGAGGGTGCACTCGGCGGCCGTGGCGGCGGTGTCCGCGAGCAGCCGGCGGGCCCGCCGCTCGTCGGCTCCGGCGCACTCGGCGACCATCCGGGCGAGGACCGTCATCTCCCGCTCGCCCTTGAGCCAGCGCTGCCCGCTGTCCAGGCGGCGGCGGTCGATGGGCCGCAGCAGCCGGGCGGCGTCCAGGACGTCGGCGAGGCGGTGCTGGCCGGGGTCGGCGTAGCGGACGGCGTTGGACAGGACGGCGGTGGTGCCGGTGCGGTCGGCGAGCGCGAGGGTGCGGGCGGCGAGCCGCAGGGACCCCGGACCGATGCCCGAACGTTTCTGCGCAACGGCTTCCAGCCGGACCTCCCGCCCGAAGATCTCCCGCCAGGGCGCCAGCAGCCGCACCGCGACGTCCTCCCGGCCCACCGCCAGCGCCCGCACCGGCTCCGAGAGCGGGCCGAGCAGGACGATCAGGCCGGGGCCGCCGTGCTCCCGCAGCGCGGTCCACGGCACCACGGGGGCCGTGCCGCCGAGCGCGTCGGCATGGGCGGCCGAGGTGATGCGGCACAGCCGCGCCCACCCCTCCCGGTCCCGGGCGAGCAGCACGACCCGCAGCGGCGGCTCGACCACGTGGGCGCCACCGCGCGCCGGGGTGCGCCGGCGCTGGGCGGGCGGCGGCGGGGCGATCCCCTCCACCGCGAGATCGACGCCGAGGACCGGCCGCACCCCTTCCTTCGCACACGCCCGTACGAATCGGACGACGCCGGTGACCGTGTCCCGGTCGGTGAGCGCGAGCGCCTCCGCCCCCCGCTCAGCCGCCCTGCGCACCAGCTGCTCCGGGTGCGCGGCGCCATAGCGGGCGGAGTAACCGGACGCGACATGCAGATGAGCGAAGCCCGCCATGCCGCACCTCCCTCACACCCACCCCTTTTCAGCCATTCCATCCGATACGTTCATCGTACGCTCGTTCGAATACTGTAACCCCATCGCCGCCGGTCAGCGACTTCATTCGAACAAGTAGGCGATCAATCGCGAGGAGTGAGCGGTGGCCGGAACGGGACGGCGCGAGGAGCGGGGGCGGAGACGACGACGCCCCGCCCCGGGGAGACCGGGGCGGGGCGTCGGGAGGGGAACCGGGTGACGGTCAGCCGATCTCGGTGCCCGTGGCCGTCAGGGCCGCGGTGACCGGCTGGAAGAAGGTCTCGCCGCCGGAGGTGCAGTCACCGCTGCCGCCGGAGGTCAGACCGATCGCCTCGCTGCCGGAGAACAGGGAGCCGCCACTGTCGCCGGGCTCGGCGCAGACGTCGGTCTGGATCAGCCCGCCGACCGTGCCCTCCTGGTAGTTCACGGTGGCGTTCAGGCCGGTGACCGTGCCGTCGTGCACATGGGTCGTGGACCCGCTGCGCGTGACCTTCATGCCCACCGTGGCCTCGGCCGCACCGGTGATCTTCTGGGTCGAGCCGTCGTACAGGTCGACCTCACTCGGGTGGTCGGCGCCCGAGGTGTACTTGACCAGACCGTAGTCGGTGCCCGGGAAGTGGGACTCCGCGTTCTGCCCGATCTCGTTGCCGTCGGCGTCCGACCAGCTGGAGATGGACGCGGTGCAGTGCCCGGCGGTCAGGAAGTACGGCTGCCCGCCCTTGACCACGTTGAAGCCGAGCGAGCAGCGGCCGCCGGAGCCGTTGATGGCGTCGCCGCCGGCGATGAAGGGCTTGAACTCCGTTTGGGAGCGCTTCAGTTCGACCTTGCCGCCGAGCCCCTCGACCACCTTGCTCAGCTTGGCCCAGCGCGCGCCGGTGACCGACTTGTCGGCCGTGACGACCACCTTGTTCGACACCGGGTCGGTGGCCCAGGACGTGCCCGGGATGGTCGCGTCCTTCTTCAGCGTCGCGCGGGCGCCGTCGAGTTCGGCGAGCGAGTGGGCGACGATTCTGGCCTTGGCGCCCGCGGCCTCGACGGTCTTCGCGGCGGTCTCGTCGAGCACGTTGACGACGAGACTCTTGGCCTTGGCGTCGTAGTAGCTGCCCGCGGCGCCGCCACCGAGGTGCGAACTCAGCGTGGAGGCCAGGTTCGCGGCCGCCGGAGCGGACAGCGGCCGGGGCTGCGCCACGGACTTCGCGGGCTCGCTGGCGTTCGCATTCTGCAAGGTGACTCCTGCCACGGCCAGCGCGGCGATGCCCGCGCCGGTCATGACGAGCCGCCGCCGGGGTATGCGTCGGTGCTTCAACTCACGTCCTCCTGTGGGGGATGGCCATGCGGGTTGTGGGGACCCGACGACCTGAAGGCTGGTTGACGGGCGCCCACTCTTCCGAACCCCACAGGGGACACACAAGACCGACTTCCGGACGCGCGTGGCAACGGCTTGCGTACACCTGTTCCCGCCTGACCGTCCGTCACCGCCCAGGGAATTTCGCGCCGCAAACACTACGAGCGAGTAACACTCACCCCAACGTGACCGGAGCGCATGGCTTGTTCCTTTCCCCTTCCTTCACGCCCCGGGCACGAAGAAGCCCCCGCACACACGGATGTGTGCGGGGGCTCGCCACGACCGTGGCCGGAGCGGGGGGTCAGGGAAGCGTGACGCCGTAGTAGCTCAGGGCCTCGGTGACCGGCTGGAAGAAGGTCGTGCCGCCGGAGGTGCAGTCGCCGCTGCCGCCGGAGGTCAGACCGTAGGCCGTGGAGCCGTTGTACAGCGGGCCGCCGCTGTCGCCGCCCTCGGCGCAGACCGTGGTCTGGATCAGGCCGGAGACGATGCCGTCGCTGCCGTAGTTGACGGTGGCGTTGAGCGCGGTGACCTTGCCGCTGTGCGTACCGGTGGTGGAGCCGCGCCGGTAGACGGTCTGGCCCACACTCGGGGTGGCCGCGCTGGAGATGGTCTGGCTGCCGACCGCGCTCGGGTGCGCGATCGAGGAGTTGGTGTACTTGACCAGGGCGAAGTCATTGCCCGGGAAGCTGTAGCCCACGTTGGTGCCCAGCGTGGTGGTGTGCCCGGAGTTGCTGTACCAGGTGGAGGCGACCTGGCCGCAGTGTCCGGCGGTCAGGAAGTAGTACGTGCTGCCGCTGTGCACGTTGAAGCCGAGCGAACAGCGGTACTGGCCGCCGTAGATGGCGTCGCCGCCGCTGATCAGCGGCTTGAACGTGCCGGCCGTGTGCTTGATGGTGAGCGCGCCCGCGTCGGTGCCGGCCTGCTTCTTGATCTTGGCGATCTCGGCCTGGGAGACCGTGCTGTCGACGGTGACGACGACACGGTTGGTCGCGGGGTCGACGGCCCAGGCGGTGCCGGGGACGTCCGCCTTCATCACCGAGTCGCTCGCCTGGGTGAGCTGTGCGGTGCTGAACGGGTGGGCCTCGCTCGCGTTCGCGGTGGGGGCGGCGAACGCGGCCGCGGCCAGGAAGCCCGCGGCCACGGCGACCAGCCGGGTCCGTCTCGCCGTACCGCCGCGGGGAGTGGTGCGCTTGATCCTCACTTCTCGTTCCCTCCAAGGGAAGTAGGGGGCCCGCGTGGGGTCGGGGCCCGGTGAGGCGCAGCCAGGGGTGCCACCGGATTGCGATGTACATGTCCCTGACAACCGCTGAACGGGAGTATTCGGCCGAACGCCCGGTAGGCACAAGGGTGCCTTTCGGCCGTCGGACTTTAGACCTCCTTTGCCCAAAGGCCGCCGCGCCGTGGCGTTCCGGCGCCCAAGCGGCGTCCGCTCCCCCGCCCGAACGGCCACGTCCGGCGTGTCGCCGGGCGGCGGGAAGGGGCACGGTGCGTGCTCGGCGCAGGCGCGGGGCGGGAGTCGGGCGCGGGGGGAGCCGGCGGTCGTACGGCCCTCGCCGCCCGGCGCGTCCACGTACGGGAAGCGGAACCGGAAGCCGCCGTCTTCGCTGGTGGCGTCGGCGAGGACCGCCCACGGCGGCCCCTCCCCCGGCACGCCGCCCTCAGCGTCCGCCCGACACCGCCCGGGGCGAAGGAGGGTTCCCCGGCGGGGACGGACCCACGGGCGCGGCCGTCCGCGTCGCCGACCCGTACGGTGCGCCGCGCGTCGTACGCCGCGAAGCCGCCCGGCACTGCCCGGCACTGCCCGGCCGGGGTCGTACGCGGTGGCCTCGAAGCCCCGAAAGGCCCGGCGGGTCCCGGCTCCGAAGTCGCGGACCCGCACCCCCCGGACGCCCTCGCGGACCAGCACCACCCGTCGCCCCTGCCGAGCCGGACGCGCCCGGCGGCCTCCGGGCCACCACCGGCGACCAGCCGGATCTCCCCGTGGAAGGGCCGGCGGTGCACCCGCGGCCCGTCGGCCCCGGCGGCCGCCGGCACAACACCCTGACCGTCCGCCACCCGGTTCCCCGGAATGTCCGGAAGTCGCCCCTCCGGATGGTCTTCCGGCCAAGGGTGGCGGTCAGGGCGAGCGGCCCGCAGGGGGCCGTGACCGACTCCTCCCGCTTCCGGCGCCGCCGCTTCCCGTCGTCGGCGGCGCCGGTGGTCACGCCATCTCCTCCTTCTGTCCGCCGGTTCGGTGGGTGGCGTTCTCCCCCCGGGCCAGGCCCAGGTGCTCGCGCAGGGTGGCGCCGGGATAGAAGGTGCGGAACAGGCCGCGGTGCTGGAGCAGCGCCACCGTGCCGTTGACCAGGCGTTCCAGATCGCGGCGCGGCTCGACGGGGACCAGGTGGAAGCCGTCGGCGGCCCCCTCGGTGTGCCAGGCGGCGACCAGCTCCGCGAGGTCGACCGGCCCGCCCCGGTACAGCGGGCCCATCGGGCTGGGCCGGGGCCCGCCTCCGCCGTGCCCCGGTTCGGCCGCCTGCTCACCGCCGCCGAGGTCGACGCGCAGGCTCACCAGGACCCGCAGCGCGGCCGGATCGCGTCCCGACGCGGTCGCCGTCGACCGCAGTTCGTCGCAGACGGCGGCGGCCTGCGCCGGGGTCTCGGCGGGCACCAGGGCCACGTCCGCGTACCGGGCGGCGGCCGTCCGGCCCTGCTTCGTGTCCGCGTCGACCACGCGGACGGGGTGACCGTGCGGGGGCCGGGACACCGGCCCGGCGACCCGGCGGGCGGGCGGCCGGGCCCCGGCCCGCGGCACCACGATCCGCCAGCCGGCCCGGCCCCGGCCGATCCAGTCCGCTCCGGCCAGGGCGGCCGGCGCCGGCCAGGGTTCGGCGAGGGCGGGCACCAGCCCGATCCGCCGGGTCGCCGGCACCACCCGGCCCAGCAGGTCCAGCGCCTCGGACCCGGGCCGCCCGGCCGGGTCGCCCAGGGTCACGAAGTCCAGCCGGCCGTGCTCGGCGAGCCGTGCCAGCTCCGCGTACGGCCCGGCGCCGGGGCCCTCGGGCGGCTCGACGGCGGCGGCCAGATGCAGCATCCCCCGCCGGTACCGCCCGCTCGTCCGCCCGGCCGGTCCCGTCCTCACAGCACCTTCGCCAGGAACGCCCGCGTGCGCTCCTCGCGCGGTGCGGCCAGCACCGCCTCGGGCGGCCCCTGTTCGACGATCCGCCCGTCGGCCATGAACACCACCGTGTCGGCGACCTCCCGCGCGAACGCGATCTCATGGGTGACGACGATCATCGTGGTGCCCTGGGCGGCGAGATCGCGGATGACGTCCAGCACCTCGCCGACCAGCTCGGGATCGAGCGCCGAGGTCGGCTCGTCGAAGAGCAGCAGCCGGGGCTCCAGCGCCAGCGCCCGGGCGATGGCGACGCGTTGCTGCTGCCCGCCGGACAACTGCGCGGGGTACGCGTCGGACTTGTCCGCCAGCCCCACCCGGGCGAGCAGCCGGTGCGCCAGCGCCACCGCCTGCGCGCGAGGCCGCTTCAGCGCGGACACCGGCGCCTCGACCACGTTGTCCAGGACGGTGAGATGGGGGAAGAGCCGGAAGTTCTGGAAGACGAAGCCGATCTTGGTGCGCCGGCGCAGCACCTCGCGCTCGGGCAGCTCGTACAGCCGGTCGCCGGTGCGCCGGTAACCGACCGGCGCGCCGTCCACCGTGATCTCGCCCCGGTCCGCCTTCTCCAGGTGGTTGATGGTGCGCAGCAGCGTGGACTTGCCGGAGCCGGAGGGCCCGAGCACGACGGTCACCTCGCCGGTGCGGACCTGGAGGTCGATGCCCTTGAGGACGTCGAGCGAGCCGAAGCTCTTGTGCACCGACCTGATGTCGACCATGACGGTCATGAATCGATTCCTTTGTGTGTGAAGGGCGTTCAGGCGGCGGCGTGGCCGGCCCGGGCCCGCAGGAAGGACAGTGCCGTCCGGGCGGTGGCGTCGTTCTGCCGGAAGGCGGGTCCGCCGGTGCGCGGCCGGGTGAAGGCGCCGGGGGTGCGGGCGTCGGTGTAGGGGCCGAGCGCGAAGCGCCGGGGGTGCGGGCGCCCGGCGCCGTCGAGGACGCGGCCGTCGCGCGGGTCGACCCGGAGCAGCCCCTCGGGGGTCTCGGCGGCACCGTCGGCGTGCAGGGCGCGCAGCAGGGGGTCGCGGGCGCGGCCCACGGTGGGCGCGGGCAGCCGGGCCTCGACCAGGGCGCGGGCCGTGACGGAGTGTCCCGGCACGGTGGGACTGGCCGCCCGGAACGCCCCGTCCTCGGCGGTGACGGTCATGTCGGCGCCGAGGAAGCGCAGCAGGCCCGCCCGGGAGAGTGCGAGCATCTGCCGCAGCCGGGGGCCGGGCGGTCCGGACGCCAGGAAGCTGAAGAACCCGTGCCACCAGGGCCCGATGTCCCCGAGCCGCACCAGCTGCCCGTAGACGGACAGCAGCCCGAGGAAGACGCCCAGGTCCGCGCTGTGCGCGGGGTCGTGACGCCGTCTGAGGTCCGCCTCGACACGGGCGCGCAGGCCGTCCTGGAACTCCTCCGGCGAGGCGTACCGCACCCCGGCCAGCGGGTGGTCGAGCGCGGCGAGGTCGAGCCGGTCGGCCGGGTCGGGGACGGCGGTGGCGACGAGCGCGGCCAGCTCGGCGGGGTCGCCGGCGGCCGTGTACCCCTTCTCGAAGTCGGCCCAGGCGGTGGCCGTGCGCTCCGGGTGCGCGGTGAACAGCCGGTGGTAGTGGGCGAAGCCCAGCTCCTTCTCCACCAGCGGCCACACATCGCGCCGGAAGTCGAAGCCGTCCGGCCGGGCCAGCAGGGCGTCGGTCTCGGCGGGGCCGAGGAAGCGGGGCAGCGGGGGCCGGTCGCCGGTCCAGTCGTAGCCGATCTTCGAGTGGTACGGCACCCCGCGCCGCGAGCCGACGTACAGCACCGGCTCGCGGCCCGAGGGGAGGTAGGTGTCGCCGTCGTACCGGCCGCCGCGGCCCTCGGTGAGCAGCACCATGAGGTCCACGAAGGCCAGTCCGAAGCCCCGGACGAGCACCGGTTCGCCGGGCCGCAGCGCGGACAGGTCGGTGTCGGCGGTGAAGTCGGGCGGCAGGTGCGTCAGGCCGTGGGTGCGGGCGTGGGCGGCCAACCGGGCCTGTTCCGGGTCGAGTTCGGCGTCGAGGTGGCCGAGGGCGAGGACCACCAGATCGGCCTGGAGCGGGCGGGGCCGGCCCGCCAGCCAGACCTGCTGGCGCCCGTCGCGGGGGCCGCCGACGCGCAGGGCGCGGGTGGGGTGGTGGTGGACGGTGATGTCCGGGGGCAGCGCGGCCCGGGCCCGCTCGTACACCCAGCGCAGATAGCGGCCCTGGATCCGGCGGTCGGCGAAGGTGCGGCCGTCCAGTGCGGCCCACTCGTGCAGGGTGGGGCCCTCGCGCACCGGGCCGTCCATGCGCACCGTGTCGTCGGTGAACATGGTGACGTCCTCGGCGTGCGAGTTCATCCACAGCAGCGGCGACTGCTCCTGCCGCCAGATGCGCCCGCCGCCCGGCGGGTGGGGGTCCACCAGATGGATGTCGAGGCCCGAACCGGCGTACAGCTCGGGGGCGTTGGCGGCGATGCGTTCGAGGAGGCCGGTCCCCCGCGGACCGGCGCCCACGATCACCAGCTGGGGCCTCATCGGGCCTGCTCCGTGCCGCGGGCGTAGTGCTTCTCGACGTAGGTCTGGCCGATGCCGAGCAGGGTGGTGACGACCGCGTACCAGAGGGTGGCGACCATCAGCAGCGGGATCACCTGATAGGTGCGGTGGTAGATCAACTGGGCCGAGAACAGCAGGTCGTTGACCGCGATGACGCTGACGATCGAGGTGCCCTTGAGGGTGCCGATCAGCATGTTGCCGGCGGGCGGCACGATGGACCGCATCGCCTGGGGCAGCACGATCCGCCACCCGCGGCGCCACCGGCTCAGGCCGAGCGCCTGGGCGGCCTCGATCTGGTCCCGGCCGACGGAGAGGATGCCGCCGCGGACGACCTCGGCGGCGTAGGCGGCCTCGTGCAGGGTGAGCCCGATGACGGCGACCGCGACCGGGCTGAGCAGGTTGACCGTCTTCACGCCGAGCACCTGCGGGTACAGCGCCCCGATGTTGAACCACAGCAGCAGCTGCACCAGCACCGGGATGGACCGGAACAGCCAGACGTAGCCCCAGCCGACCGCGCGCAGCACGGGGTTGGCGGACAGCCGGAAGGCGGCGAGCAGGGTGCCGAGGGCGAAGCCGAGGACCATCACCACGGCGGTCAGCCACAGCGTGAGCCACAGCCCGCGCAGCACCGAGCCGGTGGTGAAGTACGCGGCGACGACGTCCCACTGGAACGCCTGGTTGCGGACGACGGAGGTGACGGCGAGGGCGAGCAGGACGAGGACGACGGCGGCGGCGGTCCACTGGCCGTAGCGGCGCTGGGGCACGATCCGGGGGACGTCCGCGGGCCCGGGTATCTCCGGGGCGGCGGGGGCTTGGGCGAGGGTGTCGGATGACATGCGAAGGCTCCGTGACGCGATGGTCGAACGTCGGAACGGGTGATGCCTTCACACGGGGCGCGCCGCCGGGCGGCGCGGATACGGCCGAGCCCCTCAGCAGGGCCGTGCACCGAGAGTACGCAAGCGGTCGCCCGCACTGTCAAGGGCGTCCACACTGTGAGCGCTACGTCTCAAGCCGGTTGACGCGGAACCGGATGCCTGTTCCACTTGCCCCATGCATCCACAGCAGTGGCTGGTCACCCGCTCCCACATCGACTTCGGTCGCGTGTGGTCCTCCTCCTGTTGAGCTGACCCCCTGCGTGCGCCCGCGTCCGGCGGGCGTCCTTCACGCTCTGCGCTTTCCTCACGCTTTTCTCCCGCGGTAGCCCGCCTTCACACGCGCCTTCTCCGCGGTAGCCCGCCTTCACACGCGTTCCTCCCCTCCCCTCGCGCTCTCGCACGCCCTTTTCCGCCTCAGGAGACCGCAGTCGATGCGTACGCCGATTTATCGATATGTCATGCCCTTCGCCGCCATCACCTCGGCCGCCCTGTTCCTCACCGCCTGCGGTGCCGGCTCCGCCACCACGGGCGGGGCGGACGCCTCCGGGGTGGCGGCCAAGTCGGACGCGGTGCCGACCACCGACGTGGTGTCGGCCGAGAAGAAGGACCCGGCGGCGGCGAGGCTGCTGCCCGCGGGCACCACCCGCCTCACCGTCGCGATCAGCGTCGGCGGCACCCCGCCCGGCACCACCTATCTGTCCGACGGCAAGACGCTGACCGGCCAGGACGTCGACTTCACCAAGGCGGTCGCGAAGGTCCTCGGCATCGACCTGACGGTGGACCAGGCGAGTTTCGAGGCGATCCTGCCCGCCCTGGACAGCGGCAAGTACGACGTCGGCGCGAGCAACTTCGGGGTCACCGACGAGCGCCGCAGGACCATCGACTTCGTCACCTACATCAACGACGGCCAGGGCTTCGCCACCCGCAAGGACAGCAAGCTGTCGAAGATCACCGATCTGCGGCAGCTGTGCGGGCTGAACGTGGCGACCGGCGCGGGGACGACGTTCGAGGCGACCCTGGAGGAGAACAAGCACCTGTGCACCGACGCGGGCCAAAAGCCGTACCAGGTGCAGACGTACGCCGAGTCGAGCGCGATCTGGTCCTCGGTGCAGCAGGGCCGCAGCGACATCGTGATGTCCACGATCAACGGCCTGCGCTATGCCGTCGCCCGGCAGCCGGGCCTGAAGTTCCTCAACGAGTTCCACCGCCTGGACGTCGGCTTCGCCTTCAAGAAGGGCACCGAGCTGGCGCCCGCCTTCCAGGCGGCGGTGAACCGGCTGATCGCCGACGGCACCTACGGCAGGATCCTGAAGAAGTGGGGCACGACCGGCTCGGCGATCGACCGGTCGCGGATCTCCCCGCCGGAGATCAAGAACTGAGCACCGGTCAGCAGTCGCACCCGCAGTCGCCGTCGCAGCAGCTGCAGCAGTTGCCGCAGCACTCGCAGACGTCACAGCAGTCCTTGCAGTCGCCGCAGTCCACGTCCGAGCAGACGGAGCAGCAGCCCTCGCGCCGCTTGCGCGACCAGGGGCCCTCGAACTCGTCGGCGCAGCACGCCTTGCAGGTGCAGCACAGCCCGAGGGCGGCGGCGCAGCCGAGCCAGAAGCCCCGCTTGTCCGGGCCCTGCGGCGGCCCGCCGTCCGGGTCGCCCGGGGGCCGGCCCTGGGGGTTTCCGTACGGGTTCCCCTGGGGGCCCGGCTTCCCCGGCGCGTAGGGGCCCGTGGGCGGCGGACCGAAGGCGGCCTCGGGTGCGGCGTGGCCGCAGGACGTCGTGCCGAACGCCCGGTCGACCGATCGCGGCAGCTCGTGCACCAGCAGCAGGTGGGCCAGCTTCCCGTCGCTGAACTCGGCGTCGCGCAGGGCGAGTCGGATGCCGTGCACGGCGTCGTCGGCGAGCCGCCGGGCCTCGTCGCGGGAGGTGCCGGTGGCGGTGAGCGGGTTCCAGGCGCCGGTGCGGGCGTCGGCCGCCTGGTCCTCCACCGCGTCCAGCAGGTGGGCGAGCCGCCCGAACAGCCGCCCGGCCTCCGCGAGCGGCACCGCGTTGCCGGGCCGGCCGGCCAGGTGCGCGGTGTGGGCGAAGGCGGCGGCGGTGGCCGTCTCGGTGGGCTCGGTGACCGTCAGGATCGGGGTGCCGGGCCCGGCCAGGGTCTCGATGCCGAGCTGCCGGTCGACGGCGGCCACCAGGACGCCGGTGTCGAAGCCGACGGCCGCCCCGCTGTGCGCTCCGGCCCGCCCCCAGCCCGCCGCGACCTTGCGGGCGGCGGCGGCCACGGGCCTGCGGGCCAGCAGCCCGTCCCGGTCGGCGACGTGGTCGCGGACCTTCGCCGCGGCCAGCACCAGGGAGACGGCGGCGGCGAGCCGCGCGCCCTCGCCCTGGGCGACGGACGCCGTCCGCATCCCGCGCAGGGCGCAGGGCCCGGCGGTGCGCCGGCCGCCCTCCACGCGGCCGAGCTGAGCCTCCGTCAACACCGATATCAGCAGGCCGTCGTAGTTGGTGACGATCCGCGCCAGCTGTCCGTGGTCGCCGCGCAGCGCGAGGCAGAGCCCGCACAGGTGCGCCATCCACTCGTTCTTGAAGCGCTCCCCGAGCCGGTGCGCGCAGGGCCTGACTATTCCGAACACCGCGATCCCCCCGAGTGTTGACCTTGGCGGCCGTCTCACCCGGACGCACCGCGTGTCACCCATCCGCCGCCGACCATCATATTTCACTCACAGTCAGCAGCCGTACGTGTCACAACCCTTGGGGGACAAGGTGTCTCGACGGATCGGCTGTGCACCAGTACCGTCACAAACCCCCCGCGCGGCGACTATCCACTTGGCGCGCTGTCAGCATCATGGATGACCATAGGGGAAGGTGCGGAAGCACGAGAGACCGCTGTGAGAGGAGGCGTCCATGGGATCGGTACGCAAGGCGAGTGCGTGGCTCGGCCTCGTCGACGACAACGATGACGAGCGCTATTACGACGACGACTACTCCGAGGGCACCGCGTCCAGGGACGCCTGGGTGACCGACCCTCGGGTGCAGGTGGCCACGGACACGGCCCAGGAGAAGGGGCGCCGGATCGCCACGGTCACCCCGGACAGCTTCCGGGACGCCCGTGCCATCGGCGAGCTGTTCCGGGAGGGGGTCCCGGTCATCGTGAACCTGACCGGCATGGAGCCCGGCGACGCCAAGCGGGTCGTGGACTTCGCGGCGGGGCTGATCTTCGGCCTGCGCGGCTCCATCGACCGGGTCTCCAACCGGGTGTTCCTGCTGACCCCGGCCGACACGGAGATCATCAGCGGTGACGCGTCCGCGCACCGCTCGGACGGCTTCTTCAACCAGAGCTGAGGCGGGGCCCTCACCGGCCCCGCCCCGCCCGGGGGCTCACCGGAACGCGTCGATCCCGGTGAGCGCCTTGCCCAGCACCAGCTGGTGCATCTCGACGGTGCCCTCGTAGGTGAGCACCGACTCGAGGTTGGTCGCGTGCCGCATCACCGGGTATTCGAGCGAGATCCCGTTGGCGCCGAGGATCGTGCGCGCCGTACGGCAGATCTCGATGGCCTCGCGGACGTTGTTCAGCTTGCCGAAGCTGACCTGCTCGGGCCGCAGGCGGCCGGCGTCCATCCGCCGCCCCAGATGGTGGGCGAGCAGGATTCCCTTGTGCAGTTCCACCGCCATGTCGGCCAGCTTGGCCTGGGTCAGCTGGAAGCCGCCGATGGGCCGCCCGAACTGCTCGCGGGTCTTCGCGTACTCCACGGCCGCCTCGAAGCTGCTGCGCGCGGCGCCCATCGCGCCCCAGACGATGCCGTAGCGGGCGTGCGACAGACAGCTCAGCGGGCCGCGCAGCCCGACCACCTCCGGCAGCACCGCGGAGGCGGGCAACCGCACGTCGTCCAGGACGAGTTCACTGGTGACGGAGGCACGCAGGGACCACTTGTGCTTGATCTCGGGCGCGGAGAAGCCGGGCGTGTCGGTCGGTACGACGAAGCCGCGGATGCCCTCCTCGGTCCCCGCCCAGACGACGGCCACCCCGGCGACCGAGCCGTTGGTGATCCACATCTTGCGGCCGTTGAGCACCCAGTCGGCGCCGTCGCGCTTGGCGTGGGTGCGCATGGAGGCGGGGTCGGAACCGTGGTCCGGCTCGGTCAGGCCGAAGCAGCCGATCACCTCGCCGGCGGCCATCCGCGGCAGCCACTCGCGCTTCTGCTCCTCGCTGCCGAAGCGGTGGATCGCGTACATGGCGAGGGAACCCTGCACGGAGACCAGCGAGCGGATGCCGGAGTCGGCCGCCTCCAGCTCCAGGCAGGCGAGACCGTACTGCACGGCCGTGGCACCCGCGCAGCCGTACCCGGTCAGGGACATGCCGAGGGCGCCGAGGCCGCCGAGTTCCCGGGCGAGTTCCCGGATCCGCGGCAGCTCGCCCTTCTCGTACCAGTCGGCGACGTACGGCAGGACGCGGTCGGCCGCCCAGCCGCGGACGGTGTCCCTGATCGCCAGGTCCTCCGGGTCCAGCAGGTCGTCGATCCCGAGCGGATCGGCGGCGTCGAACGGGGGCAGCTTCGCGGACGCGGACATGGAACACCCTCCGGGACAGTCAGGCACACTGCGGCACACGGCGACACCTGAAAACTAGCAGCGCTAGTTATGGTGGCGCAGCCGACGTTACGGCGCAGTGTCCCGTACGTCCAGAGGGGTCAGGCGGAGACCCGCGGCTTCTCCGAGGCGCGCGGGGCGGGCAGCTCCAGCCCGGCGTCGTCCGGCTCCGGCCCCGCCTCCGCCCCGCACTGCATGACCCGCGGCAGCCGCAGCGCCATCACCGCGCCCAGCAGCAACAGCCCCGCGCTCACCAGCAGGGTCACGTGCAGCCCGTGCACGAAGGAGTCCCGGGCCGCCCGGCGCAGCGCGGACCCGGCCGCGCCGCCGAGCCGGTGCGCGACGTCGTAGGCCTCCCCCAGCGAGTGCCCGGCGGCGGTCGCGTCCGCGGCGGAGACGCCGGGCACCGCGCGCAGCCGGGGGGTGTACGCCGCGTTCATCACGCTGCCGAGGAGCGCGATGCCGAGGCCGGCGCCCAGCTGGTAGGAGGTCTCGCCGATCGCCGCCGCGCCGCCGGCCCGGTCCGCCGGGGCCTCGCTGAGCATCGACTCGTAGGCGCCGAACAGCGTGGTCTCCAGGCCGAGGCCGAGCAGCACGAAGCCGGACAGCAGCAGCGCCGGGTTGTCGGCACGGCCCATCGCGGTCAGGGTCAGCACCGCGGCCGCCGTCACACAGAAGCCGGTGCACACCATCCGGCGCGGTCCGAACCGGCGCAGCACCCGCGCGCCCAGCAGGCCCGCCGCCATCGCCGCCACGGTCAGCGGCAGCAGCCGCAGGCCGGTGGCGAGCGGCGACAGACCGAGGACCAGTTGCAGGTACTGCGCGGCGATCAGCTCCAGGCCGACCAGCGCGAGCATCGCCAGCACGATGCAGCCGACCGCGGTGGTGAACGCGGGCCTGCGGAACAGCCGCAGGTCCACCAGCGGGTGCGGCAGCCGCCGCTGGCGCCGTACGAACAGGACGAGCAGGGCGGCGCCGACCGGCAGCGGCAGCAGGGTCAAGGGGCTCGCCGGGGCGTGGCCGCCGCCGAGCTGCTTGACGCCGAGGACGACGCCGAACAGGCCGGCCGCCGCCATCAGCGCGCCGGTCACGTCCCAGGGGCCGTCCGCCGTGCCCCGGGACTCGGGCAGCAGCATCCGCCCGACCGGAAGGCTGATCAGCATCAGCGGGATGTTGATCAGGAAGACCGAGCCCCACCAGAAGTGCTCCAGCAGAAAGCCGCCGAGCAGCGGGCCGACCGCCGCGCCGACGGCGGCGACCGCGCTCCACACGCCGATGGCGAGGGCGCGCTCGCGCCGGTCGGGGAAGACCTGGCGGAGGATCGACAGGGTCGCGGGCATGATCATGGCGCCGCCGACGCCGAGCAGGGCGCGGGCGAGGATCAGCACCTCGGCCGTGTGCGCGGTCGCGGCGACGGCGGAGGCCACGCCGAACAGGCCGTAGCCGAGCAGCAGGACGCGTCTGCGCCCCACCCGGTCGCCGAGGGTGCCGAAGAGGATCAGCAGCGAGGCGCAGACCAGCGGGTAGACGTCGACGATCCAGAGCAGTTCCGTGGCGCCGGGCCGCAGGTCCTCGGTGACCGCGGGGACCGCCACGTGCAGCACGGTCGCGTCGAGGGCGACGAGCAGCAGGCTGGCGCAGAGGACGACGAGGACGACCCAGCGGTTGGCACCGGGCCCGGCCGTCCGGCGGCGCGGCCGTAGGGCGGCCGTGGGCGTCCCGGACATGTACGTACCTCCCAGATGTTCCCTCGCGTGGAGCGGGGCGACGGGGACCGCCTGTCGTACGGCCGGGAAGGAGTGGTGTCCCCGGCCCGCGCTGTCCACGGGGATGGCTCGTCAGCCTACGCGAGTCCGCCGAGCCCACACGTGGCGGACCTCTCACCCCCGGGAGGCTACCCCTGTGTCGTGCACCACGCCCCGCCCGCTCGACCGCGCCCCGGCGGCCGGTCCGTTCCCCCGTCCGGTCGATAATCGAGCCCGTGACCGATCTCGAGACGCGCGTGGCCGCACCCCACGCCCCGCCGCCGCCCGCACCGCTGCCGCGCCGGGCGGCCCCGGCCCTCGTGGGCTACGCGGCGGTCCGCGTCCTGGGCCTGGTGGTGCTGGCGGTGTGGAGCGCCGCGCGCGGCAAGAGCGCCCTCACCCTGCTGACCGCGCGCTGGGACTCCCTCTGGTACACGCGGGTCGCCGAGGGCGGCTACGGCTACCAGGTGCGGCTGCCCGACGGCGACGTCCACTCCGATCTGGCGTTCTTCCCGCTGCTGCCGTGGCTGGAGCGGGGCCTGCACGCGGTCACCCCGCTGTCGTACGCGCACGCTGGTCTCGTGGTGTCGCTGCTCGCCTCGCTCGCCGCGGCGGCGGGGATCTACGCGGTCGCCGAGCACGTGTACGGGCGGCGGGTCGGTGTCTGCGCCGTGCTGCTGTGGGCGGTGCTGCCGGTCGCGGTGGTCCAGTCGATGGCGTACAGCGAGTCGCTGTTCACCGCGCTGGCGGCCTGGGCGCTGTACGCGCTGCTGACCGGGCGGTGGGTGAGCGCGGGGCTGCTCGCGGCGCTGGCGGGGCTGACCCGGCCGGTGGGCGGCGCGGTGGTCGCCGCGGTGTGGACCGCGGCCGTGATCTCCTTCGTGCGGGAGCGAAGCGCGGCGCGCACGGACGGCGCGCGGCGAACGGCGCACGCCCCTTCCGCCGCCGCGGGACCGTCAACACGCGTCCCCTCCCCCTTCACCCTCCGTCGCCTCCTCGGGATGCTGATCGCTCCGCTCGGCGCGGCCGGCTACGTGCTCTGGGTCGGCGGGCACACCGGCAGGGGCCCGTTCGGCTATCTGGACGTGCAGGCCGGATGGCGCAACGGCTTCGACGGCGGATACGCCTTCGCGTGTTTCGTGGCCGACAAGTTCACGTCGGTCCCGTCCGCGCTCGCGGGCGTCGGACTGATCGCCGGTGTCGCGCTGCTGCTCTGGCTGTACGTCAGCGGGGTGCGCCGGGGCCAGCCGGTCGAACTGCTGGTGTACACGGGGGTCGTGCTGGCGCTGGCGCTGTGCGCGTCGAGCTACTTCGGCTCCAAGCCCCGGCTGCTGCTGCCCGCCTTCCCGGTGCTCCTCCCGCTCGCCGAGGCCCTCGCCCGGCTGCGCACCTCCCGATCCGTCCTGCTCACGGCGGCGCTGGCGATCATCTCCGCGGTCTACGGGGCGTTCTGGCTGAACGGCTCCGGCCCCCCGTGATCGACGCGTACCGGCCGGTGAAGCTCCGGGGAATTGCGACCCAGGACCGGGTTAACGCATTTATAAGCGCCATATAAACAACACCCGGCACGATCAAAGGAATTACAGAGCGCGGCCTCACGTGATTGCGGAATCCGGCGGAATTCGACCGCCCTTGAGAGGTTTCCCACATCACATCGTCATCACAAAGCCGCTGTTACGACCGGGAACACAGCTCACTCGCTGTAACGTCGATTGGGTGCGTACCGAACGGAACCTCACCCGGCGTCTGGACCGGGTGTTCGCCAGGCTGGACCGGGAGCCGGAACGGCCGGCCCATATCGATGTGCCGGTGATGAGCCGGCACCGGGTCGTGCTGTTCTCCGCGACCCTCGCCTTCTACCTGGCGATCGTGTGGGCCGTGGTGACCACCTCCTGGCTCGTCCGGCTCGACTGGCAGGTCATGTTCTTCCGGCCGTACCAGCAGTGGCCGCAGATCCACGCCTTCCTCGACTACTACGTGGTGCTCGGCCAGCGCGGCCCCACCGCGGTGATGGTCGCGGCCTGGCTCGGCTGGCGCTCCTGGCGCCAGCACACCCTGCGCCCGCTGCTCACCCTGGCCACCTCGCTGCTGCTGCTGAACGCCACGGTCGGCGCCGCCAAGTACGGCATGGGGCGGCTCGGTCCGCACTACGCGACCGTGATCGGCTCGAACGAGATGGGTCTGGGCGGCGATATATTTCCCAGCGGACACACCGCCAACGCGGTGGTGACCTGGGGCATCCTGGCCTATCTGGCCTCGACCCCGCGCGCACGGCGCTGGCTGTCCGCGGTCTCCGCGATCACCTCGCTGGGCGTCGGTCTCACCACCGTCTACCTCGGTACGCACTGGCTCAGCGACGTGCTCCTCGGCTGGGCCGCCGGCCTGCTGATCCTGCTCGCCCTGCCGTGGTTCGAACCGCTGATCGCCAAGGCCGAGACCCGGCTGTTCGACCTGCGCGACCGCTGGCGCAACCGGCCCGTTCCCGAGCCGGCCGCCCCGCTGGCGCCGGTGCTGCTCAAGGCGCCGCGCGGCGCGGAAGCCGAGCAGTCCGCGCCGGCCCGCGAGCCGGTCTCCTCCACCCGCGCCTCCCGGGGCCTGGTGCACCTGGCACCCGGACCGCACACGGCCCGCTCCGAGCGCAGCCCGGTCACCCCGGCGGGCAGCCGCCGCCCGCCGGGCGGCGACCGGGCACCCCGCGGCACCTCCCAGCCGGCGGCCCGTCCCCTGACAGGCGGCTGACGGCCGGGACGGCGGCGGGTCCGGTACGCACACCGCCCCCGCCCCACGGCGAAGGCCCCGCCCCCTCACGGGAGCGGGGCCTTCGCCGTACGCGGGCGCGGGCGTCAGCCCTTCCAGGCGCGGGCCACCCGGCCGTCACGCACCTCGAAGTTGAGCCGGCCCGCCCGGTACTCCATGGTGATGATCGCGCCCGGCGGCAGCGACCGCACGGTCGACCAGCCGCGCTGCCGGGCCAGCCGCTCGGCGCTCGCCGCGTCGAGGCCGACGTACCCGTCCGGACTGTCCTGGGGCTCCGCTGGCGGAGTGGGAATCGGTGCCATGCGGCCACGCTAGGCCGCGACGCGCGGTGACGGAAGCCGGGCACGTCCGGGTAAGAGCGGCCTCCGACCAGGGTCACACTTCTGTCACAGCTTCCGGAGTCCCTTCCGGCCGAACTCCCTCACACGTTCGGGGGTTTCCGTACCGCTCACCGGGGCATTCGAACTGAATTCCCTCGTGTCGCCGCGGCCCTTCCCATTACCCGCCGGAAACTTCCGCGGCGAAGACCCGGAGAGGCCGGGAGCGTGATTCCGGGGAATCCCGATCCGTGGCACCGGAGCTGACACCGCATGGGGATTTTCACGGATTCCGCACATGACGCGCGGGCGCTACGCGGCGCGGCCCCCCGGCGGGAACCGGAGGGCCGTCGGGCCGTCGGGCCGGGGGCCGGGCACCGGACCGGTCCCGGCACCGTACGGCTCAGAGGGTCAGACGCTGTCCGGGCACGATCACGTTCGGGTCGGCGCCGATCACGGACCTGTTCGCGGCGTAGAGGCGGTGCCACGTCGTGCCGTGCCGCTCGGCGATCCTGGACAGCGTGTCGCCCGCGCGCACCGTGTAGCCGCCCGTGCCCCGGGACGGGGACGGGTGCCGCGAGGTCTTCGGCGTGGTGGCCGGGGCCGGCTTCCTCGTCCTGGCCGGGGCCGGCTTCTTCGCCGGGCCCTTGTCGACGCTCACCTGCGAGGGGGCGGAGCCCATCGCTCCCGCGCGTCCCGAGCAGACCGGCCAGGCGCCCCAGCCCTGGGCCTGCTGGACCCGCGTCGCGACGGCGATCTGCGCGCTCCGGGAGGCCCGGTCGGCCGTGGAGGCGTACGCGGAGCCGCCGTACGCGCGCCAGGTGTGGGCGGAGAACTGGAGCCCGCCGTAGTAGCCGTTGCCGGTGTTGATGTGCCAGTTGCCGCCGCTCTCGCACTGGGCGATGCGGTCCCACACCCCGTTGTCCGCGGCGGCGGCGTTGCCGGTCGCGGCCAGCAGCCCCAGCGGGGCCAGCAGCGCGGCGCCGGCGAGTACGGCCGTCGTGCGGCCCCGGCGCGTGCTGTCGTCACGGGCGGTGGTGCGGGTGGTATCGGCACACTCGGACATGTAATTCCCTTTCCAGCGACCCGGGCTCCCCCAGACGGCACGCGCCTCGCCGCGCAGGACCGCGGTGACGCGCGCCCGCCCCGCCCGCGCCCCCGGTGCCGGCGATGCTGCGCTGCCGGTGCCGGGTGGCGGACGTACCCGAGCGGTGCTCGTTGCACACGGCGGAGGAATGTAGGGAGAGTCGGCGCCGGACTTCAACCAAATGACCGTCCTTCCAGGCCAGTTGACCGTTACCCGGGGTATCGGCGATTTTCAGCCACCCACTACATACACCGATTTACCGATTTTTCGACCATGCCCGGCAGCTTCCTGTGACCCACTTCACCCCTTCAAGTCGCTTGCCCGGGCGCCAAGTTGACCGTGAGTGGCGGATTCCGCACCGGGGGTGACCGCGCGCGAGGGTTGGTTCGAACCGGTGCCCCGCCATGCGTGACTCCCACCACAGGACGCCCGTTGTCTTCTTCATGAGCCCGGAACCCTGGGGCTCATCGGCCGGGGGCCACCCGACCGGTCCAGCACGCATCCCAAGGGAGCCACCCGTGCCGCGCATGCTCGACGTCAGCGACGCCGTACGCGCCGAGATCGGCGACGAAGAAGCCGACCGGCTGCTCGCCGGAGAGAACGCCCCGGGCAGTTACGACTGCACGTCCTGCCGCACCCCGGGCGACTCCGAGCAGGAGCGCACCAGCACCGTCCTGTTCGTCGGCGAGGAGACCGCGGTCCTCGCCTTCGCCCACGCCAGCTGCCTGCCCTCGCAGGTCGTCCAGGTCACCGAGGAGCAGTTGCAGGGCGCCGTCCGCTCCATCGGCGCGCAGGCCGCCGACGACGGGCCGCGGCGGTCCGCGCCCGAGCAGGCGGTGCTCGGCGTGACCAGCGGACTCGTCCTCATCGAGGGCGAGTTGCACCCCGCGCTGGTCGTCGAGCCCACCTCGCCCATCGTGCGCCCGGGCACCACCGGGACCGGGGACGACTTCCTGCCGCTGCTGATCGAGCAGGGCTTCATGCCGGTGACCGAGATCGCCGCCGTACCGCCGGTGCTGCACGGCTGGTCGGTGCTGCTGGCGGTGGGCCAGCTGCACGCGGTCCTCCAGCCGGGCCCGCACGGCGGCCAGCCGGTGGCCTGGTGGCAGGCGCACCAGCCGCTCCAGGTCACCGACGGCTGGCGGGCCTCGGCCAACAAGCACCAGCAGGTGCTGATGTTCGCCGCCCCGGTGGGCTCGATCGGCCGTCAGCCCCGCGAGGACCTGCTGCGCGACTCCCTCGACCGGGCCGCGGCGCAGGGCAGGCTGGTGGCGGCGGCGCTGCCGCTCGCGGGTACCTGACCAACCGCGCTCCCGAAGGCAGGTCACGAAACCGCATCTCTTCGGGGGCGCCGTCGTTTGGACATACGTGCACGCATACGACACTTCGCCCCGCCGGTCCTCGTTCTCCTCCGTCCCGTCCGCCCGGACCGGGCAGGAAGGGATGGGTGGTGCCTCGGCCACGCCGATCTTCGACATGCTCTCCGCGGAGTGGGTCAAGGCCTTTCGCACGCTGCCGGGCGACCGCAGCGGGGAGGAGGGGCTGAGGTTCGTCCCCTTCGGTCTGCCGGACCGGACGGGATGGTCGTACGGCGGCCATCGGGCGGGCTCGTTCAGCAGCTCCTACAGCGCCTACAGCGCGGGGGCCTACAACGCCCGCCAGCAGTCGCAGTGGCAGCGGGTCGGCACCGTCGGACGGCCCGAGCAGGACAACGGGATGCACCATGTGCCCGCCGCGCTGCCGCCGGGACCGCGCCGGGGCGCATGAGCGTGCCGGACCCACGAAGAAGGGCGGCCCCCGAGAACGGGGGCCGCCCTTCACGTCGTACCGTCGGCGCTACTTCTTCTTCGTGCCGCGCTTCTCGCGCACCCGCACCGAGATGTGGATCGGGGTGCCCTCGAAGCCGAACTCCTCGCGCAGCCGGCGCTCGATGAAGCGCCGGTAGCCCGCCTCGATGAAGCCCGAGGCGAAGAGCACGAAGCGCGGCGGCTTGGTGCCGGCCTGGGTGCCGAAGAGGATGCGCGGCTGCTTGCCGCCCCGGACCGGGTGCGGGTGGGCCGCGACCAGCTCGCCGAGGAAGGCGTTGAGCCGGCCGGTGGGCACGCGGGTCTCCCAGCCGGCGAGCGCGGTCTCGATGGCCGGGACCAGCTTCTCCATGTGGCGGCCGGTGCGCGCGGACACGTTCACCCGGGGCGCCCAGGCGACCTGGCCCAGCTCGGTCTCGATCTCCCGCTCCAGGTAGTAGCGGCGCTCCTCGTCCAGGGTGTCCCACTTGTTGTAGGCGATGACCAGCGCGCGGCCCGCCTCGACGGCCATGGTGACGATCCGCTGGTCCTGCACGGAGATGTTCTCGGAGGCGTCGATCAGGACGACCGCGACCTCGGCCTTCTCCACGGCGGCGGCGGTGCGCAGCGAGGCGTAGTAGTCGGCGCCCTGCTGGAGGTGGACCCGCTTGCGGATGCCGGCGGTGTCCACGAACTTCCAGGTGACGCCGCCCAGCTCGATGATCTCGTCCACCGGGTCGCGGGTGGTGCCCGCCAGCTCGTTGACGACGACGCGCTCCTCGCCGGCCACCTTGTTCAGCAGGGAGGACTTGCCGACGTTCGGGCGGCCGATGAGCGCGATCCGGCGGGGGCCGCCGAGCGCGGTGCCGAAGGTCTGCTCGGGCGCCTCGGGCAGCGCCTCCAGGACGGCGTCCAGCATGTCGCCGGTGCCGCGACCGTGCAGGGCGGAGACCGGGTGGGGCTCGCCGAGGCCCAGGTTCCACAGATAGGCGGCGTCGGCCTCGCCGCTCGGGCCGTCGACCTTGTTGGCGCACAGCACCACCGGCTTGCCGGCCTTGCGCAGCAGCCGGACGACGGCCTCGTCGGTGTCGGTCGCGCCGACCTTGGCGTCGACCACGAAGACCACCGCGTCGGCGGCCTCGATCGCGTACTCGGCCTGGGCCGCCACGGAGGCGTCGATGCCGAGGACGTCCTGCTCCCAGCCGCCGGTGTCGACCACCTTGAAGCGGCGGCCCGCCCACTCGGCCTCGTACGTGACGCGGTCGCGGGTCACGCCCGGCTTGTCCTCGACGACCGCCTCGCGGCGGCCGATGATCCGGTTGACCAGGGTCGACTTGCCGACATTGGGACGGCCGACGACGGCGAGCACGGGCAGCGGGCCGTGGCCCGCCGCCTCGATGGCGCCCTCGACGTCCTCGATGTCGAAGCCCTCTTCCGCGGCGAGCTCCATGAACTGCGCGTACTCGGCGTCGCCGAGAGCCCCGTGCTCGTACTCGTGCGCGGCCGAGCCGTCGGGCTGGATGTCGTCGTTCATGAAGTCCGTACCTCGTCGTTCATCGTGGTGATCGGTGGAACAGGCCCCCGGGCTGGTCCCGGGTGGGCTGATCCACTACTCAAGTGTCGCCCGGCGCCCGGTCAGGCGCCTGGCGTTTTCCAGGTGGCCGGTGAGCTGCTTCTGGATGCGCTCGGTCGCCTCGTCCAGCGCCCGGCGCGTGCGCCGCCCCGATCCGTCGCCCGCGTCGAACGGGTCGCCGAAGACGACGTCGACCCGGGAGCGCAGCGGAGGCAGCGCCTTTATCAACCGACCCGGCCGGTCCGAGCTTCCCATGACGGCCACCGGCACGATCGGCGCCCCGCTGCGGACCGCGAAGTAGGCGAGGCCCGCGCGCAGCGAGGCGAAGTCGCCCTCGCCCCGGGTGCCCTCCGGGAAGATCCCCAGCACTCCCCCGGCCGCCAGGACGCCGAGGGCGTCGGTGATGGCGGTGCGGTCGGCGGCGGCCCGGTCCACCTTCAGCTGGCCGATGCCGGTCAGGAAGTCGCCCAGCGGACCGACGAACGCCTCCCTCTTGATCAGGAAGTGCGTCGGCCGGGGCGCCACGCCCATGACCATCGGGCCGTCGATGTTGTGCGAGTGGTTCACCGCGAGGATCACCGGGCCGGTGGCGGGCACCTTCCAGGCGCCGAGCACCCGCGGCTTCCACAGGCCGTACATCAGGCCGACGCCGATGCGCCGCCCGACCTCGGCACCTCTTTCGGAGGGCAGGCTCACTTCCCGGTCCGCTTCTCCTCGACCAGGGTGACGACGCACTCGATGACCTGGGCGAGGGTGAGCTCGGTGGTGTCCACCTCGACCGCGTCGTCGGCCTTGGCGAGCGGGGAGGTCTTGCGGCTGGAGTCGGCGGTGTCCCGCTTGATCAGCGCCTCGCGGGTGGCGTGCAGGTCCGCGCCCTTCAGCTCGCCGCTGCGGCGGGCGGCGCGGGCCTCCGGGGAGGCGGTGAGGAAGATCTTGAGGTCGGCGTCCGGCAGCACCGTCGTACCGATGTCACGGCCCTCGACCACGATGCCCCGCTCGGCGCCGGCCGCCAGCGAGCGCTGGAGCTCGGTGATCCGGGCGCGCACCTCGGGCACCGCGCTGACCGCGCTGACCTTGGAGGTGACCTCCTGGGTGCGGATCGCCGCGGCCACGTCCACCCCGTCGACCGTGATGGTGGGGGCTTCCGGGTCGGTGCCGGAGACGATGTCGGCCTTGCCCGCGACGGCCGCGACGGCGGTGGGGTCCGCCAGGTCGATGCCGTTGTTCACCATCCACCAGGTGATCGCCCGGTACTGGGCCCCGGTGTCCAGGTAGCTCAGGCCGAGCTGCGCGGCCACGGCCTTCGACGTGCTCGACTTGCCCGTGCCGGAGGGACCGTCGATCGCGACGATCACGGGCTTGGCGGTCGGGGCGGCGCCGTTTTCCACGAGGGCACCTTCCTGGGTGTGCGGGGTGAGCGGGGGTCGGGGTGCGAGAGCGCCCCGCACAAGGTTACTGGGTGTGGGTCACTCGTCCGGACGCACATCACCGCCCGCCTTCGCCGTCCTACTGCCGCAGCGCCCAGCCCCGCTCGCGCAGCGCGCTGCTGAGCACCGGGGCCGCGTGCGGTTCGACCATGAGCTGCATCAGACCTGCCTGCTGCCCGGTGGCGTGCTCGATGCGCACGTCCTCGATGTTGACCCCGGCGCGGCCCGCGTCGGCGAAGATCCGCGCCAGCTGTCCCGGCTGGTCGTCGATGAGCACGACGACGGTCTCGTAGACCCGCGGCGCGCTGCCGTGCTTGCCGGGCACCCGCACCTGGCCCGCGTTGCCGCGGCGCAGCAGCTTCTCCACCCCGGCGCTGCCCGCGCGCCGCTTGTCCTCGTCGCAGGACTGAAGGGCGCGCAGGGCCGTCACGGTCTCGTCCAGGTCGGCGGCGACGTCGGCGAGCAGGTCGGCGACCGGGCCCGGGTTGGCGGAGAGGATGTCGATCCACATGCGCGGGTCGGAGGCGGCGATCCGGGTCACGTCCCGGATGCCCTGTCCGCACAGCCGTACGGCGGCCTCGTCGGCGTGTTCCAGGCGCGCGGCGACCATGCTGGAGACCAGGTGGGGCATGTGGGAGACGAGGGCCACGGCGCGGTCGTGGGCGTCGGCGTCCATGACGACCGGGACGGCCCGGCAGTGCGAGACGAGTTCCAGGGCGAGGTTGAGCACCTCGGTGTCGGTGTCCCGGGTGGGGGTGAGCACCCAGGGGCGGCCCTCGAAGAGGTCGCCGGTGGCGGCCAGCGGCCCGGACTTCTCCCGGCCGGACATCGGGTGCGTGCCGAGGTAGGCGGTGAGGTCCAGGCCGAGCGCCTCCAGCTCCCGGCGGGGGCCGCCCTTGACGCTGGCCACGTCCAGGTAACCGCGGGCGAGTCCGCGGCGCATGGCGTCGGCGAGGACCGTGGCCACGTGCGCGGGCGGGGCGGCGACGATCGCCAGGTCGACGGGGCCCTCGGGAGGCGCGTCGGTGCCGGCGCCGAGCGCGGCGGCGGTCCGGGCGTGCTCCGGGTCGTGGTCGGCGAGGTGCACGGTGACCCCGCGCTGGGTCAGGGCCAGGGCGGCGGAGGTGCCGATCAGGCCGGTGCCGATGACGAGTGCGGTTCTCACTGGGCGATGTCCTTGCGCAGGGCGGCCGCGGCGCCGAGGTAGACGTGGGCGATGTCGGCGCGGGGCCGGTCCGACTCGACATGGGCGAGGATCCGGACGACCCGGGGCATGGCGCCCTCGACGTCCAGCTCCTGCGCGCAGATCAGGGGCACGTCGACGATGCCCAGCTTGCGGGCGGCGGCGGCCGGGAAGTCGCTGTGCAGATCGGGGGTGGCGGTGAACCAGATGCTGATCAGGTCGTCCGGGACCAGCCCGTTGCGCTCCAGGACGGCGGTGAGCAGGGCGCCGACCTGCTCCTCCATGTGACCGGCCTCGTCCCGCTCCAGCTGGACGGCCCCCCGGACCGCTCGTACCGCCACGGCGTCGCTCCTCGCTGACAGGTGTTGTCGTGCTCGCCCGTCCAGCGTAGTCAGCCCGCGTCCGCGGAGCGCCGGGCGCCCGATCGCTGAGACGATGCACATACCGGTTTCTTCCGGTTTCGACGCTTTCATCGGAGCGTCGGTATCCGCATCCCGACATGTGTACGGAGTGGTGAGATGACCCAGGGCGCGACGCGGCGCACGGTGATCGCGACGGGCGCGGCGGCGCTCGCGACCGGCTGCGGCGGCAACAACGGCGGCAGCACCAGCGCCGCCGCCGACAACACCCGCAACGGAACGGACAGCCCCTCCCCGACGCGGCCGGCGTCCCCGGCCGCCTCCACCTCCCCGGCGGCCGACGCGAAGAAGCTGGCGAGCACCGGCGACATCCCGGAGGGCGGCGGCAAGGTCTTCGACGAGCGGAAGATCGTGGTGACGCAGCCGTCGAAGGGCGAGTTCAAGGCGTTCTCGGCCGTGTGCACGCACATGGGGTGCACGGTGAGCCGGGTGCAGAACGGCACCATCGACTGCCCCTGCCACGGCAGCAAGTTCAAGATCGCGGACGGTTCGGTGGCCGAGGGCCCGGCGACCAAGCCGCTGGAGGAGAAGCGGATCAAGGTCGAGGGAAACTCGATCCAGCTGGGCTGAACCGCCGCGTAGGCTCCGGGCATGCAGCCCGAGGACCTGGTACGCGACCACACCGTCTACTCCTGTGTCACGGGCTCCCGGGCCTTCGGCCTGGCCACGGAGGCGAGCGACACCGACCGGCGGGGCGTGTTCCTCGCGCCCACCGCCCTGTTCTGGCGGTTCGAGAAGCCGCCGACGCATGTGGAGGGGCCGGACGAGGAGCGGTTCTCCTGGGAGCTGGAGCGGTTCTGCGAGCTGGCGCTGCGGGGCAACCCGAACATCCTGGAGTGCCTGCACTCCCCGCTGGTGGAGCGGGTGGACGACACCGGCCGTGAACTGCTGTCCCTGCGCGGCGCGTTCCTCTCGCGCAGGGCGTACGGCACCTTCACCCGCTACGCCCTCGGCCAGCGCAGGAAGCTCGACGCCGACGTGCGCACGACGGGCGCCCCGCGCTGGAAGCACGCCATGCACCTGCTGCGGCTGCTGATCAGTTGCCGCGATCTGCTGCGCACCGGCGAGCTGCGCATCGACGTGGGCGACGCCCGCGAGCCGCTGCTGGCCGTGAAGCGGGGCGAGGTGCCCTGGGCCGAGGTGGAGGCGCGGATGGCCCGGCTCGGGGCCGAGGCGGAGGCGGCGCTGTGCCGCACCCCGCTGCCGCCGGAACCGGACCAGGCCCGGGTGGCGGACTTCCTCTTCCGGGTCCGCCGCGCCTCCGCCCTGGCGTCGCCGCCGCGCCCCTGACCCGCCGGCCACCGGCCGCACCCGCGCCTCGCAGGTCCTTCCCGCGGCCCGGCCGTCCGGCCCTCAGCCGGCCAGCCGTATCCGCACCACGAAGTCGTGCAACGCCTCGTGACCGCCCGCCGCGTCCGGCAGTACCGACGCGGCCTGGGCCTCGTCGAGGACCTGGTGCAACCGCTCCACGTCCTGTGCCACCCGCGCCTGGTCGAGCCCGGGGAACACCCCGTGCTCCCGCTCCGCCTTCGCGGCGATCAGCTCGGGCACGTACGCGGGCGCGTCCCACTCGGCCGCCAGGGTGGGCAGGTGGGCCTGTATGCCGCCGGTGCGCATGAGGTGGATGCCGGTGAGCAGCACACGGAACGTGTAGAGCAGCGGCTTGAGTTCGCCGGTCTTCTCGAACAGCCGCCACTGGGTGACCGCGAACCCCCGGTAGTGGTGGGCGTGGTGGCTGGTGAGCACGGCCGGCGCGAGGGCGGCCAGTTCCCGGTGGGCCTCGCCGGTGTGCACGACGAGCGGCGAGAGCAGCTGCTCCAGCACATAGCCGTTGCGGCGCAGCATCAGCCGTACGAACTTGCGCAGGTCGTGGGTGACGAGGTCCAGTTCGACCCCGTAGCGCACCCATGCCTTCGACCGGGTCTCCTCCGGCTCGCGCAGCCCGACGAGGTCGGCGGTGGGCAGCAGGTGGACGCCCCGCAGGTCCACGTCCGAGTCCTGCGAGGGGAAGCCGTACAGGTGGGCCCCGGAGACGGTGGCGAACAGCAGGGGGTCGGGCTGTTCGGCGACGACGGGCGCGAGATCCATGTCGAGGTTGTCGATCATGGGCCTAAGCGTCCCAGAGCGTGCCCAGTGCCAACAGGTCCTCCCGGTACTCGATCCGCTCGGCCCAGTCGGCGGGCCAGGCGTCCGCGCCGAGCCAGGCGCCCGCGAAGGCGCCGGTGAGGCAGGCGATGGAGTCGGAGTCGCCGGCGGTGCAGGCGGCCCGGCGCAGGGCGGTGAGGGGCTCGTCGGGGAAGAGCAGGAAGCACAGCAGCCCGGTGGCGAAGGCCTCCTCGGCGATCCAGCCCTCGCCGGTGGCCTCGCACGGGTCGGTCTCCGGCGAGTGGGTGGCGACGGCCGCCTCGATCCGGTCCAGGATCGCCAGGCACTCGTCCCAGCCGCGCGCGATGAACTGCTCGGGGCCGGGGTCCTGGGAGCGGGTCCACAGGTCGCCGAGCCAGAGGTGGTCGTAGCGGGTGCGCCGGTCGAGGGCGTGGGCACGCAGCCGCCCGACCAGCGCGGCCGGTTCGGTGCCCCGGGCGAGCAGGTGGACCGCGTGGGCGGTGAGGTCGGAGGCGGCCAGCGCGGTGGGGTGGCCGTGGGTGAGCCCGGACTGCAACTGGGCGGCGCCGGACCGCTGTTCGGCGCTCAGACCGGGGGCGAGCCCGATCGGGGCGACGCGCATGTTGGCGCCGCAGCCCTTGGAGCCGACCTGGCTGGCCTCCTGCCAGCCACGCCCCTCGTCCATCAGCAGGCGGCAGGCGGTCAGGCAGGTGTTGCCCGGCGCGCGGTTGTTGTCCGGCGACTCGTACCAGTCCACGAACTCCTCGCGCAGCGGGGGTTCCAGACGCGCGGGCGTGAGGGGGCCGTGCGCCATCGCCCGCCGCAGGCCGCGGCCGAGGGCGAGCGTCATCTGGGTGTCGTCGGAGACGAAGGCGCGCCGAGGCAGCTCCATCCCGCGCCAGGGCCCGCACTTGGCGATGATTTCCGGCACCCTGTTGAACTCGGTCGGGAAGCCCAGGGCGTCCCCGAGGGCGAGGCCGAGGAGCGCTCCGGTGGCCGGCCGCTTGGACATAAAAGATCATCCCCCTTTATCGTCATGGTGACAATAAAGGGGGACGGCGGACGGACGCAAGGCGTGCCGCCTACAGATCGACTTCCTTCATCAGCATGCCGACCTCGGTGTTCGACAACCGGCGCAGCCAGCCCGACTTCTGGTCGCCCAGGGTGATCGGGCCGAAGGCGGTGCGCACCAGCTTGTCCACCGGGAAGCCGGCCTCCGCGAGCATCCGGCGCACGATGTGCTTGCGGCCCTCGTGCAGCGTCACCTCGACCAGGTAGTTCTTGCCGGTCTGCTCCACCACCCGGAAGTGGTCGGCGCGCGCGTAGCCGTCCTCCAGCTGGATGCCGTCCTTCAGGCGCTTGCCGAGGTCGCGCGGGATCGGCCCGACGATGTGCGCGAGGTAGGTCTTGCGCACGCCGTACTTGGGGTGGGTGAGGCGGTGGGCCAGCTCACCGTGGTTGGTGAGCAGGATGACGCCCTCGGTCTCGGTGTCCAGCCGGCCGACGTGGAAGAGCCGGGTCTCCCGGTTGGTGACGTAGTCGCCGAGGCACTGGCGGCCCTCCGGGTCCTCCATGGTGGAGACGACGCCGGCCGGCTTGTTCAGCGAGAAGAACTGGTACGACTGGGTCGCCACGGTCAGGCCGTCGACCTTGACCTCGTCCTTCTCCGGGTCGACCCGCTTGCCCTGCTCCAGGACGATCTCGCCGTTGACCTCGACGCGGGCCTGCTCGATCAGCTCCTCGCAGGCGCGCCGGGAGCCGTAGCCCGCGCGCGCGAGCACCTTCTGGAGCCGCTCGCCCTCCTGCTCGGCGCCCGGGAAGGTCTTGGGCAGCTTGACGTCCTTCTTGCCCGCGTACCGCTCCCGGTTGCGCTCCTCGACCCGCGTCTCGTACTCACGCGAGCGCGCGGGCGCCGTCCGGCCGCCCTGCTGGGGCCGCTGCTTCGGGCCGCCCTTGGCGCCGCCGCGCGCCGCACCGCCGCGCCCGGACTTGGGGCCGTCCTGGGTCGCGCCGGGGCCCACGTCGTAGCGGCGCTCCTCGGGGCGGGGCTTGCGGGGACGGCCCTGCCCCTGCCGCTCGTCCCGGTTGTTGCCGGCGCCGCGGTAGTTACCGCGCCCGCCACTCTTGCCGCTGCCGCTGCTTCGCATCAAAGTTCCGTCTTAGTCGTCTGCGTCCTCTACGCCCGGCGCGTCGGGCGCGTCCGGGTCGAACGACGGGACTCCTTCCTGGGTCTCGGCCTCGATCGCCTCCGCCTCCGGGAGGAAGGGCGCGAGCTCCGGAAGCTCGTCCAGGCCACGCAGGCCCATCCGCTCCAGGAAGTAGTTCGTCGTCCTGTACAGGATCGCACCTGTTTCGGGTTCCGCGCCCGCCTCCTCGACCAGACCCCGCTGGAGCAGGGTCCGCATCACGCCGTCGCAGTTCACCCCGCGCACGGCGGAGACCCGGCTGCGGCTGACCGGCTGGCGGTAGGCGACGACCGCGAGCGTCTCCAGCGCGGCCTGGGTGAGCCGGGCGGTCTGGCCGTCCAGGACCAGCCGCTCCACGGCGGGCGCGTAGGCGGCGCGGGTGTAGAAGCGCCAGCCGCCCGCGACGTGGCGCAGCTCGAAGCCGCGGCCCTGCACGGTGTACTCGTCGGCCAGCGCGCGCAGCGCGTCGGCGATCTGCCGCCTGGGCCGCTCCAGGATCCTGGCGAGTTGGTCCTCGGTCGCGGGCTCGTCCACGACCATGAGGACGGCCTCCAGGGCGGGCTTGAGCTCCAGCCCGGCGACGGTGCCGTCCCCCGCGGCGGCCTCGGTCGTCTCGCTCACGGCTGCTTCTCCTCCTCGGTCTGCCGGGGTGGCCGGTCGAACTCGTCGGTGACCACCGGGGCCGCGTCCCCGTCCCCGCCGGTCCAGCGGACCAGCAGCTCGCCGAGGGCCGTCTCCTGCTCCAGGGCGACGGCCTTCTCCCGGTACAGCTCCAGGAGGGCCAGGAAGCGGGCGACGACGGTCAGGGTGTCGTCGGCGTCCTCGACCAGCGCCCCGAAGCCCGCCTCGCCCAGTTCCCGCAGCCGCGCCACCACGATCCGCGCCTGCTCCTGCACGCTGACCAGCGGGGCGTGGATGTGGTCGACGTAGACCTGCGGCTTGGGCCTGGGCTGCATCGCCTTGACCGCGAGCCTGGCGAACCCCTCGGGGCCGATGCTGATCACGACCTCGGGCAGCAGCTCGGCGTGCTCGGGCTCCAGACCGACGGTACGGGGGTGGCGCCGGGCCTCCTCCTCGACGCGCGCGTTGAAGATGTCGGCGATCCGCTTGTACGCCCGGTACTGGAGCAGCCGCGCGAACAGCAGGTCCCGCGCCTCCAGCAGCGCGAGGTCGGCCTCGTCCTCCACCTCGGCGGCGGGCAGCAGCCGGGCCGCCTTCAGATCGAGCAGGGTGGCGGCCACGACCAGGAACTCCGTCGTCTGGTCCAGGTCCCAGTCCGGGCCCATCGCCCTGATGTGCGCCATGAACTCGTCGGTCACCTTCGACAGGGCGACCTCGGTGACGTCCAGCTTGTGCTTGGAGATCAGCTGGAGCAGCAGGTCGAAGGGGCCCTCGAAGTTGGAGAGGCGGACCTTGAAGACGCCGTCGGGTGCGTCGTCGGGGGTCGCGTCGGACGCGGGTGGCTCGTCGGTCGCGGGTCCCGGCCCTGGTCCGGGTCGGGGCGCGGGCTCCGGTCCGGGCCCGGGCTCCGGTCCGGCGGCAGGGGGTTCTTCCGGTACGACCGTCCCGTGGGCCTCTTCGAGCGCCGCGGCGCCCGGTCCCCGACCCAGCGCACGCCGACGGCCGGCGGTACCGGGATCGGGGAGGTCGAACGAGGTCATGGCCCCCGCAGGCTACCGCTAACGTCCCCGCAGCCGTCGCACGAGGATGCTCGCGTCCCCCCGGGACTCCAGGTCGGCCAGCACCACGGCCACCGCCTCGCGCACGATGCGCCCGCGGTCCACCGCGAGTCCGTGCTCGCCCCGGAGCACCAGCCGCGCGTGCTCCAGGTCCATCAGTTCCTCGGCGGACACGTACACGGTGATCTTCTCGTCGTGCCGCTCGCGCCCGCTGGGCCGGCGGCTGGCCGCCCGTCCCCGCTTGCGCGGCTGGGCGGCGGCCGCGGGGCCGTCCGCCGCGGACTGCCGGCGCCGGCCGCGGGACTCGGCGTCGGCGGGCTCCGCTTCCGCAGCCACGTGCTCCACGCCCTCGCCGTCGCCGCTCCGCACGGGCACGGCCTGCGGCGCGTCCTCGGCGGCGGCCACGTCGTCGCTCTCCTGCGCGGGAGCCGGCACCCGGGCCTCACCGCCCGCCGCGCGCCGGGGAGTCGACGGCTGCAGCGCCGTCCCCCCTGTCGTACGGAAGAGTTCGTCGGCCCCCGGCAGACTCACTCGGCGTGACACCGGGCGAGCACCTCCCTGGCGAGCTGGCGGTAGGCGGCGGCACCGACGGAGTTGGAGGCGTACGTGGTGATCGGCTCACCGGCGACCGTGGTCTCCGGGAAGCGGACCGTGCGCCCGATGACCGTGTGGTAGACGTGGTCGTCGAACGCCTCGACCACCCGGGCGAGGACCTCGCGGCTGTGCACCGTGCGCGAGTCGTACATGGTGGCGAGGATGCCGTCCAGCTCCAGCTCGGGGTTGAGCCGTTCCTGGACCTTCTCGATGGTCTCGGTCAGCAGCGCGACACCGCGCAGCGCGAAGAACTCGCACTCCAGCGGCACGATCACCTTGTGCGCGGCGGTCAGCGCGTTCACCGTGAGCAGGCCGAGCGAGGGCTGGCAGTCGATCACGATGTAGTCGTAGTCGGGCAGCAGCGGCTTGAGCGCCCGCTGGAGCGTGGACTCGCGCGCGACCTCGGAGACCAGCTGGACCTCGGCGGCCGACAGGTCGATGTTGGAGGGCAGCAGGTCCATGTTGGGGACCGCGGTCTTCAGCAGGACCTCGTCCGCGGACATGCCCCGCTCCATGAGCAGGTTGTAGACCGTGAGGTCGAGTTCCATGGGGTTGACGCCGAGACCCACCGACAGCGCGCCCTGCGGGTCGAAGTCCACGAGCAGCACGCGCCGGCCGTACTCCGCGAGCGCGGCACCCAGGTTGATGGTCGACGTCGTCTTGCCGACGCCGCCCTTCTGGTTGCACATCGCGATGATCTTCGCGGGGCCGTGGTCGGTCAGCGGGCCCGGGATCGGGAAGTACGGCAGCGGGCGTCCGGTGGGACCGATGCGCTCACGGCGCTGGCGGGCCGCGTCGGGCGCGAGCGTGGCCGCGTACTCCGGATCGGGCTCGTACTCGGCGTCGGGGTCGTAGAAGTGCCCCTCGGGCAGTTCGTCGTAGTCGGCGAAGTGGTTGTGGGGCGCGCCACTTCCGTCGCCGGCCATGGCGTTCACGTGATGGCCATCCATGCTCTGGTGTGCTGTCCGGGGCATGGGCGCTCCCGGACTCTGGTGGGCTGCGAAGGTGCGCACAGCGACGGAGCCGACAGCCTCGAATCCCGCGGGCCCCTGGCCCCCTGCGGGCATTCCTGGTTGACCACCCCCGGGAGAAAATGTCGACTCATTCACAAGTCGTCTTACCTCCTTGGTGACCAGGAAACTTCTAGACAAGGTCAGCGTGGCACCATGCCGACGGTTGGCGACTCTATGGCGTGTCGGCGGTCCGCAGCAACACAATCCGCCGGACCCGGCAGGATGTGTCGGCAATGAAACATGTCGCTGTCAAGGGCGTACGGCCGTCGCACAGCAGGTTTCACCGGGGTGCGAATCGGTTGAACGGTTACGTTCGAGGCGAGTTGACCGAGAGTCGCAAAGTGACCATACACACATCCGGCCGGACCTTGTCGGGCAAGGTCCGGCCGGGCGTGGGCGGTTGACGAGACGTGTTGACGAATCGCCTTTTGCCGGTGAGCGACTTGGCGACCCACCTGGTCGCCGAGGTCAGCCGAGCAGCGAGGCCAGCTCGACGTGCTCCAGGCCGTGGGCCTCGGCGACCTCCTTGTAAACCACCTTGCCGTCGTGGGTGTTGAGACCCTTGGCGAGCGCGGCGTCGCGGCGCAGCGCCTCGACCCAGCCGTTGTTGGCGAGGGAGACGATGTACGGCAGCGTCGCGTTGGTGAGGGCGTTGGTGGAGGTGTTCGGCACACCGCCCGGCATGTTGGCGACGCAGTAGAAGACCGAGTTGTGGACCTCGAAGGTCGGCTCGGCGTGCGTGGTGGGGCGGGAGTCCTCGAAGCAGCCGCCCTGGTCGATCGCGATGTCGACAAGGACACTTCCGGGCTTCATGCGGGCGACCAGCTCGTTGGTGACGAGCTTCGGGGCCTTGGCGCCCGGGATCAGCACCGCGCCGATGACCAGGTCGGCGTCCAGGACGGCCTTCTCCAGCTCGAAGGCGTTGGACATGATCGCCTTGACCTTCGTGCCGAAGATCTTGTCGGCCTCGCGCAGCTTGTTGATGTCGCGGTCGAGCAGGGTCACGTCGAAGCCCATGCCGACGGCGACCTGGGTGGCGTTCCAGCCGGAGACGCCGCCGCCGATGACCACGGCCTTGGCCGGGGTCACGCCCGGGACACCGCCGGGCAGCACACCGCGGCCGCCGCCCGCGCGCATCAGGTGGTAGGCGCCGACCTGCGGGGCCAGCCGGCCCGCGACCTCGGACATCGGGGCGAGCAGCGGCAGCGAGCGGTTGGGCAGCTCGACCGTCTCGTAGGCGATGGCCGTGGTGCCGGACTCGATCAGGGCGTCCGTGCACTCCTTGGAGGCGGCCAGGTGCAGGTAGGTGAAGAGGATCTGGTCCTTGCGAAGGCGGTGGTACTCCTCCGCGATGGGCTCCTTGACCTTCAGCAGCAGGTCGGCGGCGGCCCAGACCTCGTCGGCGGTGTCCAGGATCCGGCCACCGGCGGCCACGTACTCGTCGTCCGTGATCGAGGAGCCGATGCCGGCGCCCCGCTCGATGACGACCTGGTGGCCGTTGCGCACCAGCTCGTGCACGCCGGCGGGGGTGATGGCCACCCGGAACTCGTTGTTCTTGACCTCGCGGGGGATGCCGACCTTCACGTCGATCACGGTCCTTGGCTCAGGGGTATGGGGGTGCATTACAGGCGTACCCAGACATGCCTTGGCATACCGGGAGACACCGCAGGAACATGCGGCAGAGCCAGTTTAATGAAGGTGTTCCGCCTGTCTAGCCTTTCATTGCATCAATCTTCTGACGATGCACCTCGGATTTCGTAGGCGTTCGCGTCCTGTTCCGGGCTTGTGTCCTGCTGTGATGGCCGTTCCGGGCCCTCCTCACCCAGCAGACGCCCGGCCGTGGCCCGGTGCAAGCGGGCCGCCGTCGGGTCGCCGAGGCGCTCCACGGTGTCGGCCAGGCGCAGCTGCAACGCGGCCTGGAGGCGGACGTCGTCCGCGCGCCGCGCCCACTCCACCGCCTCCTGGCAGGTGTGCAGCGATTCCTGCGGCCGTCCCGCGTACTCCTGCACCCGGGCCATCTCGCTCAACGCCCTTGCGTGGGCCGCGACTTCACCGCTCTTGCGGTAGGCCGCACAGGCCGCCCGCCAGTTCCGCAGCGCCTCGCCGTAGCGGCCCGCGTAGGTGTGGGCGGTGGCGATCCGGCCGTACAGCCGGGCGGCCTCGGTGCGCTCGCCGCGGGCCAGCCGGTCGGCTAGCGCCCGCCCGAACCAGTCGGCGGCCCGGTCGTAGTCACCCAGCTCCTGGTGGGCGCCGCCTACGGATTCCATCGCGCGGCCGGTGGCGTACGGGTCGTTCGCCTCGCGTCCGGCGTCCAGCGCGTCCCGGTAGCGGGCCAGCGCGTCCCGGGTGCGGCCGGTCTGGGCGTCCAGGTCGCCCAGGTTCAGCAACGCCGCGGCCCGCTCCCGGGGCAGCCCGCGCCGCTGCGCGACATCCAGCACCAGCCCGTGCACGCCGTACAGGTCGGCGGCCGCGGCCTGGGTGCCGACATGCGCCGCGAAGGCCCTGACCAGCTGCGACAGCAGCCGCCTCGCCAGGGTGTCCAGTTCTCCGTCGGCCACCGCGAGCCGGGCGGAGGCCAGCAGCGCGGGCCTGCGCACGCGCAGCCACTCGGCGGCCGCGCGGGGGTCGGCGAAGCGCACCGCCGGGGGCAGGGCCTGGATCTTCTCGCGGGACTGCGGGCTGTCGGTCTCGGTGATGGCCCGGCAGGAGTGCAGCAGCCGTACCGTGCGCTCCAGCATCCGGGCCCGGGCCAGCTGGAGCTCCCCCGGCCGTTCCTGGGCCTCGGCCAGGGCGCGCAGCAGCGGGTGCAGCCAGCCCGGCACCTCGTACTCGGCGAGCGGCGAGTCCACCGGCCGTAGTAGGCCGAGGGCGACGAAGTCGTCCAGGGTGGCGCGGGCGGCCTCCACCGAGCAGCCGGCCAGCGCGGAGGCGGTGTGGTCGTCGACCGGGCCGGCCGGGGCCAGGCTGAGCAGTCGCAGTATCCGGGCGGCGGGGCCGGGCAGCTCCTCGTGCACCAGCCGGAAGACGCGGGCCAGTGGGGTGGCGTCGGCGTCGTCCGCGCCGTCCTGCCCATAGGTGTGCATCCGCTTGGCGAGGTCGGAGACGGCGGCCTTGGGGCGGGCGGCGAGCCAGCCGCCGGCCAGCACCAGGGTGGCCGGGTGGCCCTGGCAGGCCTCCACCAGACTCTCGGCGGAGCGGGGGTCGACGGTGACGCGGACCGAGCCGGTGTAGCGGGTGAGCAGCTCGACGGCGGACTTGGTGTCGAGGCCGCCCAGGGTGCAGGGGCGGACGTCCGCGATGCCGGTGAGCGGGCCCTTGGAGACGGCCACCACCAGGCAGTCCGGGGCGTCCGGGAGCAACGCGTCGACCTGTTCGGCGCCGGCCGCGTCGTCCAGGAAGAGCAGTGCCCGGCGGCCGGCGAGGGCGGTGCGCAGGGCCTCGGTCAGATCGTCCTCGGCGGCGCCGGCCGGGGCGGGCACCCGCAGCGCGGCCAGCAGTTCGCGGGCGGCCCGCTCCACCGGGACCGGGGTGCCGTCGGCCTCGCCGAGCCGGGCGCGCAGCACCCCGTCGGGGTAACGGTGCGCGACCTGGCGGACCAGTTCGGCGGCGAGGGTGGTGCGGCCGGAACCGGGGCGCCCGGCGATCAGCAGGACCCGCGCGCGGGGCGCCTTGCGGCCGGAGATGGTGTCCAGGCCCGCGCGCTCGATGTCGGCGCGCAGCTCCTTCAACTCCCGTGCGCGGCCCAGGAAATGGTCCCCGTCGGCCGAGGGCGCGGACAGCCGCGCACCGCCTGTGTCCACCGCCTGATCCGTCACGGGCCACACTCCCGTCCCACACCGCACGCGCAAGCCCGCCGGATCTTCCGGTACGGGCGTTGAAGAGCCTAGTTCACGCTCTGCGACGTTCCGCTCGGAGCGCGGCGGGGACGACGGGGACATCGCCCGATCGGATCAGGCGATGGTCACACCAATGGGGTTCCGCGCGGGTTCAGGAGGAGAACGGGCGGGCCGGCCAGGGCGCGTCCGCCGGGCGCAGCGCGTCCAGCCCGTCCCCGCCGCGCGCGGCCACCAGGGAGAGCACCCCGACGACCAGGCAGTTGTTGTGCACGTCACCGGCGAGCACGAGGCGCACCAGCTCGTCGACCGGCACCCGCGCGTGCTGCATGTCGGTCTCCTCGTGCTCCGCCGCGAAGCGCTCCCCCTCCGCCTCGGACAGATCACGCGCGAGGAAGATCCGCACGGCCTCGTCGCAGCCGCCGGGGGTGGTGTACACGTCGGTGAGCACCCGCCAGTCCTCGGCCTTGACGTGCGCCTCCTCGTACAGCTCGCGCTGGGCGGCGTGCAGCGGGTTCTCGCCGGGCACGTCGAGCAGCCCGGCCGGGATCTCCCACAGCTTGTGGCGCACCGGGTGGCGGTACTGGTTGATCAGCAGCACCCGGTCCTCCTCGTCGAGGGCGAGGACGGCGACCGAGCCCGGGTGGACCTGGTAGTCGCGGCGGACCACCGAGCCGTCCGGCATGACCACCTCGTCGGTGCGCACCGAGGTCTTGTTGCCGACGAAGGGGGTCTCCGTCGCCCGGATCTCCCACTCCTCGCGGGTGTCCTTGATCGTCGTCATGCCCTGTCCTTCCCCATGTGCACGAACGGCCGGGACGCTGTCCTCGCGGACACGCGCGCCCCGGCCACCGTACAACTCCCGCGTTACTTCGCGATCTTCCGCTCGACCGCGGCCTTCACCAGACCGGCGAAGAGCGGGTGCGGGCGGGTCGGCCGCGAGCGCAGCTCCGGGTGCGCCTGGGTGGCGACCAGGTAGGGATGCGTCTCCCGCGGGTACTCGACGTACTCCACGAGCTTGCCGTCCGGGGAGGTGCCGGAGAACTGGATACCCGCCTTCTTCTCCAGCTCCGCGCGGTAGGCGTTGTTCACCTCGTAGCGGTGACGGTGCCGCTCCTCGACGTACTCCTTGCCGTCGTACGCCTCGCGCACGAGGGAGCCCTCGGCCAGCTTGGCCGGGTACATGCCCAGGCGCATGGTGCCGCCCATGTCGCCCTCGCCGGCCACGATGTCCAGCTGCTCGGCCATGGTGGAGATCACCGGGTGGGCGGTGGCCGGGTCGAACTCGGTGGAGTTGGCGTCCGGGATGCCGGCCAGGTTGCGCGCGGCCTCGATCACGATGCACTGGAGGCCGAGGCAGAGGCCGAGCAGCGGGATCTTGTTCTCGCGGGCGTAGCGGATGGCACCGACCTTGCCGAGCACACCGCGGTCGCCGAAGCCGCCCGGGATGCAGATGCCGTCGACGTCGGCGAGCTGCGCCTTGGCGCCGGCCGGGGTCTTGCAGTCGTCGGAGGTGACCCACTTGATCTTCACGCGGGCGCGGTTGGCGAAGCCGCCGGCGCGCATCGCCTCGGTGACCGAGAGGTAGGCGTCGGGCAGGTCGATGTACTTGCCGACCAGGGCGAGGGTGACCTCGTGCTCCGGGTTGTGGACCCGGTCCAGCAGGTCGTCCCAGGTCGTCCAGTCCACGTCCCGGAAGGGCAGGTCGAGCTTGCGCACCACGTAGGCGTCCAGGCCCTCGGTGTGCACGACCTTCGGGATGTCGTAGATCGAGCGGGCGTCCGGGCAGGCCACCACGGCGGCCTCGTCCACGTCGCACATCAGCGAGATCTTGCGCTTGATGGCGGTGGGGACCTCGCGGTCGCAGCGCAGCACGATGGCGTCCGGCTGGATGCCGATGTTGCGCAGCGCGGCGACGGAGTGCTGGGTCGGCTTGGTCTTCAGCTCACCGGAGGGGCCGATGTAGGGCAGCAGGGAGATGTGCACCACGAAGACGTTGTCCCGGCCCACCTCGTGGCGGACCTGGCGGACGGTCTCCAGGAACGGCAGCGACTCGATGTCGCCGACGGTGCCGCCGACCTCGGTGATGACGACGTCCACCGCGTCGGTCGCCATGCGGCGGATGCGGTGCTTGATCTCGTTGGTGATGTGCGGGATGACCTGCACGGTGTCGCCCAGGTACTCGCCGCGGCGCTCCTTGGCGATCACCGTCGAGTACACCTGGCCGGTGGTGACGTTGGCCGAGCCGTCCAGGTCGCGGTCGAGGAAGCGCTCGTAGTGGCCGATGTCCAGGTCGGTCTCGGCGCCGTCGTTGGTGACGAACACCTCACCGTGCTGGAAGGGGTTCATCGTGCCCGGGTCGACGTTCAGGTAGGGGTCGAGCTTCTGCATCACGACGCGCAGGCCACGGGCCTTGAGCAGCATGCCCAGGCTGGAGGCGGTGAGGCCCTTGCCGAGCGAGGAGGCGACACCCCCGGTGACGAAGATGTGCTTGGTCGTCGTAGATTTCGGCGGCATGGCCAAGAGGGGGCTCCCGTGGTCGCTGGCTGTCGTGCGGTGCGGCTGTCCGCCCCGGATCGCTCCGAGGGTGCCGTCGCTGCGGTTCGGGGGTTTCGGCCCACCGGTCCACGGGCTACCAGGGTATCAGCGCCCGGAGGCAATGGCTTCCGGCCACGCTCCGTACACGGATGCGTCGACTTTCGGCCACCTTGTGCATACGGACGCGCACGCGGTGGCACCGGGACCGGGGCCGCGCAGGACCCGTCGGCCTCCTGCGTCCCAGGGGTAAGCACAGTCCCGTCCGCCCCACACGATCATCACCAAGGGCTCACTCGTTCGGCGCACACAGGTTGCCCGGAGCGGCACGCGGATCACCCGGGTGCGTCGTATCCTGCTCGGACATTCACTGCCGGGCCCGGCCGGACGACGGCACACCCCAGCCCGAATCACCCGGAACAACGAGAGCGCGGCAGTTCGTTGAGCAAAGACTGTCGTTTTGCCTCAGGGCTCGGCGGGCTGCTTTGCTTCACCGCTCAACGACGCACAACAACGACCCCTTGACCGCACTAGCGACAGCCCCCTTGCGCGGGGGTGACGTGGCCGTTCGACTGGAGTTGCACGTGGCCGGGCGCATCGAAGACTACGCACTCATCGGAGACATGCAGACCGCCGCACTGGTCTGCCGGGACGGCACGGTGGACTGGCTGTGCCTGCCCCGCTTCGACTCGCATGCCATCTTCGCCGGCCTGCTGGGCACCGAGGAGCACGGCTTCTGGCGGCTCGGCCCGGCGCACGCGGCCGACTCCCAGCCGCCCACGGCGGCCCGCCGCGGCTACCGGGGCGACTCGCTGATCCTGGAATCGGAGTGGGACACCCCGCGCGGCACCGTCCGCGTGACCGATTTCATGCCCCCGCGCGACGGCGCCCCCCAGCTGATCCGGATCGTGGAGGGCGTCACCGGCCGGGTGCCGATGCGCTCGGCGCTGCGGATGCGCTTCTCCTACGGCCGGGTCGTGCCCTGGGTGCACAAGCACGAGGGCCGCACGGTCGCCGTCGCCGGGCCCGACTCCGTGTGGTTCGACACCGATGTCGAGACCTACGGGAAGTCGCTGACCACCTACGCGGACTTCACGGTCGCCCCCGGTGACCGGATCGCGTTCACGGTCTCCTGGGAGCCCTCGCACAAGGAGCCGCCCGCCCTGCCCGAGCCGGAGCAGTCGCTGGAGGCGACCGAGCACTTCTGGCGCGAGTGGGTGGAGCAGTGCACGTACCACGGCCCGTACCGGGAGGCGGTGATCCGCTCCCTGATCACGCTGAAGGCACTGACCTACGCGCCCACCGGCGGCATCGTCGCCGCCCCCACCACCTCGCTGCCCGAGGACATCGGCGGCGTACGCAACTGGGACTACCGCTACACCTGGCTGCGCGACGCGGCGATCACCCTGTCCTCGCTGCTGCGCACCGGCTACCGCGAGGAGGCGCGCGCCTGGCGCGAGTGGCTGCTGCGGGCGGTCGCGGGCGACCCGGAGAACCTCCAGATCATGTACGGCATCGCGGGCGAGCGCGAGCTGGGCGAGGCCGAGCTGGACTGGCTGCCGGGCTACGAGGGCTCGGCCCCGGTCCGGGTCGGCAACGGCGCGGCCCACCAGCTCCAGCTGGACGTGTACGGCGAGGTCACCGAGGCCCTGCACCTGGCCCACATGACGGGCCTGGCCCGCAACGACTACGCGTCCCTGCTCCAGCTGAAGCTGATCCGCTACCTGGAGGACCACTGGCAGGAGCCGGACGAGGGCATCTGGGAGGTGCGCGGCCCGCGCCGGCACTTCGTGCACTCCAAGGTGATGGCCTGGGTCGCGGTGGACCGCACCATCAAGCTGATCGAGTCCGGGGACGCGGACGGCCCGCTGGAGCGCTGGCGCGAACTGCGCGACGACATCCACCGGGACGTGTGCGAGAAGGGCTACGACAAGGAGCGCAACACCTTCACCCAGTCCTACGGCTCCAAGGAGCTGGACGCCTCCCTGCTGCTGATCCCGCAGATGGGCTTCCTGCCCCCGGACGACAAGCGCGTCATCGGCACCATCGAGGCGATCCAGCGCGAGCTGTCCACCTCCGACGGCTTCATCCTGCGCTACCCGACCGAGGGCCAGGACGAGGGCGTCGACGGCCTCCCCGGCGACGAGGGCGCCTTCCTGGCGTGCTCGTTCTGGATGGCCGACGACCTGGCGATGATCGGCCGCGTGGACGAGGCCCGCAAGCTCTTCGAGAAGCTGCTCGCCCTGCGCAACGACCTCGGTCTGCTCGCGGAGGAATGGGACCCCCGCCTCAAGCGCCAGGTGGGCAACTTCCCGCAGGCGTTCAGCCACGTGCCGCTGATCGACACGGCGCTGCGGCTGACGGCTTCGGGGGCGTACGGCGGCTGACGGCCGTGCCCTGACGCGCCCCGGGGTGCCACGCTGGAAACCGTGGCACCCCGCTCGAAGGCGCGCACGGCCCTCGCCGCACTCCGCGAGGACCTGCTCGGCGACGTCCTCGCGCCCGAAGACCCCGGCTACGACGAAGCCCGGGCCGTCTTCAACGCGGTGACCGACCGGCGGCCGGCCGTGATCGCGCGGTGCGCGCACCCGGCCGACGTGGTCCGCGCGGTGCGCTTCGCACGCGATCTGGACCTGCCGGTGGCGGTCCGCGGCGGCGGTCACGACCTCGGCGGCTCCGCGCTCGGTGACAACGCGCTCGTGGTGGACCTGTCGCGGATGCGAAAGGTCACGGTCGATCCGGCCGCGCAGGCGGTCCGGGTCGGGGGCGGGGCCACGACGGGCGATCTGGACCGGGCGGCCCGGCCGTACGGCCTCGCGACGACGGGGTCCCGGGCCTCCGGCGCCGGGGTCGGCGGATTCGTGCTCGGCGGCGGCTCCGGGTGGCTGGAGCGCGCCTTCGGGACGGCCGTGGACGGCCTCGTCGCCGTCGAGCTGGTGAGCGCGGACGCGGAGCGGCTGCGCGCGAGCCCCGACGACGACCCGGAGCTGTTCTGGGCGCTGCACGGCGGGGGCGGCAACTTCGGCGTCGCCACCGCGCTCACCCTGGAACTGCACGAACTTCCGCGTTTCAGCCTGGCGTTGACGCTGTGTCCGGCGGAGTCGGGGCCCCGGGTGGTGCGCGCCTTCCGGGAGGTCCTGGGCACCGCCCCGGACGCGGTGGGCGGAGCAGTGCTGTATCTCACCGGCCCGCCACCGGAGTTGGTGCCGCCCGGCCTGGCGGGCAGGCGGCTGTGCGCGGCGCTGCTGACCTGCGCGGGCGGCACGGAGGAACTGCGCGCCCTGGCGGCGCCGTTGCGGGCGCTGCCGCACGAGGCACACCTGCTGGGCGAGGTGCCGTACGCCGACGCGCAGCGCCTGCTCGACATCCCGCCGGGGCTGCGCGGCCACGGCTCGGCGGAGTGCCTCGGCGCGCTGCCGGACGCGGCGGTCGACGTCTTCTGCGCCCTCGGTGCGGACATGCCGGCCCTGCCCGGTACCCGGCTGGCGCTGTTCCCGCTGGGCGGGGCGGTCGCGGCCGGCGCACACGCGTACCCGGTGGCGTACCGGGACGCGCCCTGGCTGGTGCACCCGCTAGCCGTCTGGGCGGACCCGGCCGACGACGAGCGGTGCACGAGCTGGGTGCGGCGGGTGCGCACCGCCGCAGCGCCGTGGAGCACCGGGGCCGTCTGTCCGAACCTGATCGGCGACGAGGGCCCCGAGCGGGTCCGGGCGGGCCTCGGCGCGGGGAACACGCTGCGGCTGGAGAAGGTGAAACGGCGCTACGACCCGGACAACGTCTTCCGCTTCAACCACAACATCAGGCCCGTCTAGCGGCGGCGTTCCGGCCAACCCGCCCGGCCACAGCACCGGCCGGAAGATTCTCTTCGGGCGTTTTCGCAGGTAGCGTCCGCAGCATGGACAGCGGTACGGACAGCAGGCCCGAGGCGCAGGGCGCGGGGATCACCGTTCAACGGGCCCTGGAGCTGCCCGGGCTGCGCAGCGGGCTGCCGGAGATCCTGGCGGGCGCGGACCGGCTCGGCCGCACCGTGCGCTGGGTGCACGCGGGCGAGGTGCCCAACATCGCCTCGCTGCTCAAGGGCGGCGAGCTGCTGCTCACCACCGGGTACGGGCTCGGCACCCGCCCGGCCGAGCAGCGGGCGTTCGTGCGCACGCTGGCCGAGCGCGGGATCGCCGCCCTGGTGGTGGAGCTGGGCCCGCGCTTCAGCCGGTTGCCGGCGGCGCTGGTGGACACCGCGCGCGCGGCCGGGCTGCCGCTGGTGCAGCTGCACCGCGAGGTGCCGTTCGTGACGGTCACCGAGGAGATCCACACCGAGATCGTCAACGGTCACTACGCGCTGCTCCAGCGGGCCGAGGAGGTGCACCGGCGCTGTACCGAGGCGCTGCTGGGCGGCGGCGGGGTGCCGCAGGTGCTGGGCATCCTGGCGGACTTCGGCGGCAACCCGGTGTTCCTGGAGACCCCCGACGGGCGGCTGCTGTACGCGGCCGGGGAGGGGCCCGAGGGCGCGGACCCGTTGCAGGTGTGGGAGGGGCTGCGCGGCCCGCACAAGAACGCCCCGCCGCCCGCCGGTTCGGTGCTGGTGGACGTGCCCGGCGGCGGCCCCGGCACCACGGGTGCGGTGCGGGCCCGGCTGGTGCTGCTGCCGGTGCGTTCCCCGCTGGCGCCGGTGCACCGGATGGCCGCGGAGCGGGCCGCGGGCATCCTGGCCGTGGTGCTGATGCAGGCCCGGCAGGAGGAGGAGCTGGCGGCGCGCGGGCGCGGCGACTTCCTCACCGACCTGGCCGAGGGCCGGATCTCGGCGGAGGACGCCCCCGCCCAGGCCCGGGTGCTCGGCTTCAAACCGGGTGGCAGCCCGCTGCTGCCGGTGGTGATGCGGGTCGGCGACCCCCTGTCCCCCGCCGGGGGCGGCTGGGCGGTCCTCGCGCGGGCCGTCTCCGAGGAGCTGGCCGCGGTGGGCGTGCCGGTGCTGCTGGGGGTGCGGCCGGTGGAGGGCCGGGTGCTGGTGCTGCTCGGGCTGCGCGCGGAGCCGGAGCGTTCGGCGGTCGCGGACCGGGTGGCGGCGGCGCTGCGGGCGGGCGTGGAGCGCGCCGGGATGCGGCGGGCCGGCAGTCCGCCGCCGGTGGTGGTGGTCGGGGTGGCGGGCGGCTGGGCGGCGGCGTCGGCGGGGCTGCGGCACGCGGCGGAGACGGCGGCGGCGGCGCAGGGCCTCGTCGACCGCCCCTGGTACGACGCCCGCCGCCTCGACATCGATCTGCTGCTGTGGCGGCTGCGCGACCATCCGGACCTCGCGGCCTTCGTGGACCGGGCGATCGGTCCGCTGCGCGACCACGACCGCCGCTCCAAGCCGCCGCTGCTGCCCACCCTGGAGACCTATCTCGCGCACGCGGGCCGCAAGGCGGAGACGGCCCGCGAACTCCATCTGAACCGGCAGACCCTCTACAACCGGCTCGCCCGCATCGGGGAGTTGCTGGGCACCGACCTCGACGACCCGCAGACGGTGCTGGCCCTGAGCCTCGCCCTGCGTGCCCGCCGCCACGTGCCCTGACCGCTCACAGGATCAGCGGCTGGGTCAACTCGTCGTACACGCTGAGCACATGGGCCACCGTCTCCTCGTCGGTCGGCCAGCCCGCGGCCTGTCGTCCGCCCCGCTCCCGCAGCAGTTCCCGGCGCGCCGGGTCGGCGAGCAGGCGTCGGACGGCGGTGGCGAGCGCCGACGGGTCGCCGTACGGCACAAGTTCGGCCGCGTCGCCCACCAGGTCGGGGACGCCGCCGACGCGGGTGGCGACCAACGGGACGCCCGCGTACAGCGCCTCCTGGGCGAGCACCGGGCGGGACTCCCACCGGCCGGTCAGCAGCGCCAGATCGGCGGCGCCGAGCAGGGCGGGCAGGTCGTCGCGGTCGCCCAGGAGCCGCACCGGCAGTTCCTCGGCCTCGATCCGCTGCTGGAGCACCGGCCGCAGCGGGCCCTCCCCCACGACGGCGACCAGGGGCACCGGGTCCAGGTCCCGCCAGGCGCGCGCCGCCTCCAGCAGGGTCTCGTGACCGCGGTGCTTGTCGAGGGCGCCGACGGCGAGGAGCAACGGGCGCCCGGTGGCGCCCAGTTCGGCGCGCGCCTTGGGCCGCCGCGGGTCTTGCTCGTCGGGTACGGCCGCGGGGCGGGGGCGGCCCGGCAGGGTGACGGCGGCGAGCCGGGCGTCCCGGGCGCCGGTGCGGCGGGCGCGGTCGACCAGATCGGGGCTGGCACCGAGGACCACGGTCGCGGAGCGGGCCACGCGGCGCTCCAGCATGCGCAACAGCTGGGCCCGCGCGCCCTCGGCGTACGACCGGTTGTGCCAGGTGACGACCAGCGGGGTGGTGCGGCCGCCGAGGGCGAGCGCGGTCCGGAAGGAGGCGTGCAGGCCGTGCGCGTGCACCAGGTCGGCGTCGGCGCAGGCCGCCCGGAGCGCGGTCACCGAGGAGGGGTCGCTGCTGCGCGGCACGTGGATGTGTCCGGCGCCGGCTCCGGTGAAGTCGTAGGTACGGTCGGCCTCGGTGGGGGCGCACACCGTGACCCGCACGCCCCGGGCGACCAGCCCGGCGGCCAGGGAGCGCACGTGCGCGCCACTGCCGGCGTTGCCCCCGCCCAGCACCTGCACGGTGCGCAGCGGCGGCCGGCCGTGCGGTGCGTTGCTGCTCAGGGGGCTCACAGGGCCGGGCTCCTGGTTCGGCGTGGGGCGGTCACGAGGCAACGTACAGAAAGTAGCGGGCGCACGGGGGCGGAGGAACGCACCTCGCGCGCCTCCCGCGCGGGCGGTGTCCCCGCCCAGCATGCCAGCAGGCGGTGCCCGCTGGGGAATTGCGGATGGGCGCACAGGGCGGCGGGCCGGGGCAATGCGCCGGAGCACATCACCCACACGGGTGAGGAGGGCCCGGTATCCGCCGACGCCGCTCCTCCGCGTCCCCCGAGGTCAGGCGCTCACAGTGCCTTCGCCCAGGCGGTGACCCGGTCCCCGTAGACGGCGGCGGTGACGACGGCGACGGCGTGCGCGAGCAGTCCCACGCGCCCGTTGCCCGCCACCACGGCCGCCCCCAGCGTGGCGCCGAGCGCGTGCGCCCCCGTGTCCCCGAGCATCGTCCGCTCGCCGACGTCCTCGCGCAGCACGGCCGCCGCACCGCCCGTGGCGACGGCGGCCAGCTCCCCGCCGGGCCCGCCGCGCAGCAGTCCGGGCGCCCCGAGCGCGAGCACCGCGCCGAGCGCCCGGCCCGGCCGTACGTCGACCAAGTTCACGAAGTGGGCGGCGCCCGCGATGACGACCCCGGCGAGCAGCCTGTCCAGCGGGCGCTCCTTGAGCAGCGCGCCCGTGACCAGTCCGGCCGCCGATATCCCGAACAGCTTCACGGCGCCGCTGGTGACCTCGCCCTCGCGCAGCGCGCCGAGGTGGGCCCGGAAGCCGCGCCGGTGGTCGCCGGCCGCGTCGTCGTACGCCCCGCAGCAGCCCGCCGCCAGGACGGCGAGCCCGGCCCCGGGGTGCACCCGGGCGGCGGCGACCGCCGTGCCCAGCGCCGTGGCGGGCCCGGCGTACAGCTCGACGTCCCGTCCGGCGTGGTTCGTCCGCTGCCAACGCCCGGGAGCGCCGGGCCGGTTGGCGCGCAGCAGGGCGTAGCCGGCCCGGGTGAGGGCGGCGGACAGCAGGAAGGAGCGGGTCTTTCGGGTGCCGGTCATCCCGTCACCCTAAGTCCCGCTACCGGTCCGCCCGCGCGGTCGCCAGCAGTTCCTCCGCGTGGGCGCGGGCCGTCTCCGAGTCCTCCTGGCCGGCCAGCATGCGGGAGAGTTCCCGGATGCGCTCCTCGCCCTCCAGGACCTTGACGCCGGAGCGGGTGACGGAGCCGTCGTTGGTCTTCTCCACCAGCAGCTGCCGGTCGGCGAAGGCGGCGACCTGGGGCAGGTGGGTGACCACCACGACCTGGGCGCTCTTGGCGAGCTTGGCCAGCCGGCGGCCGATCTCGACCGCGGCCTTGCCGCCGACGCCCGCGTCGACCTCGTCGAACAGGTAGGTCGGCACCGGGTCCGTGCCCGCGAAGACGACCTCCACCGCGAGCATCACCCGGGACAGCTCACCGCCGGACGCGCCCTTGGCGATCGGCCGCGGCGGGGCGCCCGGGTGCGGGGCGAGCAGCAGCTCGACCTCGTCCACGCCCGCGGGGCCGTAGGCGACCGGTCGCCCGCCGACCTCGACGCCCTCCGGGTCCTCGGTCTGCCGGATGTCGAAGGAGACGCGCGCGTGCGGCATGGCCAGCGAGGCCAGCTCGGCGGTCACCGCGGCGGCGAACCGCTCGGCGGCCTCGGTGCGGGCGTCGGTCAGCGCCTGGGCGAGCCCGCCCAGTTCGGCGCGGAGCGCGTCCCGCTCGGCGGTCAGCTCCGCGATCCGCTCGTCGTCGCCGTCCAGCTCGGTCAGCCGGGCGGCGCTCTGCTCGGCCCAGGCGAGGACCGCGTTCACGTCCTCGCCGTACTTGCGGGTCAGCGCGTTCAGGGCGGCCCGGCGCTCCTCGACCGCGGACAGCCGCAGCGGGTCGGCGTCCAGGTCGTCCGCGTACCCGGCCAGCTCGCCGGCCACATCGCCGAGCAGGATTCCGATCTCCCCGATCCGCTCGGCGAGCGAGGCCAGCGCCGGGTCGTGGGAGCGCACGGCCTCCAGGGCCCGGTGGGCGCCCGCGACGAGGGCCTGGGCGTCGATGCCCTCGGGGTCCTCGGGGTTGCCCGCGAGCGCGGCGTGCGCGGCGGTCGCGGCGGACGACAGGGCCTCCGCGTGCCCCAGCCGGTCCGCCTCCTCGGCCAGCTCCGCGTCCTCCCCGGCGCGCGGCTCCACGGCGGCGATCTCGTCGAGGCCGTAGCGGAGCATGTCGGCTTCCTGCGCCCGCTCCCGTGCCCGGGTGGTGATCTCCTCCAGCTCGGCGGAGACGGCGCGCAGCCGCCGGTAGGCCCCGGTGTACTTGGCGAGCGGCACGGCGACCGCGTCGCCCGCGTACCGGTCCAGCGCCTGGCGCTGCCGGGACAGCTTCAGCAGCCCCTGCTGGTCGGTCTGGCCGTGCACGGCCACCAGGTCGTCGGCCAGCTCGGCGAGCAGTCCCACGGGCACGCTGCGCCCGCCCAGGTGCGCCCGGGAGCGGCCCTCGGCGGAGATGGTGCGGCTGATCAGCAGGGCGCCGTCGTCCAGCTCGGCGCCGGCCTCCTCGGCCCGTACGACGGCGGCGGCGTCGGCGGGCACGGCGATCCGCCCCTCCACGACCGCCTTCCCGGCGCCGATCCGCACGAGCGCCGGGTCGGCCCGGCCACCGAGCAGCAGTCCCAGGCTGGTGACGACCATGGTCTTGCCCGCGCCCGTCTCACCGGTGACCGCGGTGAACCCCGGCGACAGTTCGACGACGGCATCGTCGATGACCCCGAGCGACCGTATCCGCATCTCCTCCAACACGGAACAGACCATACGAGGTCTCGGGCGTCGCGCGCACACAGGCCGCTCTTTCTAGTGAGGGGCGCCCCGCCAGCCCGTGGTGGGCAGTGCGAACTTCGCGACCAGCCGGTCGGTGAACGACGAGTGGTGCAACCGGGCCAGCCGCACCGGCACCGCGCCCCGCCGCACCTCGACCCGCGCCCCCGGCGGCAGCTCGATCGTCCGCCGCCCGTCGCACCACAGCACCCCCGGCGGGATGTGCGGCAGCACCTCGACGGCGAGCACCGAGTCAGGCGAGGTCACCAGCGGCTTGGCGAACAGGGCGTGCGCGCTGATCGGCACCATCAGCAGCGCCTCCACCTCGGGCCACACCACCGGCCCGCCCGCGGAGAACGCGTACGCCGTGGAGCCGGTCGGCGTGGACAGCACCACCCCGTCGCAGCCGAACCCCGTCACCGGCCGCCCGTCGATCTCCAGCACCACTTCGAGCAGCTTCTCGGCGCCGGCCTTCTGCACGGCCGCCTCGTTCAGCGCCCAGTCGGTGTGCACCACGTCACCGTTGCGGTGCACCACGACGTCGACGGTCATCCGCTCCTCGACCTCGTACGACCGCTCCACCACCCGGTCGACCACCCGATCGAGGTCATCGCGTTCCGCCTCCGCGAGGAATCCGACGCGCCCGAGGTTGACGCCGAGCATGGGCACCCCGGAGGCGCGGGCGAACTCCGCGCCCCGCAGCAGCGTGCCGTCGCCGCCGAGCACGATCAGCAGCTCGCAGTCGTCGAGGCACCGCGGGGTCGCCTCCCCCACCAGCTCCACCTCGTCCGGGAGCGGCAGGTCACGCGCCTCCTCCTCCAGCACGCGCACACCGATGCCGTGCCGCAGCAGGCCCTTGACGACGAGTTCCGCGCTGCGGATCGCCGCCGGCCGCCCGGTGTGGGCGAGCAGGAAAACAGTACGCGCCAGATTCTGTGTCAACGCGGCCCCTCCGCCACTGCGCGATCGACGTCGGCCGGGTCCAGGCGGGGGGCGCCGGACCGCAGCCACAGGAAGTACTCGACGTTGCCCGAGGGACCCGGCAGCGGACTCGCGGTGACGCCGCGCGCCCCGAGCCCCAGCTCCCAGGCCTTCTCGGCCACCCCTCGCACGGCCTCCGCCCGCAGCTGCGGACTCCGTACGACACCCCCGCTGCCGAGCCGTTCCCTGCCCACCTCGAACTGCGGTTTGACCATCATCACCAGGTCGGCGTCCGGCTTCACACACCGCTTGAGGGCGGGCAGCACCAGCCCGAGCGGGATGAAGGACAGGTCGCCCACCACCAGATCAACAGGTTCCCCGTCGATCGCGTCGAGCGTCAACTCCCGTACGTTGGTGCGGTCCTTGACGGTGACCCGGGCGTCCTGCTGGAGGGACCAGGCGAGCTGCCCGTAGCCGACGTCCACGGCGACCACATGGGCGGCGCCCGCGCGCAGCAGGACGTCGGTGAACCCGCCGGTGGATGCGCCGGCGTCGAGCGCGCGCCGGCCCTCCACCACCAGTCCCCGGGGAACGAACGCCGCCAGCGCGCCGGCGAGCTTGTGGCCGCCCCGGGAGACGTAGTCGGGATCGCTGTCGTCGGCCTGGACCACGATCGCGGCGGCGGTCTCCACCTGCGTGGCCGGCTTGGTCGCGACGGTCTTGCCGACGGTGACCCGTCCCGCGGCGATCAGCTGGCTGGCGTGCTCGCGCGAGCGCGCGAGCTTCCGGCGGACCAGCTCCGCGTCCAGACGACGGCGTGCGACTCCTGCCACGTTCGGTTCAGCTCCTGTGTTGGTACGACGGTGGGGGCGCCGGTGGTCCCGGGCGGGCGTCGAGCGCGGTGAGCGCGTCGCGCAGCCCCTGGTGTACATCCTCGTACACCTCGGCATGTCCGTCGGTGGGCAGGTGGTCGGCATCGGCCAGCCGCGCCAGCCGGGCGTCGACCTCGGCGTCGCCGGTCGGGGTGCGCGGGAGGTTCAGGGGGGCCGGGGCCGCGGGCTCGTAGTCGGGTTCGGGCTCGCTCGGGGGCGTGCCCCCGGGGACGGCCGGGGCGGTGTTCTCGCCGGCCTCGGCCTCGGACGCGGACTCGCTCATGCCCAGACGCTACCGCGAACCGCTGCGGTACCGTCGGTGGCGATGGCCACGATCGATGAGTGCCGCGCCGCACTGGAGAAGCTTTCGGACACCATGCGGGGCGCCGAGGGCGACGTGGGCGCCGCGGCCGCCCTGGAGCGCTCGGTGAGCTGCCACATCACCGACCTCGGCATCACCTTCGCCGGGCGGATGACCGGGGGCCGCCTGGTGGTGGACGAGACCCTGTCCGGGCCCCCGCGCGAGCGGGCGCAGATCCGGCTGGCGATGGCCGGCGACGACCTGCTGGCGCTGGTGGACGGCACGCTGCATTTCGCGATCGCCTGGGGGCAGGGCCGGGTGCGGCTGGAGGCGGGCCTGCTGGACCTGTTCCGGCTCAGGAAGCTGCTGTGACCCGCTGAGCGCGGGCCTTGCGCGCCGCCGGTACGATCAGCGGGGTGCCCGTCTCGGGGTCCTCGATGACCTGGCACTTCAGCCCGAAGACCCGCTCGACCAGGTCGGCCGTGACGATGTCGTGGGGGGCGCCCTCGGCGATCACCTCGCCGCCGCGCAGGGCGATCAGGTGGGTGGCGTAGCGGGCCGCGTGGTTGAGGTCGTGCAGCACGGCGACCAGGGTGCGGCCCTGGGTCTCGTGGAGTTCGGCGCACAGGTCGAGGACGTCGATCTGGTGCTGGATGTCGAGGTAGGTGGTGGGCTCGTCCAGGAGCAGCAGCGGGGTCTGCTGGGCGAGCGCCATGGCGATCCACACCCGCTGCCGCTGTCCGCCGGAGAGTTCGTCCACGTACCGGTCGGCGAGCCCGTCCACGCCGGTCTGCCGCATGGACTCCTGGACGACCCGCTCGTCCTCGGCCGACCACTGGCGCAGCAGGCCCTGGTGCGGGTAGCGGCCCCGGCCGACCAGGTCGGCGACGGTGATGCCGTCCGGTGCCACGGCCGACTGCGGGAGCAGGCCGAGGGTGCGGGCGACCTGCTTGGCGGGCAGCGACTGGATGGCCTGCCCGTCCAGCAGGACCCGGCCCCGGTCCGGCTTGAGCATCCGGGACAGCGCCCGCAGCAGCGTCGACTTGCCGCACGCGTTGGGGCCGACGATCACGGTGAAGGAGCGGTCGGGGATCTCCACCGACAGCTCTTCGGCGATGACGCGCTGGTCGTAGGCGAGGGTGACGTGCTCGGCGGACAGGCGGTTCACGGTGCTCCTAGGGGTGTTCGTGCGCGGGTCGCTCATATCCGGCCCGCCCGGCGCTCGGTGACCAGCAGCCACAGCAGATAGCCGCCGCCGAGGACGCCGGTGACCACCCCGACGGGCAGCTGGTCGGCGCCGAAGGCGCGCTGCGCGGCCCAGTCGGCGGTGACCAGCAGGGCGGCGCCCATGCAGAGGGAGGGCACCAGGTTGGGGCCCGGCGAGCGGGTCAGCCGGCGGGCGAGCTGGGGCGCGGTGAGGGCGACGAAGCTGACGGGGCCGGCGGCGGCGGTGGCGGCCGCGGTCAGCAGCACGGCGCCGGTCATCACCACCAGCCGCACGCGCTGCACCGGCACGCCGAGGGCGCCGGCGGTGTCGTCGCCCATCTCCAGCATCCGCAGGCCGCGGGCGTGGGCGAGGACCAGCGGGACGAGGACGGCGCACAGCGCGAGCAGCGGCCAGACCTGGTCCCAGTCGCGGCCGTTGAGGGAGCCGGTCATCCACACGACGGCGCGGGCCGCGTCGACCATGTCGGCCTTGGTGAGCAGATAGCCGTTGACGGCGGTGAGCATCGCGCTGACGCCGATGCCGACCAGGACGAGGCGGTAGCCGTGCACGCCCTGCCGCCAGGCCAGCAGGTAGATGGCGAGCCCGGTCACCAGTCCCCCGGCCAGCGCTCCGACGGTGACCGAGGCGGCGCTGCCGGACATGAGCACGATCACCACCAGCGCGCCCGCCGTCGCCCCCTGCGACAGGCCGAGGACGTCCGGACTGCCCAGCGGATTGCGCGAGACGGACTGGAACAGCGCGCCGCCGAGCCCGAGCGAGGCGCCGACCAGCAGCCCGACCAGGACGCGGGGCAGGCGCAGCTCTCGGACGATGAAGTCCTGGTAGGCGGTGCCGTTCCCGGCGAGGGTGCGCAGCACGTCGGCCGCCGGGATCTTCGCGTCACCGGTGCCGATCAGCGCCACGCCGGCCGCGAGCGCGGCGGCCAGCAGCAGGACGACGACGATCAGCGCCCGCGGGTCCAGGCGCAGCGAGAGGCCGCCGGGGACGCGTACGGCACGGCTCCTGGGGTGTGTCCTCACAGCTGGGCCGTCCTCCGTCGTCGTACCAGAAAGATGAAGACCGGGCCGCCGATGACCGCGGTGACGATGCCGACCTGCAGCTCCGCCGGGCGGGCCACCACCCGGCCGACGACGTCGGCGCCGAGCAGCAGCACCGGCGACAGGACGGCCGCGTACGGCAGGATCCAGCGCAGGTCGGGGCCGGTGAAGGAGCGCACCGCGTGCGGGACCATCAGGCCGACGAAGACGATGGGGCCGCAGGCGGCGGTCGCGGCGCCGCACAGCACGGTGGCGGCCAGCATGGCCAGGGCCCGGGTGCGGTGCGGGCGGGCGCCGAGGGCGCGGGCGGTGTCGTCGCCCATCGTCATGGCGTTCAGCGGCCGGGCCAGCGCGAGCGCGAGCAGGGTGCCCGCCGCGAGGAACGGCAGCACCTGCGCGATGGTCGTGTTCGTGGCCGAGGCCAGCGAGCCGACCGTCCAGAAGCGCATCCGGCCCAGTGCCGCGTCGTCCATGATCATCACGGCTTGGAGGTAGCCGTACAGGGCCGCGCTGATCGCCGTGCCGGCGAGCGCGAGCCGGACCGGGGTGGCGCCCCGGCTGCCGCCGAGGAACCACACCAGCGCGCCCACCGCCGCCGCGCCGAGGAAGGCGAACCACACATAGCCGGAGAGGCTGGTGACGCCGAAGAAGGTGATCGCGGTGACGACGGCCGCCGAGGCGCCGGCGTTGATGCCGAGCAGCCCGGGGTCGGCCAGCGGATTGCGGGTGAGGGCCTGGAGCACCGCGCCCGACAGTCCGAGCGCGGCACCGGCGAGCAGCCCGAGGAGGGTGCGCGCGAGCCGCTCGTCCACCACGACGTCGCCGTACGTCCCCGTGTCGTGGAACAGGCCGTGCCAGACCTGGTCCAAGGAGAGCGCCTTCGCCCCGATCGCGATGCTCGCCAGGGCGACGAGCGCCAGGACCGCGACGGCGAGCACAAGCCCAAGGGGCCGTACCGCCCGGCGAGTCGGGGACGCGGGGGCGGTCTCCGCGCGCTGTTCCGGAGGACTGTCGACCAACACGAGGTTAGGTTAGCCTATCCTCGCTTCCGGTCGAGATCCCCGGGTACGGAAAGCCGCCGCCGCCGAGGTGAGGGGGCCTCAGAGTCCGAGCCGCGCCAGCGCCTTCTCCCCGTCCAGCTCGCAGGAGCCCTCCCCGGCCGCCGTCCAGGCCGCCGCGCACAGGGCCCGCAGCCCGTCCAGGGATTCGCCGTCGCCGGACAGTTCCAGCCGGTCCGCCCCGGCCGTCGCCGTCCACCCACCGCACCGGAAACCGTCACCCTCTCGGGTGATTTCCGGCTGGCCCGTGAGCAACCCCCGCAGATCCGCGTCCACGTACGTCGGCCGGTGCTCCGGGGACGCGGCCAGCAGCCGGGCCCCGTCGGTGACCCCGGTCAGCACCAGCAGCGAGTCCACCCCGCCGTTGAACGCGCCCTCGATGTCGGTGTCCAGCCGGTCCCCGACCACCAGCGGGCGCCGCGCACCGGTCCGCAGGATCGTCTCCCGGTGCATGGGCGGCAGCGGCTTGCCCGCCACCTGCGGCTCCTTGCCCGTCGCGATCCGCACGACCTCCACCGCCGCGCCGTTGCCCGGCGCGATCCCGCGTCCGCTGGGGATCGTCAGATCGGTGTTGGACGCGAACCACGGCACCCCGCGCCGCACGGCGTACGAGGCCTCCGCGAACCGCCCCCAGGGCAGCTCCATCCCGCCGTACCCCTGCACGACCGCCGCCGGATCGTCGTCCGCCGACTCCACCGGCACCAGGCCCCGCTCGCGCAGCGCCACCCGCAGCCCCTCGCCGCCGATCACCAGCACCCGTGACCCGGCCGGCACCTGCTCGGCGATCAGCCGCGCCACCGCCTGCGCCGAGGTGATGACGTCGTCGGCGCCCGCCGGTATCCCCAGCTCGGTCAGGTGCTCCGCGACCGCCTGCGGCGTCCGCAGCGCGTTGTTGGTGACGTACGCCAGTTGCATACCGCCCGCGCGGGCCCGCTCCAGCGAGGAGACCGCGTGCGCGATCGCGCGCCCGCCCGCGTACACCACCCCGTCCAGGTCGAGCAGCGCCGTGTCGTACGCCTCGTTCAGGGGACGCTCACTGCCCCGCGGACCGGTACCGACGCCCTGGCTCATATCCGTGTCTCTCCTCGTTCACTCGCCTTTCCCCCGATCATCCCGCATGCCGCCGGCACACGTACGATGCCGGGATGGACACTGCAGGTCACTCGGAAGCAATGGCGCGCCGGGGCCTGGAACTCACCCCGTTCCGCGGCCTTCGTTACGACCCCGACCGGGTCGGCAGCCTGGCCTCCGTCACCTCCCCTCCGTACGACGTCGTCGTGCGGCCCGACGGGGTGCACCACCTCCAGTCGGCGGACCCGTACAACATCGTCCGGCTGATCCTCCCCGAGGCGGGTACCCCCAGCGCCCGCACCGAGCAGGCCGCCGACACCCTGCGCCGCTGGCTGGACGAGGGCGTCCTCGCCGCGGACCCGGAACCCGCCCTGTACGTGTACGAGCAGCAGGACGGCGACGGCATGCTCCAGCGCGGCGTCATCGGCGCCCTGCGGGTCTGCGAACCCGCCGAGGGCGTGGTGCTGCCGCACGAGGACGTCATGCCCCCCGTGGTCGCCGAACGCGCCGCCCTGCTGCGCGCCACCCGCGCCAACCTGGAGCCGCTGTTGCTGAGCTACCGCGGCGACGGCACCGCCGCCGAGGTCGTGGAACGCACCGTGGAGAAGCCCCCGCTGCTGGCCACCACCACCGAGGACGGTGTCCGGCACCGGCTGTGGGCCGTCACCGACGCCGCCGACGTGGCCCGCGTCCAGGACGACCTGTCCCACCACCAGGCGCTGATCGCCGACGGCCACCACCGCTGGGCCACCTATCTGCGGCTGCGCGCCGAGCAGCGGACGCCGGGCCCCTGGGACTACGGCCTGGTCCTGCTGGTCGACACGGCCCGCTACCCGTTGCGCGTCCGCGCCATCCACCGCCTGCTGCACGGCCTGCCGGTGGCGGACGCGCTGGCCGCCGTGGAGGGCCTGTTCCGGGTACGGCACCTCCGGGTGCCGCTGCCCGAGGCGCTGGCGGCGCTGGCCGACGCGTCCTGCGCGAGCAACGCCTTCCTGCTGGCCGGCGACGGCGCCTTCCACCTGCTGGACCGCCCGGACCCGGACCTGCTGGCCCGCACGGTGCCGGCCGACCGCCCGGCCGCCTGGCGCTCCATGGACGCGACGGTGCTGCACGCGACCCTGCTGGAACACGTCTGGCACATCCCCGAGGACTCCCCCGCCCACATCGCCTACATCCACGACACGGCCGCGACCGTCGCGAAGGCGGAGCACGACGGCGGTACGGCCGTGCTGATGCACCCGGTGCGCGAGGAGGTCGTGCGCGAGCTGGCCCGCCAGGGCGTGACGGTGCCCCGCAAGTCGACGTCGTTCGGGCCGAAGCCGGCGACGGGACTGGTGCTGCGGGCCCTGGAGATCTGAGCCTCCCCGGACATGCGGAAGGGGGCGGGTTCCACCGGGAACCCGCCCCCTTCACTCGTTTCACGGACGCGCGTCAGTCCTTGTCGCCGTCCTCCTGCGGAGCGGCGTCGGCGGACTCGCCGCCGGTGCCGTTCTCGCCTTCGCCCTCGTCCTCGTGCTCGCCCTCGTCCTCGTGCTCGTCCAGGGCGTCCACGAACTCCACGCCGTCCAGCTCGGCGAGCCGGTCGGAGGCGTCGGTGCTGCCGTCCCGGTCGGCCTCGACGGCCTTCGCGAACCACTCCCGCGCCTCGTCCCGCCGGTCGACGGCCAGCAGGGCGTCGGCGTAGGCGTAGCGCAGGCGCGCGGTCCACGGCTGGATGGAGTTCGAGGCCAGCTCGGGACTCTGGAGGGTGACGATGGCCGCGTCCAGCTGGCCCATGTCACGCCGGGCACCGGCCGCGACCAGCCGCATCTCGACCTGGCCGGCCTTGTCCAGCTTGTGCACCTCCGGGGCGCCGGCCATGTCCAGCGCCTTCTCCGGGCGGCCGAGCCCGCGCTCGCAGTCGGCCATCACCGGCCACAGCTCCACGGTGCCGGTCATCCGCCGGGCGGCCCGGAACTCGGCGAGGGCCTCGCTGTACTTCTGGTTCGCGTACGCGGCGAAACCGGCGGCCTCGCGCACGGCGGCCACTCGGGAGGCCAGGCGCAGCGCGACCCTGGAGTAGCCGTAGGCACCCTCGGGGTCCTCGTCGATCAGCCGGGCGACCATCACCAGGTTGCGGGCGACGTCCTCGGCGAGCGTCTTGGGCAGGCTCTGGAGCTCCTGCTTGACGTCCTTGTCGATCTCGTCGCCGGTGACGTCCTCCGGGATCGGCAGCCGCTTGATCGGCTCGCGGTCGCGGTCCCGCTCGTCGCGGAAGCGGCCACCGCCACGGCGGTCGTCGCCACGGCGGTCGTCGCGTCCGCCCCGGTCGTCCCGGCCGCGGAAGCCGCCCGGCCGGCCGCCGCGGTCGTCGCGACGGGGGCCACGGCCGCCTCGGTCGTCCCGGCCGCGGAAGCCACCGCGGTCGCCACGGTCGTCACGGCGGAAGCCACCGCGGTCGCCACGGTCGTCACGGCGGAAGCCGCCGCGGTCGCCGCGGTCGTCCTCACGCCGGTAGGACGGACGGGAGTCGTCGCGGCGGTACGACGGACGCTCGTCACGACGGTCATCACGGCGGTCGTCGCGCCGGCCGTAGCCGCCGCGGTCGTCGTCACGGCGGTAGGAGGGACGGGAGTCGTCGCGGCGGTACGACGGACGCTCGTCACGACGGTCGTCGCGACGGAAGCCGCCGCGGTCGTCGTCACGGCGGAAGCCACGGTCGCCACGGTCGTCACGGCGCGGGCCGCGGTCACGGTCGTCCCGGTGGAACGCCGGACGCGAGGAACGCTCGCCCTCGCGGCGGTCGTCGCGCCGGTCGTCCCGGCCGCGGAAGCCACCGCGGTCACCGCGGTTGTCGTCACGGCGGTCGTCACGGCGGAAGCCGCCGCGGTTGTCGTCGCGACGGCCGTAGCCGCCACCACGGTTGTCGTCACGGCGGTCGTCGCGCCGGAAGCCACCGCGGTCGCCGCGGTCGTCGTCGCGCCGGTAGGAGGGACGGGAGTCGTCGCGGCGGTACGACGGACGCTCGTCACGGCGGTCGTCGCGACGGTCGTCACGGCGGAAGCCGCCGCGGTCGTCGTCGCGGCGGAAGCCACGGTCGCCCCGGTCGTCACGGCGCGGGCCCCGGTCGCGGTCGTCGCGACGGCCGTAGCCGCCACCACGGTTGTCGTCACGGCGGTCGTCGCGGCCGCGGAAGCCACCGCGGTCACCACGGTCGTCGTCACGGCGGAAGCCGCCGCGGTTGTCGTCGCGACGGCCGTAGCCGCCACCACGGTTGTCATCGCGACGGTCGTCGCGACGGAAGCCACCGCGGTCACCACGGTCGCCGCGGTAGCCGCCGCGGTCGCCCCGGTCACCACTGTCCCGTCGCCGCTGGTCGCGCTCCGGTCGGTCGTCGGGAGAGTTGGTGGACATGGTGACTCCTGTCTTCGGTACCGCAAGCATTGTAAAAACGAAAGGACCCCTGGTCCCAGCTGAACGCTGGGACCAGGGGTCCTCCAAAGATTGTTCGGCGGCGTCCTACTCTCCCACAGGGTCCCCCCTGCAGTACCATCGGCGCTGTGAGGCTTAGCTTCCGGGTTCGGAATGTAACCGGGCGTTTCCCTCACGCTATAACCACCGAAACCCTAATGGTTTCGAGCGAACAAGCACACTTTGTAGTTATGCGTTCTGCTCTGAGCCGGCAACCGTTCGTTGCCTCAGAACTTACACAGTGGACGCGAGCAACTGAGGACAAGCCCTCGGCCTATTAGTACCGGTCACCTCCACCAGTTACCTGGCTTCCAGATCCGGCCTATCAACCCAGTCGTCTACTGGGAGCCTTACCCCATCAAGTGGGTGGGAGTCCTCATCTCGAAGCAGGCTTCCCGCTTAGATGCTTTCAGCGGTTATCCCTCCCGAACGTAGCCAACCAGCCATGCCCTTGGCAGAACAACTGGCACACCAGAGGTTCGTCCGTCCCGGTCCTCTCGTACTAGGGACAGCCCTTCTCAAGACTCCTACGCGCACAGCGGATAGGGACCGAACTGTCTCACGACGTTCTAAACCCAGCTCGCGTACCGCTTTAATGGGCGAACAGCCCAACCCTTGGGACCGACTCCAGCCCCAGGATGCGACGAGCCGACATCGAGGTGCCAAACCATCCCGTCGATATGGACTCTTGGGGAAGATCAGCCTGTTATCCCCGGGGTACCTTTTATCCGTTGAGCGACGGCGCTTCCACAAGCCACCGCCGGATCACTAGTCCCGACTTTCGTCCCTGCTCGACCCGTCGGTCTCACAGTCAAGCTCCCTTGTGCACTTACACTCAACACCTGATTGCCAACCAGGCTGAGGGAACCTTTGGGCGCCTCCGTTACCCTTTAGGAGGCAACCGCCCCAGTTAAACTACCCATCAGACACTGTCCCTGATCCGGATCACGGACCCAGGTTAGACATCCAGCACGACCAGACTGGTATTTCAACGACGACTCCACAACCACTGGCGTGGCCGCTTCAAAGTCTCCCAGCTATCCTACACAAGCCGAACCGAACACCAATATCAAACTGTAGTAAAGGTCCCGGGGTCTTTCCGTCCTGCTGCGCGAAACGAGCATCTTTACTCGTAGTGCAATTTCACCGGGCCTATGGTTGAGACAGTCGAGAAGTCGTTACGCCATTCGTGCAGGTCGGAACTTACCCGACAAGGAATTTCGCTACCTTAGGATGGTTATAGTTACCACCGCCGTTTACTGGCGCTTAAGTTCTCAGCTTCGCCCCACCGAAGTGAAGCTAACCGGTCCCCTTAACGTTCCAGCACCGGGCAGGCGTCAGTCCGTATACATCGCCTTACGGCTTCGCACGGACCTGTGTTTTTAGTAAACAGTCGCTTCTCGCTGGTCTCTGCGGCCACCCCCAGCTCGAACAGCAAGTGTTCTCACCAGGTGTGGCCCCCCTTCTCCCGAAGTTACGGGGGCATTTTGCCGAGTTCCTTAACCATAGTTCACCCGAACGCCTCGGTATTCTCTACCTGACCACCTGAGTCGGTTTAGGGTACGGGCCGCCATGAAACTCGCTAGAGGCTTTTCTCGACAGCATAGGATCATCCACTTCACCACAATCGGCTCGGCATCAGGTCTCAGCCGTATGCAAGGCGGATTTACCTACCTTGCGGCCTACACCCTTACCCCGGGACAACCACCGCCCGGGATGGACTACCTTCCTGCGTCACCCCATCACTCACCTACTAACCGCTTGGTTCAGCGGCTCCACCACTCCCCTTTGCCCGAAGGCTCCAGGGCGGCTTCACGGCCTTAGCATCACGATGCTCGATGTTTGACGCTTCACAGCGGGTACCGGAATATCAACCGGTTATCCATCGACTACGCCTGTCGGCCTCGCCTTAGGTCCCGACTTACCCTGGGCAGATCAGCTTGACCCAGGAACCCTTAGTCAATCGGCGCACACGTTTCTCACGTGTGAATCGCTACTCATGCCTGCATTCTCACTCGTCAACCGTCCACAACTACCTTCCGGTGCTGCTTCACCCGGCAGACGACGCTCCCCTACCCATCACAACACCCGTTAGGGCTATATGCTGCAATGACACGACTTCGGCGGTACGCTTGAGCCCCGCTACATTGTCGGCGCGGAATCACTAGACCAGTGAGCTATTACGCACTCTTTCAAGGGTGGCTGCTTCTAAGCCAACCTCCTGGTTGTCTGTGCGACTCCACATCCTTTCCCACTTAGCGTACGCTTAGGGGCCTTAGTCGATGCTCTGGGCTGTTTCCCTCTCGACCATGGAGCTTATCCCCCACAGTCTCACTGCCGCGCTCTCACTTACCGGCATTCGGAGTTTGGCTAAGGTCAGTAACCCGGTAGGGCCCATCGCCTATCCAGTGCTCTACCTCCGGCAAG